>CAXUNR010000005.1:0-109763 GCA_964252655.1 uncultured Acidobacteriaceae bacterium
GGGTAACGTGGGAGATGTGCCTGCTTTCTGTGATGTCGCGCTGCCGGTGCCGCTCGATCGGACGTTTACCTATGCGGTGCATGGGGAGGTACCGGCGGTGGGGGCTCGGGTGCTTGTGCCCTTCAGCGGGCAGCGGCTGATGGGCGTGGTGGTGCGGCTGCACGACGAGGCACTGCCCGAGGGCGTGGAGGCGAAGCCCGTGCAGGCGGTGATGGATCACGGCTCGCTGCTGGGCCAGGAGCAGATGGAGCTGGCGCGGTGGATTGCCGGGTACTACTGCGCGCCGGTGGGGGAGGTGCTGCGCGGGATGCTGCCGCTCTCGGCGGAGGTGCGGCGGCAGTTTGTGTACCGGATCGGCGAGGCGGGGCGGCGGGTGCTGTATGAGGGCGCGGCGAAAGGTGCGTCGCGGCGCTCGCGGCTGACGCCGGAGGAGCAGAACCGGGAGTATGCGGTGCTGAACTACCTGGAGAGCGGCGAGGCAGCCAAGGCGGGAGCACTGCGGTCGGCGACGGGCGCGGGACGTGGACTGCTTGAAGGCATGGTGAAGAAGAAGTGGCTGGTGCGGGAGGCGCTGGCGGAGGAACGGGACGCTCGGCGGGTGGTGAAGGTGGCGGTGGCGGTGGAGAGTGTGGGGTTGGGAGGTGAGATTGGTGGGGTGGAACCCAGGTCTCAAGAGCGAGACCTGGGGCACCCGGAGTTGGGGCTCAGCGATCTGAAACCCAGTTCGAAGGCCTGGGAGACTGATCCCGCGGAGTTGGCCTTGGGTGGGCGGCGGCTCCCGGCGCTGAATGCGAATCAGGTGGCGGTGCTGGCGGAACTGGCCGCGGTGGGTGGGCGACTGGGGTTGGCGGATCTGCGGGAGCGGCTGCGGCGGCGAGGGGTGCCGGAGTCCAGTGTAGCGACGCTGGTCAGGCGTGGCTTGATGCGGATCGAGGAAGAGGCGGAGGAGTTTGCCATGGGAGGCGTGGGTGCGCGCGGGAAGAAGCATGCGCATGAGCACGCCCTCAACGAGGAGCAGATGGAGGTGGTGGGCACGCTAACGGCGGCGGTGGCCCAGGGTGGGTTTCGGCCGCATCTGCTGTACGGGGTGACCGGATCGGGCAAGACGGCGGTGTATTTTGCCGCGATGCGGCGGGTGCTCGATGCGGGGATGAGCTCGCTGCTGCTGGTTCCGGAGATCGGGCTGACACCGGCGATGGCGGGGCAGATGGTGGCGGCGTTTGGCAGTGAGGTTGCGCTGCTGCACTCGGGCCTGACTCCGGATGAGCGCGCCGAGCAGTGGCACCGGATCCGGCAAGGCGAAGCGCGGATTGTGGTGGGGACGCGGTCGGCGGTGTTTGCGCCGATCGGTCGGCTGGGCCTGGTGATTGTGGATGAGGAGCATGACGGCTCGTACAAGCAGGAGGAGACGCCGCGCTACCATGGCCGCGACGTGGCGGTGATGCGGGCGAAGCTGCATGGGTGCGTGGTGGTGCTCGGGTCGGCGACGCCGTCGCTCGAGAGCTGGGCGAATGCGGAGCGCGGGCGGTATGCGCTGGTCGAGATGCGCGGAAGGGTAATGGGCCGGGCGCTGCCGGCGGTCGAGCTGATCGACATGCGGGCGGAGTTTACTGCGGTTGGCAAGGAGGAGATCTTTTCGCGGCGGCTGGTGGAGGAGACGCGGGCGGCGCTCGACCGCGGCGAGCAGGTGATCCTGCTGCTGAACCGCCGAGGGTACTCGTTTACGGTGATATGCCGCAGCTGCGGGGAGAAGGTGGAGTGCGAGAACTGCGCGATTGCGATGACATATCACAAGCCGGTCGACGGGGCTGGTGATGGCCGGGCTGAGGCAGGTCAGCGGCTGGAGTGTCATTACTGCGGCTTTCGGCGGGTCGTCCCGAAGCATTGCCCCAAGTGCGCGAGTGAGTATCTTTACTTTCTAGGAGCAGGGTCGCAGCAGGGTGAGGAGAAGCTACGGGAGCTGTTTCCGGAGGCGCGGATCGGACGCATGGACCGCGACACGACCCGCGGACGGCATGACATGCAACGGCTGCTGGCACGTCTGCATGCGGGGGAGATCAACCTGCTGGTCGGTACGCAGATGATCGCCAAGGGCCATGACATCCACGGGGTAACGCTGGTGGGGGTGGTGGGCGCGGATTACGCGCTGGGCATGCCGGATTTCCGGGCGGCGGAGCGGGTATTCCAGCTGCTGACGCAGGTCTCCGGGCGCGCCGGGCGAGGCGAGCTGCCGGGCAAAGTGCTGGTGCAGAGCTACCACATGGAGCACTACGCGGTGAAGTTCGCGGCACGGCATGACTACCCGGGCTTCGTGGCCAAGGAGATGCAGTTCCGGCGCAGCCTGCACTATCCGCCGTTTGCCGTGATCGCGAACGTGATTCTCCAGAGCGAGCGGATGGAGGAGGCGGCAGGCTGGGCGGCGGAGGTGGGCCGGTGGTTTGAGCGGGCGCGACCGGCGGGGGTGCGGGTGCTGGGGCCGGCGGCGGCACCGATCGTCAAGATCAAGCGGATCTATCGGTTTCACCTGATTTTGCGGGCGGAGCGACGGGCTGCCCTGGGCGAGGCGCTGCGGGGGATGATCGGGTTTGCGGCGGAAGCGGGCATTCCGCGGCGGCAGATGATCGTGGACGTAGACGCGGTGCACTTGATGTAGCTGGCTTGCTTGGCGCGAGTGCCGTTGCGTTGAGATCTAGTGGGAGCGGCCAGGGATGGCGTGCAGGATGTCCAGTAGGCTGTAGCCCGCGAAGGGCTGGTAGGTTCCACAGAGCAGGAAGATTGCGAGCGAGGCCGGGATGAGCAGCTTGGCTGCGGGGCTGAGCGGGCTGCGGTCCGAGACGCGAGGGTGGCGCATAGCGGGGGTCATCAGGACGGCTCCCCAAAGCAGCCAGCCGGCCCACTGCGTGATGCCGAGAGCAAAGAGGGTGGCGATGACCAGGCGTGACGACCAGCGATGGACGGTGGGCGAGATGGCGTAGGCGAGGTGGCCGCCGTCGAGTTGCCCGGCCGGGATGAGGTTGAGCGCGGTGATGAGCAGGCCTATCCAGCTGGCGATGAGGATGGGATGCGGGGTGGCGAGATAGTCCAGCCCGGGTTTGCCCCCGAAGTGGAGGACGCGGAGCAGGGATAGAAGCAGCGGGACGCCGACGCGCGGAAGTTGTGCGTGATCGGTGTAGGTGGACAGCGAAAGCCCTAGGGCGAGGGTCCAGACGGTGACGAGGAAGCCGGCGACGGGGCCGGAAGCACCGATGATGACGAGGGCGGTGCGGCTGGCAATACGCGAGCGCAAGCGGATGACCGCACCGAAGGTACCGCTGAGCGATGGAGCGGGCAGCATGTAGGGCAGGGTGGCACGGACGCCGAAAAACCGGCATGCAAAGTAGTGGCCAAACTCATGGGTGAGCAGGATGCCGATCAGGGTGAGCGAGAAAGGTAAGCCACTGGTCAGGTTGCGCAGGTTGGCAAAGGCCCAGCGATACGGCAGGACGTCTGCGTCCGACGACAGGGGTGCGATGCCATGGTGAAAGTCGTACATGTAACGCATGCCCACCGCCGTGGTGGTGAACAGAGTGACGAGCGCCAGGCCCAGGGGAATCGCGAGCGGAGCGAAGGCGATGCGTCTGGTCACAGAGACCCGGGGAAAGGCAGGATCGATCACGGATGGGGAGGTCAAATAGGAACCTGAGTTCGGCGGAGAGGTGCGGAATGGACGGACCGGAGGCGGAACGAATCAGTCGAGAACTTGCAGCTCCTTGCCTGCCTTAAAGCGGACGGCTTTGCCTGGCGCGATGGTAACTTCGGCTCCGGTGCGCGGATTGCGTCCGACCCCGGTTTTGCGAGGCTTGACGGTAAAGACGCCAAAACCGCGGAGCTCGATGCGTTCGCCGTCGACGAGGCTTTGCTTCATCGACTCGAAGATGGCATCCACGGCGGCTTCTGCCTTGGTGCGAACGAGACCGGTGCGCTCGACGACCCGTTGGATCAGATCCTGTTTGATCAACTCTGCCTCGTGTGCTTCGTCAACGTGGAGGGGTATTCACGCACCGCATGGAGCGCAAGCCCGGAAAACCTTTTCAAAGGCCCGGTGGTAGCTGTGATGGTAGAAAGGGGAGGCGGGAATGTCAATGGAACCAAATGGTTAGAGGATGGACATCCGCGAACACGGAAACAACTGGAATAGAAAGTATGTGGGGTGACTAAGTCACCTGCTATGAGGAGAATCACGTATGTCGATTAAAAGCGATGGCTGGATACGCGAGCAGGCACTCGCGCACGGGATGATCGCGCCCTTTAGCGAGAAGCAGGTGAAAGATGGAGTGATCTCCTATGGGCTATCGTCCTACGGGTACGATCTGCGCGTCTCGGACGAGTTTAAGATTTTCACCAATGTAAACAGCGCCATTATCGATCCCAAGGCGTTCGACGAACGGTCGTTTGTGAGTGTGCAGGCGCCCAGCGTGATCATTCCCCCCAATTCCTTTGCTTTGGCGAGATCGATGGAGTACTTCAAGATCCCTCGCGACGTGCTGACGATCTGCGTGGGCAAATCGACTTACGCACGCTGCGGAATCATCGTGAATGTGACTCCCTTTGAGCCGGAGTGGGAGGGTTTCGTGACGCTCGAGATTTCGAATACAACACCGCTTCCGGCCCGGGTGTACGCGTATGAGGGACTCTGCCAGATCCTCTTCTTCCAGTCCGATCAGGTATGTGAGGTCAGTTACGCAGACCGTAAAGGGAAGTACCAGCATCAACAAGGAATCGTGCTTCCGAAGTTGTAGGAGAGTAAATGCAGAACGGGCGTTTACCGAGGATTGGGCTACTTGCGGAGGACGGCATGCGCATTATGGGCATCCGGTCGGTTCTCCGGGATCAGGAGGAGTTCGACCTGATTATGGTGTCGGGACCGGACGACCATCTATGTGCGCCGCTCGGCTTTGTGCTGGTGGACTCTTCCACAACGAATGAACTCTTCCTGCTGCTGCGTGCGTTTCGGGAGCAGCGGCCCGGAACCCGGCTCCTTGTCCTTGGGCAGGAGACTGGCCTCCCGTACGTCGAACGGGTGATCGGCGCAGGTGCGAAGGGGTACCTGACCCATGCGGCGAGTGAGCAGGAGCTGCGAACCGCTCTCCAGGTTGTCATGGAGGGCTCTTTGTGGGCGCCGCGCCGCGTTCTGTCACACCTGCTCGAGTCCAGGCTCCGCACGGTGGAGGAGCATGTCGAGGTCCATTTCACCAAGCGTGAGCTTGAGGTACTAAGTCTCTTGGTACTTGGACAGCCGAACCGGCAGATTGCGTCCCGGCTGGGCGTCGATGAGAGCACCGTGAAGGCGCACATGGGACGGCTGATGCGGAAGGCCGGCGTAGATAACCGGACGGCGCTAAGTATGCGGGCTCTGGAGCGGCGGTGGGCAACGAAGGTGGTGAGCCACCAAAAGTTACTAAAGTAGCTATACCTTAGTACCGTTGCGGTTACTTTTGTTATCTGTCACTCTCATTTCAAGCAACAGACCTGGGAGAGTGGGGTTGTAGCGGGGCAGAAGCAGTTCTGATCCGTTTGCAACCCCCATTTTTTGCGTCTGCAGTTTGCTGACTTTGCTCCCCGCCCTAGGCGCAAGCCAACCTACCTTGATGAAGATTCGTCCAAGTTTTACGGATGCCAGCGGGACACATTTTTTTATCCCGTGAGGGCAAACGGAGGAGTTCATGAAGCGATTCGCAGCATGTGTGGCAGTCGGCACGATGGTGGTGACAGGATGTACCCAATCTCTTTTGGCGCAAGACAAGGGCAAAGACGGGGAGCGGCTCAACGCAGCATCGGCAGTCATTGAAGAAGTGATGGGAACTCCGGACAAGGCGATTCCCCGCTCGATTCTTTCGGGAGCCTCGTGCGTCGTCGTGATTCCGAGCTATAAAAAGGGCGCTTTTCTGGTGGGTGCGCAGTACGGTCAAGGTGTGGCAACATGCCGGACGCCGCAAGGCTGGAGTGCTCCGGTGTTTGTCAAGCTGGAGGGTGGAAGCTTTGGATTTCAGGCCGGCGGGCAGTCAACCGACCTTATCCTGGTCGCAATGAATCATGGCGGCTTGGAGCATATGCTCTCAAGCAAATTCAAGATTGGCGGGGATGCTGCTGCCTCCGCCGGACCAGTTGGCCGCGACGCGCAGGCTGGCACCGACTGGAGGCTGAATGCCGAGTTTTTGACCTACTCGCGGTCCAAGGGGCTGTTCGCCGGAGTTGACCTGGATGGCACGGTTCTTTCACAAAACATAGACGGCACGCGCTCCGAGTACGGCGCAGCCGTGCCCTACGACACGATCCTGCAGGGTGGTGTTCCGACGCCGGATAACGCCCGTATGTTTGTAGGAAGCGTGGCGAAGTACTTTGTCAGCGTTAGAGATAGTCATTGATTGAGTGTGGGTTAGGCCGCTGGACCGCTGCCGGAGCTCCTGACCGGTGGCGGTCCTTCGTCGTTTTGATCATTTTCCATTACCAGAGCTTCCGCGTTTTGGCTGGCGGCGTCTTTCCTGGGACAAACGCTTAGGAAGTTCCCAGGGGCCGCAACCCACAAGGAACGGTCTAGTCACAGAAATATCCAATTTGCGTGAGGGTTTCGTCGCTGAGCTTGACGCCGCGCAGACGGGCGCTAGGTGCAGTGTAAAGTTCGCTGTGGAAGCGTTTCAGGACTGTAGAGGGTAGATCTGTTTCCCTAAGCAGGCGCATGAGGGCGGCGCTATCGGTGGTGTAGACGTGTGTGCCGGGAAGCCCGCACGAAGGTTGAATGGTGAGCGAAAGCGGAATGGTAACCGCTCCCGGAAGAGCCGGACCGGAGTGCCTGGAGGTGAGATTCATACGCATGCCGCGATACTGTCATTCCCCCTTCAGATGCAACATGCCTCATCGGTCTGCGGCAGAGAGACAAAAGTGTAGGCGCGGTGCTGCAAAGGTGTGATCGCGCGAGCGGCGAGTTGCAGCGGTGCATTTGCAGGAGTTCAAGGGCTCGTCGCGACTCGGGAAAAGGTTTGTTCCCGCGCAGCTAAGTGTCTGATTGTGTCTCGTTATACTAAAGACGGCGCACAGCCCGTGCATCGCATGCGCGTTTAACGTGCTCTGATCATCAGGAAGCCATGAACACCACGGACCAACACCCTCTTTGGGAGATCCTTCGGCAACGCATCGCCATCATCGATGGTGCGATGGGAACGACCATCCGCACCTACGGGATGACTGAGACGGATATGCGTGGCGAGCGTTTTCGGCGTGCAACCAAGGATTTGCTCAATAACGGCGATCTCTTTTCGCTGACCCAGCCGGGGATGATCGGCGATATTCATCGGCGGTTTCTTGAGGCCGGCGCGGATATTCTTGAGACCAACACCTTTGGCGCGACCAGCATTACGCAAAGCGAGTTTTTTGTCGATGACCCGCGGGAGCGAGGTGGACGCAAGGACCCGGCCTTCTACCAGGAGATTCTTGAGAACCCGGAGCTTAGCATGCTGGCCTGGGACATCAATGAGACCTCCGCGCGCCAGTGTCGCGAGTGGGCGGATCGCGTGGGCTATGCGACGGGACGGCAGCGGTTTGTGGCTGGAGCGATCGGGCCGCTGACCGTGTCGCTCTCGAACTCCCCCAACCCGGATGACTCCGGCTTTCGCGTGGTGACCTTTGACCAGGTGAAGGCGGCATACATCGAGCAGGTGCGTGCGCTGATCGCCGGTGGTGTCGATCTCTTGCTGGTTGAGACGATCTTTGACTCGCTCAATGCGAAGGCGGCGCTGGTGGCCATTCGCGAGGTCTTCGATGAGGACGGATTGGCTGCGCGGGGCAAGGAGCTGCCTGTGATGATCTCGGCGGCGGTCGGGCGCGGCGGCGAGACGCTGATTTCGGCGCAGACCACCGAGGCGTTCTGGAACGCGGTGCAGCACGTGCATCCCTTGTCGGTTGGGCTGAACTGCTCGCTTGGACCGGATCTGATGTATCCGTTTCTTGCGGAGCTTTCGGCGAGGGCGGATGTGGCGATCTCCTGCTATCCGAACGCGGGCTTGCCCAATCCGTTGTCGGAGACCGGCTTTGATCTTGGGCCGGCGGATATGGCTCGGTATCTGGGAGATTTTGCTCGGGGAGGCCTGATCAACATTGCCGGAGGCTGCTGCGGTAACACGCCGGAGCACATCGCGGCGATCGCGAAGGCTTTGGAGCATCAGGAGCCGCGGCCGCTCGAGTCGCTTGAGGTTGCCGCGTGAGTACGCCGCCTGAGAGCAGACCGCTCCGTCTTTCGGGATCGCAGCCCTTTACGCAGCAGCCAGGCAGCTTCATGCTGCTGGGCGAGCGCACCAATGTGGCCGGCTCGCCAAAGTTTGCCAAGCTGATCAAGGAAGGCAAGTACGAGGAGGCGGTCTCGGTTGCACGGCAGCAGGTGGAGAATGGCGCGAACGTGCTCGACATCTGCATGGACGAAGGCATGATCGACGGTGTCGCCGCGATGAACCGATACCTGCAGCTGCTGGCCAGCGAGCCCGAGGTGGCCAGGGTTCCGTTCATGGTCGACTCCTCGAAGTGGGAGGTCATCGAGGCAGGGTTGAAGTGCCTGCAGGGCAAAGGCATCGTCAACTCCATTTCACTCAAGGAGGGCGCGGACAAGTTTCGGCAGAATGCCCGTACGGTGCTGAAGTATGGCGCTGCGGTGGTCGTGATGGCCTTCGACGAGCAAGGACAGGCCGCCACCTATGCGGAGAAGATTCGCATCTGCGAGCGGGCCTACCGGATGCTGGTGGATGAGTTGCGCTTTCCCCCGCAGGACATCATCTTCGATCCCAATATCCTCACCGTCGCCACCGGGATGGAGGAGCACAACAACTACGCGGTCGACTTCATCGAGGCCACGCGCTGGATTAAGGCCAACCTGCCGCATGCCAAGGTCTCGGGCGGCGTCTCCAATATTTCCTTCAGTTTTCGCGGCAACAACAAGGTGCGCGAGGCGATGCACTCGGCCTTCCTGTACCACGCGATCGCGGCCGGCATGGATATGGGCATCGTCAACGCGGGCATGCTCGAGGTGTACGAGGAGATTGAGCCGGAGTTGAAGGTGCTCGTTGAGGACGTGCTGCTCAACCGTCGTTCCGATGCCACGGAGCGGCTGGTCGAGCATGGGGAAAAGCTTAAGAATATCGGCACGGTCGTCAACGAGAAGAAGGCCGAGGAGTGGCGGCTTGGCACGGTCGAGGAGCGGCTTTCGCATGCGCTGGTGCGGGGGATCGACACCTACATCGAGATGGATGCGGAAGAAGCTCGTGTGCAGCTTGGGCGTCCGCTGCTGGTGATTGAAGGCCCGCTGATGGCGGGGATGAGCGTGGTGGGCGATCTGTTTGGTGCGGGCAAGATGTTTTTGCCGCAGGTGGTGAAGTCTGCCCGCGTAATGAAGAAGGCGGTCGCGCATTTAACTCCATACATGGAGGCCGAGAAGGCCGCGATGCTTGCTTCCGGCCAGGAGGTCAAGGCGCAGGGCAAGATTCTGCTCGCGACGGTCAAGGGCGATGTGCATGACATCGGGAAGAACATTGTGGGCGTGGTGCTGGCGTGCAATAACTTCGAGGTCATCGACATGGGCGTGATGGTCTCGTCGGAGAAGATCCTTGAGCGTGCGCGGGCCGAGAAGGTCGACATCATTGGGCTGAGCGGGCTGATTACGCCGTCGCTGGATGAAATGGTGCATGTCGCCCGCGAGATGGAACGCGGCGGCTTCAAGCAGCCCTTGCTCATCGGAGGCGCCACGACCAGCCGCGCTCATACGGCGATCAAGATTGCACCGCATTACAGCCAGCCGGTGATGCACGTGCTCGACGCCAGCCGCGCCGTGCCTGTCACCACCAGCCTGCTTAGCGTGGAAGGGAACGAAGCTTTCCTTGCGCAGTATCGTGAGGACTACGAGGCCCTGCGCAAGGCGTACGCCACCCCGCGCCAGACTGCCGTACCGCTCGCCAAGGCGCGGGCCCGGCGGACGCCGATCGAGTGGCGTGCTGAGGACCTGCCGCATCCCAGCTTTCACGGCGTCTGCGTGCTGGACAACTTTTCGCTCGCCACGTTGCGCGAGTATATCGACTGGTCGCCGTTCTTTCACACCTGGGGGATGAAGGGGATCTATCCGCGCATTCTGGACGATGAGCGGCAAGGCGCGGAGGCGCGCAAGATCTTCGCCGACGGCCAGGTGTTGCTGGACCAGATTATTGCCGAAGAGCTGCTGACCGCGCGCGGCGTGTACGGTATGTTTGCGGCCAACGCGGTAGGCGATGACGTGGAGGTGTACACCGATTGCGCTCGTCGGACGATGCTCGAACGGTTCCACTTTTTGCGTCAGCAGGTGGGCCGTGAAGGTACGGAGCCTTGCCGCTCGCTCGCCGACTTCATTGCGCCGAAAGAGACCGGCCTGCCCGATCATCTGGGTGCGTTTGCCGTGACGACCGGCATCGGGTTGAAGGAGCTGGGCGATCGCTTCCGGTCCGAGCACGACGACTACAACGCCATCATGGCGGAGGCTTTGGCGGACCGCCTTGCCGAGGCCTTCGCCGAGTGCCTGCACAAGCGCGTCCGCGATGCGTGGGGCTATGGCTGCCAGGAGACGTTTACTCCGGCCGAGTTGGTCCAGGAAAAGTATCGCGGCATTCGGCCCGCGCCCGGCTATCCGGCCTGCCCCGATCACACGGAGAAGGGCACAATCTGGAGTCTGCTCGATGTGGAAGCGAACACCGGCATTCGCATTACGGAGTCTTTCGCGATGTGGCCGGGCTCGAGTGTCAGCGGCCTTTATTTCGCCCATCCGCAGTCGCGTTATTTTTCGCTCGGCAAGATTGACCGCGACCAGGTGGCCGATTATCACCTGCGCAAAGGTATGAGCGTGGCCGAGGTGGAGCGCTGGCTGGGGCAGAACCTGCTCTACGATCCGGCTTGACCTTCGAACGCAGAGAGGCTGTATGGAATTGAGTTGGGCGCATCTTGGCACCTCCATGATGGCTTCGTTTTTTGCGTCGCTGGTGGAAGGCGTTGAGGCGTTGACGGTCGTTCTCGCGGTTGGCAGTGTGCGAGGATGGCGTTCCACGCTTGTAGGCGCAGCGTCGGGCGTTGCGTTGCTGCTCGGGTTGGTCCTGCTGCTGGGCCGGGCGCTCACCCATCTTCCGCTGGGCATCGTTCAGCTCGTGGTGGGCGTTCTCCTGGTGCTTTTCGGTCTGCGCTGGCTGCGGAAAGCGATTCTTCGCGCGGCCGGCCTGATCCCTGTGCATGATGAAGAGGCGGCGTTCCGGAAGAGTGCTTCCGCCATGCGCACGGCCGGCCTCAGTGCCGGTTGGGACAAGGTGGCTTTCGGCACGGCTTTCTACATCACGATGCTGGAAGGAACCGAAGTCGTCTTCATCGTGATCGCCATCGGCGCAGGTGGCACTGGGATGCTGCTCCCCGCCGGGCTGGGTGCGGCGGCCGCGTTGCTTTTGGTTGCAGCCCTAGGGTTCGTCCTGCATCGGCCGTTGACGCGTGTTCCGGAGAACACGTTGAAGTTTGTGGTCGGCACCCTGCTCTCCGCCTTTGGCACCTTCTGGGTCGGAGAGGGGCTTGGCTTCATCTGGCTAGGCGCTGACTGGTCGATCGTGATGCTGGTGCTGGCTTACTGGATGCTTGCCGCGCTGCTGGTCCGCATCCTCCGCCAACCGGCTCCGCTGTCAAGCGCGGCTTAGGAGAATGCCTTTGCGCTGGATTGTCACTATCTTTCGTGAGGTTCTTGGTCTGTTCGTCGACGACGGCAGCTTTGCGCTTGCCGTGCTTGGCTGGATGGGCGTGATCTGGCTGATGACATCTCTTCCACGCTTTCTTGTGGATTTCCTTGGTATGCCGCGCCGGTACCAGGCTTACCCGTCCGGGTTTGAGCTCGCCTTTTTATGGAGGCATCCTCTTGCCGGAGGTTTGTTGCTGTTTGCTGGGCTTGCCGTGATCCTGGCTGAGAGCGTGCTTCGCTTCTCGCGTAAGGCCAGAGGCAAAGGCGTCCCCGTCTAAACCGGATCCGCCATGACCTGCGGGACTGCCGTCCGCTGCCGCGATGTGAAGATGCCGAAGAGCAGGATGTACACGTAGCACACTACGGGGACGATGAGGGCGTGCTGGACGCCGAAGCTGTCGGCGAGTTTGCCTTGCAGCAGAGGCAGGATGGCTCCGCCGACGATGGCGGCGACCATGAGGCTCGAGCCCTTGCTGGTCAGTTCTCGGAGGTTGGCGATGCCTAACGTGAAGATGCTTGGGAACATGATGGAGTTGAAGAAGCCGACGGCGATGATGCTGACCATGGCCACGTGGCCGAACGAAAGGATGGAGAGCACGACCAGGCCGCAGGCGATGGCGGCCGCGGTTGCGAGCGCCACGGCGGTGCTGACGTACTTCAGCACGTAGGAACCGACGAAGCGTCCGATCATGGCGCCGCCCCAGTAGAACGAGACATAGAAGGCGGCAACCTTCTCGGTGAGGTGGCCGATGTTCGGCAGCTCGAAGTAGTTGATCAGGAAGGAGCCGATCGAGACCTCGCCTCCCACGTAGACAAAGATTCCGAGTGCGCCGAAGAGCAGCTGAGGATGATTCCAGATGCTGTCGGCTACGCCCGAGCGTTTGTTCTCCGATGGGCGCATGGCCTGGGTGAAGTCGAGTGCCGGCAGCTTGAGCAGGCTGAGCGCGGCAGCCAAGGCGACCAGAGCCAGGCCGAGCCCGAGGTAGGGCATGCGCACCGAGGAAGCCTGCTGCATGCGGTACTGCTGCAGCAATGCCGCCGAGAGCGAGTGCACCTTATCAAGTGGCAGTGCGGCCCCGGTGAGGATGAGCGCGCTGCCGAAGAACGGGGCCAGCGTGGTTCCGAGCGAGTTGAAAGCCTGCGCCAGGTTCAGGCGGCTGGAGGCGGTCTGCTCCGGGCCGAGGTTCGCCACGTACGGGTTGGCAGAGACCTGCAGACAGGTGATGCCGGCCGCGAGCGCCACCAGGGCGGTCAGGAAGAGGGGAAACGAGGGCAGCCGCGAGGCGGGCAGAAAGAGAAACGCGCCGGTCGCCATCACCAGCAGGCCAATGGTCATGGCTTGTTTGTAGCCGCGCCACTCGACCAGTTTGCCGGCCGGCAGCGCAAAGACGAAGTAGGACGAGAAGAAGGCGAACTGCACCATCATGACCTGGAAGTAGGTCAGCTCGAAGATCGATTTGAGGTGCGGGATCAGGATGTCGTTGAGGCAGGTCAAAAAGCCCCACATGAAGAAGAGCGTGGTGGCGATCGACATGGCGCGAACGTCGGTGGTCGCGGGGGAGGTGCTGGTAAAACCAGTGTTCCGGGTGCTGGTTGCGAAAGCCATTAGAGGGATCGTCCTAAGATCTGAATGAGGAGACCGACGATCACTCGCCGAGAGTGGCCCCGGCACCGAGTGTAGAGCATTCGGTTCCCCTTCGGGTAGCTCTTCTTATGCGCTGCAAGGATTGCGAGCATCTCGGCCGTGCAATGATGCCGTATGAGCTCGTCCCAGCGACGCCGGGTATTGGTTGTGCTTCTTGGCTTGTCTCTTCTTGCTGCGGCGATCCACTTTGCCGATAACGCGGCGCACCTTGACCTGTATCCAGGGCCTGCGTGGCTTACGCCTCGTGCCATTTTGCTGACCTGGTGCGTTCTTCCGCCTCTGGCCTGGGCCGCTTACCGGGTCGGCACGCGGGCGGCACTGATTGCGTACGGCCTGATTGGATTTGCGGGCCTGGCGCACTTTCTTATGCCGCATCACGCATTGCCGCTGCGGTGTGACCTGACGATCTTCGGAGAAGCCGCGACTTCGGTGCTGCTGATCGGTTTCGTCCTGAGCGCCCGGCCCGTAAGCGGCGTCAGGGAACGCCCGCTCCGCCGATAGATACTTCGGTCATGTTGAGAGGGGATGCGGAGTTGTAGGCGTGTTCTACAGGGTGTTTTGTGTCCACGGGTGCGGCACCCTCCACGGCCGCAGAGTGAGACGTTGCCAGGATCGGCGGCGCATCCTGCGGCAGAGGGAAGTTAATGCGTTCGAGCTCGACGGTGTAGGGCCGTTTTTGTACCTGGGTGTAGATGGCGCCGACATATTCGCCCAGGATGCCGAGGAAGACGAGCTGCAAAGAGGCGATGAAGAAGACGCCGATCAGCATGGGCGCGAGACCGAAGGTGAACGTGCTCCAAAACAGGAGCTTGAGGACCAGGTAGATGAAAGCAAGCATGAAGGAGAGGCCAGCCCCGACGAAGCCGGCCAGGACGGCTAGGCGCAGAGGCACACGGGAGTGGTTGATGATGCCGAGCATGCCCATGTCATAGAGCGTGTACCAGTTGTTTTTGGTGATGCCGAACTTGCGGCTGGGTTGGTCGTAAAAGATCTTTTTAAAGGGCAAACCGATCTCGGCGATCATGCCGCGGAAGTAGGGGTAGGGGTCTCCGTACGATTTGGCGATCTGCATGACGCGCTGATCGTAGAGGCCGAAGCCGGTGAAGTTCTGAAAAGTTTCGATTGAGGCGAGGCTCTCCGCCACGCGGTAGTACTGCTTACGCATCCAGAACATGAGGGTGGCTTCTTCACTGGTGCGCTTGATGCAGAGGACGCACATGGCACCGGCCTCCCACTCAGCGATGAGGCCGGGAATCATCTCGGGAGGGTCCTGCAGATCCGCGACCAGCGAAACAACAGCGTCGCCCGTGGCTTGAAAGAGCGCGTGAATGGGCGAGCGGATGTGACCAAAGTTGCGCGCATTAACGATGATGCGAATGCGCGGATCGGTCGCGGCGATGCGCTTCAAGATGGCAACGGTGCGGTCGGCGGAGTGGTTATCAATGAAGATGTGCTCGTAGCGGTACTCGGGCATACCTGCCATCACCTCGCGCACCCGGCCGATGAGGAGTTCGACGTTGGCTTCTTCGTTGTAACAGGCGGTGACGATGCTGATGAGTTTCATTTGGGGAAGGGGATGCCGTCGTAGTGTGGACTGTTGCTTATGGTAGCCCGAGCCAGGCCGCAGTTCGACGAAAAGCTTCATCGAGCGGCACGGTCTGGCGTAGGCCTAACTCCTGCTGTGCGCGGGCGGTGGACGGGATGTAGCGGAGCGGCAGCGCTCCGGGAATCGCGGACTGTGCGATGTGGACGCTGGTGGAGGGGTTGACGGCAGCGGCGACGACTTCGGCGAGCTCGCGGATGCTGACCGTGTGCTCAGAGCCGACGTTGTAGGCACGCAGCGAGGGTGCGCGGAGGAGCATGGTCCAAAGCCAGATGGCGAGGTCGGAGGCGTAGAGATAGGAGCGTTGCGCGGTACCGTCAGACGCGATGGCGATGGGCCGCCCCGCGAGCGCGTCGCCAAGGAAGTTTCCGGCGGCGAAGTGAGCGTCGAGCGGCAGATGCGGGCCGAGGAAGGCGTAGCAGCGGGCGATCTTAATCTCAAGGCCGGGCCGGATCGTACGATGGGCAGCGAGCGCGCACATGAGCTCAGAGGCTCGCTTGCCCTCGCCGTAGACACTGTGCGGAAGCAGGGGATCGGGGGCTCCGGGGAAGTCCTCCGGCATGTGGGTCAGGGGCGGCGGCTGCGGGCCGTAGACGGCTCCGGAGCTGGTGAGCAGCAGCTTGCGAGTGCCGGCCTGGGCGGCGAAGTCGAGGGTTCGTTCCGTGCCGGCGAGGATGGTTGAGAGCATCTGGTGCGGATGCTCGGCGAGCTGCTTGGCGCTGGCCTCCGTGGCGGCATGGATGACGTAGGCAAACTCTCCTGCGGGAAAGCGGAAGTCGCGGACGTCACCTGGATGCAGGGTCAGCGCGGCCTGCCCACGGAGATGTGGGACCTTGGCAAGGAAGCGCTCCGGATCGCGGCTGAGTACGGTGAGGTGCGCGTCGAGGGTGAGGGCGCGGTTAATGTAGAGGAAGCTTTCGACCAGCCAACAGCCGAAGAAGCCTGTGCCTCCAGTGAGCAAGAGCCGCTGCCCGCGGATCTCGTCCCAGAGTGAACGCGTGGCGTCGAGAATCTCGTCCAAATCGTGGGTAGGTAGGGGCGACGGCATGGCTAGGCGGGCAGGTACCGGAGAACTTTTTTTGCTGTGGCCTCGTCGAGGTCGGGGGACATGCGGTGTAGCGGGTTGGATTCCATCGAGCCAGTCTCCGTGACGCGCGAGCTGATCTTCGGAAAATAGGTCTGGGTAGGATCGATATGCACAAGGAAGGCGTGGGCGCCGGAGGCTTCGAACGCGGCTTGAAAAGCGGGGTCGCCTTCGAAGCCAGGGCCAATTCTCATGACTGGAATCGAGTAAGCCGGGAAGAGAAGCTCCCACTTCGGGATGCCGAGGCCGGTCTCGGTGTCGCAGCCGACGTAGCGTCCGCCGAAATAATTTTTCTGCGTCATGCGGATGGAGGCGTAACCGTTGTCGTCGTAGAGGAAGATTTTGAGGTTCAGCTTGTTAGCCGCAACCGTGCCAAGCTCCTGGAGGTTCTGAGTAAACCCGCCATCTCCCTCGACCAGGATGGTGCGGCGGCCCATACCGGCGAACACGGCTCCAATGGCCCCGGATAGGCCATAGCCCATCGAGGCCAGGCCTTTATTGGTGACGATGCGTTGACCTTGCTTCTGTGCGAACGTTTGCATCATGGTGGTAAAGGCGCTGCCGCTCGAGCAGGGAATCACCAGATCGTCCGCATCGCAGAGCGTAGACAGTTTGTCGGCAAATTCGTAGGGGTTCAGGTAGCCGCTGCCGGTCTGGTTTACCGGCTCGACCAACGGCAAAAGGCTGCGGACATCCCGGCAGAAGTCTATCCACTCCGTGTGCACGCCAAGGTCGAGCTTGAGGAGCGAGCGAAGCACACGGTTTGCGTCCCCACAGAGCGGGACCGCTACGCGCGGGTGGCCCTTGGCAAGCTCGGCGGCGTCACAATCCACTTGCACGATCTCTCCTGCGGGAATGAATTGCTGCCAGTTGAAGCCAGTCTGCTGCAGCGAGAGCCGCGTTCCGAGCGCTACGAGCAGATCTGCTTGCTGAAGCAAAACGTTGGCGTAGCGCATGCCCCAGGTGTTCGGGCGGCCGAAATACATCGGGTGATCTGCGCCGACGCGGTCCATTGCATTCCAGGTCAGCATAAGGGGTATACCCGTGTGTGCAAGCTGGTCCTGAAGATCCTTGGCTGTTGCGCGATCAATGCCAGCGCCCAGCAGGAGGACGGGTCTTTGCGCCGAGTGTACCTTCCGGGCGATGCTTTCGATGGCGGTCTCGGATAGCTGCTCGAAGTAAGTTTCAGCCCTAGGAGAGCCTGTGTTCAGCGCGCCTTCGTCCACCTGGGCCCCTTGTAAATCAAGAGGCACTTCGAGAAAGACGGGGCCCTTGCGGCCTTGCTCGCCAGATCTTGTAAGCGCCGCAAAAGCTCCCTGATCGACGACTTGAGTCATCAGCACAGACCGCACACTGACGGCCCGGGCGATGGCCACGCCGTCAATTTCCTGGATGCCACGCTGCCTGAGCTGGCCTTGCGCGAGGTCAGAGACCTTGACCTGGCCACCGATGACCAAGAGTTCACGCGACTCGAGATAGGCCCCGGCCATGGCGGTGATGATGTTGGTCAGCCCGGGCCCGGCGGTGACAAGCGCAAAGGCTTTTGGGCCGAGTTGCGCCTCGTTCATATATTCGGCGGCGATACCGGCGGCGACTTCGTGAACTACCGGGATGCAGGTGAGACGTCGACTGCAGGACTCCAGCAGATGCATGATGTTTCCGCCGGCTACGAAGAAGCAGTGCGTGTAGCCGAGGGAAACTAGCCATTCGGCCAATAGATCGGAGTACTTGGTCATTCTGTGTAACTCTCTCTCGTCGTCTCAATCGCGTGGCGCACCGCCTGGTTGGCTTGCTCGCTTTTGTCAATCTGCTCAAGCACGACATTCCCGGCCTGATTCGCTAAAATAAGAGTAAATTGACGGCCCGTATGTTTTTTGTCAGAGGCGAATCGCTCCATCACGTCGTCGATGGACAGAGCCGCAAAATGCTCGCGGATTCCTGACAAGCTGTTCACCATCGTGTGCAGGTGCCGCTCAAAGACAGCAATTCGCTCCATACCTTCGTAGGCAATGCCACGCTCCCGCTGAAAAGCTAGAGAACAAAGAATGCCTATCCCTACAGCAATCCCATGAGGAATTGCATAGTGGGACGCGCCTTCAATGGCATGGCCGAACGTGTGGCCAAAATTCAGGAGCAGACGTTCCTTTTTGTCGAACTCATCGATCTCGATGAAATACTTTTTGGCTTGCAGACTATTGACGATCACTGCTTGAAGCGCGCTTGTGCTCATCGTCGTCGATGGGCTGGCGGCCATGTGGGTGCGGAAGGCTTCTTCGCCGCGGCAGAAGCAGATTTTTGCGGCCTCGATAAGCCCGCTGGCAAACTGATCACGCGGAAGCGTTTCGGCGAGGCTAGGATCGATCCAGATATGTTCCGGCGGATGGAAGGTGCCGACCAGGTTTTTGTAAGGGCCGACGTTGATGCTCGATTTGCCGCCGATACAGGAATCGACCATGGCCAGCACCGTGGTGGGAAGGTAGGTCCAACGCAGACCGCGCATGTACACCGACGCCGCGAAGGCCGCGATGTCCTGGATGATTCCACCACCGATGGCGGTGAGCGAGGTGCGGCGATGCACGCCCGCGGCACGCATACGCTCGATCAGCAGCGGCATGCGGTCGAGGGACTTCTCCCGCTCCTCAGCTGCGAGAAAGAGTGCCTGGTGCGAAGCTTTTTCGATCGTGTCGCGGAAGAAAGCGTCTACAAGCAGGTACCCGTCCGACTGCTGCTCTAGTGTCTGCGTCAAAGATTCCGCGGCCACACGGACGTCGTACGAGCCAGTCGAGGAGTAAATGCTAAACGATGCGGACATGGCTGAATCCTAAATCCGCGGCGATGAATTGCCCGGTGATACCGGTGTTCTGCGCCGAACAGAGATACAGCACAAGCGAGGCGACGTCGGTAAGGGCGGGAAGCCGTCCAAAGCCGGTGGCACTGCTAAGTCGGTCGATCTGGTGACTGGTGAGATTGCTCCGCGTCATTGGCGTCTCGAGTGCCCCCGGCAGTACGGCATTGATGAGTACGCCATCTACGGCGAGGTCAGCCGAGGCGGAGAGCACAAGGCCTTGCAGCGCGGCTTTCGAGATGCAGTAGGAGAGCTTGGACTGCCGAGCAAGGTTTTGCCAGATAGAGCTAATGACGCAGAGCCTGGCAGACGGAGCCAGCAGCGTGTGTGCGAGTAGCGCCTTGAGCGTCACCAGAATGTAGGCCACGTTAGCCTGGTAGAGAGCCATGTGCTGTTCGAGGTCCACGTCGTATATGGAATCATTACGATTTGCTCCTTGGGCCCAGCACACGCCGGTGTAGGGTTGTTCTGCGCGCAACTGCGTTCCGTCGAACTGACTCTTCATGGGATCGAGAGCTATCTGTCCGCAACCCTTGGCCAGACCCGCATCCGCGCTTCTAGCGACACCGGTGACGCGCCAGCCCCGAGTGAGCGCGCGTTCGGAGACCGCCCGCCCAATCGCCCCGCTGGCCCCGAAGACCAGAAGATGCTCCTGCGGAGTCTCCATTAGCGGTTGAGCACAGCCCAGCGCTTCTCGAGCATGTCGATGCGCTTCGTGTCTTCCTGTTGGATGGCTCCGTAGTAATCGCGCTTATTCAGCAGCCATAACAGCTCAAAGTGCACGGCGTTCAGCAATCCTTGATCGATGTGGTTTTCTTTTGCGGCTTGTCCATCGAAGATCACCTTGCGCGTCTCGAAGCGGGTCAGGTGCACGTCGATCATTTGGCGCAGGACGGGGATGGAGTCAGAGGACACTCCGCCGCCGACGACGAGGTCGAGGCCTTTCTCTTTGCAGGCTGCGGCGGTTTTCAGCACGTAGTCTGTGACTTCCTTACCGTTGATGGCATCGCGGCCCAGACCGGCGGAGAGAGAGAAATCCACGCGTCCGAAGACGATGCCGGCAAGCTCTTTGGCTTTTTCCGTTTCATGCGCCATCGCGTCCAGCTGTTGAAAAGCAGTGATGGTTTCGAGATTGAAGAGGAAGTCAGTCTCTTCCTGCTCCTCGGCGGTATAGATTTTGCTGACAGCCTCAGCGAACTTGGTGAGCGCGTACGTGCTTTCGATCATGGGGGCGATGATGTAATCGACGCCGATCTGCTTGCTTTCGATCAGATCGCGCATGGCTTCACATCCGCCGATTTTTAAACCTAGTTTTAATCCGGCTTTACGGCAGATTTCGACCAGGCGCAGCAGCTCATCGACGCGTGTGCCCTCTGCTTCAAACTCAGCTTTTACGGCAACATAACCGAAGTGATCACGGCCTGTTTTCAGCAGTTCGAGCATCTTCCGTTCGCGATTATTCATGCATTCTCCAGCGCTCTCTATGCCAAACTCGATGCCTTGAGTGGTTCAGGCTCCAACAAGTGTAGACGAAGGGCTGTGTCCTGGGTCAAATGCTGTATTCGGTAGGGTCTGATCAAGGCAAAGCAACTTCTACCCTCTTTGTCCTGTATAAAGTGGATGGCCCCCAAGCGGTAGGATAAAGGTGCCCTTCGGAATCTGATTCGGTCTCACCTAAGACGACATCACATACGCGGCAGATTGATATCTAGGAGCGATACATGCAACTCGGGATGATAGGTCTCGGCAGAATGGGATCGAACATGGTCAAGCGGCTGGCCCGCAATGGCCATGAGTGCGTGGTTTTTGACACGTCCGCCAAGGTGGTTCAAGACGTCTCCAGCCACGAGCACATTACCGGATCGACGTCGCTTGAAGACATGATCGCCAAAATGACGAGACCGCGCGCGCTGTGGATGATGATTCCGGCCGGCTTCGTCGATAAAACAATTGCCGAAATCGTCCCGCATCTGGAAGAAGGCGACATCCTGATCGACGGCGGCAACTCGTACTATGTGGACGATATCAATCGTGCCAAGGAGCTTGCGCCGAAGAATATCAAGTACGTCGATGTGGGGACGAGCGGCGGTGTGTGGGGGCTGGAGCGCGGGTACTGCATGATGATCGGCGGTCCAAGCGACACGGTTGCGCATCTGGATCCTATTTTCAAGGCGATCGCGCCGGGTAAGGGCGATATTCCCGTGACCCCGGGCCGCGAGCAGGGAGGAACCGCCGAGCAGGGCTACCTACATTGTGGACCAAGTGGTGCCGGACATTTTGTGAAGATGGTGCACAACGGCATTGAGTATGGGTTGATGGCTGCCTATGCGGAAGGCCTAAACTTGCTCAAAGGTGCCGGCATCGGCAAGCATCTTGGGGAGATTGACGCCGAGACGACGCCGCTGCGTGATCCCGAGCACTATCAGTACGATCTCAACCTGACTGATGTGACGGAAGTATGGCGGCGCGGCAGCGTGATTGCCTCTTGGCTGCTTGATCTAACCGCGCAGGCGCTGGCCGGCGACCCGCAGCTCGAGAAGTTCGGCGGGCGTGTGTCCGATTCCGGCGAGGGCCGCTGGACGATCAAGGCGGGCATCGACGAAGGCGTGCCAACGCCGGTTCTGACGGCGGCCCTCTACGAACGTTTCAGTTCTCGTGGAGAAGACGAGTTTGCCAACAAGGTGCTCTCGGCGATGCGTTTTGGATTTGGCGGACATTTGGAGAAGCCCGCGGCCAAGTAGCGCGGGCTCCGTACAGGAAAGGAACGCACGTGCCTCAAGTGCAGTCAGATGCTCTTGTGTTTTTCGGTGCCACGGGAGATCTTGCTCATAAGAAGATCTTCCCGGCACTCCAGGCGATGGTGCGGCGGGGTACTTTGAATGTTCCCGTGATCGGAGTGGCCAAGGCGGGATGGACGCTCGATCAGTTAAAAGCGCGGGCCGAAGACGGCCTGCGCCGGTACGGCGGTGTGGATGCCGCGGCATGGGAGAAGCTGAGCTCGCTGCTGCGGTATGTCGATGGTGACTACTCCGACACCGCCACCTTTGAAGCGGTAAAGAAGGAGCTTGGAGGGGCCAAGCATCCGGCTCACTATCTCGCCATTCCACCTGCGTTGTTTGATGAGGTGGTTCACCAATTGGTGAAGTCCGGCGCGGCGGATGGCGCACGCATTATTGTGGAGAAGCCGTTCGGCCATGATCTGGCCTCTGCGCAGAAGTTGAATCAGCTTTTGTTGGGTGCGTTTCCGGAGAGCTCTATTTTTCGGATCGACCATTATCTGGCCAAGGGTCCGGTACAGAACATGGTTTCTTTCCGGTTTTCAAACGCCTTTCTTGAGCCGGTCTGGAACCGCGACTACGTTGACAGCGTGCAGATTACGATGGCCGAGAGTTTCGGCGTGCAGGGCCGGGGAGCTTTCTACGACGCAACCGGAGCGGTGCGGGACGTGGTGCAGAATCACCTGTTCCAGATCATGTGCAATCTCTGCATGGAGGCGCCCGCCCGCAAGGACAGCGAATCGGTGCGCGATGAGAAGGTGAAGGTGCTGAAAGCAATCTCGCCGGTTGCCCCGGAGCACCTGGTGCGTGGCCAGTTCCGCGGCTACCTGGACGAAAAAGGTGTTTCACCCGATTCGCAGATGGAGACCTATGCGGCGCTCTGCCTGGAGATTCAGTCGTGGCGCTGGCAGGGAGTTCCGTTTTTTCTACGTGCGGGGAAGAACCTGCCGGTGACCTGCACCGAGGTGATTGTGCGCTTTCGTAAACCGCCCATCACCAAGGCCTCCGAGAGCGGGATTGAGCACAACTACCTGCGTTTCCGCATCAGCCCCGATATGACGATAGCGATTGGCGTTTCGGTCGCGCCGCCTGATCTGGCCGGCCATCGGCAGGTCGCAGAACTGGTTGCCAGCCATCATGCGCTGCCGGACGAAATGGAGGCCTATGAGCGTGTGCTAACCGACGCGATGGCCGGTGATCCCACGATCTTTGCCCGGCAGGATTATGTAGAAGAGGCCTGGCGAATCGTCGACGATGCTCTACAGTCGCCCTCGCCGGTGACGGTGTACGAAGTGCAAACGTGGGGTCCACCCGCGAGCAGCCACACGACCCCTCCGGGAGGATGGGTCGCGCCGCAGGTAGAAGCTAAGCCCACGCCGAACCAGTAGCTTGGCGGATAGGCTGAGGGGCGTACCGGTACTGTGGCCCTAGCCGGTCTGCAGAGCGAGAACCGCAATGACGAGCAGTAATTTGTTTCCCATCCTGACGAGCCCGGAAACACGCGCGCTGCGGCATCCTCACGAGGGTTTCTCTGAGGCCGAGGCGCTGGAGGCGAGACTGCGTGCGACCGTGCGCGGAGAGGTGCGCTTCGATGCTGCATCCCGCGCACTTTACGCCACCGACGCCTCGAACTACCGCCAGGTGCCGATCGGCCTGGTGCTGCCGCGAGACACGGACGACGTCATCGCAACGATTGCTGCCTGCCGGGAGTTTGGTGCACCTGTGCTCTCACGCGGCGGGGGAACCAGCGTCGCGGGTCAATGCTGCAATGTGGCGGTGGTGCTTGACTTCTCAAAGTACATGCGGAGTATTGTCGCGCTCGACCCCGAGGCGCGTAGGGCGCGGGTAGAGCCTGGCATTGTGCTCGATGCGCTGCGCGATGCGGCGGAAGAGCATGACCTTACCTTTGCGCCGGATCCGGCGACGCACAGCCGCTGTACGCTGGGCGGCATGATCGGCAACAACTCCTGCGGCGTGCATGCGTTGATGGGCGGCAAGACGGTCGACAATATCGAGGCGCTCGACATCCTGCTCTACGACGGAACTCGCATGACGGTCGGCAAGACGAGTGAGGCGGAGCTTGCGGCGATCATCGCGGAGGGCGGGCGTCGGGGTGAGATTTACGCTGGGCTGAAGCGACTGCGCGATACCTTTGCGACGCTGGTGCGGGAGCGCTTTCCAGACATTCCGCGACGCGTCTCCGGCTACAACCTCGACGAGCTTTTGCCCGAGAACGGCTTCCATGTAGCCCGTGCGCTGGTCGGCTCGGAAGGCACGTGTGTCACGATTCTCGAGGCCACGTGCGAGCTGACGCCGAGCCCGCAGTATCGGCGGCTGGTTGCCCTCGGTTTCGAGGATGCCTACCTCGCTGCCGACCACGTTCCTTTGGTGCTCGAGCACAAACCGATCGGCCTTGAGGGTTTCGACGGCCACCTGGTCGACTGCATGTTGCTTAAGAACCTCAACGTGGACGACGTCAAGCTGCTTCCCGCTGGACGGGGCTTTCTGCTGTGCGAGTTTGGGGCGGACTCAAGCGACGAGGTTGATCGTCTAGCGGAGGACCTGATTCAGACCGTGCAATCGTATGTCCAGCCGCCTACGGTCGCTTTCTACTCTCCTGAGCAAGCGGAACGCGTGTGGCGTGTGCGTGAGTCGGGTCTGGGCGCTTCGGTGTTCACTCCGGGCATGAAGAGCGGCTGGGAAGGTTGGGAAGACTCCGCCGTGTCGCCGGCCAGCCTGGGCGCGTACCTGCGCGAGCTTTTTGCGCTCATCCACAGCTACGGTTACCAATCGCCGATGTACGGGCACTTCGGCCAGGGCTGCGTACATCTGCGCATCAGCTTCGACCTGAAGACGGAGCAGGGCATTCTCGCCTATCGCCAATTTATCGAGGAAGCCGCGGAGATTGTGCTCAAGTATGGCGGTTCGTTCTCCGGTGAGCATGGCGATGGGCAAGCGCGGGCCGCGCTCTTGCCGAAGATGTTTGGTCCGGAGCTGATGCAGGCATTTGCCGAGTTCAAGGCGCTGTGGGACCCAACGAACCGCATGAATCCCGGCAAACTGATCGATCCGGCCGCCGTCTACGATCCGATCGAGAACCTGCGCCTTGGTGCCGGCTATCAGCGCGCCAAGGTGGACACCTGGTTCCAGTTCCCCGGCGATGGCGGCTCGTTTGCGCATGCGACAGAGCGCTGCGTGGGCGTGGGTGCCTGCCGCAAGGTGGATACCGGCACCATGTGTCCGAGCTACATGGCGACGCGCGAAGAGAAGCACTCTACCCGCGGCCGCGCGCACCTGCTGTGGGAGATCATGCAGGGCAACGTGCTTGGCGATGGCTGGCGGAACATTGAAGTAAAGCAGGCGCTGGACCTGTGTCTCTCCTGCAAGGCCTGTAAGACGGAGTGCCCTGTCAACGTCGACATGGCGACCTGGAAGGCCGAGTTTCTCGCCCATTTTTACGAAGGCAAGCGGCATCCACTTCAGCACCATGCGTTTGGGTTTATGGACCGATGGGCTGCGCTGGCCTCACACGCGCCTTGGCTGGCAAATCTGCCGCTGCGGGTACCGGCCGTGGCCTCGCTCGCCAAGTCGGTGCTGCACATCGCTCCGCAGCGGAGTCTTCCAGCTTTTGCGCGGCACAACTTCCGCGATGCGTTTCATCGCGGACAGGGCAGGGAAGCCGGAACGGGCAAGACGGTTCTGCTTTGGCCCGATACCTGGAACAATTACTTCCACCCGCAGGCGCTCCATGCCGCGGCGAAGCTTCTTACCGCCGGCGGCAGTCGTGTCGAAGTGCCGAAGCAGCACATCTGCTGCGGTCGCCCGCTCTACGATTTCGGCTTTCTCGACGAAGCGCGCCGTTACCTCCGGCGCATTCTGGACCGGTTCACGCCGCTGATCGACGCGGGTGTACCGTTCGTTATGCTCGAGCCCAGCTGCGCGAGCGTCCTGCGCGATGAGCTGGTCAACTTCTTTCCGAAGGACGAGCGAGCTTTGCGTCTCAGCCGCCAGACCGTCATGCTGAGCGAAAGCCTCGCCCAGGCCGACTTTCAGCCGCCGCCGATGCCGGGGCGGCGCATCGTCGTTCAGGGCCACTGCCATCAAAAAGCGCTGATGACCATGAAGGACGAGATGCGGCTGCTGCGCGCGACGGGGGCCGAGGTGATGCTGCTCGACTCCGGATGCTGCGGTATGGCCGGCCCGTTCGGCTTTGAGGCGGATAAATACGAGGTCTCGCAAATCCTTGCCGAGCGTGTGCTGCTGCCGGCAGTGCGCGCCGCCGCTCCGGAAGATGTGCTGGTCGCTAACGGCTTCAGTTGCCGCGAGCAGATCGGCCAGAACAGCTTGCGCCGGGCGGTGCATTTGGCCGAGGTGTTGGCCGGAAACTGCTGACAAGCGTATAGGTGTCTGCCCGTTTCGTGAACGGCGTCTGCAACCAAGGTGGGACGGTATGGGCCGCTGAACTCGATGTTTCGCCGCTAGCATGAAGACTGCTTATGTGGGCGAAATGATGCTGGTCTCTCAGCCTGATTTACGAGCGGAACTGCTGCAAGCCGGTGTTAAGCGGACTGTGCCGCTTTCCAATTTGCGCGCCGACCCGCGCATCTCCGTCGGCTATTTGCGTGCGCTTGCCTTCGCGCTACTGGTAGTGGGGGGCTCTCTGGCGCTGCTTCCGCTTTGGCTGGACGCTTACCGGCTTTGGTCAAACGATGCGCTGCGCTCCATCGGCATGATCTTTCCAGTGCTCGCGTTGGTGGGCGTGCTCGCGGCTTGGCGGCGTCGTCGCTGGGCTGTGGAGGGAAGCTGGTGGGGGGGGGCGCTCATTGCCCTCAGCATTCCCTTGGCGCGCTTTGTCAGCGTAGCCAGGCTGGCCGTCGTGCTCGACGGTAGCCGCATCAATCTACTCCACCCCGGTCCTGTGCTCTTCCTCTACGGCGTGGGCGCAACCCTACTCTTTGGCGGTCCAAAGCTGCTGCGCGCGGCTCTACCTCCGCTTGTCCTGTTGCTCGCTATCGATCCCGTGCCGCATTTTTTCAATGCAGCCATCGATCTGCCGATGCAGCGCCTCTCCGCCGCCACTGCGCGCGGCTTCGCCCATCTGATCGGGTCGCAGCCCACAGGCGAACAGCTGCGGATGATGTTTGCGCCCGACTTCGGCATGCTGATTGTGCCGGGTTGCAATGGTCTGCGCGGCGCGGTGACCATGGCGTGGCTTACGCTCATCTTTGGCTACCGCCGCAGGCTGCGCTGGCGGCTGCTCGCGCTTCTCGCGCCCATGGCTTTGCTGCTCGGCTATGGACTTAACCTTCTCCGCTTGATGATGCTGGTGGTCTATTACCGCCTTGGGCTGACGTATCCCAGAATCCAACCGTACGGCGCGTCGGTCGACTACGCTATCGGATGCAGTGTCTTTTTACTCGCAACCTTGAGCTTAGGGGCGCTGATTCGCCTGTGGCGGCAACCTTCCGCGTCGGCGAGCTCGATGCAGGTCTACTCCTCCGTTCGTTTCGTTGCGGTAGACCGCTTCATGCGCCTGCGCGCCTGGTCCTTTCTGCTGCTCACCACGGCTTTCGCGTTACCGCAGTTGCATTCGCTCGCCTCCCTTCTTTCGGTGCGACCGGATGAATCGCGCGTACTTGCAGCATTTCCCAAAGATGCGGGTCGTTTTCATCTTCTCAACACCTATGCCGAACATGATGCAAATGGAACGATTGCTTTGGCGATGGGGGAGTACGCCGACGCCCAATCCGGCCACCGCCTCACACTTGGCTTGTGGGTCGCTTCCGGAAATCACCTCGTTGCCACAAGCAAGATGGCGCAAGGCCTGATGCCAGGCTGGACCGGCTCCTTTGAAGCCAGGTCCAAATCTTGGACGCCTATCCACTTCGTCCTAAGTTCGTTTTACGACGGCGCGAACCGCTCGCTGAATGCCGAGACCGCCTGCTCCGCACGAGACTGTGCCGACCAATTGGCCATGCCTGCGAACGGACGCTTTGTCTTCGTCGGTCCCAGGGCTCAGGAACTCGCGTTGCCGGCGCAGGGAAAACGTCTACCCATTTTGCTTGCGCAGCAGTGGCCCGACAACGATGCGACGCTTCCGGAGGTGCAGCGGCAGCAATTTGAAGCCGATGTGCGCGCCTTTACGCAGCAAGTGGACCTTACTTCTCTGGTTGAAGGCCTAGGGTCGCGTCCCTGATCGATCTCGTCTCCGCCTGCCGCGCTTGCTTCTGGGTCGGCTACGGCCTGGGTCTATCTTGAAGTATGCGGACGTGCGGATTTAAGATCTGATGTGGGTGTAAGAAGACGAAGCACATCTATCCATGTGCCGCGGGCGGTTTCCTCAGGATGGGTGAAACGGTGAGTCTGACCCCAGATCTTCGACTGCACCACGTGGGTCACGCGGTCAAGTCGATCGAGTCCGCTGCGAAGGAATTTTGCCGGCGTTTCGGGTACCACCGCGCATCTCCGCTCATCCACGATCCTGTGCAGACGGCGTATGTGCAATTTCTGCGACTGGCCGAGGAGCGGATCTACCTCGAGCTGGTTGCGCCGGATGGGCCGAATAGCCGATTGATGAATGCAGTAAAGCGAGGGGGAGGGCTGAATCATCTCTGCTACAGCGTGGACGTACTCGAAGCGGCGATTCACCACTTGGAGGCGGAGGGCATGAAGCTTATCTCGGAGCCCGAGCCCGGTACGGCATTCGACGGCCGCCGCATTTGCTGGCTACTTGGACAAGAATCGTCACCGATCGAACTGGTGGAACGGCGAACTGTCGACGACAGATGCTACCCTTGCCCCGCGCTTTGAACAGCATGATCCTGCGGGAATTTGCCTGGTGTCTCGGCCTCTCTCGCCGTACGGATCCAAGGTGCATCGCTGCGAGCCGCTCTACGTGTTTTCCTCTGAAGGAAAAACTTCCAAACCAGATATCGAGGCGCTGCAACCAAGGCCGTCAAGCTTTCGCGAGGATGCGCGCCTAGCGATGCAGCCACCCCAAGGTAAAACGCCGCTGTAAGGACACCAAGTCCTCCGTATGCAATCAGCCACACCTTTCCGGAGATAGATCCAAGCAAAAGCGTAAGTCCGAGCACAGCCACTTCACTTCCCAGGGGCAAAGCGAGCAGGTCCAGTAGCGGTTCCACCATGCGCCAACGCCCCCTCAGCACCTGAGCCGTCAGCGGCCGTGTCCAGAGGCGGCGCATTCGGATGCGCCCCCCTTCCCAGCGTGCACGCTGGGAGCCGGTAGCGGCGGAGTTCCCGGGCATCTCGCCATATACGGCAACCTGATTTAGAAAATGCACCCGAACTCCGGCCCGGACTAGATGCAAATGGTATTCAAGATCCTCCACCAGCGAGTTTGCAGCGTAGGGAACCCGTGCCAGCATGTCGGTCCGCAAGCCGAATCCGTTGCCGAAGATCCCGCAGGAGAGCCCCAGTTGCGATCTCCCCAGCGGACGCAAGACATTCATGCCGAGAAAGGCGAGTGCCGCCAACTTCACGCAAGCATCCTGATCGCGGTTGGCCACTTCATAGCGGCATTGCAAAGCTTCTACACCCGACGTGAAGGCGGCCGTAACGTGGGCGATCATCCCTGATCCCACCACCGAATCGGCATCGACCACCAACACGGCTTCCGCGCCGCGGGCCGTAGCCTCGGTGAAGCCGAAGTCGAGCGCGGTCCCCTTTCCTCCTATGCTGTCCTGCAGGGTAAAGACGTGGGCACCCGCCGACCGCGCCAACTCGGCTGTGTTATCCGTGCAGTTATGCGCAATGACATAGACCGTGATGTTGGGCTCGGCCGAAGCCAGGATGCTCTGCACGCACCTGCGAATCAGTTGCGCTTCGTTGTGCGCCGGAACCACCACAGCAAGCTTGACCCGCTGTCCGAGCAATATCTGAGGCACAGCACGCACCGGCAGCAATGCCGCAACGGACAGCACTAGCAATTCCAACAGTAGAGGCAGAGACGCCAGCAGGAGCGCAATGGCCAGTACATTCAAGAAGATGGAAAAAGTCATGTGGCGACGCTCATCATGTCTTTGTTATGTTGGCCGACGTCTTTAGCGCGCGTCTATCCCCTAGATGGTTGCTAGACTGCACCATCCGTTCAGAGGTCTGCGCCTTCCTGGTGTCCGGGACTCCTGGACGTATGCACCCTATCAGAGCGAACTCGCCTAAATACATTTCTTTCTCATTCGGGAAGCTGCCATTTAAGTACCGTCAGCGAAAATGGAGGAAGGACATAAGACTTACTCGAATCGAAGCTTTTAAGCCGCTGTGCCCGGATCGAGACGATTACCTTCTCTTCGTTTGAGTCGGTAATCTTCCCAGAGGCAAGGCGGCTTTGCTCGACTTCACCTCGCGGCTCGAGTGGACCCTCAAAGTGAACCGGTAGATCCTGGTCGCGGCTTAGATTTAGCAGGATCAAACTGAAGTACTTGCCATCTCGGAAAGCAAAGCTCTGAAGCAGATGTGCGTCTGCGAGCTCCACCTTATCGTTGCTGGATAAATTCTGATTCCACGTGGGATCGCCGGTTGTACGCGTTGTGAGCATGACTGGAAGCAGCGCTCTGTTAATTAATTGTTCTGCTAGAAATACCGGTCGTTTTCGGTTGAACTGTCCTCCCATATCCACTATCGAGCCCCACAGCGGTACAGTCTTCTTCGTGCCAGGTGCATGAAAAGGATTCTGGAACTCAGGTAAAGCAAAAAGACATTGCGTTGTAATCCCGAGGTCGCGCAGCATTAGCAACATATGATCCGCGACCGCGAGTCCGGCGCCTAGGCTCGGCACTGTGGTATCCAGATCTCCTTGTGCGATCGAAGTCGATCCATTCATCGTGCCAAGATTGACTTCGTACACCGCCAAGGCAGACGGATGCAGCCCCTGCGCGGCTGCCTTGGCCTGCTCGTACACAAAGCCTCCCGGGCGTTCATCGATCTGCTCCGGTTGCGCGAGCATCGGTCCGAAGATCGCTTCCTTTGAAGAGGCGTCCTGGAAATCGCTGAAGAGGTAGGGGGCAATGGCGACTGAATCGCTGTTCGTGCTTGCCGAGAGCTCCTGCGATGTCCACCAGGGAACAGCAGCCCACGTCCCAAGGACGAGATCGAACCGTGCCGGATCAAAACCCGCGGCATGCCGCGCACCGGCAAAGACCTCTTGGACGCGCGCCCCGAAAGCGACAGGCTCGCTGATCGTCGCGCCCGGGAACGATCCTTCATTCCACTGTTCGTTTCCAAGCTCAAGATGGATCCGCGGAAAGACCTGGGTCCAGGGTAGGCGTTGTCCAAGCGCAACTCGTCGCGCTCCATACGGCGTGCCTGGGCCGCCGGCCAGATACTCGATCAGATGCGCAGCCTCACTTGGAGAAGTTCCCGCCGGCATGGTGTACCAGGGCTCCGCGCCTATCGCTTTAACGAGATCGAGAAACTCATGCAGGCCGATCGGGACGTCTTCCTGCACATTCTGCTGTGTGCTCCATCCGGCCCGCATGCGCGCGAATGGTACGGCCAGCATATTGTCTAGCGAGCTCCCAAAGTCCGTTCCGTTATCCATATATCGCAGAACGCCTGGGTGTAGCTCGCGCAGTGTTTGTACGACTTCGTTTCGGAAGGCGGTCGGGTTGTCCCTGGCGGACGGCGCCATGAGAGCGACGTCATCCAGCAGCGCCGAGGATTGCGCACAAGTGAAGGTCACGTCTACCGGACCGATCTGTGAACCGTACTCTTCGGCAGAAAACGAGAGAGTGAAGTCCTGCCAAGTGGGATCGAGTTTGATTGTCCTGATGAGAAACGTGTGATTGCCCCGGGATGTCGCGAGCCGTTCTACCTTGACGCCAAGCATGCGCTCGCCTTCAAGGCCTTTTGCGCGGAAACCTAAGGTGTAGGTGCCGCGAAGTTGTACGAAGGATCGGCTGGCCGTGGTGTCAAAAAACGAGGCAACCGATGCGTGTTGGCCCGTTTTCGACGCTTCGATGCGCAGCGCCTGCTTACCCGGGGTTAGCGGGGAGAGGTCCTTCTGCTCGGTAGCGAAGGATGCTCCTCCCGTCGTAGTCGTCCACCAGCCAGCCTGCGCATTGCCCGGTTTGTGCATGCGAACAAGCACAACATCACCCACGTTCGGCATGGAAGATGGGTTTGCCATTGTGATCTCAACGCCTGCGTTATTGCTCGCGGCAGAGCTCCGCAGAACCTGTCCGGTTGCTCCTTTCGCGAGTCCGGAAAGAACTTCGTAGTGTGCTCCATCAAGGAAGCCGGGCGACCAGGTACTGTACTGATCTTTGTCCGTGCAGGTTGTCGCCGTCACCGCTTTGCATCGAAGGATAGTCTGCCAGGTCTCCCCCTCAAATCCGGGATTGCGGAAGACGAGGTTGCGGAGCATCTGTCCGGAGTCATAAAAGGTTTGTCCGCTTAGGTTGATGCCAAACCGTTTGACCCCTGTGTGCAGTACCTCCGGCCGGAGGGAGATATGCGTCACAAAAGCTGATTGTGTGCGACCCTCTCCTTGGCTTGCGGAAACGTTGGCGGTTTTGCAGCCTGCGCATCCAAGCACGGCCGTTACGAACATTATCCATCGTAGGAACGACGCCAAAGTCAGGGATGAGCCGTTCATCTTAGGTCAGCACCTGTTGAAAGCGAAGTACCCCTCGCTCAGCGGGCCGGACGCGCATGGCCTCCGACCAGCCAACCAAAAGAAAGAACAAAAGGTAAGACTGATTGCCAAGAAAGACCGTGATGATGGTAAACATCAAGCCAATAAAAATGCCGAGCAGTGAAAAGACAAAATAGCGATCCATTTCATTCGGAGCTTGAAGGATCGCGGAGACGAAGTTGATCATTGAGCCGAGACAGATGAGACAGAAAGCTCCAAGTCCGGCCCATCCCTGAGTCACGGCTACGAACAGATATTCGTTGTCGATGGACACCTGGCCTTTTTCCTCTGGGAACTCGGATCCCCAGCCCCAAGGTCCGCCCGCCTTCACCACGGGCGTGTAGTTCTCGATAAGGTGAGCGCGATAGGTGGCATTCTCCTGCTCGTTGGTCGTCGTGGGGGCGTCGGTGTATGCCTTCATCCCCACATACAGAATGGTCCCGGAGGCGATTCCGACTGTCGCCACAAGAAGCGTCGACCGCAGTACGCGCCTGCTACGCCCGATCAAGGCGATTGGGATTGCACAGAGTGTGCCCAACCAGGGTCCACGGGCTTGGGTGAGCAAAAGAGTGATGCCCAGAACAAAGGTGATGGTACGTGCTTTGCTGAAGGGAAACCACGGAGCTTGCCTGAATTTGGGCTCCCAGAGGGAGTAGTAGCTAAGCCAAAGCGCCAGAACGAGGCCCGCCATGAACATCATGCCTGCGAGTTCCGACTGCCCGAAGGGGCCTGCGACCCGGCCGAAGCCCCAGCGAATCTGAGTCTTCCAGCCAAACTGCTCGTCAGGCAGTAAACGATCCATGAGGATCCGATAGGGATTACGTCCCATCCGGTACTCATATTCCGAAAACAGCGATGCGAGAAACAAGCAGAAAACCAGCCGCTTGACGGTGGCAAGACGTTCACCCTGCTGCTCGATTAGGAGCTTTCCTGCAAGATAGGGGATCAAGGCCGTGAAGATTGCAGCAAAGAGCTGGAAGGTCGACGCCGTATCCCGCTGCTTCAGCGAATCCGCATGACAGGTCGTAAACACAAAAGTTGACATCCATAGATCCATCGGCGAAATTCGCCAATCCCTTAAGTGCCTAAACAAAATACCTGCCGTTAGAGGAATTAACACGGCCTCATCCATGTCAATTGGGGGCAAGGCCGGGACTTTCCAGAAGTAATAGGTGGGCAGCACCAGCAACACGGGCAGAAAGATGTTTTGAAAGGCCTTTGATACAGAAGAGCGAAACAGGGCCAAAACACAGAGAATGGCTGGGATCAGAACGATGATCTGCATGGATGTGAGCCGCCCGATTTTAATCGGCAGCCTAATCAAAATATCTGTTCAGATGGGGGATACCTATAGCGCGAATGGCTTCTTGCATGCTGCTAAGGGGTTATTGTCTATCGATTCGAAAAGGGAGACAGTCGTGTTGTGAGCGATTCCAAACGCAGCGATCTTTGGGTAAGAACCCCTGAAATCCCGAGACTGCGAGAGGGCCATGTACAGATCTGGAAGGTCGACTTGAACGGCTCAGAAGGTTGTGGGCTCCTTGCGCAAGCGTTCGAAGCTTTGACCGGAGAAGAACGCCAACGTGCCGGCAAGATGCGCATCGGAACCGCTCCGGAGGAGTTTATCGCTGGCCGTGGTTCTCTTCGCCGTCTCCTAAGCGCGTCTCTAAACTGTGACCCACAAGGAGTTGGAATTGCTATCGGCACTCACCGGAAACCAACTCTCCGGCCTGTCTCCGGATTCAAGCTTCCGCACTTCAATGTTTCGCATTCGCGTGGTGTAATTCTGGTCGCACTCTCGCGATCGGGACCGATCGGCGTCGATGTGGAGTACATGGATTCTTCATTGGAAACGCTGGATGTAGCTCGTGCGGCTTTCCATCCGGAGGACGTGCGCTGCATCGAGAGTGGTGTTACCGCCGAGGACAGATTGCTCTCTTTTTATGGTTGCTGGACACGCAGGGAAGCGGTAGCGAAGGCGGACGGGCGCGGGCTAACGTTGCCTGCTTCTGGTTTCTCCAGTGGACCTCCAAGCAAAACGGAACAACTCGTCGAGATATGTAAAGAAAATACTAGCGGATCCTCTGCCTCTTCTTTCTCACATTATTTTGTTCGGAATCTTGATGTCAGTCCATGTTACCTGGGCGCTGTTGCTGTCGCATATGCTTGCAATCAGCCTCAGCTCTTTGAATATTCCTGCTCGATGAGTAAGCGTGGCGGACAGAAATCTACTCCTGCGAATATTGCCGCCAATGTTGCCAAGCCAAGGAGTAGAAGTGCGATCAGCTTTTTTTCAAAACCTACTAATGTTTCCGGGGGTTGAGCCGATAAGGTAAGCAGCCTAAGCTGAACTTGGCGAAACCAAGACTTGCAGGCTTGAAGCATATGTCCCACTTGAGGTTTTCGCGTGAAACGTTCTTGCACGATCGAAGAGCAATCTCCTCCTACCATAGCCTTGTTCGGTCTCCCGATCGCCAACGTGACCATGGCACAAGCGGTCGCGCATGTGGAGGAAAAAATCCTCTCTGGGCAAACTCATCAGATCGCAACGGCGAACCTGGACTTTGCCCGAAATTCATTGAACGATCAATTTTTGCAACGAGTTCTTTGTGACTGCAGCATGGTTCTTCCCGACGGCGCGTCCATGGTCTGGGCGTCGTATCTGCTTGGTTCGCCCCTGCAACAGCGTGTGACGGGTGTGGACCTGATCCCAGAGCTGGCAAGGCTTTCAGCGAAGAAGGGATACGGCATCTTTCTGCTGGGATCAAGTGAAGAGACGTCTCAAAGAGCGGCTCAGGCGCTGGAGCAATGCTCTCCGGGGGTGCGCATTGTCGGACGGTTTTCGCCAGAGCAGCTTCCGTTGCACCGGATGGATCATGAGGAGATACTCCGTCGCATTGAAGAGGCTAGTCCGGACTTGCTCTTCGTTGCATTCGGTAATCCCAAACAAGAGATCTGGATCCATCGCCATCGCTCTCGACTACGGGTTCCGGTTGTCATCGGTATTGGTGGGTCACTGGATATGATCGCTGGCGGCCTAAAGCGTGCACCAGTATGGGTGCAGCATCTCCAAATGGAGTGGTTCTTCCGTATGGCGCAAGAACCGTTTCGTCTGCTGCCGCGCTATGCCAAGGACGCTGTAGCACTTTTACATCACCTTCCTTTGGGATGGATGGCAAGTCGGCTGCAACCCGTGGAGCGTCGAAACGGAGCCATTCGGGTTGATGTTCAGGCAACTTTCCGGACCGTTCTGACACCGTCCAATCTGTCCGGAGCTTGCTGCGCCTGGATTACTCGGGAGGCGCACGCAGCGGTATCCGCAGGGCATACGCTGATCATTGACATGTCCGCTACGAATCGAGTCGAAGCGGATGGGCTCGGATGCTTGCTAGAGGCTCGGCGCATCCTGCTTGGCGGAGGACTTTGGATCTGGTTGGCAGGAATCTCCAATCCAGTCCGACGAGTCCTGCAGTTTGCATCGTTGGCAGACCTGTTTCGCTTGGCAGTGTCTGCTGAGGAAGCGATGCGATTCACAGCCCTGACGCGGTCAAGCGTCGCGTACACGGTCGGATTGCCTCCCGTGCAGGTATCCGTCGAACCTCGTAGAAAAGCTGCGGTAACCGTTTCAAGTATCGCAAGGGCAAGCTAATGCGTATCTTCTCTTACGACCGAAGTATTCGGCCTCAAAACGGTCCGGCGGGAAAGTTAAGCTCCGGCTGGATTCCGGTTGCCTCATGCTTTTTACTGGCAGGAGCAATCCATGCTCAATTACCCTCGTCTCCACAAAGTCCGGATCTGAAACGCAATCCTGTGACCGCCCTGCAAACCTATGAGGAGCCGTCCAATGAAGAATATGTGTTGGGAAGTGGGGATGAGATTTCGATTGATTTCGCTGGCCGTCCGGAACTCAGTTGCAAACGGGTTGTCGGCCCGGATGGTCGCATCAGCATCGCACCTGCTGGCTCGATCCTAGTCGCTGAGCAAACCCGCGCGGCCGCTGCGGCCGCGATCTCCTCGGCAATGAGTACCTATTACTCTCGCCCTTTTGTAACCGTTGGAGTTGATCGGTACACCTCAAATCGAGTGCTCGTGCTTGGAGCCGTGGAGCATCCAGGAATGGTTGCGTTCGACAGGCCTCCAACTCTGGTCGAAAGCCTTTCACAAGCTGGAGGACTTCTCGCAAGGCGCAATCTTACGGGGGGGACCGATCAGACGACTATGCGACAAGCTTCCGTTACCACTCTTCCGGAACGTTGCGCAATATACCGCGGAAACAACCAGGTTCTTTGGGTCGACCTGCAGGAGTTGCTCGCTCAGGGCAGTTCGTTGGCTGCATTGCGTCTCAAGCGGAACGATGTCGTATATGTGCCTGCACAGCGGGAAAAGTTTGTCTCAGTGCTTGGACAGGTACAACATCCCGGCGCTCTGCGACTAGACGAGGACACAACCTTGACAAAGCTCTTAGCGGAAGCTGGCGGTCTGACTACACAGGCGGGGAAATCACCAAACCTGCAAGTTATTCAGCCATCTACAGGCAAGACTCGCGTAGTGCCTTTCAAAGCTCTTCTGCAGCCAAGTTCACTTGACTTCACCCTAAAATCCGGAGATGTGCTGTACGTGCCGGAGAGCGGGTTCAATCAGGCGAGCTATATCTTTCAGCAGATTTCCCCTCTGCTAAGTGTGTTTACCGCAGCTGTCCTGTTTCAACACTAGGTCTTGACGCAGCCGATGAATGTACCCCTACCTAATTCGAGTGCGAAGAATGCGCTTTCCGCATTCGCCGCAAGCCCAAAAAATATTGGCCCAAGCACCGCTCCTGCCTTTCAGCCCGATCTCTTGCGAAGCATCAGAATGCATCCTGTACTCGCGTTGAGTGTGGCTCTTGTCTCTTTCGCACTTCTTCTGCTTCATGCCTTAACAATGAGGCCAGTCTACGAGTCCGGAGCGGTGATCTCCGAACAGCCCGAATCTGCTGTGCTGCCTGCAGGAAATCTGATTGCAGCGTTCGATTCCGCGAGGTACGACTCCTTTCTACAGGAGCAGATTCAGACGATGCAACGGCCAGATACAATCGGGGCGGCACTGAATAAACTGCCCCCGGATACCTGGATTGAATATGGCTCATCACCGCAGGCGGCTACGGAAGGTGTTCTGGCGCACTTGAAGGTTGGCCGGATAAGCACCAGTTACCAAATATCGCTGACACTCAAGGGGTCGAATCCAACAAATGTGACGGCGATCATCAACGAGATTGCCGCAAGCTATCTTAATTCAGTCCACAAGCAAAGCCGAGTGGAGCGCGATGAGCATGCCAGACTGCTTGCGGAAGAGCGCCATCAAATCGCGACGGAGTTACAGGCCGCTGAAAAAGACCAGAACACTCTGGGGAGCGATCTCGGGATTGTAAATCCAAGCGGGGAAACTGCCGGATATGACAGCGAATTAGCCTCGCTCCGTATGCAACTCCAAGAAGCTCGCATTGAACACGATGCCGCAGCCGCTCGACTAACCTCTCAAAAAGCTCATCTGGCGGAGCAAGGGTCGGCTCTGACCGCTACAGCTGACGAGGCACTTGCAGGTGATACCGGGCTTTCGGCTCTTAAGTCAAGCATAAACGAACGGCGTGCAGTGCTGTATGCCCAGATGTCAGGTATGACTGATAAAAACCCTCTCCGCCAGAGAGGTCAAGACGAAATGGCCGACCTGGACCATTCTCTGGACGAGATGACTGCAAAGCTTCGTACGCGAGTTGAGCGTGACCTTCAGGATAAGCTTCAGGCAGATCTACAACGAACAGGCTACGTTGAGGATCGGATTACTGCTCTGCTCTCACAACGAACAGCAGTCGCGACGAATGCTACCCCTAAGTTGCAGCGCGCAGCAGAAATTAGTGACAACATAAAGCGTCTTTTACATCGCCAGGCAGAAGTAGATGATGCGATTCGGAGCCTAGAGCTCGAACGAAATGGCTCGGTCCCGGCTCGCCTTCTTTTCACTGCGAAGGTGCCTACATCTCCAGCAACAAGCCGTCAACGATTGTTCGCTTTTGCCTCGTTGCCCCTGGCACTCTTGCTTGGTTTGGTTGCAGCCGTAACCGCCCGGAAGTGTGATCCAAAGATTTACACAGCCATCGATGTCCAAAATGCTTTAGGGTTTGCTCCACTCGCTCTTTTACGGGCTTTCAACAAAACGTCAGGGGAGACCGTGCCAGAGGATGTCCTTCGGATGGCGGGAGCTCTTGAAAACGCTTACCGCGTCACAGGCGTGCATAGTTTTCTTTTGACTACCGCTAGCCTGAACATGACAGTTTTACCATTGTGCCGAAGTTTAGTGGAAAAGCTCGGTCACACAGGTATGAGCGCCTACAGAACAACTCCGGCAGATCTGCTGCTCCCGAGTCAACAGGGTTTAACTGAGGATCCTGAGCTTGTGACCCCATTCGGGGTAGGCAAGTCTGCCTCTTCTACAAAGAAGGGATTTGTTGATGCAAATCTTGATGTGCTACATGCAAAACACGGCCTTGTGTTAATTGAAGCATCCACTTTAACTCATTGCGCGGAGACGGAGTACGTTGCGAGATGCGCGAATGCAACGATTATTGTTGCGGAGTATGCGGTGACAACAAAAGCTGAACTAGTCAAGGCGGCATCTTTGCTGACACATATTGGCGTCACAACAGTGGGTGTCGTGGTTCAGAATGTAGGAATCCAATATCTTACCAATCAAGAGCACAGACAACTAGATACAAGTCATCAAGCAGAAATAGTAAATACAATCCGACTTCCACATAACGAAGGCAATATGCCCGTAAGTTCTTCTCGTGCGGCAAAGCTGGGGGATGATTCGCAGCAACTGATTCGCCAAACTAATTCCGAGCTGGCAAGATGGATTGAGGTTAACGAAGAATCTGCTCCGACATCACTTTCTAACGCGCATGTTCTGCTTGGGCCCTCAGAAACCTCAAAGAATCTCCAACAGGCCGAGAATAAGCAGAAGTTACCTCGAGTTAATAGTGTACTGAACCCACTCGGTAACTTTACGAAAGGACACGACAGGCTTGATCCTAGCTCCCTTCCAGCGACAACAGTACAGCACGAAGATGAGTCACACAAGAGCATATTGCAAACCGACATGTCTGACTTGCCTTTTATACCTCCGGTTGTGATGAACCGAAATATGCCACCGGAGATTGAAGCAAATGCAGAAATTGTTGAGTTCATCTCGGACATAGAGCTTCCGTTGCGAGATCATTTCATCGTTGATCTGCCTCAAACTACGTTTAACGCTATTGAGCAGAGTACTTGGGACATATCGTCAGGGTTCCAGCGAACAACGACAAGTACCTCCATCCTTGAGTCCTGCATTTTGGACAAGTCATTGGGGACTTCAACCCAGTGTTTTGGGGATGACTCTTGGCTAAAGAGTGCAAGCTCCCTTCAGGGTAGTCGAACGGGATGTAAACCAGACTTTACTGGTTCTGATCGAGTAGAAATAAGTGCGCAACATTCACAAAATGCTGGCCACAAGCTTAAGGAAACTACACAAGTTAAAAATCGAGAATCTGTTCCATATGTGGCACCTACTAATTGTGAACCGTGGAATGCCCCTCCGCTGTTGCGGAACAAATTCAAAAGTAATTTGGTTGCAGTGCTTCATTCCGCAAACCCAGAGTCGTTAGACCCAAGACTGCCAAGTTCCCGAGCGTGTTCTGAGTATATTTGCCCTGAAAATCGACAGGAATCTCCAGAGTTATGCGGAAATAACGATCATCTTGAGAAGCAAGGAGTGCTCACTCGTCAGTGGTATCTTCTAAGTAGATTTCAGCAAGAAGCTGAGTCTCTTCTTTACACGTAAGTTCCTGAGTTGAAGTGACTTCTCGGATTACACATTAATTCTGTGATCATATCTGACAGGTGTATAGCAACCTATGTTAAGGCATCTTCGACAAGACTGGATAGCGCATAATCGTTCCTGGAACAGGCATGGCTTCTGGGCGCTGGTAATGTACCGTTTTGGCCGATGGAGATATAGCATAGGGTTTCAGCCAGCACGGGTATCGTTTTCCGCCCTCTATAAGGGCTTACGCTTTGTGTCGGACCCGCTTCTGGGTATTGAATTGCCCTGTGAAACAGTAGTTGGCGATCGCCTGGTGATCGAGCACGCCGGAGCGATTGTGGTTAGCGGAGACGCGGTCCTTGGAAATGACTGCATTCTTCGTCAGGGAGTGACTATTGGACTTCGCCATCGTGGGATACGCGGCTCGCCTCGGCTTGGTGACCGCGTCGACATCGGCGCCGGAGCAAAGTTGTTAGGCCCCATCCGGATCGGCAATGATGTACTCATCGGCGCAAATGCTGTTGTTTTATGCGATGTTCCGGATTGTTCTGTTGCGATCGGAGTTCCCGCACGTATCAGATCACGAACCATGAAAACACATGTTCGCTAGAGAAGACGGACAATTAGCCAGTGAGCGAAGTGAGCAAATTAGTGTCGATTGTTGTGATTGGAAGGAACGAGGGCATACGCTTACAACGCTGCCTCTTATCCATTGCTCAAATAGACTGCAAAGATTTCACAACAGAGCTTATTTATGTAGATTCTGGCTCGGTGGACAATAGTCTGGAGATCGCAGGCAGGGTAGGCGCAAAAGTAATAGCGCTTACGGACCCTCATCCCACGGCGGCGCTTGGTCGAAATGCAGGCTGGCACTTGGCCGGTGGTAGCTATGTGCTGTTTCTTGATGGCGATACCGTGCTGGATCCATATTTCCTTGTCCAATCTTTACCGGAATTGAAGGGGAACACAGCTGTCATATGGGGTCATCGCCGTGAGCTTTACCCTCATGCTTCGGCTTATCAGAAGGTGCTAGATCTCGACTGGATGTACCCGGCCGGTAAATCAGATTTTTGCGGTGGCGACGCCTTATTTCGTCGAGATGTTCTGGAACGCACAAATGGTTTTGATAGCAGTCTCGCCGGTGGCGAAGAGCCCGAACTCTGCCGTCGTTTGCTCAAGCTTGGTTATGTAATCCATCATGTAGACCGAGCGATGACTGGACATGACCTCGGCATTACGTGCTTTGCTCAATACTGGCAACGCGCAAAGCGAACCGGATATGCCTATGCCGAAGTTTCGGAACGCTTCGCAGCCACTTCAGATCCATTCTGGCGGCGGGAGAGTCGTGGCAATCGCATGCGAGCCTGGGTATTTATAGTGACCCCAGTGCTTGGTGGCATGTCTGCTGTATTCCTTGCAAATGTATGGCCTCTTGTTGCCTGGAGTACGGGTCTCTGCATCCTAATCATCCGAACTGCCTGGAAGGTTCGATGGAAGACAACGAGCTTGGAGACGCTGCTCATGTACAGCCTCCATTCTCATCTGCAGCATATCCCGATTTACCTAGGACAGTTGCGCTATAAATACGATAGACAGTGCAGGAGAGGAACCAGCTTGTTCGAATACAAGTAGGACTTGTAACCGTGGGTTGATCAAAGCCACGATAGGGTTGTCTTGCTTCCAGTTGGGGCTGCCCCGCACTTATTTATGCAAAGATTTTGCCGGCACTCCACCAACGACGGCTCCCGCAGGGACGTCGTGCGTAACAACTGCATTTGCGCCAATGGTGGCGTAGTCTCCGATTGAAACTCCACCCAGGATGGTCACTCCCCGACCTACCCATACCTCCTGGCCCAAGAAGATGAAATCTGCTCTATGTCCTGAGTTTCGGATCGGGATACCCGGCCTACGTTGATGGTTGGCATCCCTAAGACTAGAGTATTCCCCGATCATCGATCCACTGCCAATCGTAATGCCAGCCATGGCGACGAGATGAACGCCACGTGAAAGTACGACCCTGTCGCCGATCTCGACAGTAGCTTTGCCCTGAGTCTCGAGGTGAAGATCCGGGTAAAGTAACCCATTTTCGCCAAACCGAATACTTCGTGTGCCGTAAACCGTGCTGCGGCCTAGCACGACAACCGACGCTGGCAGCGCCTCTTCGAGTTGTGCCGCCAACCGTGCATGGGAAAAGATCCGTTCTGCAGCTTCTCGGAACTGCGCGGTTCTTCGCAGACCGTTGCGGAGGGGAGCTACTAGCAAGGGTTTAAGTTTCACCATGGCTGCTGCGGCGACCGTCTTCCTCCCGCGGTCTCCTGCCAGGCTTGCTTGAGGAGGCGAAGCATCGAACGATATCGCTTACCGCGCAATCGTCGGTTTGGATCACGGCTTAGGCGGTTCCGTGCCACGGTTGCCCTGTAAAGCAATTGTTCGCTCAGCCGAGCTAGATGCACCTGCCAGCCGTGATGTTTACGGTAATAGAGAAAAGTACTGCGCATGCGCCAGAGCACGACTTGGGGGGCACAGGGCGAAAGTTCCAGATCGACTCGTCCTCGCGAAGACTCGCCTCCCAGGTGCACGATTACAATATCGGGCCAGTACCAGACTGCGAAGCCGGACCGTTTGAATCGCAGACAAAGATCGACCTCCTCATAGTAAAGAAAGAACGCGGGGTCGAAGTAGCCTGTGCGGCGCAGCGCTTCTGGACGCAGAATGGAGAAAGCTCCAGGTACCCAGTCCACGCGCGCCGGCATACCCGGGTCTGCCCAAGTCCGGTCGAAGCGCCCAAAGAATCTAGATGTTGGGTAACGAGCGGCCAGTCCCGAAAGAACCAGTAGATCATTGAGAACACTGTGAAAGGAACGGGAAGAGGGTTGCGGAAAACCGTCTCGACCCACTAAGCGTCCTCCTCCAAGACCACACTCTGGCTCCTCCTCCATGTGTTGTATCGCTTGGCGCAAGGCTCCGGGCGTGAGAAAGGCGTCCGAGTTTAGCAAGACGAAGTAACGGCCACTAGCAATTTCTAAGGCCAGATTGTTTGCGGCACCGAAGCCTAGGTTCACCTCACTGCGCAAGAGCAGCGTCTGCGGGAACTCTGCTGAAATCATCTCCGGCGACCCATCACTGGAAGCATTGTCGACCACAAGAATTTCAATATTTAGGCCGTCTGTCCCCGCAATGATGGATAGGAGACATTCTCTGAGTACCTCGCGCGTGTTGTAGGAAACGAGAATGACAGATACGTCGCAAACCAAAGTTCCTGAACATTTCTTGTGCGGCGCGTTCACGTTTGCACCTCGGACGCAGCCCGTCGCCCATGTCCCGCCATCAAATGCTTGAAGGTGTTAGCAAGTTTTTCGTGATTGCGTGGCATATTGTACTGCTCAACCACTTGTTTACGGGCTGCCTCGCCCATCTCCAAGCGGCGAAAGTCGTCTTTAGCCAGAGTGTAGAGTGCATCCGCAAAAGCTTGAGGATTTCCGGGCGGAACGAGCAGGCCTTGCACGCCGTCCTGTATGAGTTCCGGAATACCAGCGACAAACGTGCTGATACACGGGATGCCTAAAGCCATCGCTTCCATCAGTGCCACCGGAATCCCCTCGGCAAAGCTGGCCAGGACAAAGAGGTCCGCTTGACGGAGGTAAGCCAGGGCCTCATTGTGCGAGAGTGCTTGGGTGAATGTCACACAATCCGAGAGGCTATACGTATGAACAAAGTCCTGCAGGGAGCGCATCTCCGGTCCACCGCCGATCAAAGTCAGTTGCATCGTAATTGCGCGGTCTCGCAGCAGCAGCAAGGCCTGAAGCAGCGTCCTATGACCTTTAGCTGCTACGAGTCGCCCAATGCAAACTACTTGCAATGGCGCACCATCCCTTATCTTGCAATGGTGGGTTTTCGACAGGGTTGCTGGATTAGCGCCCAGCCGAAGAACATGACATTTGCGCCAATGTTCCTGCGTCATAAGTAAATAGAGCTGGCTCCTGCAGAAATCACTGATGCAGAAGATAAAGCTTGCTTGCTCAACCTTCTCGCGCAGATGGTTCGATGAAGTGTCGAGAAGCTCCTCGGGTCCGTGAATAGTGAGTGAGAAAGGGAGTTTGAATGCCGCGGACGCAAGTAGTCCTACACTCGCCACTGGACCTCCAAAATGAACGTGTAAATGTTTCAAACCTCGCTTTCTCATCCAGTGGCCGACCAAGAGTGCCTCTGCGAGATAGAAGAACCAGTACAGCCGATGGCGAAGGGTCAGATCGCGGATGCTCAGAATCATCTTTACTCCACGGTGCACGACCGCAGGCTGGCGCAAAGCAATCCATATCAACGTCCATGCCGCGCGCAGGCGGGATCCGCCTTGAACGTAATGGGTCTTTTTAGCTTCTTCCGCTTCACGCAGCGGAAGGTCTTCAAAAGTACGGTCTGGAGGATTAATGGAGGCGGTTTCGATATGTATTCCACGTAGCCGCAGCCCAAGTACCTCTTCCAGCAGAAAGGTGTGAGAGACGGCCGGGTATCGGCTGAGCAGATAGGCGATCCGGTGATCGGAAGATGGGCGGTTAGCACCATCATCTTTTACTCTGGGACCGAGTTCTCTGCCTCCATCCCTTCGATGTAGAGTTTTCAAGGTTGTTCCCCAGTGCTTCATTCGATTGAACTGCGCTTTCGCCAGACGCGCACTCCCTCAAGCGAAGTAGAAGGTCCGTGCTGGCGGAACGAGTCGATGGACGTGCGATAGAGCGTGAGCATGTGGTCGATCCGTTCGGCCCAAGAGAAATTCCGTAATAAGCGTTTGCGGCCAGCCGCTCCAAGCCTGATGCATAACTCGGGTGAGGATTGCATCAGCGACATGGCTCTGACAAATCCTTCGATGAGGGCGGGTCGACTGTCAGGTGAAACCAGTATTCCGCAGGTCTCGTCAAGGTATTCGGCTGGTCCGCCCCAGGCAGTTGCAATCACAGGCCGACCCATTGCCATTGCTTCGAGAACAACTGCACCGCCGCATTCATTCAAGCTCGGCAAGACTAAAGCGCGGCAGCGATTGAGCCGTTCGGCGCATTCGCTTTGGCTCAGCCAGCCAAAAAAATGCACACGGTCCTCAACGCCGGTCTGCACAGCCAATTCTTGCCAGATTTTCAACATGGGTCCCGCGCCAACTACCTCGAGCAACGCCTCCGGAACATGTTCAAGAGCTTGTATAACGATGTCGAGAGCTTTCCATTCAACTAGTCTGCCCACGAACAGAAAGCGGATTTCTTTCTCTACGGGAAAGCTCGACGACGACATAGACCAGTCAGCGACGTCGACCGCATTCTCCGGCAACTCGAAGATACGTCCACATACTCCTGCAGGCAGGACGGCCCGAGTGCGTGTATTCGCGACGAGCATAATGCTGGCTTTGCATTTGCCTGGAAATACGGCGTTGGCAAGGTTCGCAACCAAGCGACCCAAAGCAATGACTCCCCGACTCACCAACGCTTCCCTGGTTCGAAATGCTGGAGGGTAGTCCATGCCGCCATTGAGCGGTCCCATCACCACAGGCGCACCCAGGTTATAGAGTAGAGACGGAAATCGGGGAGACACCGGGATAGGCTGATGGACTACGCACCGCGCTGTAACCAGGCGACGTAAGACGGCGCGCTGCTTCCACTGCGTCAGCATCTGGGTTGCTAGGCCCAACGTTGCTTCATCCAGGCGCCGGGGAAGCGAGCGCCCCAATCGGAAGAGAAGCTTTTGGAGAAAGGTGTCTTCGACGAAGTGGAGGCGATCCAACTCGCAGGGGAAGAGTGATGATAGCTCCGGACGAGTTCTGGCATGGACGACCAGATGGGCGTCAACGTCTCGCTGGCGGAGCAGGCGAAAGTAGTGGTACGGCAGAATGGCCTCGCCACCGAAGCAGACCGATGCGTTCTCGGCAGCAATTAATACGCGCAAGGAAGGATTGCTCATGCGTGTTTTGCTCCAAAGACCCGGTAGTAACCTGTGCCACGCAGCAGGTGCTTGGCCTGTTGCTCGATTTCATAACGGATTCGCGTCAGTTCCACAAACGGCAACTCTCGGCCCGGAGTAGTAATTACCTTCACTCCTTTGACTTTCTGTTTGGCGGTTAGATCCAGTAACAGCCATTTGGCTTCGCCACCGCCATGAAAACACTTCATTGTGTGCCAAGCTTCCCTGGCGAGGATTTGAGCACCGGTAGCTCCCATCACGCGTCGAAGCCGTTTCATCTGGGTGCGATGCCAGCACACCCAAAGGTTCGGATCGAGGTAGCTTCCTCCTTCGCGCATCGCAATCGCCGCCCAAACAATCGCTTCCACATGCATCAGTGGCGGTAGCTGGTCGCCACCCAGCCGGGCGATCAACCAGTTCAGCCACTCCAAGTCGCGGCCACCGCGCCAGTGCGCCACTCCGATATCTACGTGATGAGCGAGCCGGATGTTGCTGGCCATCGCGCGCCGAACTACCTCCGGCGGAAACAGGCACGTGGGACGCTGCCACATGAGCTTCAATCCCGAAGGAGGCGTCTCCTCAAAATGGAAGCGGTTAGGGAAAGAGACATCTGGGTCGAGCAGGATGATCTCCTGGCCAGCAGGAGCCATCAGCAGCGGATCGGTAATCTTCCGCCAGCATGGATGTCCATGACGAAACTTCCGTAGAGCCGGAAGCCCAGAAAATTTACTTGCCTCCACATCTGCCAGGTCGTTTGCGATCGTCACGCTCCACGCATGGCGCGACTCCGGGTGCAAATTGCAGATGACATCAGTGAGAAGCTCTCGATCGCTCTCCGTATCTGTGATCAGGTGTAAGTCGACCGGATCGACGCAGTTGTGAAACAGATCAGTCATTGCGCCCAACGCATACGGCAGAGATTGAGGGGACAGGACAAGATAGAGCTGGCGTTGCGTTAGCTGGGCTGTGATGTTGGCATTCATGCGCGCACCACTATGCTTCGCTGTAGCAGGTCGCGCAGTTGCTCCGCAAGCTGATCGAGGTTAGGTTCGAGAAAAAGACGTTCGTGATCGCCTGGTAGATCGTGGATTTCTACCCCTTGCTGAAAATATCGGCTCCAACCCAGGTCAGACGCCCCCCCGGAATGCTCCTGTTCCGAAGCGCGAAAGAGTATCAGTCGGCCATCGTAGGACTCCAGCCGATAATTCTCAAACGCAACGTAATTGACGTCGTATGCGCTTCTCATCCAGACAGGAACTCGTCGGAACCCCAGCTTTGCGGCTGCCATGCACCCGAAGCGAACAGCCCGAGTGCGTAGTTTCTCGAAAAAGTAACGCGCACGATTTTTAGCCGTCAGTCGATATGTGTTGACGTGTAAGCGATCCATTTGGCGTCTCAGCCGCGCAGGCGCGCCTCGTACCATCGTGTGATCGTACTGACGGGTGCGTGCATCGAGCATTCCAAGCAGCGCCACCTGCTCGCCCGCCGCGTGCAGTTGGTGCGCCATCTCCAAAGTGAGTGTGCCACCGAATGAATATCCCAAAAGGTGATAAGGGCCGCGCGGCTGCACTCTGCGCATATCGCGGAGATAGTACGCGGCCAGATCCTTTAAGTGCAGCAGCGCTGGCTCGCGTCCAATTAGTGACTGTGCCTGAATGCCATATACAGGTTGATCTTCGCCCAGACGCGCCGCAAGACCGTGAAAGCTAATCACATTTCCGCCGACGCCGTGTGCAATGAAGAGGGGCAGCCGCCTACCGTGGGGCTGCAACGGCACTAAAGAGCTGTCCGTCTTTGGCGCAAACCGCGCTTGAATAAGAAGCGCAAGAGTTTCGATGGTAGGGGCCAAGATGAAACTTGCCAAGCCGAGATCCGTTGCGAAGACGCGATTGATCTTGGTGATGAGACGCAATGCCGCAAGCGATCCCACACCAAGAGAGAAGAAGCTGGCGCGTATGCTGATCTTAGGAATATCCAGGGTGGCTTGCCAAATATTTGCAAGCTGCCGTTCGACAAAATCACGTGGTCGAACGTAATCATCTAAGGCAGGTCCGGCTTCTTGCCAGCGTGTCAACTTAGTCTCACTTTGCTGCTTACGATTCGCCTTTTCAGATGCCGCAAACTCTTCCACGCGATCGTCTGGCGCAGACAAGGCTGAAGACAACAATGCGTTGAATTTTTGAAGATATCCCTCGATGGTTGAGCGCTTGTAATAGAGGGGGTTATATTCCAGCTGTAGCCTTGGTCCTTCTTCAACGCGATCAACCACCGCAAACATTATTTCGAAGATGGCACCCGGGCTTTCGGAGCGCAAGGGAACAATGTCCAATGCATCGATTCGCTGCGAGAGCATAAACGATTTTTGGTAAAGGAAGAACACGGGCATCTCGAATGTTCGCCCGCTGCCCGCAAGTTGGGCATCGTGTACCAGCAGTTCAAACGGGAGGGCTTGATGCTTGTACGCCTCTACAGTCCACTCCTGAAGTTTGGCCAGAAGAGTGCGGAATGTCTCTTCTTGTGTGAGACGAAGCCGGATCACCTGTATGTTCATGAACAGACCAATCAAATCCTCGGTCTCCTCTGTACGATTCGCGCACGGCGACCCAAGAGTGAGATCCCGCTGTCCGGTTAGCCAATGCATCAGTGTGGCAAAGACAGCGAACAGCAAAATATTTAGGGTCACATGTTCGCATCTGCAGTACTCCAGGGCTCGTCGTTGCAGATCAGGAGGGATCAGCAATGTTTCGATGGCTCCGGTTGTCTGCTGCTCGCGCGTGGAAGGTTCGGCGAGTGCATCAGAATCGCGAGTCAGGGAAAGTCTTGAAAAGTCAGAACCTAGGGATTCACGCCAGAAAGCAAGTGAAGCTTCCCGTTCTTCACTCTTTATCCAGTTCTCTTGCCAGACCGCATAGTCGGCAAATTGGACTGGTAGCTCCGGCAATATCGCCGGACGCCCGGTTAGCAAAGCCTCATAAAAGACACGTACATCGCGCAGCAGAATACCGTTCGAAATCCCGTCACACACGATGTGGTGCATCGTCACGAGCAGAAGGTGGTCTTCAGCTCCGAACCGCAGCAGCTTGAGCGCAAGCAGCGGGCCGTGTTTTAGGTCAAAGCGGAATGCAGCCTGTTCACGCGTTACTCGTTCCGCTTCCACCTGTTGCAATACGCTTTGCAGTGGCTCAAGGTCAATCATTAAAAGCTGGAGTTTACGCTCCGCATGCAGCATCTGCTTGAGTGACCCATCTATCCACTCGAAGGTAGTGCGCAGCGCCTCATGTCGATCAGTGCATAGAACGAATGCTTGCTGCAGGGCGTTTCGATCCAGCGGACCGGTGCACTTCCACATCAACGGCATATTCAAAGCTGGGGAGCCGGGATCCAGTTGATCCAGTGACCAAAAGCGTACTTGGCCTTGCGTTGCGGGAAATGCGTATAGTGCTTCTGCTGGGGGATTTTCCTCTGGCCATTCTCTGACAGGTGAAGTCTCCTGGTGTTGTTGAAGGGAAGGGTCAGCAGCCTGAGTAGATGTCATCGCATGCCTCCCGCTTTCACAACCCGGTATTTGTCCCGTTCAACGGCGGCAATTTGCGGCACAGGACGCATTCCGTGGTCTTCGTCGCATTGCTCTAATGCTGCACAGACGCCGGCGATCGTTCTCTGTTGGAAGAGCAGTGCGGCATCGAGTGGAAGACCTTGCCGTTGCGCGCGCGCGGCTATGCGGAAGATAAGCAGGGAATCAGCGCCAAGCTCGAAGAGGCTGTCCGTGATCCCGACCCGGCCAACCTCCAACACCTCAGACCAGATTTGCGCCAGCACTTTTTGGGCCGGCGTTACCGGCAGGGTAAAGGCCGCCGGCGCTTCGCGGACTGGACGCCGAGAGGGTTTCGGCAGTGCCTTCCGATCGATCTTGCCGTTGGTGGTCCGGGGCAGCTGCGGCAGGACGATGAAATCTGCGGGAACCATATAATCCGGTAGGATCTCGCGCATCGTCTGTGCGAGACGGTCGCGCAGAGTCTCTGGCTGAACGTTTCCGTTGCTCGTCACGTAAGCGATCAGCTGAGTCGCCGCAACATCCCTGTCGGCAATGACCACAGCTTCCCGCACCTGCGGGTTGGCCCCAAGCGCAGCTTCGATCTCCTGCAACTCAATTCGATAGCCGCGCAGCTTGATCTGAAAATCAGATCGCCCCAGCAACTCAATCGTTCCATCCTCGTGTCGTCTGGCAAGGTCGCCTGAGGCATAAATTCGGCCTTCGCTGTAAGGATTTGTACGAAACTTCTCCCGCGTTAGCTCTGATCGACGCCAATAAAGACGCGCCAGACCTGTACCACCAATAAACAGCTCCCCAATAGTGCCAATCGGGGCCAGTTGTTCGCGCCCGGAAAGAACATAAAACTCCGTGTTCGCCAAAGGAGGCCCAAGCCGAAGTGGTCCAAAGCCGGCCTCCACCCGAGTCGCCGAGGACCAAATGGTGGTCTCGGTAGGACCATACATGTTCCAAACCTCTGAGGCTCGTGTCAGTAGTTGGTTTGCTAACTCGCGGGATAGGGCTTCGCCCCCGCACAGCGCTTTCAACGCATGCCGGCCGGGTAACGGCTTTGTCCATCCGGAGTCGATCAGCAGCCGCCAGGCACCAGGTGTGGCCTGCAGCACAGTCGCTTCAGTTCGCTCCATCAAGCTTAGCAGCTTGCGGCCGTCCGCAACCTCCTCGTCTGTTGCAATGACGAGCCGCGCTCCCACGAGCAAAGGCAGCAGCAATTCCAAAGCTGCAATGTCGAAGGCCAGCGTGGTAATTGCAACCAGCGTGTCTGCCGCAACTAGTCCGGGCGCCCGTTTCACTGAATGTAGAAGATTAACGAGAGCACCATGTTCAATGGCGACGCCCTTTGGCCTTCCTGTGGAGCCAGATGTATAGAGAACGTACGCCAGTGAATCCGCCGTGAGTGTCGCCGGTTCGAAGTTGGTCGCCGCGGGAAGGCTTTTCGCCAAGTCGAGGACCCGGGCGGGAGTGTTCAGCGCGATCTGCCCTCGTGTCAGCAGTATTTGCACACCGGCGTCGGTCAGCACCATCTCGAGTCGTTGCCGAGGGTGACGCGGATCCAGCGGCACATACGCTCCACCCGCCAGCATCACGGCTAGGATCGCCGCCACCATCTCGGGCGAGCGCTCTAGGCAAATCCCCACTAGACCTTCGCGCGGCAGACCCAATCTTCCAAGTTCCTGAGCCAGCGTCAGCGCGTACTCCGCCAACTTGCCGTACGTCCAGATCGAGCCGCCGCACTCCAATGCCACTCGTTCCGGCTCGCGCTCGGCACGCGTCAGCACGAGGGCGGCCACCGAGCGAAACTCGCCCCAATCGACGGCAGTCCGATTCCACTCGGCAGTCAGCTTGTGATGCTCCTCCGGTCCAAGCAGTGGCAGCTCATCCACACGCGTCTCCGGAGCCGCAATCGTTGAAGACAACACCTGGGTCCAAGATTCGAGCCAGCGCGTGATCGTCGATTCATCGAACAAAGTGGAGTTGTAGTCGCACGTAAACTGAAGATTAGTTCCGGTGTCCACGACGTTTAGAAACAGGTCGGTATTTACGAAGCACTTCGGGTTCGGCTGGACATCGACCGCGAGGCCATCGAAGCGGACGTTGTCTCCGAGCCGCTCCAAATTGAACTGAACCTCGATCAACGGTAGCCGCCCAGGCTCGCGCTCCAGCCGTAACTTCCGCAGGATGCTGCCGAAGGTAAATTCCTGGTGGTCGTAGGCGTCGAGCAGCGCCGTCTTGGTCGCCTGCATGTGCTCGTTAGCTGTCGTCCCGGGATGCACTTCGCTCAACATCGGAAGAAAGTGCACCGCATGTCCTATTAGGTTGACATCTTCGACCAACGCCTGCCCGGCTGCTGAGATGCCGACCACCACTTCCTCCTGTCCGGTCAGCCGATGCAGCAGCACTTCGAAACCGGAGAGCAGGACAACAAAGAGCGAGCATCCGTTGCGAGCGCTCGAGTGGACCAGAGCTGTGTAGAGCTCCGGGCCAACCTGACCACGCAGCGTCTGGCCGCGATGCGTCTTCTGCGGGGGCCTGGAACGATCGGTCGGTAGATCAAGCCTCGGAGACCTGCCCTGAAAACGATTGATCCAGTAGGACTCATTTTCCGCAAACTCGCCTGCCTCATCCCGTTGCCGCTCGCGAAGGGCATAGCTGCGGAACGGCAGGATCGGAGCAAGTTCTAGAGCTCCGCTGTACACTATGCCGAGCTCCTCCAAAAGTACATTGGCCGACCATCCATCCAGCACAAGATGATGCGCGGTGAGCAGCAAAGCCCAGTGGTCGTCCGCAAGCCGGTAGCACACCGAACGAAGCAGGGGACCGTGCACAAGATCAAATGGCGTTCCCGCCTCATTGACAATCGCGGCGGCGAGCAGATGATTTCGCGTCGACTCCACCAGGTCTCGAAGATCGATGAAAGAGGTGCTTAGCGAGATCTCCGTCGATACTTCAAACCAATCGCCGTCTTCGCTCACCGTGCCGCGGAGCGCATCGTGCCGGCCTAGAATGATTTCGAGCGCTCGCTTTAGCGCTGCCTCGCGTACCTCTCCGTGCAGATGCAGGGTAAGCGACTCGTTAAAGCCACAGTTCGCCTCCTCCCCCATCATCGCAGCGAGAAAAATCTCACGCTGTGGCTCTGTCAGCGGCACGCGATCGGGCAGCGACGCGGCGCGGAGGACAGGTGGCTGGAAGACCTTGTCCGCCCTGGGCATCACTTCACCCTCCTGCATCTCAAGGATCGTCTGCCGAAACGCAGCTTCGATCGCCGCAATGTCTGCTTCCGAATGAGCCGTAGTCAGGAAGCACGGGTAGCTCTCCTGGATGTGAATGCCTTTTGCGCGCATCACGTAATAAAAGAGACTGGCTAGCCGAGCGTCGCTTGCAAACGTGAAGTAAAACCAAGAAGCGAAGTGATGCACTCGGCTCGGGACGCCGCGCTCGACGAAGAAGCGGTCCAGCGACTCCGCAAGCTGCGCTGTCCTCGCATTCAGCTCGCGCTGCAAAGCAGGCCCCGCCAGGCGGAGATGCTGTAACACCGACTTAGCAGCAGCCAACGCAAGAGGATGCCGTACAAAGGTTCCGGCGAAGAAGGTGATCCCAACCTCCGGTCCCGAATTGTCTCCGAACTGCCAGCCACCGCCGTCGAGCGTGTCAAGAAATTCTCGCTTTCCCGACAGGACTCCGATCGGGTGACCGCCCCCAATCACCTTGCCATACGTGCATAGGTCCGCGCGTATACCGAGGAGTTCCTGGATGCCTCCTGGAGCAAGCCGGAACCCCGTAACGACCTCGTCAAGAATCATTGCCGAACCGGTCTCTTCCGTAATCGCCCGCACCGCACAGATGAAGTCCATCGGTTGTAGCTCCGGATGGCGGGTCTGAACCGGCTCGATCAACACCGCCGCAATCTCACCTGCGTTGCTACGCAGATACTCGAGCGAGGCCTCGGTTCCGTACTCCAGCACCTCCACGTTATTCACGTTGGCTTGTGGAATGCCCGGAGCAATAGGCATGCTTCCGCGTGCAGTGCGACGGACCAGCACCTCATCGAACGTGCCGTGGTAGTCGCCGGCGAAGTACACCAGCTTGTCCCGTCCGGTGACCATGCGCGCTACCCGGATCGCGGCCATCACAGCCTCCGAACCCGTGTTGCAGAACGTCACGCGATCATTGCCGGTGAGCTCGCAGATCAGCGCGGCCACCTCGCCGGCCAACCGCGTTTGCGGGCCGATCGCGACTCCGCGATCTAGCTGATCGAGCACCGCATCGACCACAAACTTCGGGGAGTGGCCAAACAAAATGCACCCGTAGCCGTTCACGAGATCGATGTACTCGTTCTCATCCACGTCCCAGAGTCGTGAGCCTTGAGCGCGCTCCACCACCAGTGGATAGACCATCTCCTTCCATTGCGCCCGGAACCCGGCCATCGCACGCGGATCGGCCAGCTTCGCGCGTCCGGCTTGCGTCAGGCGCTTGGAGCCGGCAGTCTTCCCCTCGTATCCGGCAATCAGTGTCGAGAGATACTTTTCCTGGACTGAATCAAGCTCATCGGCCGCCCTGGGCTGGATGGGCCGGAACGATCCATGGCGTATCTCCGTAGGCTCCGTCTGCGGTAGCGGACTTTTGGTCGCCACAAGCGCAAACTTTATGGGCTTGCCCCCGGCCGCGCGCAGCGCCTCAAGTTGCTCGGCAAACAGCCTCTGCATCGCTGTGATCTGGGCCGAGAACAGCTCTTCCAACGGCTGCCTAACCCCCAATTCCTGGGCCGGCGCCGCGACAAACACGACAGCGGACTCCTGGGACGCAGATGTTTCTTCAAAAATTTCTGGCGGCAGCTTTTCGTCCAGGAACTTTGCCAGACTTTCGATGGTGGCAACCTGCTCCATCATCTGCCGGAACGTCACCTTGACATGGAACTTTTTTTCGATCGCCCGAGTCGCTTGCGTCAGGAACAGCGAGTCGAAGCCAAGTTCCAGGAACGACGACGTGTACTCTTCAGGCGTTGCGGCAATTCCAGTCATCTGCTCGAAAACCTGAGCAATCTCAACACAAAGACGCTCTGGACGTGAGGTCGAGGACGGTTCTTCTTTCAACAAAGGCTGTGCAGCGTAGACCATTTTAGAGGTTTCTTGTGCGTACAGGTCGGGCAATACAGTCGTACTTTCCACCGGGGTCGTTTGCCGCGCCGGGAGATCGATCCAATGCAGCTTGCGTTCGAAAGGGTACGTCGGCAGCGAAATACGCCGGCACGGCTCCTCCTTATAAATAGCTTGCCAATCGATGCCAACACCGCGGCTCCACAGCGCAGCCAGCGCGTCCTGCACTGTTGCTTCCTCCTGCATGCCCGCCGCAGGAGTCAAGGACGCCACCGCTGTAAGCTCTCCAGCCGCGCCTTGTTTGGCCAGCGAGACCAGAGTGCGCCCCGGCCCTACCTCCAGCAGAACATCCGTGCCGTCGCTCATCAGGGTCCGGACCGCATCGGCAAACCGCACCGGCTGCCGGCACCCTTGCGCCCAATAGCGCGCACTGGTCGCCTCCGCATCCGTGATCCACGTTCCAGTCACACTTGAAACAAACGGCAGCTTGGGCGCATGCAAACGGACCCTGGCGACCTCCACCTCAAACTCCGCCAGCATTGGGTCCATCATCGACGAATGAAATGCATGCGAGGTTTTTAGCCGCCGCGAACTGACACCGTCCTCCTCTAACCTTTGTTCAAGTGCCTCCATCGGAGGCGCAGGTCCCGCCAGCACGCTCGAGCGCGGCGCATTCAGCGCGGCCAGCGAGATCTCCTCCGACAGGTACCTGGTGACCGAGTCCTCTCCCAGCGCAACCGAGAGCATCGTGCCTCCCGGCAGCGCTCCCATTCTCTGCCCGCGCAGAGTCACCAGCCGCAGTGCGTCTTCAAAACTCATCACACCCGCAACGGCTGCAGCCACATATTCGCCCACGCTATGGCCGACCAGGGTTTGCGGCGCAACTCCCCACGCCTGCCACAACGCTGCAAGGGCAAACTCGGTGGCAAACAATGCGGGTTGTATTATCGATGTCTGCTCAAGCTTTGGGTGTGCGGCCTCGTCCTCCGCATTTGAGAAGATCGCATCCCGCAGATCTACTTTCAGCAGCGGCTGTACGATTGCCGCGCAGTGATCGAATGTCTCGCGGTAGACTCGCTCCGTTTCGTACAGGCTCTGGCCCATGCCCACAAACTGGCTGCCCTGGCCGGGAAACAGGAATGCAACGCGCCGCTTCCCGGCCCTTGAGACCGCAGCGTTTCTCAGGCGAGAGGTCAGCGCCGGTCCGCTCTCTTTCGCCGCAACCGCAATCCGGAACTCATGCGCCTTTCGCCCGCACGATAACGTATACGCCACGTCGGCAAGAGACATCTCCGGTCGTGCTTCAAGATGAGTGCTAAGTTTGGCCGCCGCCTCCCGCGCGACTGCTTCGCTTCGTCCCGAGACACATAACACCTGTCTGCTCCGTTGGGAGGCTACCTCCTGAAGACACGGCGACTCCTCCAGCACCACATGCGCGTTCACGCCGCCTACCCCAAACGCGCTCACACCTGTCCGTCGCGGCCCTTCGCTGTGCCAGGCGCAGGCCTCGGAGGAAAAGCAGAAAGGCGAACCGCCTAGATCAATCTTGGGATTTGGTTCTTCAAAGTGCATCAGTCCTGGCATTAAACGGTGGCGCATGGAGAGCACTGTCTTGATGACGCCCGTCACCCCGGCCGCTGCGTCCAGATGACCGACATTGCCCTTTGCCGTTCCAATTGCACAAAAGCCGGTTCGGTTCGTCCCTTGACGAAACACCTTGGTCAACGCTGCGATCTCAATGGGGTCGCCGAGCGGAGTGCCCGTCCCATGCGCCTCAATATAGGTAATCGTCTCGGGCGAGACTCCTGCCATGGCCTGCGCCGCTGCAATGACTCGCGCCTGCCCATCCACGCCGGGAGCCATATATCCAGCCTTGGCCGAGCCGTCATTGTTGACCGCGAAGCCGCGAATCACCGCTTCAATGTGGTCGCCATCCCGAAGCGCGTCTTCCATGCGCTTCAATACGATCACCCCAACCCCATGTCCGAACACCGTACCCGAGGCGTTCGCGTCAAACGGACGACATCGGCCATCCCGTGACGCCAGACCGCCTTCCTGGTAGAAATGGCCGCGCTCCTGCGGGAAGGTCACCGAGACTCCCCCTGCCAGCGCCATGTCGCATTGGTAGTTCAACAACGCCTGGCTCGCCTGGCAGATCGCCACTAGAGATGTGGCGCACGCGGCCTGCACGCTCACTACCGGCCCGCGCAGGTTTAGCTTGTACGCTGCCCGCGTGGTCAAGAAATCCTTGTCGTTGCCCAAGGCGACCGGGAACTCCCCCACCTGGTACTGCGCCGTTAACTGCTCCAGAAAGCTGCGATCCCCGGACAGGTTAGCAAGAAGATAGGTGTTCAGGCTGCATCCGGCAAACAGCCCTATCTCTCCGGTGTACTCGGACGGAACGTATCCCGCATCTTCAAGCGCGTTGGAACACGTTTCCAGAAAGAGCCGATGTTGGGGATCCATGCAGTCCGCATCCCGCGGCGCAATCCCGAAAAAGTCCGCGTCGAACAGGGCCGCATCTTCCAGAACACCGCGCGCACCGACGAAGTCGTCCTTCACGGCGTCTCCGCCGAAGCGCGAGATCGTGTCCCGCCCCTCAACCAGTACTTGCCAGAACGCATGGAGGTCTGGAGCGCCCGGGAACCGCCCGGACATGCCGATAATCGCGATCCCTTCCATCAGTAGTGGATCGGCGTTGTCTTGCGGGTTCGGGGTATGCCGGATCATTGAGGCACTCCTTTGATTTCGCGCGCCCGCTGGAAGGACTCCCGCTGGCGCCGTGCCGCGTCCGCAAGCCGGTTTGAAGCCAACGGACTGACACTGTCCGGAGATCCCAGCTTGCGCGCAAGCGAACGGATCGTGGTGTACTCAAACATCCAAGTCACCGGGATAGGCCGGTCAAGTTGTTCCTGCAGGCCCGTCCGCACCGCGATGAGCAGCAGAGACGATCCGCCGACATCAAAGAAGTTGTCATCCAGCCCCACTTCATCCGCTGCCAGAACCATTTGCCAGATACGCGCGATGCTGTATTCCAGACCTGAAGCCTGAGTCAGGTTTCTTCGTTCGGAGGAACTCGCACCCGATTGCGGAGCAGGCAGCGCCTGGCGATCCACTTTCCCGTTTGCTGTCAGCGGTAACGCCGGCAAGCCAACGTAAAAAGCCGGCATCATCTGCGCCGGAAGCCGTTGCGCAAGAAACTGACTTAGCTCGCGGGTGGTTGGCTCCGGTCCGGTCTTCGCCACGTAGTAAGCCGCCAGGCGTGCTCCTCCACTGGACTCCGCATAGGCGATGACGCACGCCTGTACCAACGATGGATGCGCTACGATCGCCGCCTCTATCTCGCCCAATTCAACGCGGAAGCCGTTGATCTTCACTTGGCTGTCCTTTCGGCCGACATATACAAGCTCGCCATCCGCACGCCGTCTTGCCAGATCTCCGGAGCGATACAGCCGTCCCTCCAGACCCAAAAAACTAGCCGCCAAAAATCGTTCCGCTGCCAGCGCAGGTCGGTTTAAATATCCAAGCGCCACGCCGCCGCCGCCGATCCATAACTCGCCTTCTTCTTCCACACCCACCGGAGTTCGGTTCGCATCCAGGAGATGCAGCTGCATGTCTGGAAGCGGCCGGCCGAGCAGGCTCTCGCGCTCGTGCTCTGCATCTGTCGCCAGAATCCGTCGGTAAGTGACATGCACGGTCGTCTCGGTAATACCGTACATATTCACCAGCTCCGGCTTCGTCTCACCATGGCGTGCAAACCATCCACGCAGCGAAGCCGGGACCAGCGCCTCACCGCCGAAGATGACCACACGCAGGCAAAGCGGCGCTGCCGGCATACGCGCGTCCACCTGGCTCAACGTCACAAACGCAGAAGGTGTTTGGTTTAACACGGTCACGCGTTCGGCAACCAGCAGTGCGTGAAACTCCTCGGGGCCGCGAGTGACCACGAAGGGCACAATCACGAGCCTTCCCCCATGCAGTAGACAACCCCAGATTTCCCATACCGAAAAGTCGAACGCACACGAGTGAAACAGGGTCCAGACATCCTTGCCGGAGAACCGAAACCAAGGCTCGGTCGCCGTCATCAGCCGCACGACGTTGTTATGCGTGACCACGACTCCCTTGGGCCGGCCCGTCGAACCCGAGGTGTAGATCACGTACGCTGGCTCTTCGGCCCAGATGGCCGCTACAAAGGGCGCCGCGTCCTGCAGGTCGAGCGTTTCGATGCACAGTACAGCTGCGGGCAAGGCGTCGAAGCAGCTCGCCAGACTGCGTGTCGTCACCACGGCGACCGGCGCTGCGTCCGCGACTATGTCCGCAAGCCGTGCCGTCGGATACCCGGCATCGAGTGGCAAATAGGCTGCTCCACACTTGATCACCGCCAGCATCGACGCAATCATCTCGAACGATCGCTCCAGGCAGATCGCCACGATCGTCCCGCGACCTGCGCCATGGCGCATCAGGTGAGCGGCAATCCCATCCGCCAAGTGATCCAGCTCGGCGTATGTCATGTTCCGATCGCCAAGAGTTAGAGCAATGGTATTCCGTTGCCGCTCGCAGATCGCGGCAAAAAGACTCGCAATGGTCTCCTGCAAACATTGCTGCGGCTCGAATCTGGAGAAAGGCTCTATGACTGTGGCCCCTTGATGGTGGTTCATCTCTACACTTTCCCTCTTCCGACCGCCGGAGAAAATACCGCTTGCGGGTTAGCCGACTGCCACTATCCGAGTGCATGCTTCATTGCAAATTCCAGACCCAGCAGCGCAGCAAAGACCAGCGTCATGGCAAAGTCCTGACGCAAGGGCTTGATCCCTTCGCGGGTCGCCCCGAACTGAAAGACCAGATACAACGGCAGATCCCCACCGGCAACCGCCCAGACGGCCCCCCGCAACCCCCAGACATGCAGGGCCAGCGGGATCGCGGTCAGCATCGTCGCGCAGTAAATTCCATTGCCCACCGCGTTGTATTTCGACTTGCCGAGTGAAAACAGGACCGGACTGCTGGTTTGGTAGAGCAGCGTGTGCCAAAGCCCAATTGCCAGGATCGGCACCATCCAGGCCGCCTCCGCATACGAGGGCTTATACAGCTTTAAGATGAGGAGGTCGCCCCATGTCACCATCGCGCTTAGCAATACCGCCCCGGCTGCGAGGGCATACTGGCGATAGCGCAGGAACTGGGCGCGGAACTCCGCCATCGGCAGGTAAATGATTCTCGAGACGAAGGGATACCCGACCTTGTTCGCAAACGAATTGATGATCGCCCGGGGTACGTCCGAGATCTGGAATGCGATTCCGTACACCCCCAGCATGGCCAGACTCACGTACTTGCCCAGAATCAGCTTGTCCGCCTGCGACGCGAAGAAGTAGAAGGCCGTGCCTAGAAAGATCCACTTGCCGAAGTGCAGGATCTCGCGCATCGATGCACTGTCCCAGCTGAACCTGTTGCGCATACCCGGAGCGACCGCCGGATGATGGCTCAGGGCCAGCCGGTAGAGGGTCGACACCAGGTTGCCACCTACGAGGGCCCAAACACTCGGCGATACCCACGCCCAGGTCACCGTCACCGCCAGCGACACCAGTTGCGAGCTGAAGTCCAGCAAAAACAACCGCCGCACCCCCATGTGCCGCGATAACGTCAAGAGATTTGTGCTGTTGAAGCCGGAGATCAACAGCGTCAAGGCCAGCACCGGCAAGACCCGTCGCATGGATACGTCGTGATATACCGCAGCCGCCGGCCAGGTCAGCAGCAGCGCCATCAGCCATAGCCCTACCCCTCGCACGGACTGCAGTGTCCAAGCCGCGTTGAGGAACTCTGGCTCGTCGCCGCGTACGCTCTGGATAACACTCGGCCCTAGACCGATATCCGACAGCAGGGCAATGCCTACCATTAGCGTCGTCACCAGCGTGATCTGGCCGAAGGCTGATGGCAGTAGAAGCCGTGTTAGGATCAGGCTGTTGACCACCCGCAGCGCCTGGGTCGAGCCATAGGACACCACCGTCCAGGCCGTCGCTCGTAGTGCCGTGGACCGCAGCTTGCCCATCTCCAGCCCCGCAGGCGCTTCAATCGTCTGCCCCGCCGCGGTCGCGGCTGTATCGACGATTGGCCCGTCGATGAGCGCCGCAGACTCCAAGCCTCCCCCTCTCCGCGTTTGCTGCACGCGACTCTTCTCTGCGTCCAAGTCTCCGGCGCACCCCTGGTCATCCACCATCCCTAGTTAGTTGTAGCAATCGCCGAGCGTACCATTTCCTTGGCAACGGGCCTGTATCTAAGGGCCACCGGCATCGGCTCGGTGACCGTAGAATCATGTCAGAGCTACGGCGATCACGGCTAACCGGCGAGAGCCCGCACGCTGAGACCGCGTACCGATAGGAGCATCCCCTGCGCCGTACTCTTTCCCTCGTCGTCTTCTTCGCTGGCGGCGCAGCCCGATCCCAAACCGCACCGCCTCCTCCATCTCCAGCTCCGGTAGCCGATCAGATCAACGTCACCGCCACGCGCTCCTCTTCACCCCTTGGCGAAACCGCCAAAACCGTCTTTCGGCTTTCTCCGCAAGCCCTCCACGACTACCCCGCCGTCACCCTCGACGAATCCCTTCGCCAGCACGCCGGCTTCGAGCTCTACCGTCGCGCTCCCTCCCGCATCGCCAACCCTACCAGCGAGGGCATCTCGCTCCGCGGCCTCGGCTCTACCGCCGCCAGCCGTACCCTCGTCCTTGAGGACGGCGCGCCGCTCAACGATCCCTTTGGCGGCTACATCCATTGGTCCGAGCAGCCCCAAAGCACCATCGAAGCTGTCACCCTCGTCACCGGCGGCGGCTCCGATCTTTACGGTTCGAGCGCCCTCGGCGGCGTCATGGACGTCCTCCCCGTCTCTCCCAGAGCCTCAAGCCTCGACCTCTTCGGCATGGGGGGCTCCCAGGCGACCTCCGATGTCTCTTCCGTTGCCTCGCGTGTTTCTAAACCGCTGGCCCTGCTCGGCGCCGGCGAGTCCATCCACACCGCGGGCTACGTGGTCACCACACCCTCACTCGCCGGTGCGGTCGATGTCCCCGCCAACCTTCGCAGCCAGAGCTACCGCACCGAGCTTGGACGTCGCCTCTTCCCCGATCAGCGATTTTTCCTGACCGGCAATCTCCTCGACGAAGCCCGCAACAACGGCACACCCCTCCAGACCAACGCCATTCGCCTCTGGCGCTATCTCGGCGGCATTGACACGCCCGAGCAGTCAACGGTAACCGCCCGCGCACGCGTATTCGGCTCCGATGAGGGCTACCGCCAGAGCTTCTCCTCCATCGCGGCGAACCGCAACACGGAAGCCCTCACCCGGCTCCAGCGCGTCCACACCCAGGAACTCGGTGCGACCGGAGACGCCACGCTTCAAATTGGTCCACTCGCCCTCGTCTCCGGCGCGGACCTGCGCGACCTGCGCGCCAGCGACAACGAGACACTCATCGCCAAGGGTTTATCCAATGGACTCCAGGACGTCACCGCCCGACAACGCTTCATCGGAGGCTTCGGCGAGCTCCTCGGCTCACACGGCGGCTGGTCTGGCGCAGCTTCTCTTCGCGCTGACCGTGCCTCGAATCTCAACATTGTGCAGACCACCGCAGCTTCCGCGGCCTCAACCGCAACCCCATCCCGCACGACCCCGCCAGACCGCACCGAGATCGTGCTCAGCCCGCGCCTGGGCATCGTCCGCGCCCTTGGCCCGCACATCCGTGCCCACGCCAGCGGCTTCCGCGCCTTCCGCACCCCCACCTTCAACGAGCTCTACCGCACCGGCCAGGTCGGCCAGGAGACCACCCTGCCCAATGCTGCGCTCGTCTCCGAGCGAGGGACCGGTTGGGAACTTGGTGCTTCCCTGGATCCCATCCCACGGCTCCCATTCTCCTTGCAGGCCACATATTTCTGGACCATCGTCAACCGCCCCGTCTCGGCTGTCGAGATTGCCCAGACCGCCACCACCCTCACCGAACACCGCGAAAACCTGGGCCAGATTCGCAGCCGCGGCGTAGAGCTTGCCCTGGCCTGGCGTCCCGGAAAAAACTGGTCGGTCAACGTTGGCTATCAGTACGCCGATGCAACCGTCACCAAGTTCTCGGCCCAGCCCACGCTCGTCGGTCTCTGGATCCCGCAGGTTCCACGCCAGTCCTTTACCACTCAGCTGCGATCAGACAGTCCCCGCTGGGGTCAGGCCACTCTCGCCACGCGCGCCAGCGGCCAAGCCTTTGACGACACCGCCAACCAATTTCCCTTGGCCGCCTTCTTCCAGCTGGATGCTTCGTGGCACCGAGCCCTGAGCCGCAGAGTCGCCGTACAGGTCCTCGGGCAAAACTTTACCGATCGCCGCCAGCAAGTCTCCCGAACCCCCATCCTCACGCTTGGGACTCCAATCTTTGCCGAAGCCGGCGTTCAGCTTCATCTTGGCAAACAAGCTCCTTGAAGCTCTGTTGTGGAAAAGTTGGGGCGCTGAAAAGGAGAAAAAAAGGCGAAACTAAGCCATGGCAAAAGCTGAATCTTTCCGCCCGCAATTACAATCCACTCCGCTTGAGCGATGCACAAGCAACCAGCTTTCGCAAAACGCCTCGAAGTTGAAGCGCACACGCTGGAGCGAGGAGGAAATGCGCGAGGTAGAGGTGGCGATGCCCGTGCGTAGTGGTCGCGGTCTCGCCTCCAGTCTTCGCGCCGAGCTCAGCCAGCGCAACCGCGCCACCGGCAAAGCGCACGAACTCACCCGGGGCATCACCCCCTCCGTCATCTATGCTCCCGCCATCGCTACGCATGGCAATTTTCTCGACGCCTCGTACCACCGCATCCTCAAGCATCCTGCCTGGGCCGCCCGTCTCCAGAAAGCGCACAGTGCCAAACGCCAGGCCGGGCCCACCGGGCCGGACGAAGAGGTGCGCTCCTGGTGCGAGCTCGATGCCGCTACCAGCTCCGACGCGCTGCTGATGAATGTTTTCTGCTATCCCCGCGTGCTGCACACGGCCAGGCTGTGCAGTCTGCTTGGCGTGGCACCGGGCACCGTGCCCATCTTCGGCTACCACCCCAAGATCCCTGTTCAGCCTGCCTACTCCGCCGCCCAGCACTTCCCGGACCGCACCGAAGTTGATATGCGTCTTGGTCCACTCCTTGTCGAGGCTAAGCTCACCGAATCCGATTTCCAATTTGCGCCCGCCCGCCTGCTGGAGCGCTACCCTGGGTTCACCGCCGTCTTTGATCGCGATCTTCTCCACTTCACTCAGCGCGGCGTCTGTTCTTACCAGCTCATCCGCGGCGTCCTGGCCGCCCACAGCGAAGACGCGCTCTTCTGCGTCCTGCTGGATGCCCGCCGCACCGATCTCTTCGAGGATTGGTACGGCATCCTTCGCGCCGTGCGTAGCCCCATCCTCCAGGCGCGCCTCCGCGTCCTGACCTGGCAAGAGATCGCTGCCACCCTTCCTCTGGTCGCTCGTGACTTTCTCGCCGCAAAGTATGGCATCCTGCCCACGCCGCATCGATGAGGCACTCTTGACGATCCACAGGATCCGCCGTTCTACACACGTCTTTGCAGGCGATCTTCTCTAGAAAGAACCATGCAGCGCAAGTGTAAGGTCGATCGCATCTCCGCCGTAGCGACTTTGCGTGACGGTTTTGCGTCACAAGGAAGAAAGTGCGAAGACGAGGGAGGCTCATATGACCAGGCAAGGCCAGTGGATTGGAGGATCAATGGCGTTGCATGTACTTCTGCTGGCGGTACTCCTGCACAGCAGCCGCATGCATGTCGTGCCTGCCCAGCATCCCGGCACCCGAGCAGGCACACACCTCGCCCTTGTCTACAGCCCAGGAAACTCCCTCTCCGCAAGCGCGCAAGCCGCCATCAAGCCGCTCCAGACACCCTTGTCCCATTACCTAAAGCTGAAAGTTGTTCCAGACAAGCCGGCGGTGGCATCCGTTGCATCTCTCAACGCTGCCGCCGGCACCCAGGGCAACAATGCTCTGGGTACCGGCAATGTCACGATAGCCTTCGCTACGTTCTTTCCTTGGCCTCGACCCGACCTCTCCGCGCTTCCTCGTGGCACCCGCGGTGATGTTGTCATCGATATTACGATCGACCAGGAAGGCCGAATCGTTCAAACCCAGGTCGCTCAGAGTATGGGATCAGCCATTGACCAGTCCGTTCTCTCCACCATCCAAAGCTGGACATTTAAACCTGCCACCAAAGATGGCATCGCCGTACCGAGCGAGCAGGAACTGCTTTTTCACTTCGAGCATGCCTGAGCAGGCTATTCAAGGGTCATTACTCATTGCGGAGTCCGCGATAAGAACGACTCTGCTAGAAGACTTGTGACAAACGAGTCGCTTTGCTCAACGAGCTCGGTGAACGCCATGGCTTTCCAGAACATCCAGCTCTGCGAGCACCCCGGCTGCCTCGCTTTCTAACAAGTTTCGCTGCTCGTCATAATCCTGTTCGGGATACTTGCCGGCGAGATACTCGAAATTGAGGTCACGGAGGTTGGCGTAAATAGCATCTTTGCGCTCAGTAAGTGAATCGACGCGAGTCTTGTCTGCCTGCACGAAGGGATTCCGATCCGGCCAAAAGATGAAGAGAAAACAAAGTAGCGTCAGAGTGAGGCCGGCGATTAGACTCATCGATACTCCGTGTCACGCCGGATGCGGTCTCGAAGAGCCTTCGCGCCGGCCGAATCGGAGGAGTACACGTCTGCAATGGGTGCTCCAGCGACTGCCAAGCGCTGCTTTTGCGACCAGAACCGAACCAGCAGCGCGGTGCCGACGGTCCCAAGCAGGAAGATGGCGATCGGGACGATCCAGGCAACATTGTCGAAGCCGCCGCGAATCGGTGCTGCCAGAACGCTCGCGCCATACTTGTTGACGAACCAGTTGAGGATCAAGGAGTCGGCTCCGGTGCCGCTGGGGCCAGCGAGCTGCGCTTGGAGCTCGTTGATCATGCGTGCGGAGTCAGGGCAGCCCACGTGGTTGCACTCGAGCAGAACCTGGCCGCAGCTGCAGACACACATCATGTTGTGTCCAATGCGTCCGAAACGCGCGCCGGGGTCGGAGGACCCGTCCGCACCGAGCATGACCACGGCCAGTAGGCAGACGAGCGCAGAGCTGAGCCAGCGCCGCGCGATGCGATCAAACATGCTGGACCTCCGCATGAGCGGGAGTGGCCGCCGCAGCCAGCGACTCACGGCGGCGAGCAGCGACACTCGGGGCAAGTGCGAAGAGCGTACCGGCGAGGACGATCAGGACGCCTACCCAGATCCAGGAGATGAGCGGATTGAGGAACGCTTTGATGATCGGGCGATTGGTATCGGGGTTGCGGCCCTCAAAGATGACGTAAAGGTCACCTTGCGCAGTGGAGTGGAGCGCGACCATAGTTGAGCTGGTCTCGCTGGCATGGTAGAAGCGCTTTTCCGGTGCAAGCTGGGTGACGTGTTTGCCATGTTTAGTTACATCGAGCAGGGCGAAGTCTGTGTCGTAGTTGGCGTTTGAATCCTGGGTGTAGGACTGGCAGACGAGACGGTAGGGTCCGATACTCATCTGATCGCCGAAGCCCATCTCCTGCTCGTGCGACTGGTTGAAGGCTCCGCCGGCGATGCCGATGAACATAACGACGATGCCGAAGTGAACCAGGTAGCCACCGTAGCGCCGGGTGTTGCGGCGCATGAGGATGCCGGTGGACGAGAACAGGTTAGCGCCGGTCTGCGTGCGGACAACGTTGGCTCCGCGTAGAAACTCGGCGGAGATAGCAGTGATAACGCCGGCGGCAAGCGAGAAGGCGAGCAGCGAGAAGAAGGTAGATTGCCAAGCGTCGCCGGCTGTCCACGGACGCACACCGCCGATCATCAATCCGAGGGCGGATACCGCAAAGGCGATGCCGGGGAGGATGAAGTTGCGGCGAATGGAACGTAGCGAAGTGGCGCGCCAGGCCAGCAGCGGACCGATGCCGGTCAGCATCAGCAGGAAGAGTCCGATGGGAATATTCACGCGGTTGTAGAAGGGCGCGCCTACCGTGGTCTTGGTGCCATCGATGTACTCGCTCAGCAAAGGGAAGAGGGTGCCCCAGAGAACGACGAAGCAGGCCGCCAGTAGGACCAGGTTATTGAAGAGGAAGCTGGACTCGCGGGAGACTACGGACTGAAGTCGATTCTCAGTGGCAAGATGATCGCGTTGCTTGAAATACGTGAACAGGCATACCGCCAGCACCAACGCCATGAAGCCTACAAACCAGTTGCCGATGTTCGACGAGGCGAAGGCATGCACGGAGCTGACCAAACCTGCGCGGGTCAAGAGCGTGCCCAAAAGGGTGAGCAGGAACGTCGTGAAGATAAGCCAGACGTTCCACGATTTCATCATGCCGCGCTTCTCCTGCATCATAACAGAGTGCAGGAAGGCGGTACCAGTGAGCCAGGGCATAAGGCTGGCGTTCTCGACCGGATCCCATCCCCAGTAGCCGCCCCAGCCGAGGACCGAGTAGGCCCAGTGCGCGCCAAGGAAGATACCGCCGGTTAAAAACATCCAGGTGACCATCGTCCAGCGGCGGGTGATGGCGATCCACTTTTCGCCAGGGTAGCGCATCATCAGCGCCCCCAGCGCGAAGGCAAATGGAACGGAGAAGCCCACATAGCCGAGATACAGCATGGGTGGATGGATGACCATCTCCGGATACTGCAGCAGGGGATTCAAACCAAATCCGTCGGCCGCCAGCGGGCCCGGCTCCAGCGCAAAGGGCGGCGCGGCAAAGACCAGAAGCAGAAGGAAGAAGACCTGCACGGAGGAGAGAATCGTGGATGCGTAGGCCGAAAGGCGTACATCGACCTTATGGCGGATACGGAGCACAAAACCGTAGGTGGCGAGCAGCCAGCTCCAAAGCAGCAGTGAGCCTTCCTGCCCGGACCAAAGCGCGGAGAACTTGTAGGCGGTTGGCAGTTCGCGATTAGTGTGGTGGAGGATGTAGCTGAGCGAGTAATCGTTGGTGAACGCCGCGTAGACGAGTGCGAAGGCGGCGCAGGAGACCGCGAGAAAGGTGCAGATTCCGGCGCGGCGGGCCGTCTCTTGCAGTCGCGAAGTTTGCGCAAGTGCAGCGGTGCCGGCAAACTGATGATGCGATCGCCACAGGGAGAATCCTCCGGCCAGCAGCGTATAAGCGCTGAGCATGAGCGCGATCAGCAGCGAGAAGCTGCCGAATTCCGGCATGGGGTGCTGGTTCATCGGTACGTCCGAAGCCTCTGCCCTATTGTCTCAGGTTTTGGCAAGTCTCCAAGATGCTTTACTGCTTACCGCACACGGTCAGACGCTTGCGATTCGTCCTGCAACATTCTCCAAGATTTCTTTTACGCTTCATAAGGAAACGGTTCTACTTTGCCGCCGAGGAGAGCAATCGCTGGACGCTGGCCAGTAGATTTTCTGGCATCAAGGGCTTGAGCCGAAACTGTACGTTCAAACCCCGGTACTCCTCTTCAGCCTCCTCCAATCCGCTGATGACAAGAACAGGAAGCTCTTTGCGTTCCTCGCGCAGCGCACGGACAAACTCGGCCCCCGTCATTCCGGGCATCATGTGGTCCGTAATGACTAGGCCGATCTCCGCGGGAAAATCACTGGTTTTTATCTGTTCGAGGGCCCGCTTTGGATTGAGGACGGCAAACACGTAATACCCGGCGCGCTTAAGAATGGCCTGCCGGGTCGCCGCCTGCACCGCGTTGTCATCGATCAGCAAAATCGCTGAAGAGGCATCCTCGCTCGTTTTACTCTCCAGTGCTTCACTCCCGGCCATGGTTCCTGTCTCCTGTCGTACGAGCGGCCGCTTTGGGTGCCGAAGTCTGTGTGATGCAGAGCGATACGCTGTGGTTCGCCTGAGTCGTGATCTCTCGAGCACGAATTGCCAACACCGGGACCAGACGCCGACAGCCGCGGGAAAGAACCGACAGTGGACGGTGCAGCAGGAAACAAGTACATTGCCCGAAGAGATTACATCGTCTTAAGGCGTATGAAGGTTCCGGGATGCTGTGTCTGGTCTCGCTGCGGATTTAGAAACGAAGGGAGTTCATGGACTTAACCAAGGCGGCAAACCTGACCGGGATTGACTGGCTCATCATGCTGGTCTACTTCGTCTTCGTGCTAGGAATCGGGTTTGCGCTAAAGCGTTACATGCGCACGTCCAACGATTTTTTCTTAGCAGGCCGCTCCATTCCCGCCTGGGTCTGCGGACTCGCATTCATCTCCGCCAATTTGGGCGCGCAGGAGGTGATCGGCATGGGGGCTTCGGGCGCCAAATATGGCATCATCACTAGCCACTTCTACTGGATCGGGGCCGTTCCCGCCATGTGCTTCGTCGGCATCTTCATGATGCCGTTCTACTACGGGTCGAAAGCCCGGTCCGTGCCTGAGTACCTGCGCATGCGCTTCGACGAGAAGACGCGCGCGCTCAATGCATTCTCGTTCGCGATCATGACCGTCTTCTCTTCCGGCATCTCCATGTATGCGATGGCGCTGTTGATTCAGACGCTGGGGCTCTTCCACGGGATTATCCCGGACGCCTATATCTTTCACGTCAGTGTCCTGCTTAGCGCCGTAATCGTGCTGGGTTACATCTTCCTGGGAGGCCTGACGAGCGCGATCTATAACGAGGTTCTGCAGTTCTTCCTGATTGTGGCCGGGTTCGCGCCACTCGTCTGGATCGGCCTTCGCAACGTTGGCGGATGGCAGGGAATCAAGCAGGCGCTGCCCGCGACCATGACGCACTCCTGGCGCGGCATGGCGCATGCGAGCACCAACTCGCTAGGCGTCGAGTGGGTAGGGCTCGCTATGGGATTAGGCTTTGTACTATCCTTTGGCTACTGGTGCACCGATTTCCTCGTCATCCAGCGTGCCATGGCCGCGGACAGCGAAGTTTCAGCACGACGTGTACCGCTCATCGCCGCAATCCCGAAGATGTTTTTTCCCTTCCTGGTCATCTTGCCGGGACTGATCGCGGTCACGGTGACCAGCCGCATGGCTTCCGTGCCGAGCGGCGAGGTCACGGCCGCAACCCTCGCCGCGCGGGACGCTGTCCAGCCGCTAACCGCGACGGACTCCCTGGACAAACATGGCCGGGAGGTTTTGACGCTCGGCAACATCGCCAAACCGGTGCCGCTCGATGAGGCGCACCCGACCGGCATCATCCCGCTCAAGTACGATCCGCGCACCGGCCGGCAGGTCTTCAACGCCGACGGAACCCCGACCTACAACTACGACCTGGCCATCCCCGTGATGCTGCTTCACTTCTTTCCCACCGGCATCCTCGGCCTGGGCCTGACAGCGCTGCTGGCCAGCTTTATGTCCGGCATGGCAGGCAACGTCACCGCCTTCAACACGGTCTGGACCTACGACATCTATCAGGCCTATATCAACAAGCGCGGCACGGACGAGCATTACCTGTGGATGGGGCGTGCGGCCACTGTCGGGGGCGTGCTGCTCTCAGTCGGCGCGGCGTACCTCGCGACCAACTTCAATAACATCATGGACGCGTTGCAGTTGATCTTTTCACTCGTCAATGCGCCGCTCTTCGCCACGTTTCTCCTGGGCATGTTCTGGAAGCGGACTACGGGCCACGGTGCCTTCACCGGCCTGCTGGCCGGCACCGGCGCAGCGCTGGTGCATCATGGGCTCACCTTGCCGGCAGACGCAACGCCGGGCATTCACGGCGCTTGGCTGCATCTGGTCCATACCTACCCGTCGGACATGGCGCAAAATTTCTGGACGGCGATCTTTGCCTTCACGGTAAATCTGCTCGTGACCATCGCGGTCTCCCTTGCCACTCAGCCACGTGCGGAGGCTGAGCTCGTGGGCCTGGTGTACTCGTTGACGCCCAAGCCGGTCGATACCCACCTGACGTGGTATCAAAAGCCCTCTACCCTGGCCGTCGCGGTGCTGGCAATGCTGGTCGTCTTGAACCTGGTCTTCGCGTAACTGCCGGCCTTCAAAGGAGCTTCATGGGACTCGACATTCGCATTCCGCTCGGGCTGATCTTCCTGATCACCGGCGGCCTTATGAGCGCATATGGGCTCTTCACGCGTGGAAATGCCGCACTCTATCAGCGATCGCTTGGCATCAATTTGAACCTGACCTGGGGATTGGTCATGTTTATGTTCGGGCTGATTATGTTTGTGGTGGGCCGCCGGCAGCGTTGGCAGGATGATCCCGTGACGCCCAGGCCGTGGGAGCGGGAAGGCAAGGACAAGCAGGGACACTGATCGCCTAGCGTGGTCAGCTTTTCTTTGCCGGATGGCCGAAAAAAAGGACTAAAGTCTTGGCCATTTCTGCCGATAGGACGAACAAAGGAACGGATGGACCGGGTCGCACCGCCGCTGGATAAAGCAATCCCAACAGCTTGGCAGGCGATAATGAAGCCATGAAGCGGCGCATGATCAGCCATTACGAATTTGTACGCAAGATCGGTGCCGGAGGATCGGGTGTCGTCTTTCTGGCCAACGACACGCGTCTGCAACGGCCTGTGGTGCTCAAGCTGTTGAAGCGGGGTTTGCTGACGCTCGATCAGGTTCGGATGACTCAACTGCGAGAGGCGCGGCTGGCCTCGGCCATCGACCATCCCAATGTCTGCGCAATCTACGAGGTCGGCGAGGCGCCGGCTGAAGACGGCGAAGAAGCAGAAGCCTACATCGTCATGCAATACATCCCAGGCAAAGCGCTCGACAAGATCATCGCTGAGGGTCCGGCGAACTTGCAGCTGGTGCTGTCGGCGGGCATCCAGATTGCGGATGGTCTCTCGGCTGCGCACATGCTGGGCATCTTCCATCGTGATCTGAAGCCGGCCAACGTCATGCTCACCGAGGGTGGGCTGATCAAGATTCTGGACTTCGGCCTGGCGCGGCGCTTGAGCATGGATGCGGTCGAGTTTGACCCATCGCACCACACGTCAAAGCCCTCCATGCAGCCTCCCCTGGGCGCGACCTATACGGCTCGCGGCGGAACAATTGCGTATATGGCTCCGGAGCAATTTGTGACCGGCCAGTCCTCGGTGCAGTCGGATCTGTTTGCCCTTGGGTTGATCCTGTACGAGCTGGCAACCGGACGGCATCCCTTCCACCGGCCGGATGCGCCCGAGTTTCAATCGATTCGGGCCATTCAGTTTGCGGAGCCGATGTCCTTGCGGGAGATCAACCCGAACTTGCCGCGGGAGCTCGAGTCGGTGATCTTTCGCTGCCTGGAGAAGCAGCCCTCGGCCCGCTTCGCCTCCGCGGCCGATGTACGCGAGGCACTCAAGACCATCATGATGTCGATGCACCTGGACAGCGTGGGCCTGCCCGGGGAGGCGATCGCGTTGTTACCCTCGCAACGGCCTCCTGCAATCGAGACGCCGGAGGAGGAAAAGCGCACCACCGGCATCCTCTCCATGTTGGCCGAGCGCTTTCGTGAGTCCGGCACACAGAGCCAAAGCCGCCAGAGTACAATCGTAGTGCTGCCGTTCATCAACTTTGGCGGCTCTTCCCGGGTAGCCGAGGGTCCGCCGCTTCCGCAGACATTTCAGGAGCCCTCGCCGTTATATGGCTACGCGCTTGCAGATGCGATTGCCGCGCGGCTGGCCAGGATGCCCACGCTCATCGTGCGGCCGTCCTCCGCGCTGGTCTCGATTCCAACCCAACAGCTGGATCCGCTCGCGATCGGGCGCAAGCTGCTCGTACACTTTGTGCTAACGGGCAACTTCCTGCGCTCGGACCAGGGCTTCGACCTCAACTGGCAACTGCTGGACGTGAATGCGCAGTCGGTACGCGCCGGTGGATCGATCAACGTTGCCAGCTTCGACCTGGTCGCCGTGCAAGGCGAGATCTGCAACGAGGTGTTTGCGACCCTGCAGGGGCTTGGAAGGCTGCAGGCCGGCCACACTCCATCTAGCCAGGCTCCCGGACTTTCTCAGGATGTGTCGGAGGATTACCTTCAGGCGCGCGCGGTGCTGTCGTCGTTCATGTCGCGAACCGGCAGCCGCGAGGACCTGGACCGCGCGCGAGAGCTCTTTGAGACCGTCACGCGGGAGCATACAGAGTTTGCCCCGGGATGGTCCGGGCTTGGCATCACGCATCTGCAGTATGCCTCGCATGGTCTGGGCGGGCAGATGCATGTGCTCGAGGCGCGCCGTGCGTTTGATAAAGCGCTGGCGCTCGATCCGGGATCGGTGGAATCGAACCTCTACCGCGTTTATATGCTTCTCTCGCGCGGGGAAAAGGAGTCGGCCCGGCATGGCATCGAGTCGCTCCTGCAAAGCGCGCCGAACGACTGGAATGTGCATCTGGTCGCGGGGCAGACGCTGCGCATCGACGGTATGTACGACGAGGCTCTCGAGCAGTTCAACACCGCGCTGCGCCTGAACCCAGCCAATGCGGCGCTGATCTACAACAATCGGGCTCGGGTCTTCCAGTATCAAAACCAGCTTGAACTTGCGGGCGACGAACTTGAAAAAGGCTTGACGCTCGAGCCCAAACAGCCGCTGCTTCGCATTTCGCTGGGTTATCAGCAGATGCGGCAGGGCGATCTAAACCAGGCGATTGCAACGCTCGAGGCAGTGACGCGCGAAGAAGCCTCGTTGCGGATTGTGTATCCAACCATCGCGCTCTGCTACGCGCAGCTCGGCAATCGAGAGAAGGCGGCCAGCTTCATCGTGGACGAGACGCTTTCGGCAGCGGAGGCAGACTCGGAGATGGCTTACCGGCTGGCGACTTACTTTGCGCTCGAAGGCGACGAGTCGGAGGCGCTGCACTGGCTTCGGCGCGCCATTTATCTGGGCAACGAGAACTATCCGTGGTTTTCAATCAATCCCGCGTGGCGTAAACTCAACCGGCACGCCGACTTTGAGCGGATTCTCGAAGACCTCAAGAAGAGCTGGCGAAGAAATCAGAAAAACTGGAGGCGTCTGCTGGCTCAGGTGCGGGACTAGCCAGCAGGCCAGATCCGTTTGGCGGCAGCGTTTACAACCGGCTGCGCCCTCGGCCGAACACCAGATAAAGAATGACCAGCACAAGAATGAGGCTCAAGCCTCCGCCGCCATAGTAGCCGGCGCCAGGACCCATGTAATAACCACCGCCGCCGAAGAGAAGCACAAGAATAACCAGAATCAGGATAAGAGGCATGCCGGGAAGCATAGCACAGGGCCCTCACCTCTACTGCAGAATTGCCTCACGTAGAAAGGCGAAGCTGCCGTCTTCGCGAGGCGTGAGATGGCCGAGACGTGCGGTGTGGACGATCTCGTTGTTGGGATACCAAAGAGGAATGGCGGGCAGTTCAGCAGAGAGAACCTGCTGGACCTCAAGGAAGATCTGGTGGCGTGAGGCTTCCGCTTCCGGGCCCGGCGGCGTGTTGGCTGCGGATGCGAGCAGCTGGTCAAGGGATGGATTGACGTAGTGCCCACGGTTGCCTCCCCTGGGTGGCATGCGGTCCGAGCCGAACGCGTAGTGGAAGATGTCCGGGTCTTCGTTCGACCCGATCCAGCGCAGCGCGTACATCTCAAAGCGGCCGGCGGTAACGTCCGCGTAGAAGGTGCCGAATTCGCTCGATCGCAGCGTGAGCGCGATGCCGGCGTCGCGGAGCTGCTGTTGCAGGATCTCGGCCAGCAGCCGCGTCGTCTCGTCAGTAGAAATCTTCATCTCGAGATGGAGGCGGACTCCTTGGGCATCGGGAGCAAACCCATCGGCATCGAGCAGAGCGCGGGCGCGAGCGACATCGTGCGGATACAGCTGCTCAGATGCGGCGGCGGCCCAATGGCTGGCCGGCAGAAGCGTTTCCGCCAGCTGCGCTTTGTCACGCCACACCGCGTGCACGATCGCCTGTCGATCCATGGCGCAGGCAATCGCCTGACGGACACGGATATGACGTAGCGAGCCGCGGGTAACGTTGAAGTTGAGATACATCACCGGAGAGCCCGGACCGGTCTCCGTCACAAGATTGGGCCGGTGTTCGAGCGCATGGATCATGTCGAGAGTGAGCTGGTTTGAGGCGATATCTGCCGAGCCTTTTTCAAGCTCAAGCGCGACCGTCACCGCATCGGGGATGACCTGGAAGTCCACGCGTTCAAGATGGGGCGGCCCAGCCCAGTAGTCCGGATTACGCTCGACGACCACATCTTTGTCCTGCGTCGCGGAGACAAAGCGATAGGGGCCGGAGCCAACGGGATGCCGGCCAAAGTCCTTGCCCGAGCCGTGCGGAACCACACCAAAAAGGCCGTCCGACAGATTGAAGAGCAACGACGCATCAGGCCGGCGCATATGGATAACGGCCGTCGCGGGGTCTGGCGCCTCGGCGTGCAGAACGCTCGTGAAGGCGCCTGCCTTGCTGGTGAGCAGCGACCCGTCGACCAAAGAATTGATCGTAAAGGCCACATCTTCGGCGGTGAGCGGCTGGCCGTTGGTGAAGTAGACACCTGGACGAAGATGAAAGATCCAGGTCAGAGAATCGGGCTGGGTCCAACTCGTGGCCAGCCATGGCTGCATGCGAAAGTGCTCGTCTTTCTGCACAAGAGCGTCGAAGAGCAAGCCGCCGATGCGCTCGCTCATCGCGTCGGTGCCGATACGTGGATCGAGGTTAGTCGGCGAATTGTCGAGAGCCATGACGATCGTCGAAGAGTCTCGGCGCGACGGTTGGCAGGCAGTCAGGGATAGGACAAAGAAGAGAGCGCAACGGACGCGAAGATTGCGCAAAGATGCGCGAAGGTCCATTAGGAGGTGACCTTGCCGAGGGTGACGAAGTGCGTGGCTCCGGTGGCGGAGGGTACGTTGCCGGGAAGATTGTGGAAGGTGAGCCAGGCGAGCAGGGCGAAGGCTACGGCCTCCTTGGCCTGGCCCGGGAGGCCGAGGGCGTCGGTGGTACGCAGCTTTATGCCAAGCGGGGCGAGAAGCACTTCGAGGCGGCCCATCAGGTAGCGGTTGCGTGTGCCTCCGCCGGCTGCGATCAGCTCCGTGGAGCGGCCGGGAGTCAGAAGGGGAAGGCAGAACCGAACGCAGGCGTCACGCAGCGAGACGGCCGTCAGCTCGGTGGCGGTCGCGAGGACATCGTACGGATTGGCGTGAGCGCAAAGGGATTGCAGGTGCTCGGTGAAGGCGACGCCAAACTGCTCGCGACCGCAGGACTTCGGAGGGGGTGCCCCGAAGTATGGATGTCGGAGGAGCTCGGCCAGAACTTTGGGAAGGATCACGCCTTTGGCCGCGGTGCCTCCGCTGCGGTCCAGATGCCGGCCGAAGAGACGGTACATCAGGTCGTCGAGCACCATGTTGGCCGGGCCGGTGTCGAAGGCGATAAGGTCATCGAGCGCGGCAGCGGCCGGCAGCACAGTCAGGTTGGCGATGCCGCCGAGATTGAGCAGGAGGCGGTTGCGTGTGGAAGAGCGAAACAGAACGAAGTCCAGCATGGGGACGAGTGGCGCGCCCTGGCCACCGGCAGCGAGGTCCGCGGGACGAAAGTCGGAGACCACGGGAACGCCGAAGCGTTCGCGAACGACAGCAGGCTCGCCAAGCTGCCAGGTGGCGCGGATGGGCTTGCCGAGGTAGGGTGCAGCGGCGGCCTGATGGTAGATGGTCTGTCCGTGAAGACCGATCAGGGTGGGTTGCAGGTTGAGTTCAGCGGAGGTCTTCTGGACGGCGTCGGCGTAAAGTTGGCCGAGACGCCAATGGAGGCGGCTCAGCTCGGCCGTCGAAGCAGGCGCGGAGCTCATGGCCGCAAGCACGGCAGCACGCACGGTCTTCGGATACGGAAAGGCGCGGTGGCCAAGCAGCTTGATGCTTGGAATGGAGACCCGCGTAGGAGCGATGCGAGCGAAGGCTACATCGATGCCGTCGGCGGAGGTTCCGGACATGATGCCGGCGACGGTAAGCGCTTTTGGGGGTCGACTTTTGGATTGTGCGGGTCCAGCCCAGGTCTCAGAAGCGAGACCTGGGGCACTCGGATTGGTGGTAGTCCGAGGAGCGGTCATGTCTTGAGCTCGCGTTTTAGTTCGGCCAGAAGATTGAGAGCCTCCAGTGGGGTGAGGGAGTTCACGTCAGCCAGCTCGAGCCGGTCTAGAATCCGCTGCGAAAGCGGCGTAAACAGGGTGAGCTGCAGTTGCGCAGGTTCTGGTGCGGCTTCGTGGAGCTGCTGCGATTCGGCCCGCTCATGCAGCTTCAGCACCTCGCGGGCGCGGGAGATGACGGCGGGCGGAAGGCCGGCGAGACGAGCGACCTCAATGCCGTAACTCTTGCTGGCCGCACCCGGCTCAAGCGTGTGCAGGAAGACAATGCCGCCGGAGTTTTCCTTGACGGTTACGCGCAAATTTTCGAGACGGGAGAGGCGGTCGGCCAGCAGCGTCAGCTCGTGATAGTGCGTGGCGAAGAGCGTACGTGCGCCGATGCGCTCATGCAGGTGCTCGACCGTCGCCCAGGCAAGCGAGAGTCCGTCGTAGGTGGCCGTGCCCCGGCCCATCTCGTCCAGCAGCACAAGAGATTTGGCGGTCGCTGTATTAAGGATAGCGGCCGTTTCGGTCATCTCGACCATGAAGGTCGAGCGGCCGCGTGCGACGTTATCAGACGCCCCAATGCGCGTGAAGACGCGGTCGACCAGACCCAGCGTCATGCGTTCGGCGGGCACGAAGGAACCGCACTGCGCTAGGATGACCAGCAGCGCGGCCATGCGCAAATAGGTACTTTTGCCGCCCATGTTGGGGCCGGTGATGAGCAGGATCGTCGGGCCGCCAGCCTCCCCGGAACCGGCCGCGGTATCCATATGCAGCGAGTTGGGAACGAAGCGTCCTGCTCCGGCCTCCTCCAGGCGCCGCTCCACCACAGGATGGCGCGCCTGCGCGAACTCAAGCGTGCCGGAGTCGTTGAGAGTAGGCCGCGACCAGCCGCGCAGGGTGGCCAGATGGGCGAAGTTGGCCAGCAGATCAATCTCGGCCACGCGACGTGCCGTCTCACGAATGCGGCCGGCACCGGCGAGGATTTCCCCGCGCAGCTCCGCGAATAATCGCCGCTCAATCTCAAGCGACCGCTCCTGCGCGGTGAGGATCTTGTGCTCGTAGTCCTTGAGCTCGGGGGTCGTGAAGCGCTCGGCGTTCACCAGGGTCTGTTTACGCTCGTAGTCTGCCGGGACGGCGCGCGCATTGGCCTTGGTGACCTCGAGGTAGTAGCCGAAGACGGAGTTGAAGCGCACTTTCAGTGAGCCGATGCCGGTGCGTTCGCGCTCCCGCTCCTCAATGGCCGCAAGCGCCTGACGGCCGAAGCGGGAGAGCTCGCGGAGTTCGTCGAGCTCAGGTTCGAGCCCGGCACGGATCACGCCGCCATCTGAAAAGGTGGCAGGCGGCTCATCAACGACAGTCGCTGTGATCGCCTGGTGAAGGTCCTCAAGAAGGTCGAGCCGCTCCGCAAGCGAAGCCCAGCGCGGGGAGCTCATGGCTTGAACGCCGACGCGCAGCCCAGGCAAGCAGCCAAGGGTGGCGGCCAGGGCCAGCACCTCGCGCGGCCCTGCCGAGTCCATGGCGACGCGTCCCAGCAGCCGCTCCAGGTCCAGCAGCCCGTCCATCGCCCGGCGTACTCCCTCGCGACGCCGCAGATCGCCGGCTGCTTCGGCCACAGCCTCCAGGCGCGACTCGATCTCGGCAAGGTCGAGCGACGGCCGCAGCAGAGTTGCACGCAGCAGGCGTTTGCCCATCGGCGTGCAGCAGGCGTCCACGGTGTGGAGCAGCGTCGTCTGCGCGCTCTCGCCCGAGAACAGCGGCTCGACCAGCTCCAGGTTGCGAATCGAAACCGCGTCGAGCTCAAGTGAGCCGGAGCGCTCATAGAAGCGGACAGGCTCAAGGTGCTCAAGCGCACCCTGCTTGGTCTGGCGCAAATAATGGACCAGACCTCCGGCGGCGATCGCGGCTGCGTCATGGCCGCTCAGGCCGAGACCATCGAGCGTAAGCACCTTGAACTGCTGCCGAAGCAGCGGCAGCGCGTGCTCGGCGGTCAGCACCCATTCCTCCACCGGGGTTTTCGTGCGGATGCCGTCGAGCAACGACGGTTCAGGCTCGTCCTCTTTCAGGGTGCGCTGTGGCGCCGCAAGCCCAAGACCTCCCTGGGAGTAAATCAACTCAAGCGGACGGATCCGGTTGAGCTCGTCGACAGCAAGCGTCCAGCCGTTGGGAGAAGGGAATTCGGTCGCCCGGAAGTCGCCGGTCGAAAGATCGATCAGCGCAAGGCCGGCACATCCGGATTTATCGACCGTGACGGCAGCCAGCCAGCAGGATTCGCCCGCGCCGAGTGACGGATCAACAGCCGTGCCGGGGGTCAGAACGCGGGTGACCTCCCGGCGAACGATCCCCTTAACCGTCTTGGGGTCTTCCATCTGCTCGCACAGCGCGATGCGGTAGCCCTTGCGCAGCAGGCGCTGGATGTAGATCTCGGCCGCGTGGTAGGGGACGCCGCACATGGGCTGCTTCTTCTCGCGGTCGCGCGCGGTGAGCGTCAGCTGCAGCTCGCGCGCGACCAGGATGGCGTCCTCGTAGAAGAGCTCATAGAAGTCGCCGATCCGGCAGAACATAAGACAGTCCGGATGCGCCTGCTTGGCGGCGAAGTACTGCCGCATGGCGGGGGTGAGCACGGTCTCGTTCTGGATGGGTGCGGAGGTCATGATCGGCGGCACAAGGCGGCTAGAAGCCCCAGAATAACGCACACCCCCATGTTCAAGGCCGGGTACACTCTTCTAGGATTGCCGCAGGAGAGAGCATGATCCAGATTGCGATGACGCCGGACGAGTTTGCCGAGACCGGCAAGCTGCTCGAAGAGCAGCAGGGGGTAGAGCTGACCGGCGATGAGGGCAAGATCACCAAAATGGGCGTGACGGCGGGCTATCAGTATGCCGCGGGCATGCTGCGGGTAACCATTTTGGATAAGCCATCCTTTGTGACGGCGGAGTACTGCGAGCAGCAGCTCAGGGGCATGCTGGGGATCGAAACGACCCGTTGAGGGATACTTCGTGGATTTTCGTACCCCCTACCGTATTTTGCGCAAAATATTCAAAGCATTTGACTTAGGGGCGGACCTTGGTACTCCCCTGCTCCAGACGTAGTGCATCTGCACCGGGATGGGGTCAAGCATCCCAATTACAAGAGGAAGATTTCTATGCGTGTAAACATTGAGTCCAGCCAGGATCAAGCCAAAGACCATCTGCAACGTGGGCTGGCGATCGCCGTGCCTGGACCTGCACCCTTTCCCTACGTTCTGATTGGTTTGTTGGCTGCCACGGTGAACGAAGCCAAGGGACGGTCGGCAGACCAACCGGCTGTGTTGATTCTTGCCGATCTCGACATGGTCTCGCCTTTCCTTTCGCTCGACGAGGAGACTCTCTCCTATGCGCGGTGGCTCACGTCGGAGAAGTGGATCCATCTTCTTCTGCCAGTGTCGGGCGAAGTTCCGGAGTGGGCCCGGGGTGCTGTTTCGAAAGGGATGCTCGGCGTAAGCTTGGCCTGGCATCCTGAATTGCATGATTTGTTGAGCTGGCGAGGCTACCTGTTTGCAACCAGCGCCAACATGACCGGCGATACGCCGATCGGTTCGGCGGAGGAGCTAGATGCCCTCTTTGAATCGCGCATGCTCGTGCTGGACGCGGATGCCGAGCGAGGTCAGATCCGGTCGGTCTCCGGCATGATCGTCAAGGTGAAGAACGGCCTGGTCACGGAGCTTGTGCGTCCCGGATTCCAGAATGAGCAATCCGGCCTCTCCGCCGAGGAGTACACCGCACAACTCCCAGCCCTTTGGCGAAGTCAGGCGACTTAGCGGGTTGGACTTTAGATGGAAGGTAAACTTGAGGCGTGTCGGGTGAGAACACTGTGTGCAATGTTGAACTTGTAGACTAGTCGTCAATAGACGAGGGCAACTGCGAGTGGCAGACAAACTCACGTTGCTCCAGTTGGACCCCTATCTGGTGCCTAAGACCCAGGGCATTTTCGAGCCCTCAATCCAGGAGAACACGTGAAAATCGGCTTCATCTCTTTACCTCTTTCAGGCCACCTTAACCCTTTTCTCGCCCTCGCCCGCACACTGAAAGCGCGTGGTCATGTGCCGATCTACCTTGGCGTTGCGGATTGCGCCTCTGCGGCCCAGGCTGCCGAGATTACCTTCGTCCCGTATGGCCAGGAGGAGTTTCCGGTCGGTGCTGTCGCGCGGACCTGGGGTCCTGTCGCCAGCCTCCAAGGCACGAAAGTTCTTGAATATGCTCTCAAGGAAATTCACCCCACGTTCCTCGATGTGGCTTTGAAGCACCTTCCAGGTGCAGTTGAACAAAGTGGGGTTCAGGCGCTGATCATGGATCCTATTTTCCTCTTCGGCGAACTCGTCCCCATGAGCCTCGACCTGCCCTACATACAGGTTTGCCCGATTTTACCCATTGATCCGTCTCCGACCACGCCACCTTCGGCTTTCAGCTGGCCCTTCGAGACTTCTGCCGAAGCTCGGGAGCGTAACCTTAAAGGTCTGCAGCAGATAGGGAGTTATGTTGCCGCAGCGGCCCCAATCGCGGCAGTCTATGCTGCGAAAACCGGCTTGGCGATCGATCTGCACGATCCGGGCGCTACCGCCTCAAAGCTCGCCATGATCGCTCAATGCCCAAAGGAATTCGACTTTCCAGGCGTTCCCTGGCCACCCACGTTTCACTATGCCGGTCCCATGGTGGACGATGCCGGCCGCGCACCGGTTTCCTTCGATTGGAGTCAGCTGGATGGGCGTCCGCTCCTCTACGCCTCGCTCGGCACGTTGAACAATGGCCTAATCTCAATTTACAAAACGATCCTGGCTGCGGCCTCACGTCTACCTGGCTGCCAGATGGTGTTTTCGATTGGCGGTAATGTGAACCCTGCCGATCTCGGTCCGGTCCCGGAGAATGTGATCCTTGTCGCCGCAGCGCCGCAGGTAGAGATGCTCAAGCGCGCCGCCGTGTGCATCACCCACGCCGGGCTAAACACCACACTGGAGTCGCTCGCAGCCGGCGTTCCCCTGGTCGCCCTTCCCATCGGCTACGACCAGCCGGGTATTGCCGCCCGTATCGCGTTTCACGGCGTCGGCGAGTTCCTTGAGATGGACGAGCTTTCTACGGACGCACTGCTGCATACGCTTAAGGCCGTTCTAGAAACGCCCAGCTATCGCGAAAAAGCAAATATTTTTCGTGAGATACTGGCAAGAACTGATGGTAAAAACATCGCCGCGGACCTGATCGAGCAGGCGCTGGCGAGCCATGCTTAAAGATCGAAACGGGTTTCGTGACTTGCTGAAGCCTTTGCAGACACTCGTTGGACCGATCCTCGAAACGAGCAGATTCCGTAAAGGTGCGTTGACCCAACTTTAGGTCAACGCACGCGGCCGGTGGTGGTTGTGTAGTCGGTAGTTGTGCGTAGCGATGGATCACACGGAGGATCTTCTATGACCCGTCATCGTCAGTTGATGCTTGATGAGCTGGAGCGTCGCGTGTCAAAAGTCTTGCGTTCGACACCCCGCCGACGTTTAGTAGACAAATGTACCCAAGCCGGACTCGCCCATCCAACACCCATAGCAGCTCACCGCACCCCGCCGCACCACCGGCTTCCGTCAAACGACCCTATCAAACTGCCCCTAACGATCTCTTCAGCGGCTCCAGCTTCGTGCGCGCGGCAGCCCTGATAGGGTACTAACATTTACGGGTATCTATCAGCCTCAACACCTGCGTTTTCGCATTAGAGTGCCGCATCTATCTTCGAGAGTTTGAGCATGACGCCGCCCATCGTTCGCCGCAGATGATATGGCACATGAGAAGGAGTTATATCAGTACATGTCTTTGCCCCTTGTAGCAAAGGAAGATCTGCTTCGTCCGTTAAGCGGGTACGAACGCTTCTTGTGGACCTTCAATCAGGTAAAACCAATCAATTTCTCGTTCGTTGCCTCCTTTGAGGGCAGGCTTAATCCCACGCGCTGGACCGCCGCTCTCGCCGAGGTACAGAAGCAACATCCTTTACTCGACGCGAGCATTGAGCAAGACGGATCCGGGGCACCGGTCTTTCTGAGTGGTACAGGGTCTCCCATCCCCTTGCAGATCAAGGAGCGAACTTCCTCGACGCAATGGCAACGCGAGCTCGAACGTGAGTTGTCAGAGCCATTTGCGCTCTCCTCGTCCCCTTTAGTGCGAACTGTTTTGCTCGCAGACGATCAGCGCTGTGATCTAGTCCTTACGCTCTATCACAGCATCACGGACGGCATGGGGGCTCTGCTGTTTTTGCGAAATCTGTTGCAAGCTCTTGGCGGGGAGAGCCTTTCTCCTTCGGCTTTGCCTCCTTCTGCGGAAGATCGCCTAAAGGCCTTGGCCTCCCCCACGCAGGCGACTGCCAAGCCTGCGGGCGCAGAGCAGGAACAGACGAAGCCAAGCCAGGCGCAGCCGGTGCGTACCTTCACCTATCATCACGCTCCAGATCAGCCGCAGGTAGATTCAATCGACTTCTCCTCAGAAGAGACTGCGCATATTCTCCGCTGTGTTCATCGCGAGCAGACCACGGTGGGTGCTCTGCTGCTGGCGGCTCTAGAGTCTGCGTTCCGGGAACTCTCACCGGTCTTACGGGAGACGGATCTTCATTTGCACATGCCGGTGGATGCGCGTCCTTATTTACAGAACGAACGCGATCTTGTGCTTTCTATTAGTGCCGCGCAAGTGGCGTGGGCCCACCACGAGGGTGATCTTTGGCAATCCGCGCGTCAGCTTCAATCGGACCTTGCCTCTGCGCAATCTCTGGCCGGGATCGCAGATGTCTATGCTCGCGTGGGTGCGGCCGTTGACATGCCCGGCAATGCCGCGGACATGGTGGACGCGATGATCAAGTCAGACGGCTACGATCTCCACCTAAGCAATCTCAAGATGCCCAATCTGCCTGAGACGGTCTCCGGATTGCATCTGAAAGCACTTTGGGGCCCCGCCGTACTCTTTGGCATTGAAGGAGAGCAATCGATCGGTGCTGTCACCTTTGCAGGTGCGCTGCGCTTGATCAACACGAGCTTCACCCCCGTAAAGGGTCTTCTTGGCACAGCACGGCAGCGCGTGCTGGCTGCCTGCGAGCTTGCCGCTTCATAGGGGGACATGCAGTCATTCCTTCGAGTGGAGTACTTCACGCACGCCCGGCGAAGTCACTAGTTTCCGTAGAGACCTTGACCTTTTCGCCTTCGCGGATGAAAAGCGGCACACGGATCTGTAGACCGGTTTCCAGCTTGGCGACCTTGGTCTCCTTGCCGCTCGAGGTGTCGCTTTTGACGGCGGGCTCGGTTTCGGCGACGGTGAGCTCGACAAAGATGGGAAGCTGCAGGCCGATGGGGTTGCCGTTGAACTTGTGGATTTGGATCAGGAGGCCGTCGATGAGGAAGTCGCGGGCAGAGGCGAGCATGTCGTCGGCGAGGGTGAGGGTTTCAAAGGACTCCTGGTCGAGGAAGTAGGAGCCGTCCGCGTCCGAGTAGAGGTAAGTTGCGGGGACGAGAACTAGGTCGGGCTCCTTGAACTTGTCGTTGGCCTTGAAGGTCTTTTCGAAGACGGCACTGGTGAGCAGGTTGCGCATCTTGAGCCGGACGAGGGTCTGGCCTCCGCGGGCGGTGGGGGAGTTGACCTCGGCGTCTAGGCAGGCATAGGGGGTGTTTTCGAATTCGAATACGGACTTGCGCTTGACGCTGAGGGCGTCGATGAGTGCGGCCATGGGTTCCTCGGGGCAGGGCTGAGCTTTTGGTCTGAGTATAAAGCTTGGCCGGCGGGCTAAAGTTTGGCGCAAACCAGCCGATAGAATAGGAAGAGGCGTTTGCTGCTTCTTCCTTATGCCCTTGCTCTGGCTCAGACTCGCGGTTCTGCTGTACGGCGCGGCCGCTTTGGCGGTACTGCCGGCAGCGCTCTATGAGCGGCCACGGTGGCGGCATGTGGCCTTGCCGGCCGTGCTGACGGGGCTGCTGTTCAACTTCGTCTCCTTGGCGGAGATGCTGAACGCGGCGCATCGTGCGTTGCCGGTGGAAGCGCATGAGACGCAATCCACGTTCGGGCTGCTTCTGGCGCTGGCTTTTGTGCTGGTGTACTGGCGCTATCGGACGATGACCCCTGGCGTGGTTCTGCTGCCGCTGGCGTTCCTGATGGGATTAATGCCGGCGTTTCGACCCGGGCTCGAGACGGCGAGCCTGCCGGGGCTGCACTCGGGATGGCTCTTTCTGCACATCGCGCTGCTGCTGGCGGCGTATGTGGCACTGATGGTGTCTCTGGTGACCAGCGTGATGTACCTGGTGCAGGAACGCCGATTGAAAGCGAAATCGGTGGCGCGGAGCCGGGTGCGTCTGCCGCCGCTCGAAACGATCGACCGCATTGCGCTGCGTTCGCTGCTGATCGGGCTGCCGTGCATGACGGCGGGGCTGCTGATCGGGTCGTTTCTGGCCGAGGTGGCGTATGGGCCGACGTACTTCGGTGATCCGAAGATCCTGCTCGCGTTTGCCATGTGGATTGCGTACGTCGGCATGATTCATGTCCGGCGCATGTCCGGACTGCGTGGGCGGCGGGCGGTGTATCTGTCGAGCTTTGTGTTTGTGGTTGTGCTTGCGGTTTGGGCGTCGAACAGTCTGTCGGCGGTACATAGGTTTCCTGCGCCATGATCGACGAGCCGAAAATGGATTCCACGCTGGTGTTGATGGGGGTGAACCATCAGACCGCGCCGCTCGATGTGCGCGAACGCCTGGCGATTCCTGCCGGGCATCTGGCGGAGGCGACACGTTCGCTACTGAGTGCGCCGGGGGTGCAAGAGGGATTGATTCTTTCAACGTGCAATCGGGTCGAGTTGCTGACCCTGCAGGAAGGGGTTGCGGCGCGCGAGGGGGATGCGAGCCGGGCTGATCTACTACGGTTTCTCGGGGAGTATTTTGCGGTGCCGACGGCAACCATTCGACCGCACCTCTACGAATATCGGGAGAAGGAGGCGGTGCGACATCTGTTTCGGGTGGCATCGTCCCTGGACTCGATGGTAGTGGGGGAGCCTCAGATTTTGGGACAGGTGAAGGAGTCGTATACGGTGGCGCGCGAGGTGGGGGCGGTGTCGACGTCGCTCGACCGCCTGCTGCAAAGCGCGTTTACGACGGCCAAGCGGGTGCGGAGTGAGACGCAGATTGGGTCGTCGTCGGTGTCGATTGCTTCGGTGGCGGTCGACCTGGCGCGCAAGATCTTCGGGTCGCTGGCGGATAAACAGATCCTGCTGGTGGGTGCAGGCAAGATGTCGGAGCTGGCGGTGCGGCACCTGATCCAGCAGGGCGCGGCGCATCTGCTGATTGCCAACCGTACCGAGGCGCGGGCGCAGAAGGTGGCGGCGGAGTTTCGCGGGCCGCAGGTCACGGTGGAGGTTATCCCCTTCGACGCGCTCTATGCGGAGGCGCAGCGGGCAGATATCGTGATTACCTCTACGGGCGCGCCGCAACAGCTGTTCGGGCGCTCGAACGGGACGCATTTCATCCAGCGGCGGCGCGGGCGGCCGATGTTCTTTATCGACATTGCGGTGCCGCGCGATGTCGACCCGCGGATGAACGAGGTGGATGGCTGCTTTGTGTATGACATCGACGATCTGCAGCAGGTGGCGCAAGGCAATCGAGCGGAGCGCACGCGGGAGGCGGCTGCGGCCGAGCAGATTGTGATGACCGAGGTAACACGCTACGAGCAGCGGCTAAAGGCGCTCGACGCGGTGCCAGCGATCCTGGCGCTGCAGGAGCAGGCCGAGACGCTGCGGCAAGGCGAGCTGGCGCGGGCGGCAGGTAAGCTGGGCACGTTGACGGCAGCGCAGCAAACTGCGGTGGAGGCGCTGACGCGGTCGTTGACGGCGAAATTTCTGCATGGGCCGATGAGCGCGATCCGCAGCGCGGCGGAGCAGGGCGATGCGGCGGAGCTGGCGCGGCTGCGGGCGTTGTATGCGGAGCGGAAGCGGTAAGGGGCGGCCCTCGGAATCCGCTTGTATTTTTTGCGGCGACATGAGAGCATGGCTGCGTGGGAGCCCTAGGCAAGCCATCTGCTGAGGCCGAGCTTGCGGCCCGTTTTGCCAAGCTGTGGCCGCATCGGGAACATGAAGCGAACAGCGTGCTTGGGCTGCTTTGTCGAGTTGGGGTGCATCGCTGGCGCAGGTTGGATCTTGCTTCGCTGGCTCCGGGGAAAGACATCGCCCATTGCTTCTGGTGTTCCAAGGTGAAGATCGATGATGTCGTCTACGAGCCCTAGGGAGATCCGGAGGTACTTTCCCGGCGCGGTATTCTAGGAATCTATGCATACGATTCGCATCGGCTCCCGGGGCTCGCAGCTGGCCTTGTGGCAGGCCAACCACATTGCTTCTAAGCTCCGCGGGCACAGTTACGCAGTGGAGATTGAGATTATTCGCACGACGGGCGACCGGATGCAGCAGCCTGGTTTCGTGGTTCCGGCGGGGTTGGACGGCAAGGGAATCTTCATCAAGGAGATCGAGGAGGCGCTGGTGGATGGGAGGATCGACCTGGCGGTGCACTCGCTCAAAGACCTGCCGACGTGCCTGGATGCACACTTTACGCTGGCAGCGATCCCCCCGCGAGCCGATGCGCGCGACGCCTTTGTATGCGAGGCGTACTGGGGGTTGCACATGCTGCCGACAGGCGGACGCATCGGCACGACCAGTCCGCGTCGGCGTGCGCAGTTGCTGAGTCTGCGTCCGGATGTGGAGTTCGTCGAGTTGCGCGGCAATGTGGACACGCGCCTGCACAAGCTGGAGCAGGGGCAATGCGACGCGCTGGTGCTTGCCTGCGCGGGGCTGGAGCGGCTGGGGCGGCTGGAATCCGTGCACCAGCGATTTGCGGTCGACGAGCTAACTCCGGCGCCAGGGCAGGGCGCGCTGGCGCTCGAGACGCGGAGCCCGCAGCATGCGCTCGACACCGACGATGCGGCACGGGACCCGGCGATCTACGCGGCAGTGAAGCGGCTCGACGACCCGGCGGCGCGGTATGCGACGGACGCGGAACGGGCGTTCCTCGCAGCGATGGGCGGCGGATGCGAGCTGCCGCTGGGAGCGCACTGCTTGCCGGTCGACCAGAGTTGGCGGCTGCATGCACAGGTGCTCTCTCCGGACGGCGAAGAATCCGTGCAGGTGACCTGCGACGCGGAGCGCGGTGAGCCGGCGGCGATGCTTGGGGCTCGTGCGGCAGAGGTGTTGATTGGGCGGGGAGCGCTGGGGCTGCTGAGCCGGTAGTTCCGTGATCGTACTTCGACGCCCCGATGAAGGGTGTGTGTCCCACTCATCGCGATGGAACTGCGATGCGTGGTGCACCATGCTCCATGCGTCACGTAGACATAGACTCTGTTCGGGAATAACAAAGAAGGGCAGCGCTGGAGCTCAATCAAGCCGCGGAATGTCGTTGCGGTTGAGGATAGCGGCGAGCGCGTCGACGACCATGCCGTGGTCCACGCGTTGCGCGAGGCCGCTGGCGATGACCGAGCCGATCAGCCCTGTGCCGGTAAGCGCAATGGGGAAGCCTCCGCCGTGCATGGCATAGTCGGCGAGGCTGAGGCCGTGGCGCTCTTCGATTGTCTTGCCTTCCTGCGCAAGCTGCAGGCCGACGGCATAGGAGCTGCGCCCGAAGCGCATGACTACGTTGCGTTTGCGGCGAATCCAGTCGGTCTGGCCGGGGGCGGCATTGCCGGTGGTAGTGAGGAAGATCGTGCGGCCGGCAATCTGAATTTCAAAGGTCATGCTGGCCTGGCGTGCGAGCGCATCCGCGCGGAGGCGGCTACCCAAAGCCCATGCTGTCTCCGGGCTGAAAAAGCCGAACTGCAGTGCGTGCTCCTGGGCGGTAATCGTGTCGAGATCACTAGCAAAGATCACGGGAAAGCCTCCGTCTATGCCATGATAGCCGTTCATGTCTTCAGAGGCCCAGCGGACGGAATGCTCGATTGGCATCGACTTTGGGACGACCAACAGCTCGGTCGCCAGGGCGACGGCGCAGGGGGTCGAGCTGGTGCGGTTTGGGCCGGAAAACTTCAGCTGGCGATCGCTCCTGTATCTGGAACGAACGGCACGGGGCATCCAGTCAAGCTCCGGGCAGGAGGCGATTGAGCGCTACCTGCGCGGACATCGCGAGGGCGAGCAGCCGGGCCGGCTGATTCAATCGCTGAAGTCGTATCTGCCGCTCCGGTCGCTGACGGGGACCGAGGTATTCGGGCGGAACTACACGCTCGAGGACCTGATCTCGAGGATCCTGGGCGACTTGCGGGAACGGGCGGAGGCGCAGTTCGGGGTGCCGGTGCGGCGCGCGACGGTGGGGCGGCCGGTGCGCTTTGTCTCGGCGGAGACGGCGGAGGATGATGCGTACGCGTTGATTCGGCTGCGGGCGGCATTTGTGCAGGCAGGCTTCGAGTCGGTGGAGTTTGAGTTTGAGCCGTTGGCGGCGGCCTACTCGTATGCGCGGACGCTCGACCATACGGAGACGGTGCTGATTGGAGATTTCGGCGGCGGCACGAGTGACTTCTCGCTGATTACGGTAGGCGCGGGCGGCGAGCGAAGGGTGCTGGGCAGCGCGGGGCTGGGGTTTGCGGGCGATGCGTTCGATGCGCGGATCGTCCGCAAGCTGATCTCGCCGGCGCTGGGCTCGGAGTCCGTGGCGCGCGGAGGGAAGGGGATTCCGGCGGTTCCGGCGTGGATCTACGCGAACCTGGAGCGGTGGCACTACCTGTCGTTTTTGCGGACGCGCAATGTGCTTGAAATGCTCACCTCGGCGGAGAAGCGGGCGCTCGAGCCGGAGAAGATCGAGGCGTTGCTGGCCTTGATTACCGAGGACCTGGGGTATGCGTTGCACCAGGCGGTGCAGCGGACGAAGCTGGCGCTGAGCCATGCGGAGGAGGCGCCGTTTGAGTTTGCGGGTCCGGATGCGGGGTCGCTCGAGCTGCGAACGTCGGTAACGCGGGCGGAATTTGAGGGCTGGATCGCGCCGGAGCTCGGGAAGATCGCCGAGGCGGTAGATGGTTTGCTGGCCGAGACAGGGGCGGGGCGAGGCGCGGTGGATCGCGTTTTTCTGACGGGCGGCACGAGCTTTGTGCCGGCGGTGCGAAGGATTTTCGAGGAGCGCTTTCCCGGCCGGGTGGTGACGGGAGACGAGTTTACGAGTGTGGCCCAGGGGCTGGCGCTGGCGAGAGGTTGACGTGCGGAAATCGATGAGCACAGAGGACGGCATGGATGCGGGACCATGCCGATGAACTTAGAATAGATACGATGCTTCCACTGAGCGGCAAACGCATTTTGGTGACGAGGGCGAAAGAGCAGGCTTCCGCGTTGGCGGCGGAGCTGGAGACGCTGGGGGCGGAGGTGGCGCAGATTCCGGCGATCGAGATTGCGCCGCCGGCGTCGTACTGCGCGCTCGACGCAGCACTGGCCTGCATGCTGGTGTTCGACTGGGTAGTGTTTACAAGTGCGAACGCGGTGGAGTGTCTGGTGGAGCGCGGGCGGCGGCTAGGCTTGAAGCCTCGGCCGCGACGGATTGCGGTGATTGGGCCGGCGACCGCTTCGGCGGTGTACCGGACGGGGATGGCGGAGCAGGTCGACCTGATGCCAAAGACCTCGGTGGCGGAGGTGCTGGCAGAGGAGCTGGTGCCGCTGGCGGCGGGGAAGAAGGTGCTGCTGGTGCGGGCGGAGGCGGCTCGGGAGGTGTTGCCGGAGGCGCTTCGGGACGCGAGGTGTGAGCTCACCATTGCCGCGGCGTATCGGAACCTCGTGCCGCCAAGGTCGGTGCGGCAGCTGCAGCAGCTGTTTCAGGAGACTCCTCCGGATGCGATTACCTTCACGAGCTCCTCGACGGCACAGAATTTGGCGGAGCTGCTGCAGCAGGCGGAGGTTCGTGTGCCAGGCGAAACCGCCTTGATCTCGATTGGGCCGATCACCTCGCACACGATGCGGGAGGTGGGGCTGGCCCCGACGGTGCAGGCGAAAGATGCCACAATGGCCACCTTCGTGGAGACGATCCGAGGGTACTTTGCGGGGCGCTAGTCTACCGGTGGGAGAACGCCGCGGACGGACTTTGCTCGGAATCCGCTTCGCTGTCGCCAAGGTCCATTCGTTCGATGAGGCCGTCCGCAACGGTGTATCGATGCCAGAACACGCCGTCTGAGAGCACGGCGCCAGTAAGGCTTTTCACGACTTGATGAACTTTGACATCAATCCTGCCTGCTCCGCGGTCGATAACTTCCACCGGTTCGACGTGAGGATCGAACTCTTTCCACTGTCGACTCCAGTAGTCATGGATTTCTTGCTTGCCGACGACGCGCCCACCCTCCGACGCCTTCGGCCAGCTGACGCCCTCACCCATGCGCGTGAGTGCGCCCTCGATGTTTCGCTGGTTGAAAGCCGAATAGACCTCGGCGATGAGCTCCTGTGGATTGGTCATAGGTTTCTCCCTCGGATGAGCACACACCACGCTATCCCTAGGATAGGTCTTCGGCAGCTAGGATGGAAGCATGCAGGATCTATTCATTCGCGTGGCGACTGAAGAGGATCTTCCCGCGATCCTCAAGCTTTACCGGAAGGCTCGTATTGATGGAGAGGGTGGATTTACCGTTGAGGAAGCCGTCGCGCACTTTGCCTTACTGAAGAGCTATCCGTCGTTCCGTGTCTTTGTTGCTGTCATCGGCGAAGCGATTGCTGGTACGTACGAGTTGGTGATTTTGGACAACATGGCGAAGCGGGGCCGGAAGTCAGGCATTGTGGAAGATGTTGCCGTACATCCGGATCACCAGGGTCGCGGGGTTGGGCGCAGAATGATGCAACATGCTTTGGAGCAATGCCGCGCGGCAGGCTGCTACAAAATGACGCTCTCGAGCAATGTGAAGCGAGAGGGGGCGCACCGCTTCTACGAGTTGCTGGGGTTTACACGGCATGGCTACAGCTTTCAGGTGGAACTGCCGGCGGAGTAGCGGTTGGATGGGGGAGCGGAATTTGCGTATCTGGGGGAAAGTTCTCCAGATTGCTCAGCCAGGAGATCGTATCCTGCTCATCTTTGGCCAAGGACATGCATTTGGCTTAGAAACCTTGTGCAGGAGATGCCGGGCTACAAGTTGGTCGACCCAACGCCGTATCTGGACGCCGCTCTCCCTGGAGTGTCGAACCACCTACCTGCCAAGTAAGGATCGTGGCGGAACTCCGCGAGTACACGCACGATCGCGGATGGCTGGAGTAGTCATTTTGAATGCAACAGCAACTACACCCTAGCGCCGGGCTGGCGCCACTTCATGGGCTGCTCGACGCTACGCGTGTCTAGTGCGAGGTCCAAGTCTTATCTGCGGAGTTGCACAGCGTCTCGAGCGTGCAGTCGGCGCAGCGCGGGGTGCGCGCGATGCAGATCTGCCGGCCGTGGTGGATCAGCTCATGCGAGAAGGCGATCCAGCGATCCTGCGGGATGAGCTTTATCAGGTCCTGCTCGACCTTCTCGGGTTGGTCGTTGGCCGTAAGCTCGAGCCGGCGGGAGAGGCGCAGGACGTGCGTGTCCACAACCACGCCGACCGCGATCTCGTACCAGCTGCCGAGCACGACGTTGGCGGTCTTGCGAGCGACGCCGGGAAGCTCAAGCAGCTCGTCCATGGTCTGCGGAACCTTGTTGCCGAAGCGCTCGACGACGGCCTTCGCGGCGCCCTGGATCGATTTGGCCTTGTTGCGGAAGAAGCCGGTGGTGCGGATGAGCGCTTCGAGCTCGGGCAGGGAAGCCGCGGCCATGTCCTTCGGGGTGGGATAGGTGCGGAAGAGCGTGGGCGTGACCAGGTTTACGCGGGCGTCAGTGCACTGCGCGGAGAGGATGGTGGCGACCGTGAGCTCCCAGGCGCTGGTGTGGTTCAAGGCGCAGACAACGCCGGGATACGTCCTGGCAAGCGCGTCAAAAATCGCGGAGATGCGCTCGGGGGCGAGCGGCTTCTTGGTCTTGCCGGGGCGCTTTTTGGGGGAGGTCGGTTCGGCGGAGGCGATCGCGCGGGCCTTGGTGCCGGTAGGTGGTGGCGCAGTCTTACGCACAACTGCGCCTACCTTGAGTATCTTTGCTTTCACGGTCAGCCCAGGCGGTCGAGCATCTCAAGCGGCTGCAGGCGGACGCAGCTGAAGATGGGCGTGTCTTCTAGGGTGTAGAGGCTGATCTCGGTCTCGCGCAGCTGCTGAACGAGGTCGAGGAAGTCCTCAGGGAAGTTGGTCTCGAAGGCGACGACGAACTCCTGGTCGTCGATGCCGAAGGAGTAGGTCGTGTTCAGCTTCACGCGCGGATACATCAGGCCGATGCGGATGTGCTCATCCATGAGGCGCTTGCGCTCTTCGGCCGAGAGCAGGTACCAAGGGCGCGTCTTCCAGAAGGGATAGACGAAAATGTATTTCTGGCCGCCGGGACGAATGGCGCCGCGGCCCTCGCCTTCGCTTTCGTCGGGGCGATCGATCTGGTACTGCGAGCGCTTGGTCATGGCGAGGAAGTTGTGCGGCGAGGTGAGATAGCCGCCCAGGGGAGTGCCGATCAGCTCGGCGCGCATCCGGTTGAGCTCCTCGACCGCGTAGCCGATCGACCAGACGCACATGTCGACGTCGCCGCGGGTGCCGACGGTGGAGTAAGTGAGCGAGAGAAACTCGCCGGGCTTGTTCCAGCGAGTCAGCACGTCGGCGAACGCGGCTTTATGCGCGGTTTTTTCAGCGGCCGGCAGGCGACGCCACTCCGGCATCACCTTAAAGAAGCTAAAACAGACGATCTGGCGCTGAACGGGCTTGGCCTTGGGAACAGCCGGCGCGGAGGAGCTAGCGGGACGAGCAGGAGTGCCGGCGGGGGGCTCGGCTACGGCGGCGCCTGGGGCACCAAGTGTGGAGAGAATTTCGGCCATGGTTGCGGTTCTCCTCAAAGATGAGGATAACAAAGAGGCTTTCGCGAGCTCGACGATATACTGCAGCCAATGTCAGAAAAGCTGATCGGCTTGCTAGTCGGATTCATCGTGTCAACGGGATACGCGGGTGTGGCACTGCTCATGGCCATTCAATCGGCGTGCGTGCCGCTGCCTTCTGAGGTCATCATGCCGTTCGCGGGAGCGGTGCTGGCGCACGGCCAGGCGCAGCTGGTGTTGCTGGCGACGATCGCCTCGCTGGCTTCAAATATCGGCTCCATCCCGGCTTACTGGGTAGGCGCGCGCGGCGGGCGGCCGATGGTGGAGCGCTACGGGAGCTACCTGCTGCTGAGCCGGCACGATCTGGACCGGGTCGACCAGTTCTTCGTCCGCTTCGGTTCCTTTGCCGTGCTGATCGGCCGCATGCTGCCCATCATTCGCACCTTTATTGCCTTTCCGGCCGGCGTGGCCAAGATGAACCTGGTTCGTTTCCATCTCTATACCTTTATTGGTTCTTGGCCCTGGTGCTATGTCTTGGCCTATTTAGGGATGCGACTGGGCGACAGCTTCCGCACGGACCCGCGCTTCAAGGAGATTTTTTCGCGCTTTCACGTAGGCGTCGAGCTTCTGATCGTGGCGGGCTTTGTATGGTTCGTGTGGACCCACTGGAAGAACCGGATACGCGGATAAAGGGGTCAACGCGGAGGAGGCGCAAGCCGTACCTTGGCGGTGACCAGTCACTCCGGACGCTCGGTTTGCAGACGACCCGGCTTTGGTCTATCTCTTTGCGTCTGATCCGCGTCAGGCCTCTTGCCTTGGGTGGAAGCGATTGTGGACGATCAGCGCCGCGCATGGAGCGATCATGGCAATCCAATCGGCGAAGATGCGTACCTCGATGATGATTCCGACGATGATCAGGCCCGCAAACGATAGTGGCAGCACGGTAGCTGTGGCATACGCGAGGGGTTTGGAGCCGATCCAGCGGCGCTGCACCCAAACAAAGGGCAGCGAAAAGGCGCAGACGCTGGCCAGCAGCGGCCACTGGTATGGCTTGAGCAACTCGCGGACGTTGTAGCCCAGATTCATGCTGAACAGGCCGCCGGTCAGCCCTGACTCTTTGGGGTTGAGGGCGTATTTGTGCGTGAGATGAGTCTTGATCAGCAGCCAGAGGATGGCTTGAACGGAGGCTGCGGGGAGAATGTGTAGGAGGCGGCTGCGAAGCGAGGAGCCGGCTTCGGTAAGCCGCGTCCACTCCCAGGCGACGAAGAAGACAGTCAGGAAGCAAGCGGTCTCGCGATTAAAAACCGCAAGAATGAAAAATAAGTAGTAAAGAAACCAGCGCTTGCTGCCGATAAGGAAAATGCCGAGAGAAAAGAAGGCGAGCGAGGGGACGTCGTAGGGCACGGGGTAGCTGGGACCCCAGGTGGAGGCAAGCAGCAGGTGCGCCATCAGGATCACGAGAAAGGAGGCCCAGAAGGAGAAGACGCGGTCGGCTGTCAGGCGGAGCAAGGTGAGGCGGTTTGCAAGAAAGGCTATGAGGATGGTGCCAAAAGAGATGAGCATGAAGATGAGGCGGTAAGCGTCGTGGTGCAAAGCTTGCATCCGGCCGGCGTGCTCAACGAGCGGCACGCGGATGAGCGCACGGAAGACGTACATCATCAACTCGCGGTACTGGTACGGCGTGGGCGAAGCGCCGCGGGTGTACTCGTCCAACCGAAGAAACATGGGGTCGGAGCCATCGGCGAAGGCGAAGTATGCGCAGACAAGGAGCAGGAAGGCGGCTTTGCCGAACCGGCGAAGCAGGGAGGGACGGTACTGGAACCAGGGCTGGCGAAGGTGAGCAACGGACGCGATTGGATCGATTGTGGAGCTCAAAGTGCTTCTGATGATAAACGTGCTTAGCGCGTGGCGGTGTGTCTGAAGAGCTTGCGAGCGTCCGCTGATCTCATTTGCCAAAGCCTATCCGGTGTTAGAGACTAGAGTGTCCGTGCACCAAGCATGTGCATCTCGGAAAATCGCAGTTCGGAAGAAGGTTATTGCCGTATGTCTACGTCCGGAGCCGCGCACAGCGAAGCGGCCAGCATCAAGCCACACACAGGAAAACTTGGCATTATGATCCCCGGCATGGGTGCCGTGGCCACCACACTGATTGCCGGCGTCGAAGCAATCCGCCAGGGCATGGCCAAGCCGATCGGCTCGCTTACGCAAATGGGCACCATCCGGCTGGGCAAGCGGACAGATGCGAATACGCCGCTGATCAAGGACTTTGTCGACATCGCCCCACTTGAGGATCTGGTCTTCACCGGTTGGGACATCTTCGGCGGCAACCTGTACGACGCGGCCAAGACGGCGCAAGTCCTGGACCGCGACCAGTTGGAGTCGATCCGGCCGTTTCTCGAATCAATTGAGCCCATGCCGGCGGTCTTCGACCAGCACTACGTCAAGCGGTTGACCGCGCAGAAGAAGAAGACGGGTAAAAACAAGTGCGATCTGGCCAATCAGATCCGCAATGATATTGCCGAGTTCAAGACAAAAACGGACCGCCAGGTGATGATTTGGTGCGGCTCAACCGAAATTTTTCTTGAGCAGACGGCAGTGCACCAGACGCTGGCGGCCTTTGAGAAAGGGCTGGTCGATGACGACCCAAGCATCACGCCTTCCATGTTGTACGCCTGGGCGGCGCTCAAGGAAGGGATCCCGTTTGCTAACGGCGCGCCGAACCTGACGGTAGACATTCCGGCGCTGAACGAGCTTTCGAAGCTGATGAACGCCCCAATCTGCGGTAAGGACTTCAAGACTGGCCAGACCTTTATCAAAACGGTGCTTGCGCCGGCGTTCAAGACGCGCATGCTGGGCGTAGCGGGATGGTACTCCACCAACATTCTGGGCAACCGGGATGGCGAGGTGCTCGACGATCCGGAGTCCTTCAAGACGAAGGAGATGTCGAAGCTGGGCGTGCTTGAGTACATCTTTCAGCCGGAGCTGCACCCCGACCTCTACAAGGACCTGTATCACAAAGTTCGGATCAACTATTACCCGCCGCGTGGTGATAACAAAGAGGGTTGGGACAACATCGATATCTTCGGATGGCTTGGTTACCCGATGCAGCTGAAGGTCGACTTCTTATGCCGCGACTCGATTCTCGCCGCTCCGCTGGCGCTTGACCTGGTGCTGTTCATGGACCTGGCGGCGCGTACGTCCTCGCTGCAGGGCTTGGGAATTCAAGAGTGGCTAAGCTTCTATTTCAAAGATCCGGACACGGCTCCCGGAGTGTACCCGGAGCATGATCTCTTTATCCAGTCGATGAAGCTAAAGAACACGCTGCGGCACATTATGGGCCAGGACCTGATCACGCATCTGGGGTTGGACTACTACGGGGACTGAAGCACGGCGTAGCGAGCGCTAAACACGAGCGCAGAGGACACAAAACATCAAGACTGTGGGCTCTGTGCTCGTGTACCTACTCCTGCTCGCCGACGGCCTCGATCCGCTTCCATAGCTCCTGAATACCCGTGCCCTTTTCCGCGCTGACGGGAAGCACCTCGTCAATCTCGTGTGCCTCACGTAGGGCGGCGAGGGATTTTTGAAGTTGGCTTTGGCCGACGCGGTCAGCTTTGGTCCCGACGACGAGATACGGCCGCTGGATTTGTTTGAAGAAGTGGATCAGGGTGGTATCGCTGGCTTGAGGGGGGATGTTGGTGTCCACCAGGCAGAGGGCTAGAGCCAGCGGTTCGCGCTCGGCGAGGTAAGGCTCGATGAACTTGGGCCACTCGGCGGAGATGGATTTTGAAATTTTGGCATAGCCGTACCCAGGCAGGTCGGCGAAGATGAGCGTTGGACGCGGCTTGCGGCGGTCGCCGGCGCCTTCATGCAGGGCAAAGAAATTGATGGCGCGGGTGCGCCCTGGGGTTGAAGAAGTGTGCGCCTGCTTTGAGCCGAGCAGCGCGTTGAGAAGCGAACTCTTGCCGACGTTTGATCGACCGAGGAATGCGACTTCCGGCGCGTCCGCGGTCTTGGCAGAGGAAGGGAAGTGTGCCGGATCGGTGGCTGAGAGCAGGAAGACAGGGGTGAGGCGCATTCGCCCAGTGTACGGTGCGCTTGGGAGCTGCGCAGGCTTGTCGCAGCTCCCTTACGGATTCTCTAGCGGCGGAGTGATTCTGTCAGACGGAAGGTCACCACGGACTCGGACGGGATGGTGACGTCGCGGTTGCCGGTGTAGGCACCGGCTGCAGTTCCTCCTCCGGCACCGGCAAGGCTGCCGATGAGCGCTCCTTTGCCGCCTCCGGCGAGCCCGCCGATCAGCGCACCCACGCCGGCGCCTCCGCCGATGAAGCCAGCGGTACGTTTTCCGCGGCCTTTGGCTTCCTTCTCATAGACGCTGGACTCCACGTGGTCTCTGCCGATCGCGGTCAAAGAAATGCCCAGAGCGCCGGCGCCTTTGAAGCGGCCTTTGCCTTTGGAGGCCACAACGGTGCCGGAGACCGGCGTTCCACTATGGAAGACTTCCGTGCCGCGGACGAAGATGGGGGATGCGAGAACGCCGGTCCAGCGATCGCCCACGTCATTCCGGCTGGCGGCGAGGCCGGTCGTCAGTCGAACGGCGACCGCAGTATGAGCCGGAACGACCAGTGGCGCAGGAGCGGGCGCGGACGCGACGGGTGCCGTCTGTGAGGCCAGCGCGGGTGCGGGCGCGGGTGCGGGCGCGGGTGCGGTGGGAGCCTGTGCCGGAGCTGCGGCAGATCCATCAATATTCCGAGCGACCGAACTTCCGGGAGGATAGGTGACCGATCCATCCGGATTCGTGATGGAACCATCGGAGTTGCGCACTCCGGCGGCCGGTGCCGGTGCGCCGGTGGCGGCTGGCGCAGGAGCAGCTTGCTGCTTGCATCCGGAGGCAAGCAGCGCGCCGGCAAGCAGAAAGAGGGGTACAGGCGTGAGGCGGTTGGGGATCATGGTGCTCCTAGGACACAGGTTAGCGACTCGTGGAGGGCGCTTTTCGGTCTAAGCTTACAGGGTTCCTGGGAAGGTGTCTCCCTCGTTCAGCGATCAAGGATGTCGTCCAACCATGAAGGCTTGATCTTCCCGAGCGCCCGCTCGAATTGAAGCGAGTTCGACCTCCGCCCCACCGAGGCTCCGCACACGGCCTAGCCGGTTCGTGAATCCAATCAATGCAGGAACAGATCGCGTCGAGCAAAGTGTGCTCTCAGAGCCAGGGAGTCAAAGTGACAGTAGAAAACTTTCGTCTGACGGTGTTTCGCGCCGTCGCCAAGCATTCAAGTTTTAGCCGGGCCGCTCAGGAGTTGCTGCTGACCCAGCCTGCGGTCACGCAGCAGATCAAGGCGCTCGAAGAGCAGTTCGGCCATCCTCTTTTTGAACGTGGAGGAGGGCGCGTTTCGCTCACTCCGGGTGGTATGGCGCTGCTGCCCTTTGCGGAGCAAATTAAGGTGCTTAGCGAAGACGCCTTTGCCGCCGTGGCGAACGCTTATGGCCAGGAGGCGGGAGAGCTGAGTCTTGGGGCCTCGCAGACGGTAGCCCAGTATCTGCTGCCGCATTTCATTGCAGCGTTTCTGCAGACACATCCGCAGGTTCGAATCACGGCGCGAAGCGGCAACAGCGATCAGATGCTGGCCGCGCTGCTTGCTGGCGAGATCAATCTGGCGTTGCTGGAAGGCCCGGAGCAACGCACGGACGTGCACATCGAGCCGTTTATGAAAGACCACATGGTCCTCGTGGTTCCTTCGAGCCATGCGTGGGCCGGTCGCAGAATCACGCTTGCCCAACTGCAGACCCAGCCCCTGCTGGTGCGTGAGTTCGGGTCGGGCTCGCGTCGAATCGTAGAGCAGGCGTTGGCCAATGCGGGCTGCAAGGTCAAGGACCTGAACATACGCATGGAGCTGGATTCTACGGAGGGTCTTCTGCACGGAGTCGAGGCGGGGTTGGGCGTGACCTTTGTTTCGCGTTGGGCGGTGCGCAATCAGCTTGCCCTCGGCACACTGAAGGTGACGCGGGTGGAGGGCCTGAAGCTTTCGCGAAGCTTCTCGATCGCCTCTCCGGCAGGTCCGGAGCCTTCGGGCAACGTGGGTGTGTTCCGGACCTATCTTCTGGGCTACGCCGCGAGCTCGGCTTCGAGACGTTCGAACGGCTTGTAATCCCGTTTGGCGCCGGAGAAGCAGGCCTTATCGGGCATAACAAGTTCTGCTTGGACACCCGCTCCGGGCGCGTCGATAGTCAGTCCAGAGGAAAAAACGTGACGAAGACCATGACGCAGGAGATTAGGGCAGCAATAGCCGGCCGGGAACACTTCCTTACGGAGACGGTTGCAGACATCCGGCCGGCGGCAGCTCATGAGTCAGCTTCGAACCACCTTGGACAGACCGGGCCGGGGGCGCCGAAGGCGTTTGATGCGCGGTCGATCTTCTTTCTGGGGCTGCTGCTGGCAGCAAGTGGGCTTGTGTCTCCGCCGGTGGCGCTGCTCGGCGGCATCGCCTTCGGCTTCAGCGTGGAGCACCCTTATCGCAAAGAGGCCAGTTCACTGGCCAAGCTGCTTCTGCAGATCTCCGTCGTCCTGCTCGGGTTTGGGTTGAACCTGCAGCAGGTGATCCATGTGGGCAAATCAGGCTTTATTTATACGGCCATCAGCATCTCTTCCGCAGTGGTGCTGGGGCTGCTGCTGGGGAAATTTCTTCAGGTGGGTGGGAAGGCGAGCTACCTGATCACTCTCGGCACCGCAATCTGCGGAGGGTCGGCGATTGCCGCACTCGCACCCATTACGGACGCAAACGAGGAAGAGATATCGGTTTCGATGGGGACCGTTTTTCTGCTGAACTCCGTTGCTTTGCTGTTGTTTCCCGCGGTTGGCTGGTGGCTGCACCTCAGCCAGAATCAATTTGGCCTGTGGGCGGCCCTGGCAATTCACGATACCTCGTCGGTTGTGGGAGCCGCGGCCAAGTATGGACCGCAGGCTCTGGCGATCGGCACAACGGTAAAGCTCGCGAGGGCACTTTGGATTGTTCCGGTTTCGCTGGTTACGGCGACCTATATGAAGAGCGCCGCGCAACGGGATGGCCGGCCGGGGCAGCAGGCGAAGGTCAAGGTTCCGTGGTTTATCTTTCTTTTCCTTGGAGCGTCCGTGATCAGCACCTATGTGCCGCGCTTCATGCACACCTATTTGGATCTCAACAATCTGGGGAAGGCGGGGCTAACAGCGACGCTCTTCTTGATTGGGACGTCCCTTTCCAGAAAGACGCTCCAGGCAGTGGGGATCAGGCCCTTCCTCCAGGGTGTGATCCTGTGGGTCATCGTAGGCACCGTCTCACTTGTCGCGATCAATGCCGGATGGATTGCGATCTGACCAGGCGCTCGCCGCAGAGTAGGTACTGTGAAATGCTGGCGTATTATAGTACGCCAACATTCGTTTGTGGTGAGAGTCAATGAGCTGGGAGTCCTTCTGATATTGCGACTTGGCGAGACTCATTCTGGACGACTCCGCATTGCGCCCCACTTCATGGTGGCTAGCATGTGTCCGCTATTTCTGTTTTTGAAAGATCGCAGTGGCAGGCTGAGCAGGTCAAGGCTTCAAGGTTGGGGCTTTCGCTGATATCCATCCATGGGCTGCAGTTCGCGCATGACGGGTCACTCGGCATTCGGAGCTAGACAGCTTCAGTGTTACTTCTCTCCTGCTTGAGAAGCGTGCAGTGCGATGAAGTGGTCAAGCATCGCAGTGATTTGGCTCGGCGCCTCCAAAGGCGAGAAATGGCCGGTCTCTAAGGTGCGGGCCAAAGCAAGTTGCGGCGTGAGTTCCTTAAACCGGTTAAGGTCGGTAAAGGGCGTCCAGGAATGAATATAGGCAACAGGCTCATGGCACGCAGCAGCGGCAGGGGTGGCATCGTAACCCAGGTTGTGATGATAGAAGGCAGAGGCTAGAACGTGCTGCGGGACCTGCATTTGCAGGATGGCCTCCCGAGCAAGTCTTTCCATGGGTAGGCACATGGGTAGCAGTACCTGTTTCCACGCATCCAGATACTGTGGGGTGTTCAGTGCCTCAGCGAGAGGCGGGAGCGTTTTCAGAAAGCTTTCCGGTTGAAACAAAAACGAATCGATCATGACAGTGGCAAGCGGGATTGCCGAATGTCGGGCTGCGAATTCCAAAACGACATTGCCGCCCATGCTGTGACCCACCATCACCGGCTTCTCCAGAGCAAGCGATGCACAAAGCCAGGCAAGATCGTCTGCAAATAACGACATCGTGTAATCCCCAGCCGGGGCATCACTCTGACCATGACCCCGAAGGTCGACGGAGATAACGCGATACTTGCGCGCCAGGATCTCAGCCTGCAGAACGAGCGATTTGTGATCGAATCCGCAGCCATGAACCAAAACCAGTGGCCTTGAGCCTTCTACAGTGTCCTCGTAGGCCATTCTGACACCGTCCTTTTCCAAAAACCGCATGAGTCCATGCCTCCACATCAACTCTCCAAGGATACTGCAGCACCTTTCATAAAGGCCTAGTTCAAAATGGCAGGCGTTGGTGATTGCCGGTTTGCAGCAGAACCTTAAAACCTATCGCTGACATCAGGAACAAAAAACGCCGTTGTCTGAAGTCAAGGGTCCAACTCTGCCAGAAACGCTCGTTTTTACGACTAGACGAGCAAGGGCATGCTCACTCAGTCGTCAACGTGTTCACCCACTGGCGGAGTGTGTCTGCATATAGTTTGGACGAGGTCGTTGCCCATCGTGTCGAGGGTGTAGCGCCCTGGGGTACGAGTGGTTTGACCCTGGCCCCGCAGGTCGATTGCGTACACCCTGAAATCCCGAGCCAGTGAGTCCATGGCGGCTTCATAGCCCCACCATGACTCGGTTTGCGCAGGGATGAGCAGAAGAGCCGGAACGTTGTCGGAACCAGTGACAGCGCAATCATGCTGATCTCGCCCAGGTTGACCATCTGTTCCGGATAGCGTGGGAGAGGTATGTCTGGGTGAGTAAGTCAGGCCCAAATTTGAAGCTCATGTGAATCCTTTTCTGGCTGATGTTGGTTAATGGCCTTCGCATTGTGTTCAGCAAGATCGAAGGTGCACTCATTCCGTTGCGGCTTGTGGCCATGTGCTGGGACAGTGTACCCAGCGGTATGCTTGCGCCTGCCACAGGGGCTCATGGTCAAACAACGGATCTGTTTTTTATGGAATGTGAGCCATGCGAAGCATGGTGATGTGCACGCTGATACCAACGGTGCAGGAGAAGCATACCCGTGACGGCGCGAACCTTGTGATAACGGAGCGCAAATATGGCATACGAAGCGGTGAAGAAGCTTCGTGGGAACCGCGATCAACGCTACGTCATGTCGCATGAACGTCCCGTAGACGCAACTTGTCGTCAGTAATCCGCGACTCGTATGACATCTTCTTTACACTGGGACATGCGCGTTATTCATTACGTTTGCACTTGGGGAGCCTTCCTCGTCTGTTTTAGCAATCCGCTCGCTCAGGCGCAAACAGTGCTTCGTGCCGCCTCGCCCATCAAGGTCCCTCTCACTGCCAACCGCTGGACGCCCGTGCAGGACGTCGCCCACCCCGCAAAAGTCGAAGTAAGCTTCATCGGTCATGAGGGTTTTCCTCAGGGAGCTATTGTCCTGAAAACAGGCTCCGTCGCGCTGAACGATCTCAGCTTTCGAGATGGAACCATCGAATTCGACATGAAAGCGACCGACCAGGACATCCCAGGCATTCAGTTTCGCCAGCGCGGCGGGCCAGGCCACCAGGATGCCGAAGAGTTTTACCTGCGCAGCTTTCCCGAGTGCCGTGCCTCCAACGACTGCATCCAGTACGCGCCCGTCATCCACGGCTTCATGCTTTGGAATGTTTATCCCCAGTACCAGACGCAGGCGCCCATTCTCGACGGCTGGAATCATTACAAGCTGGTCGTCAGCGGCCGCCGCATGAACGTCTACATCAACAACTCTCCGCAACCTATCCTCGCAGTCGGCAACCTCGAAAGCTCTTCCAGCGAAGGCCTCATCCAGCTGCATGGCCCCGCAGTCTTTGCCAATCTCACCGTGATCCCCGGTGCCGTAGAGGGCCTCAACCCACAGCCCACGCCAGACCCGACCGCCGCAGACCCCGGCATGGTGCGCCAGTGGCAACTCGGACCACAGACCCCCACTCACCCCGGGCAGGACCCCATCTTTTCAGAAGCACCCATCGATTCGGCCTGGAAGCCTATTACGGCAGGACGTTTCGGCCTAGTCAACCTCAACCGTGAATACGAGATGGTCCGCCATCCGCCCTCGCTCGCTTGGCTGCGCACCACTGTTCTGTCTTCGACAACGCAGGATAAGGTTGTCCAACTCGGTTGGCTCGGTCATGTCTGGGTGTTCGTCAACGGAAAGCTCATCACGCAAGGAAAGAATTTCTACTACCCCGACGACGAACGCCGCGCACCCGACGGCCGACTCTCGGTTGAAAATGGAAGCTTTCGGATTCCGTTGCAAAAAGGCTTAAACCAGATCACCCTCGTGCTGTACAGCGCTGTCCATGATGACCCCACCACCGTCAACTACTACGGCTGGGGAGCCATCCTGCGCTTCGAAGATCCCCAAGGTCTTCGTCTGTCTGGTCCTCAAAGACCCTGACATGCTGGGCATAGCCTTGGTAAAATCGGAGCGGACCTCAGCGCAAGACGAATGTCTACATGAGTCTCTACAAACGCAGTGGTTCAAACGTGTAGCTCTATGCTGCCAAGAACGTTCGTGTGTAGGTCATGGTCTGTTCGGGGGATGGAGGACAGCCGGGATCTTGGGTAAAGTCCTGGCAGGAGCGCTGCGGAAGGCAGCGCGACCCTGGACTCGAAGAGCATGCCGAATACCACTATGCCGCCACGTTGGGCCGCGCTGCTGGGCGCGTGGCTCTTCTTGTTTGTCTGGGCGGTCGGAGGAAGATGCGCGGCCCAGAGCTCAGCCACGCAGGCCACAACGGTTCCGGTGCTGCTGCCGAGTGGGGTGGCCTACGACGCGAACGGTAACCTGTACATAGCCGACACCGGCAAGCATGTGCTGCTCAAGGTGACTGCGGCCGGGACGCTGACCACGGTCGCCGGCACGGGAACGCAAGGCTTTGACGGCGATGGTGGACCGGCGGTGGCGGCGCTGCTCGATGCGCCGGTCGGGGTAGCGCTCGATGCGAGCGGAAATCTCTATCTGTCAGACTCGCACAACCATCGCATTCGGCGAATCGATGCGGCTTCGGGTCTCATGACAACGTTTGCTGGAACAGGGACGGCGGGCTCCGGCCCGGACGGTACGGCGGCGGCTCAAACGGCCATCGATCTTCCTACGGCGCTGACCATGAGTACGGCGGGCGACCTGTTCTACGCCGATAGCCGAAATCACCTGGTTCGGCGTATCGATCACGCCACTGGCGCGGTGGCAACCGTGGCTGGCAATGGAGTCGAGGGATATGGCGGGGAGGGCGGCCCAGCAACCGCGGCGAATCTCGATGCGCCGGAGGGCCTGGCAATTGATTCCGTTGGCAATCTTTATATAAGCGATACCCGCAACCAGCGGGTCAGGCGAGTGGATGCCAAGACGGGCCTGATCGTGACCGTGGCAGGAACGGGCGTGGCGGGGTCTTCGGGCGATGCGGGAGCGGGCACGGCGGCGGCGGTGCGGCTTCCGCGCGGGCTCGCACTGGATGGCAAGGGGAACTTGCTCCTGGTGGACTCGCAGAACCATCGCATCCGGCAGCTGGACGCTGTGAGCGGACAGATGAGCACGGTCGCGGGCGATGGAACGCAGGATTACGCGGGCGATGGCGGCTTGGCAAGTGTAGCTTCGCTGAATGCGCCGCGCGGCGTTACCGTGAATGCGGCAGGGCTGCCGACGCTGAGTGACAGCGGGAATGAGCGCGTTCGGCAGGTTGATGCGGCGGCGGTCATTCACACGCTTGCCGGTGTTGGTCCAACCGAGGCCGGAGTTCTGACGCTGACGGGCTCTTCGGTTCTTGGGTACGGTACGGGAACAATCACGGCGACTCTGGCCGCAAGTCCGGCGACGGGTGCGGTTACCTTTCTGGATGGAGGCAGCCAAACTCTGGGAACGGCGGCGCTCAGCGCAGATGCCGCAACCTTTTCCCTTGCAGGCCTGGCAGCTGGAACGCATTCACTCAGCGCCACCTACGCAGGAGACGCCAATCATAGAGCGGCGCAGAGCGGCGTATTTGCGCTCACAATCGCTCCCGCGGCGTTGACGGCGACGCCGAATCCAGTAAGTCTCATCTACGGGCAGGCGATTCCGTCGCTCACCGGCACGTTGGCAGGGGAGCTTCCCCGCGATGCGACCGCGGGATCGGTGACGCTGGCACTGGTGACGACCGCGCACGCCCTCTCGCCACCAGGGTCGTATCCAATTACGGCCGGCATACAGGGCGCAGCTGCGGCGAACTACACGTTGACCTCGGTTCCGGGGACGCTGACGATCGCCAAGGCACCTTCCGTGGTGACGATGACCAGCGGCCTCGCCGTGCAGGTAACCTCCTCTACCGCTGGAACGGCGACAGGAACGGTGGCGCTGATTCAAGGAGGGCAAGTGATGCAGACGCTGCCTTTGTCCCCAAGCGGCAGTGCGGCGTTTGCGGTGTCAAACCCCCTTGTGTCGGCGTCGAGCACTTCAGGAGGAACGCCGACCGTTACGGCGCTCTACAGCGGAGACGGCAACCTGCTGGGGTCAGCTTCGGCGGCAGTCGCGATCACGGCGAGCTCTGGAACAGCCCCGGCGGCGGCGGGCCCGGATTTTTTGCTCGCAGCCACTGGACCGACAGCTGTGACAGCGAGTGCGGGGACATCTGCGCAATTTTCCTTTAGCGCTACCCCGGTCGGCGGCGGCCTGGCGAGCCCGATTCAACTGACCGTGGCGGGAATGCCAACGGGAGCTACAGCGTCGTTCAGCCCGGCGTATCTTCCTCCCGGCAGCGGGGCGCAGCCATTCACGCTGACCATCCAGACGCCGAAGGTAGCGGGTCTGCGTTGGCGGGACGGCATGATCTACGCTGTCTTACTGCCCGTCACCTGGCTGGCCCGGCGGCAGCGGCGCGTGCTGCTGGCGTTCGCGATGACGGTCCTTGTGGGGGCAGCCATGGGTTGCGGAGATCGGGTAAATGCAACCTCGTCGCTCGCCAAGGCTGCCAAGATCTCTACCCTGACGGTCAGCGGCACGGGAACTTCGGCCAGCGGGGCCACCGTGCTGCATACGGTCGTGGTTACGCTTACGGTCGAGTGAGCGGCGCGTCTTCCGGCAAGGCTTGTTCACGCGAGAGGAGGAAGACGACGCCGAGTCCAAGCAGCAGAACTCCGCCTTCGATGCGCTCGGAGCGTGCATGCAGCGTGTCGAAATGAACGTGGGCGGGGTTGGTTGCGTCCACGAAGGTGATGTCTCCGCCCGCCAGACGGCGGTCGTTCTCCATCGACGGCAAAATGTTCCAGTGAAGGTAAGCGGTCGCGACTAGCATCACTGCAGCGAGCAGGAACTGCATCTCGTACCGTCCGCGAGTGCGCAGAGGCGCGCGGCTGAAGAGGATCGTCGTGGCTAGAAGAAAGACGGCTCCGCAGCTTACGGCAGCCAGATCGAAGACGCGGAGGCTGGCTCCGACCACCAGGCCGGCCTCGCGAATGCTGGGCAGCGTATGAAAAGCCGTTGGCGCCAGGATGAATGCAAAGAAGATGAGGCCACCTACCCAGATCGTTGCGGTAAGCAGCTGCAGGAGGCGGGCGGCGGAGACCATATTCAGGCCGCCCCAGCGCGATCGAGGGTACGCTTCAGGACGGTGTCGTAGGCGGCCTTCAGATCGCTGTACTCGCCGTCGCTCAGCTTGCCGGTGACGCGGTCAGTCTCAAGCGAAAACATCTCATCGCGCAGAATCTGCAGGGCTCCCTGGGGGCCGGCGGTGGCAGGTGCGGACCCAGTGGCGGTAACTGTGCTGGGCGCGGGAGCGGGCGTGCGCAGTAGAAAGCCGGCACCGGCTGCGAAGGCCAGCGCCACGCCGGCGATGATCCACCAGCGATATTTCGTCCAGGGGTCGCGCTGCGCGTCCTTGTCTACCGGGGTGCCGAGCCCTCCGCCGGGGCGAGTGTCGCTATTGGGATCGGCTTGTACGGGGCCTGCGTTCACGGCTCCACCTGCTGGAGTGCCCGCTGCTGAGTTTCCGGCTCCGGGAGCGCCATTGTCGCGCGGCAACTGTCCAGACCCGCCGATGGTGAACTCGAGCGGCTGCGAAGGCTGCACGTTACGGGCCACATAGGTCTGGGCACCGGGCTCTTCGTCCACCGAAGTGTAGGGCGTTGAAGCTCCGGGCTTGAAGCTCATACTTTTGGGCAGAATTAGCACGAGATTGTCGATGGGGGTCGTAGGCCGCGGGTGAAAGGTAAAAGAGTCCTTGTAGTTCAGGTGATAGGTAACCTGGAACTCGGTCTGGCCGGGCCGGATAGGGAAGAGGATGGTGTAGTGGTCGGGATCGCCCATGGGCACCGGAGATGCCTGAACGGCCATGCCTCCGGGAGCTTTCGAGGCAGCGCCAAGGACAGTCGCGCCGGCGGGCAGGTAGAACTCGAACGGATGCTCGCTCATCAGGGTTCTGGGCGGCGTGGAATCGTTCTTGAGAAAGAAGTGCTCAACCACCTTGAGGCCATCGCCGCCGGACTCACTCTGCAAGCTGAGCACGTCGGCCTCGGTTGTGACACCCGGCACCTCAGCGGCAGCAGAGTAGACGTCTATATCGACCGACTGCGTTCCGGGCTGGATAGGCTTGAAGTAGTTAGCCTTGTCATGGGTGACGCGCAACAGATGCAACCCGTCCGCTGGAACGGCGATGCTGAAACGGCCGCGGCTGTCAGTCTTGGTGCGGGCAAGCTCCTGCATGCCCTGCGCGAGCTGCAGCAGGACCACATCATCGCTGGCGGAAGGCTTGTTCGTCGTGCGATTAGTAACGATGCCCGCGACGGTCTGAGCAAAGAGAGAACCGCCGAAGATCAGGAAAAGTATTGTAAGCAGGAGAAGGGTGCGTCGAAGCATCACGCCTTCAAGTCTAAACGACTGCATCGGGGCTCGGCTTGATTCTGCGACCAGTCGGAGAACGCAGCTTTCGTGAGAAGAACATGAGCCTGCGCGTGGCTTTGGCACGACATCGACCAGGTGGATGCATCGGCTTAGCCCCCGAACTTACCCATCAAAGCCGAGCTAGCTCGCCTTCGCGATCTGGTCAGGAGTTACATCCAGCCTTCCCTGAAAAGGAGTCCGGGCAACCTCGCGGCTTCCTGCCCGTCTCACCTGATATGCAGCAAAGATATGCGCTTCTGCTTCTCCTGTGGATTCTGAATTGTTCCGCTTCTGCACAAAATCCCGTCCGCAAGCAGCTCCTTGTCGGATATTTCGGCCAGTGGGGCCTTTACAACGATCCTCCGTACACCTTGAAAGATCTTGCCCGCAACCAGAAGGCGGCGATGCTCGATCAACTCAACTACGCGCAGGCCTTTGTCACCGGAGGCCACTGCTCGGTAGCTGATCCCAACGCCGATCTCAATCACGTCTTTTCCGCGGCCGACTCGGTGAACGGCAAACCGGATGATCCCGCCACGGCCTTCCACGGTCATCTTCACCAGCTTGCCGAGCTGAAGAGCGCATATCCGCACCTCAAGGTCCTCATCTCGCTTGAAGGCCGCGCCTCGGACTTCGCCTTCGATGTCCGGCCGGAGAACCGGCAGGCGTTCGTTGCTTCCTGTGTCAATCTTTTTCTACAAGGAAATCTCGCCTCCGGCGTCAGTGCTCCCGGCCTCTTCGATGGAATTGATGTTGATTGGGAATATCCTCAGGGTGCCGATGCGGCAAACTTTCTCGGTCTGCTCACCGACCTGCGCCGGGCGATGGATCGTGTGCGCCCGGGTCTTGCACTGTCCGTCGCGGTGGGGCCCAGCCCGCGCATGTATGCCGATGTCGACTTCAGCGCGGTCGCCGCAACCGTGGATCAAATTGGCTTGATGACCTATGATTTCGCCGGTCCCTGGATGCAGACGACCGGCTTCATCGCCCCGCTGTACAGGGTTCCTTCTCCGAAGCAGACGGACTCCATCGGCCTCATTCCCGCCGTCGCTGCCC
>CAXUNR010000006.1:0-94460 GCA_964252655.1 uncultured Acidobacteriaceae bacterium
GTGCGAGCCAGGCATAGTTGTTGCGGTCGCCGGGGGTAGGGGTGGCGGCGATGAGCTGGGCGATGATCTTGCGGGCCTGCAGGAAGTCGTTGGCGCATTCGGCTTGCAGGGCGGACTGGCGCAGGAGATCGGGGTCGCCGGGACGGCGAGCGAGCGCGGCGGCGAGCGAGCGCGGCGGCGAGGAGCTTGGCCCAGGCGGCGTAGTCGTGGGTGAGCGCGAAGAACTGGCCGGTGAGCATAATGGCGGAGAGGGAGTTGAAGTACTTCGTCAGCAGCTTATCGAGGAGAGGTTTTGCGGCGGCAGGTTCGTTCCGGGCGAGGTAGGCGGCGGCAAGGAGTTGCGCGAGATCCAGATTCTCCGGGGATTTCGCGTAGGCGGCCAGGGCGGACGCAAGCGGGGCCTGGCTGCCGGGGCGCGCCAAGGTGAGAGACACGGCCGCGATGGTCATGGTGTTTTGGTTTGCGGCGTTTTGGTTTGCGGTATTTTGGGCAGCGGCGTCCGCGGAGGAGGGCCAGAGACGCAGAAAGAGATTGCCGCCTAGGGGATCTTTGCCGGCTGGGGACGAGACGAGCGTGCGACGCCAGTCGAGTAGAGCTTGAGCCTCGGTGAATCGCTTGGCCGCGAGTAGGTAGAGCACATAGTCTCCGGCCTCCGCGGTTCCGTTTGCGTCGCCGACGATGCGGTAGCGGCCATCGTCGCGGGAGACAACGAAGATCTGGCGAGGCACACCGACGGTCGCGAGCGTGACGAGATAGCCGTGGAGATCGTCTCCGGTTGCGGTGACGGTGGCATTGGAAAGGATGACCTCCTTAATAACGTTGACTGGGAGCTGGTATTCACGGGCGGCGACCTGGACGAAGTCGAGCGAGCGGGCGCGCTCTTGATTTTGCTCCTGCCACTCGGCGTCGCTGGCGCTGGCGTGCCGGCTATAGATGTCGGAGGCATGCTCGACGAGATCGCCGTTGGCGGTCGCCTGCAGGAGGAGGTAGACGGGCGAGCGCGGATCGAGCGGGGTCGGCGGCTCGTCGTGCGTGTGCTGCAGATAGCGTAGAAGCTGCACCTGCTGCTTGATCAGCGGGTCGTCCGGTCCTTGAAGCGTATCGTCGAGCAGGTCGGCCGATTGTGGATAGAGGCCGAGACGCATGGTGAGGGTGGCGGCGGTGCGCAGGAGGATGGAGCGCTGCTTGGGGTCGGAGGTAAGATTGGCGCGCTCGCGGGCCTCAGCGACCGAACGAAAGGCGGTCAGTGTGGCAACGGCGACGGCTTCCCGTGCCGGGTTGGGCGGATAGCTGGGAAGCTCGCGGAAAAGTTTGTCAATTTGACGACTGAGGAGCATGGAATACAGGAACTCGCCGTCAAAGCGGGCGGCAACTTTAGGATCGATGGCTTTAAGTTTGCCGAACTCTCGAAGCGCGTCGACGTATTGTGCACCCTCACCGTAGGGTTCGCCCCGGGCGTTGACGTCGTAGAGCTGGGCCAGCGCGGCGATGTACGTGGTGTTCTTCGGGTCCAGTTGCGCGGCGGTTCTGCCTGCTTCGATCGCCGCGTCGCGATGGAAGCCGCTGCCAAACTGGATGCCGAGGCTGTTGCACAGCAGCGCTGTTGCCAACTGAGCGAAGGCGGGTGCGGAGGTTGGATCGAGCGTGGTGGCGAGGCGGGCTTCAGCCTGGGCGTCATCCCCGGCGCCGGCCTCCAGCAGGGCGGCGGAGTAGGCGATGTGCGCCGCGACATCTTTGGGATGGACTGCAACCAGCGCCTGGGCAGCGTGTATTCGGGCGGGCAGCAGGTTCGCTTCCAATGTCGTTTTCTGTGCTGGTCCATTGGCGGCCGGCGCGGCGACCTGTACGGATGCGGCTTGGGCAGGAACGATCAGGAGCGTGAGGAAGAGGCCGCGTTGCAACATAGCGGAGGATTTCAGGCATCGTTGTGTGAATGCGGCCCGCATACTACAGATTTCCTTCCCCCTTGAGGCCGACCTTGGTGGACGGAATTCCATAGGGTCGACGTGCTGGATTCGGTATCAGATGAGAGGTTAACGTTTCTTTGCAGGTCGGCTGGAGTCTTTGGCGGCGGTGCGACCAACAGGTCTCATCGTGACCAGGGATGCGCGGCCGAGCGGTACCAGGGCGGCTCCGGGTTCCGCCTGCTGCGTCATGCGCGTTAGCATCTCTTCACGAACGTAGTCGACGAATCCCTGCATTTGGCGGTTCATCTCCTCCATGCGTTCACGCATCTGCAGAATAATGGCGATACCGGCGATGTTGACGCCGAGATCGCGCGCCAAATTCAGGATGAACTCCAGCCGCTCGAGGTCCTCGTCGGTGTAGAGCCGGGTATTGCCGTCTGAACGGCTGGGACGGAGCAGACCCTCACGCTCATACATGCGAAGAGTCTGCGGGTGGATCTCGTACATCTCGGCGACCACCGAGATCATATAACCGCCTCGTGATTTTCGTTTGCTCGCCATGCTGCTCCAGTCTAGCGCCACCGGATCGACTCAGGCGATTTCGTCTTTGATCAACGCAGTACAGCCGATTGCATCTGAAAAAGAATGAAAAAGATTTTGTGGGGTGGTTCGATCGTTGCCGGGGCTCTCCTGGCCTACAAGCTGGTGCCACGCAAGCCTCGTTTAGAGCCCGGGCAAGTAGCTTTGATTACTGGTGGGTCACGTGGTTTGGGTTTGGCCATGGCGCATACATTTGGTCGGGCCGGATTGAAGCTTGTGCTGGCGGCACGGAACCAGGATGAATTACAGCAGGCACGCAGAGAGTTGCTTGCCAGCGGGGATGTTGTGCACGAGGATGACATTCAGCTGATCGTTGCTGATGTTACTAGCCCAGAACAGGCGGCAGGACTCGTGGAACAGACTTTACGGGTCTTTGGAAAACTAGACCTGCTTGTTAACAATGCGGCAATCATTGAAGTAGGACCGTTCGTCGATCAACCGAGAGATGCCTTCTCTCGTGCCATGCAGGTAACGTATTTTGGCGCGTTGCACACTATTTTGGCGGCCGTTCCGCACATGGTGAGCCGCGGTTCCGGCTCCATAGTGAATATTTCCTCAATTGGCGGGAAGATTTCCGTGCCGCATCTGCTGCCGTATGTCGGTGCGAAGTTCGCCCTGACTGGACTCTCTGAGGGTCTGCATGCCGAGCTGCGGCAGCATGGCATTTGTGTGACAACGATCTGCCCAGGCTTGATGCGGACGGGCGGTGAGGATCACGCACAGTTCCACGGTGACCGCGAGAAGGAAGCGGCGTGGTTTAACTTTTCCGCAAAGACACCCGGCCTTTCCAGCTCGGTCGAGCATGCCGTTCAACAGATCTTCAATGCGGTGCAGGCTGGTCGCGCCGAAATTACGATCTCACCACAGGCTTGGCTGGCCGCGCGGATTGTGGGATTGTTGCCTGAGACAAGCCAATATTTGGCTTCCCTGGCGAACGAATACTTTCTACCAGCTGCGAAACGTGCCGGCGTGTCTTCTGCAATCCCAAAGGCAGACGTCATGGACACATCGGTGCAACCTTTTGCAGATCCCTCCCCGAGTTAGTTTTACGCGCTTGTAGCTCTACTTCAGGTAGTTGAGCAAACTATTTTGAAGCACTTTTGCGGCGGCGGCAAAGACGGCTGAGTTCTGCGTCTCCGCTTGACTTAGGTCTTCTGCAGCCGTTGCGGGATCGATTCCGACCAGCGAGGTGGCGCGCGATGTAAGCGTCACCTTTTCTTGCGAAAGATAGTTCTCCTGCGAGGTGAGTTGATTGACCGTGGTGCCGTACACCCCATGCTGTTGCGTAACGTAGTTCAGCGCAGTCGTCACCGCAGTCGTGGCGGTGCCGATATCAGCGCTAGTTCCGCTGTTTAGTGCCGTTGAAAGATTGGTGAGCGCACCGAGTACGCTTGCGTTCGCGTTGATGAACAGACTGGAGCCCGGGATGTTGGCTTGCACGGAGAGTGAGTCGCCTACTTGTATTTGGTTGACTGTATTGTTGCCGTTATAGGTATAGCCGGTTGAAGAGGCTGAGTCTGCGGTAAAAGCGGCTTGACTGCTGACCGTGCCTCCAAAGATGGAGATGCCCTGGAAGGTCGTGTTGGCTAACGAAACTACGTTGGACAGAAGACCCTGCACGTCGGTCGAGATGGATGCCCGGTCGGCGGAGGAGGAGGTGCTGTTGGCACCTTCCGTGCCTAGTGTGACTGCCTTGTTGAGCAAGGACACAACGGAAGTAAGGACCGAATCTCCGAGTTGTGCCTGCGACAGCGCGGACTCAGAGTTGGTAGTGTACTGATCGACACTGGCCGACTGAGCCTGAACCTGGATTTCAGCGGCGGAGGCAGCCGGATTGTCGGAAGGCAGGTTGACTCTCTGCCCGGTGGAGACCTGCTGAAAGGCGGTCTGCAAAGAAGCATCACTCTGCTGAATGTCTTGGAGAATAGAAGCATTGAAGTTTGGATTGACGCGCATCGTGGGTTAGCCCTAGTTGATCATGTTGATTGTGGTGTCGAAAAGACTCTGAATGGTGGTGATGACCTTGGCGGCAGCCTCGTAGGCCTGCTGAAAGCGAACCAGATTGGCGGACTCCTCATCAATGGAGACACCCGACGCTGCACCCTGTTGATCGTTCAGCGCCGTGAGGCTTAGCTGAATCGAACTGGACTGGGTGGAAGCATTTGAGGCCAGGCTCCCAACCTGGTAGACCAGGCCGGACGACAGTGTGTTGAGCGTTTGGCCGGAAGAAGACGCTGCGTTCTGGATTGCGGTCAGGCTGCCCAGATTGCCGTTGCTTCCCGAAGCGCCAGAACCGCTGACCGAACTGGCCGCAATCGCGGTCGTGCTGGTGGTGGCTAAAGCGATGCCGGCAGCTGAGCCGCTGACTGTCGTCGGGATCGTGAAGAGAGCCGCTCCGGTGTTGCCGTTCTGGTCGAACCCTTGCGTCTGCGCTGTGTTGAAGGTCGTGGCGAACTGGTTGGCCAGGGTATCCAGTGAGTTTTGAAGCGCGGGAATCTGCGTGTCTCGCACTTCGATGGTTCCGCCGAGATCTCCGCCTGAGATGCTGGAGGTAATGTTGTTTCCGCTTGCGTCGAGCACCTGCAGATGACCATCGGAGCCGGTCGTGGTCTGCAATGCGTAGCTTTGGGAGTTGAAAACCAGCGGCGTGCCATTGCCGGTACTGATGAAGTCTCCCTGGGCGCCGTGGACGACGGAGATATTAGTCAAACTGGCAAGCTGAAGCTCGACCTGGTTGAGCTGATCGGTGAGTGTGCCTGCACTCTGCCCGGAGGCATTCTGCTGAACGACCTCCTGGTTGAGGTTTGCTGCTTGTGCAGCCAGCTTATTGATCTGGGTCACATCGGTGCCGACGCTTGTGTCGAGCGTGGTGCTCGCAGCGCTTAGTCCATTGGCGACGGAGTTGAACTGCTGAACCAGCGTTTGAGCACTTGAAAGAGCAGCCTGACGGTTTGCTGTGTTCGCCGGGTCGGTGGAGAGCGCGGTCAAGCTGGTAAAGAATGAGGAGAGACTACTGGCGACACTCAATCCGGAACTCGGAAATAGAGTCTGGATCTCGTTGAGCGCACTTACCTGGGCGTTTGCACTGCTCTGTTGCGAGGTTTGCTGCTGGATGCGGCCGGTAAGGAGCTCATCCTGCACTGACTGGATTCCCTCAACGTTCACACCGTTGCCGATGCTGAGTGTTCCACCTTGAGTTGGGTCTGCCTCGCTAAGATTGACGACCTCCCGGCTGTACCCGGCGGTGTTGACGTTGGCGATATTGTTGTTCGTTACCTGGAGTTCAAGTTCCTGGGCGAACAAGGACTGGGTAGCTGTTGATAAGGTTGCGGAAAGACTCATAGAAACCTCTTAGACCTCACAGGACCAGGTACTTCGATTGGCTTGACCCGCCGCAACTACCATGATCGGCGTACGGTAGCCTCCGAGAAAACGAGCCAGCAGCTTCATGGTGTCTCCGGTGTGCCCGAGCAGCGCGGAGTACCGTCGGTTGAGAGTTTGCAGAGTAATCCCCGCGGCGGCAATGCGTGTCATGAGATCCACGTCCACGCCCGCCTGAGAGATGGTGGGTGTCCACTCACCTTCAGCTTCCAAGTATCTCGGGAGGGCGATTAGTTGGGAACATGCCTCCCGCTGCCGACAGAGACTATCCTGAAATGCCGGGAGAGAGCGGGCTACAACGGCATCCATGGCACGCTCCAACTGTCGGCTGAGCTCCTGCACCGTGTGTAGGTAAAGCTCGGCTTCTGCGGAACTTCCTGGAGCGGCAGAGATCGACGTGAATTCGGTCTGCATGATCGTGGGCGTGTTCTTTCACTGAGTGCACGTGACGGATGATCCTGGCTTGCGATGAGGAGGAGCTATCCAAGCTGTGCATTTACCAAATAGATTAGGCCAGCATTCTGGCTTCCGTCAGAATGCGATCTGCCCAGTAAGTTGCGTAGCAGAGATAGACTGCGCTAAAACCCTCCGTTTGAAAGCGCTTCGGCAATTTTGGCTGCATCCAACTTGTATTGTGCGCTGTTGACCTCCTGTTTCAGGTTTGCAACTTTTGCCTCCCGGGATGCTTCAGTTTGGAGAGCCGACTGGGTGAGCGCGTGTACGGCGGCCGGGGTAGACGAAAGAGTTGTCTTATCTTCAACTGGCGCTGCAGGAATGGAGACAGTTGACTTGTTGTCCGTCGCAGTTGCGACGGAGGATAGAGTTGTTTTGTCGAGCGCCGCCGAACTGTGATTCTCCTGAGACTTTGCAGTTTGGCTTGAGTTCACGGGAGTGAGCTGTTTTGAAGCATCTGCAAGCGTGGGCCCATAACTTTCAATTTTCATAAGCGAACCTCCTTCTGACCAAACCTTTTATCGACAATTCCGGTCGATTTGTTCAGTCAAAAACAGCGGTCCGTTTATTTTTCTTAGTTGTCTTGATTTAACCGTCTTTGACGGTCGTTTCCGGTTGATCGTGTGCGTGGTCCTGTAAGGAGCGGGTGATCATTTTTGCAATTCCGATTCCTCCGGAGGCGGTGAGAGACCCTGCGAGGGCCTGCATGGCAATTCCCTGAAACTGTCCGCTCCCCGCGTCATCGTCGTCTCCATCGCCTCCCGGAACCTTGGCGAAGCTTTCCTCGGCACCCTGCAGCCAGTTGCCTAACAGGATGGACTCGAAATCCTTGCCGGCCTTGGCGATTTTGGCGTGCTGTAGCAGTTGATCGTTCTGCGCATCAAAAGCGCTCGCTGGTGCTGATATATTGCTGATTCCATTCATATTAGATGAGCTCCAAATCTGCTTGCAGACCGCCCGAGGCCTTGACCGCCTGCAGGATAGCGACGATGTCGTGAGAGGTAGCGCCGATGGCGTGCAGGCCGCGGATCAGGTCGTCCACGTTGGCTCCGTTTTCGAGCCGGATCGATTGCGCCGGAAGGTCCTTGACTGCGACCGCTGTGTTGGCGATGGGTTGGGTGGCTCCGCCTGAGCTATAGGGGAGCGGTTGCGAGACGGTGTAAGTGGTTTCGACCTCAATACTTAGGCTGCCGTGCAGCACAGAGACCGGAGACAGCGTGACGTTGCCTCCCATGACAATGGTTCCGGTGCGCTCGTTGATGACCACCTTGGCCGGGGAGTGGAAGTGAATGGACAGCGCCTGCACGCGGGAGATGAGCAGCGGGACCGAGACCATGCCGGACTCCGCGACGTCGATGCGGACGGTGCGGTTATCGAGCGTGGTGGCGACGGTGTGGCGGAACTCCTGGTTGATGACCTCGGCCATGTCGCGGGCGGCGGTGAAGTCAGGGCTGCGCAGGATGAGCGAGACGGTGCTGAAGCGGCTGAGGTCGACCTGCGACTCGCGCTCGACGATGGCACCTTCCGGAATGCGGCCGACGGTGGGGTGATTGACTGCGCGCACGTTGCCCGTCGCGCCTTCGGAGTAGCCGCCAAGCGCGAGCGGCCCTTGGGCTTCAGCGTAGACCTGCCCGTCCGGTCCACGCAGAGAAGTCATCAGGAGGACGCCGCCTTCGAGGCTTTTGGCGTCGCCGACCGAGGAGACGGTGATGTCCAGCTTCATGCCGGGGCGGGAGAACGGCGGCAGGGTTGCCGTGATGAAAACGGCGGCGACGTTCTTGACGACGACCTGCCCCGGGGCGATCTGGACGCCCATTCGTTTCATGGCGTTGGCAAGGGTTTGCACGGTGAAGAAGGTCTGCTGGCGATCACCAGTGCCGCGCAGGCCGACGACGAGACCGTAGCCGACCAACTGGTTGTCGCGAACGCCTTCGACCTCGGTGACGTCACGCAGTTGCACGGTTCGTTCCGTTGCGCTGCCACGGCCGAACGGGGCGAGGAGCAGCGAGGCAGCCAAGAGCCAGACGGCACGGGTGAAATGGAAAAATGGGAGAGGAGATCGCATGGAGGTCAGAATCCGAACAGCCAAAGAACGGCGCGGGTGAGGGGGTTGGGGGAGCGGACGCTGTCGGAGATGATCCCTTTTCCTTTCATCTCGATCTCCAGGTTGCTGAGGGCCGCGGAGGGTATGGTGTTTGCGGAGCTGATGTCGCCGGGGCGCACGATGCCGCGGATGACCAGGTCTTCATGCTGATTGTTCATGGCGATCTGGCGTTCGGCTTCGATGACCATGTTGCCGTTGGCGAGCACGGCGATGATCTGGCCGGTAAGGCTGGTCGAGAAGGTGGTGTTCGAGGCGGTGGACCCCTGGCCTTTCAGCGTGGTCGAGGAGTTGGCGGTGAGCAGCGGGTTGGTTCCATGGGTCGCGATGCCGCCGACGATGCCGGAGATGCCGGAAGTCGTGTTGAAGGCTCGTTCGCTGTCGACGTTGCCGCTCTGAGCGGCGGTCGTCTGTACGGAGACCTGCACGACGATGGTGTCATTGACGTTGCGGGCGCGGTAGTCGGAGGAGAGATCGCCCAGAGCGTTGGCGGCGGACCAAAGGCTGCCGACGGTGCGGGCATCCGGTGGAGGCATGTACTGCTCATGCAGGCGGGCGAGGTAGTCCGCACGCAGCTCCTGGGCGGATTTCTTGGGGGCCGGTTTGAGTTTGGGCAGCGCTCGCCCTTCGCGGGCCAGGGACAAAAGCAGCACTGTGCCGATGCCTATGCGGCTGAGCCGAAGAGAAGATGTCATTGGGGCAGGCTCCCTTTTAGAAGGGTGGCGCTGACGATCTCGGCGACGTAGGTCTGTTTGCGATCCCGGGTGGCTACGCGGATTCTTTCTCCAGCCGCTCCTGCCTGAAGGCAGACAACTTGCACCTGAATATGGACGCGGTCTCCCTCGAGAAGCAAGGTCGCAGACGAACCAGCACGCAGCCTGGCGGCGGAGCTCTCGCCCCCGCCGTCAGGAGACGGAAGCGGAGCTTTACGGCTGCCTCCCTCAGCGCTTCGGTCCAGCGGTGAGGAGATGGACGCCACGTTCTCCGGCCAAACCGCCGTGGCAAAAAACGGCAGGCAGGCGGCAGGCACGCGGCATACGACACGGAGACGAGCCTCATGGGTGTTCAGCATCGAGGCGGTTTCGATGCCGAGCTTTGGATCTGCGACAGCGGTGGTGATCGCTGCGGGAAGAGTAATGCGTACACCCTCGATCGACCAGGCGTGTCCGCGCATGGCGGCCACAACCTGCTCGGAGGTAACGGAGAAGCGCGGAGACTGGGTGTGCGCGGCGGGCAGGTTGGCGGCTAGCATGACGCTCAGCAGCCACGCTCGGCTGCGCCGTCCTGTCCGCCCTGCCTGAATGGTCAACGACTGCTTCATGGGATTGTTCCTTACTGGGCGAGCTGGTTGAGCTGCTGGAGCATCTCGTCGGCGGCCTTGACGACGCGGGAGTTGGACTCGTAGGTGCGCTGGGCGACGATCATCTGCACAAACTGGTCGACCACGCTGACGTTCGATTGCTCGAGCATGCCTTGCTGAAGGATGCCCAGGCCTTCCGACCCGCCTGGGGTGCCGACGATGGGGTCGCCCGAGGCCGTGGTGGGCAGATAGATGTTGTTGCCGACGCTGTTCAGGCCGCCCGGATTGATGAAGAGCGCGAGCTGCATGCTGCCGACCTGCGAGGCATTGGTCTGTCCGGGCTGCACGACGCTGACGGTTCCATCGGTGCCGACGGTGAGGTTGGTCGCATCCGGCGGGACGGTGATGGCCGGCTGCACGGGGTTGCCGTCGCCGGTGACGACGTTGCCCTGGGCGTCGAGGTGGAAGGAGCCGGCGCGGGTGTAGCCGGTCTGGCCGTTGGGCAGAAGCACCTGGAAGAAGCCTCCTCCGGAGATGGCAAGGTCTAGCGGATTGCCTGTCTGGTTGAAGTCGCCCTGAGTCTGGATGGTCTCGGTCGAGGTGGGGCGGACACCGAGGCCGACCTGCAGGCCGGCGGCGTTGGTGGTCTGCTGCGTGGCGGCCGAGCCGGGCATGACGGTGTTCTGGTAAAGCAGGTCCGAGAACCCGATGCGCCGCTGCTGGAAGCCGTTGGTGCTGGAGTTGGCCAGGTTGTTGGCGATGGTGTCGAGGTTCAGTTGTTGCGCGGTCATTCCGCTGGCAGCTGTATAGAGAGCACGAAGCATGGGAGAGAAGAGCCTTTCAGTGTTGGGAAGTCGGAAGGATTAGGCGGAGACTCGCGGGAGATCGACGGTGGCAGTCTTGTCCATCTCGGAGTCGAGCATGGTGAGGGCGTGGCGCATGCCTTCGAGGGCTCGCTGCGCGCTGATCAGGTCAATGACCCCGGTAACCGGGTTGACGTTCGAGCTTTCAAGCATGCCCTGGCGCAGGGTGGAGCTTGGGGAAGCGACGACGTCGGTGGCGGGCACGGTGTAGTAGCTGCCTCCGGCGCTTTGCGGGTCGGCTGTGGGCTTGAACTCGACAAGTTTGAGCTTGCCGGCAATGGTGCTGTCGGCGGAGACGGTTCCGTCCGGACTGATCGTCACTTTGGCGCCGTTGGGGAGGGTGATTGGTCCGCGCTCGCCAAGGACCGCATCGCCGGTCGCGGTTTGGAGCTGTCCGGCGGGCGAGACCTGCAGGCTTCCGTTGCGGGTGTAAACCGTGCCATGGGCGGTTTGCACCGAAAGAAAGCCCGGGCCTTCGACGGCGACGTCCAGATCGTTATTGGTGCGCTCAAACGAGCCTGCCTGCAGGTTGAGGCGCGTGCTGCCTAAGAGGCCATAGCTGTTGGTGACGTCGTTCAACTGTGTCGGGGTAGCGTGGCCGGATCCGGCCAAGACCGAGCTGAAGCTGGTCTGCCGGCCGCGGAAACCGTTGGTGCTCGCGTTCGCCAGGTTGTTGGCGATGGTGTCGAGCGCGTCGGTGCGTGCCATCAGGGCGGTGCAGGCTGCGTAAAGTCCGCTGTCCATGAGCAATCCTCGCAAAGAGGAAGTGCAACGCAGGGGCCAATCGGAACGGCAAAGTTTGCCTAGTTTTTCTACAACGGACGGGGAAGGAGGGCGGGCTCGGCGGGCCAGAAAGTGAGAGCGGATGAGAGCCGAAGGGGAAATCGCTCTCATTTAACCAATTTTTTCCTGTCACTGGGTTTGTCGCACCCGGCGTGCAGCAATGTTTTCCTTGGAAGAAGACGCTCATGAAGCGTTATGTCTCCGGGAGGATCACCGAGCAATGCTTGAGCAGGGAACCTGAGCACGCTCGGCGAGTTGCTGAGCGGTTTGCAGGATGCCGGCCCAGTCCAGGGCGGAGTCGATGCGGGTCTGGGCGGCGGGCACCTGTTCGCGCAGGGCGGAGAGCAGATAAGCAGGAAGGTGCCAGTACTCGGCGAGCATAAGACTTACTGCATGATCTTCCCCGCGATGTGCGTCTGGGGTGCCGATGCGGGTCAGGTCGCCAACGGGTCTCCAACCGAGCAGACGGGGGAATTTCCCGAGGCGGCAGAGTAGACCGACGAGGTAAGCCTGCTCGGGTTGAAAGCCCTCCATGCACTGGGCGAGTTCGCGCGCGCACTCCGCGATGCGGCGGCAGTGCTGCCACTCCGCGAGCAAGGGCGCGCTGTGCGAAGTTCCCGAGGCGCAGACGACTTCATACCAGCGCTCACGGTTGAGGCTGACGATGCAGTCCTCGATGCGGGTCGGCCGCTCGTCTTCGCCCGGGTACTCTTCCCCGATGAGGCGCAAAACCTGCAACGTGGCTCCCGCGTCGGCGAGGATGACCTCTGCCAATTCTTTTAGATCGACGGAGCGCTCCTGCAGCAGAAGTTCCAGCTGCAGCCGAGTGGCTGCGAGGACCGGCATATGGGGCAGCGTATCGTCGGCGTCGGGCAGAGGCACACCCGCCAGGAACAAAGGAAGGGGCATGGTGAGGTTTTGCGTCAGTACGGACTCGCGGAACATGCCGGTGGCCTCCAGGCGCTCTTGGCAGAGCTAGCCTCTTTATCGGCAGAATGGGCCCGGTCATTCATACGGTACGCAAAATAATTGCAGAATTCTGTTATTGCAGCTGCGGCGCCATGACATGCGTGACGCGCAGGCCGTAGTTGCCGTCGATGATGACGGCCTCTCCGCGCGCCACGACTCTTCCGTCGAGCACCAGGTCGACCGGCTCATCCACCTGCCGGTCGAGCTCGACGACCGAGCCACTGGTGAGGCCGAGGATCTCGCGCAGCGTGAGCTGTCGCTGGCCAAAGCGGAGGGTGACGTTCAGCTCAACATCAAGGACGAGATCAAGATTTGCGGCGGGAGCGGCGGCGGAAGGATACGAGAAGGCGCGGGCTGCGGAGAGAACGAGGGCGCTGCCGAGTTTTCGATCCACGGAGAGATAGAAGGAGACGCGCTGCTTGCCGGAGGTGGCTTCATCCTCAGCCTGCGCCCAGAGTTCCATCTCATGGTCGTCGGGCAGCTCAGGATGTTCGACCCGCTCCACCTGGATGGCGACCGTTTCGACTTGTGAGAGCGCCTTGCCCAAAGCCGAGGTGCAGCCTTCGAGCAGGAGGAGCAGCCCAGCGGCATGCGCCTCCTCAAAGATGGCCGCAGGAGCCGTGCGAAGCCCGAGTCTCGGGAGTTCCGCTTGCTTAATGAGGACAAAGGCTTCGCCCTCGAGGGCTCCGCTGAGGCGCAAGCGGAAGGTAACGGTTGCCTCATCGACCGGTCGCGGGCCGTACGGCTCGTCTGCGGTTGAGGTGTGCCAGGAGTGCAGGCAAGCCTCTTTGAGCGCCGCCGTGAGGGTTTCGCACAGGCAGTGTCCGAGCGTCTTCCAACCTTGTTTGCTGTCTGGCTGCATGGGGCTACTCCTCATCCGTTTCAGATTCCTCGGTCTTCAGGCGCTTCAAGAGCTGCATGGCTTTGGTGTCTCCCTGGCGTACCGGCTGAGCCTCAAAGAAGAGTTTTCCTTCGAGGGCAAGCTTACCCGGCCCGGCGACGGGTGCGGAGAGCATGAGTACGCTTCCGGGTTGAATTTGCGCGAGTTCCCGCACGGAAACGCGCAGGTCGGGCAGATCACCCGAGAGTGAAAAGCGGCAATCCAGCATGCGCTTCTGCAAGCTGGCGACGGGCAGGTAACGCACGCTTCCGCCGCTCGCCATCTCATTGCGCATGTTGCGGACCAGGTGGCCTGCGAGTGCGGCCTGGAAGGCCAGGAAAACCTGGCCGGTCATGCCCGCGACGCTCAGGTCGAAGTGGATGCGCAAGACCTTGTCAGTCGGCGGGAAGAGCCGGTGCGCGACATTGGACTTGAGGCACTTGCCGGGCGTGAGAGGCGAGCCCAGCGGCGGCCACACCCGTTCTATTTGCTGGGCGATCAGCGCGCCCACGCCTTCCATGATCTCTTCGTCGATCTCAGTCAGCTCACGGGCAATCTCAAGCTTGGCACCGGTGCCACCCAGCAGCAGATCGACGATGGTGAACATGAGCTGGTTTTCCATTTCGAGCAGGACGGTGCCGGAGGACGGCCGCATGGTGTAGGGCAGCATGTAGGCGCCTGCGACGCACTTGGCTTTGAAATCTTCCATGCTCAGCTGCTCAAGGGAGACGAGCCGGACTTCAAGACCCGTGCCGAGGTAGACATCGAGCGAGTTGCTGAGATTGCGGGCCAGCACTTCATGCAGCGTCCGCAGGCTGCGCGCACTCTCGTTGGAGAGGCGGCCTGCGGAGCGGAAGTTGCAGGGCGAGACTCTTGAATCAGCACTACCTTGAGCGCGTGCGTTGCCTTCGAGCGTCGTCATGCAGACTTCCTCATCTTCCGTGGCGGCTGCTGCTCTGCGGGTGAGACGCCAAGCTTGTTCTTGAGCTTCTCGAGCGCAGCCGTATGGAGCTGCGAGACCCGCGAAACGGCCAGGCCGACGACCTGGGCTACCTCGCGCATGGTCAGTTCTTCACGGTAGTAGAGCGACAGGATGAGCTGCTCGCGCTCGGTGAGCTCGGAGACGGCCTGGGTCAAATGCGCCCTGGCTTCGGTCTTGCAGTACATTTCAAACGGGTTCTCCCAGTGGCTGGGCGCGGATTCGATCAGGTCGAGCGACGCCTCGCCTTCGAAGGTGGATTGCGCCTCCTGTCCCACCGTGTAAAGCCCATGGAGCTCGTTCTGGACGACCTCGAGAGCGGCGAGGCTCAGGTTGAGCTCGGCGGCGAGCTCCTCGCGGGTGGGCTGACGGCCCTGCTCGGCTTCCAGCCTGGCGGTGGCCTTCTCGATGTCGCGCGCTTTGACGCGGATGCTGCGCGATCCCCAGTCCAGCGAGCGCAGGCTATCCAGAATTGCGCCCTCGATGCGGAATTTGGCATAGGTTTTGAACTGCGCGTTGCGGGTGTGGTCGAAGCGACGGTATGCCTCGATGAGGCCGAGGACGCCGGCGTGTACCAGATCTTCAAGATCTACCTGCTGCGGCAGTCTCTCGCGAATGCGGGCGGCGAGAAAATAAACCTGCGGCAGCTCTTGCACGATGAGTTCATTGCGCTCATCGATCTCCTTCTCTTCCCGGGCGATCATTGTATAAACGGTGTGTGCAGCGGCCATCTAATTCTCCAGATCAACATTGAACAGCAGTGCAATTCAAGAACCATTAGCGAACAACGCCAACGGATTGGACCATCGTCATAGGGGGGATCTCTCCCGGCGAGATGACGACGATTTTGGGCAGAAACGGCTCTAGTAAACGGCGCAGATAGAACCGCCCCGGGGAAGAGCACAGGAGGACGGGCGGAGCCTCGCCGATCTGGTCTCCGAAGCTGGCGCGCAGGCTATCCAGCACGCGGCGTGCCACCGAGATCTGCAGGGCGCTCGACGATACTTGGCCGCTGGTCTGGTTGGCCGCGCGCATGCACTCCTCTTCGATCGCGCTGTCGAGCGTAACCACCCGCAACTCTCCCTTGGGATCGAGCAGCGGCCGGATCAGCGCGCGGCCGAGCGTCTGGCGCACGCCTTCGACCAGTGTGACGGGATTTTTGTTGGTGGCGGCCGTGTCGACCAGCGACTCGAGGATCGTGCCGAGGTCGCGGATCGAGACCTGCTCCCGCAGCAGCTGCTGGAGTACTTTCTGGACCTCCCCGAGGCTCATGAGCTTGGGGATCAGCTCCTCGACCAGTTTCGGATGAGAATCATTGAGGCGATCGATGAGCCGTTTGGTTTCGTGGCGCGAGAGCAGCTCGTAGGCGTTGCGCTTGATCAGCTCGGCCAGATGTGCCGCCATGACGGAGGTGGTGTCGACCACTGCGTAGCCTGCGGCGATGGCAGGTGCCTGCAGCTCGCGGCTGATCCACTTTGCGGGGACGTTGAAGGCAGGTTCACGGGTCGGCTCTCCCGGCAGATTCGGCATGCCGGTGTCGGAGCTGATGGCTAGCAGCATGCCTTGGCGCATCTCCCAGCGCGCGATCTCCACACCGCGCAGCTGGACCACATACTCACCTTCGTGCAAAGACAGATTGTCTGTGATATGGATCGACGGCACCATGAATCCGAGCTGCTGTGCCAGACTCTTGCGTAGGGCTTTGACGCGGGTCAGGAACTGGCCGCCCTGTTTGGCATCGACGAGAGGAACGAGGCCAAGACCCACCTCCAGGGTGAGCTCATCGAGTTTAAGGACGGAGTCCACGCCGTCCACGCCAGCCGCCGCCGGAGCTCCCGGTTTGCCCGCGAGCGCGGCCGGGGTCTCCGCTTCCGCCTCATCCGGCGCGCGTTCGGTCTTCACGCGGTACGCGGCGTACATCAGGGCTCCGGCCACGGCAAAGAACGGCAGCTTGGGCAAACCCGGAATCAACCCCAGAGCCGCCAACACGCCGCCGCCAATCCACATCAGCCGCGGACTTCCCAGGATCTGCTTACGGACATTGACGCCCAGCGACTCCTTCGAAGCGGCGCGCGTGACGACGATGCCTCCGGCGACCGAGACCAGCAGCGATGGCAGAATTGACACCAGGCCATCGCCCACGGTGAGGATCGTGTAGGTTTTGAGCGCCTCCTGGAACGGGATGCCTTGTTGGAAGACGCCGATCAGGAAGCCGGCGATGATGTTGATCGCCATGATCAGGATGGTGGCCAGCGAGTCGCGCTGCGAGAAGCGCGCCGCGCCGTCCATTGCGCCGCAGAACTCGGCCTCGCGGGAGACGCTCTCGCGCCGTTTACGGGCTTGCTGCTCGGTGATCAGGCCGGCGTTCAGGTCCGCGTCGATGGCCATCTGCTTGCCGGGCATGGCATCGAGGGTGAAGCGCGCCGTGACCTCAGCCGTACGTACCGCGCCATGGCTGACGACGAGGTATTGAATGGCGATCAGCGCAAGAAATAAAACGAACCCTACTATATAGTTGCCGCCGACAACGAACTGGCCGAATGCCTCGATGACCTTGCCGGCAGCCGACGAGCCTTCGTTGCCGTGCAGCAGGATGCGCCGCGTGCTGGCCAGGTCGAGCGAGAGCCGCAGCAAAGTCAGCAGCAGCAGCAGACTGGGAAAGACCGAGAACTCGACCGGTTTCAGGATCTGCACGGCCGTCAGCAGCACCAGGACGGAGGCGGTAATGCTGACGGTCAGCAGCAGGTCGAGCAGGATGCTCGGCAGCGGCACCAGCATGACGAAGACCATCGACACCGCGGCCACCGGGATGATCCACTCGCCGGATCGCGCCAGCCGCGCAAGCCAGCCGTCTTCCTTTTTCTTGACCGTCATTGGAGGACCTCTCCGGAGGCGTTGCGGTTGCGGCGCATCGTTTCCTGCTTGCGCACTTCGGCCTGGGCGCGGAAGACGATGACGAGGATGTCCGCGACGGCCTGGTAGAGCGCGGATGGAATGGCCTGGCCGACCTCGACGGTCTTATAAAGCGCCTGCGCCAGCGGTTTGTTTTCGAGCACAGTAATGCCATTGTCCGCGGCCAAAGCCTTGATCTCCTGAGCGAGGAGGTTCATGCCTTTGGCGACGACGATCGGCGCTCCCATCTCCGGCGTGTACTGGAGGGCGACGGCGTAGTGGGTGGGATTGGTGACCACTACGGTGGCGGTCTTGGCCGCAGCCAGTGCCTGCTTCTTGCGCATGCGCCGCTGGAGCCGGCGAATGCGGCCCTTGATCTGCGGGTTGCCGTCGGTCTGCTTGCCCTCTTCCCTGACCTCTTCCTTGGTCATCTTGAGGTCGCCTTCCATCTTGAACCAAGTGAGAAAGTAGTCGACACCCGACCACGCAATCAGCACCAGGCAGGACTTCCAGCCAACCTCGAACATCATTCCGCTGACGATCGTGGTGAGCTGGCGCAGGCCGAACGACGAGGCCTGCACCAGCACGCCCCAGTGCGCGTGCAGGCTTTGTTCGCCGATCCAGGCAATGGCCGCGAATGGCAAGAGCGACTTCAGCAGATTGTTGAGGCCGGCTGAGGAGAAGATCTGGCCGACCTTGGTGGCCGGATTGAAGCGTTCGAACTTGAGCGCCATGGCCTGCGGCGCGACACTGAAGCCGCCCTGCGCCAGCGCCGCCGCTACAGAAAGCACCATGGCCGTGAGCAGCACCGGCACGATCCAGCGGAAGACTTCGACCGCGCTCCAGAAGAGCATGGGGCCGTTGCTATCGAAGTTGCCCGTCGCAGCCGTGTCCAGCATGTTGCGGTAGAAGGTGGTCCAGTGCGTGATCGCGCCTTTGGACATCATGGCCAGAGCGAACGCCGCACCGACCATGGCAAGCACGCTCGGCAGCTCGCGCGACCGGGCGATCTGGCCTTGTTCGCGCGCCTTCTGACGCCGTTTGCCGGTTGCCTGTTCTGTTTTGCTGGAATCCGCCATGGGTGCCTAACGTGCTCCTGCCGCGCCAAGGTGCAGCAGCCGGTCGGCGTACGCCGTCGACTGCATGAAGAGAGTGCGAAACATATCCGGCCAGTACTTCAGCGAGACAAAAAGAATTCCCAGGCCAAGCAGGCTCTTGATCGCCGGGCCCAGCACGATCAGCGGAAGCTGAGACGAAGCCTTGCCCAGCAAGCCGAGTACCACGTCCGTGACCAGCGTCGCCGAGAGCACAGGCGCGGCGATCTGCACACCGGTAACCAGGATCGCCGTGCCCGCGCCGAAGAGGGCCACCATCAATGGCTGCGTCAGCTGCAGGCCGCCCGGCGGGAGATAGGTGAAGCTGTTGCCGATCGCGCGCAGGAGCCAAAGATGCACGTCCAGGCGGAGGAAGATCAGCATGGCGATCGACTGCTGAAACATGGCGACCACGGTCGTATCCACCTGGGTATTGGGATCGAGGATGTTGATCAGCGAGTAGCCCATCTGGATGCTCAGCACCTGGCCTGCCATCTGCACGGCTTCAAAGACGACGGACGAGGCGACTCCCACTGCCACTCCTACCAAGAGCTCCCGAAAGACCAGCAGCGGCCACTCGGCGAGGGCAAGGTGCGGCCACGTCCGCGACAGCATCGGGTACATCAGGAAGGTGAGCGCGACCACCAGCACGGCCTTAATGCGCGCCGGGATGACGCCGCTACCTAGAAACGGCGCGAACAGAAACAGCCCGGAGATCCGCATGCCGATGGCCAGCAGCGCCTGAAGAACGTCGCCAAACGGTATCTCCATTATTCGATCACCTTGTGGAAGTCCGAGAACATGTGCAGCGTGTAAGTGATCAGGTGCCGCCACATCCACGGCATCAGGAAAAAGAGTGTGGCCCCGGTCGCGAGCAGGCGCGGCACGGTCGAGAGCGTCTGGTCCTGCAACGAGGTGAGCACCTGCACCACGTTCACCATGAGACTGACCGCGATGGCGACCAGCAGGATGGGCGCGACCAGAATCATGACTTCTTCGAGCATCATCCGGCCCATGGCTACAACGGCGTCGGCGCCCATTATTGGAAGCTCCTCATCAGCGACCCGATCAAGAGATGCCAGCCATCGACCATCAGGAACAGCAGCAGCTTCAGCGGTGTCGAGATGACGACGGGCGGCAGCTGCATCATGCCGACCGAAGTGGTGATGGAAGCGACCACCATGTCCACGACCAGAAAGGGCAGGAACAGCACGGTGCCGATCTGGAAGCCAGTTTTGAGCTCAGACAAGATATAGGCGGGGAGCATGACCCGGAAGGAGAGATCCTGCACGGTGTGCGGCCTGGGCTCCTTGGCGAGATCGAGAAAGAGCGCCGCATCTTTTTCGCGGACGTAATGGGCCATGAACAGCCGCATGGGTCCGCTTGCGACCTCGAGCGCCTTGAGCGGCGTAATTTTACCTGCCTCGAGCGGCACGACTGCCGTGTCGTAAATGACCGCGCCGACCGGCTGCATGAGGAAGAAGGTGAGGATCATTGAGAGGCCGATCAGCGTCTGGTTGGACGGCGTCGTCTGCAGGCCTAGCGCCTGGCGCAGGAAGTGGAAGACGATTAGCAGCCGGGCAAAGGGGGTAATGCAGAGCAGGATGGAAGGAATCAGCGACAAAAACGTCAGCAGAACGACGATCGTCCACGGAGCGGAGGAGCCGCCGAGCCCGGTGATCTGCAGGCCGTCTGTAGGCGCGGTGATTCCGCCCGGCATGGGCGGAGAGAGCGGGACCTGCAGCAGCGCCAGGCCTAGGGTCAGCGCGGGAGCGATCAAGAGCGCGCCTCCGGCTGTGCGCCATCCGGCAGACCCATCGCGTGCGCTTCGAGCCGGGTCAGCAGTTGAACATTTTCCGCCGATCCGCCGATAAGGTACTGTGTGCCGTCGACCTCGATGATGGAGACAAAGCGCTTCTCCCCCAGCGAGAGCGTCTCGGTGACGTGAAGCCGGCGCGCGGCGAAGTGCGCGGACCGTCGGCGCTCCAGCCACTTCCACGCGGAGCGCAGATGATCTGCGATTGTCTGCGCCAGCGGAGTTCCCGTGGCACGAGGAGATGGTATGCTCGTGCGGCGGCGGATCGTGATTCCGCCGGATCGCATTACGGCCTGCCACTCGCTCATACGAGGTCCGTGATGCGGGCGGCCAGGCGCTCGCCGACGACTTCAAACTCGGTCCAGGCCATCAGGATGCCGTTCACCCGCAGCGGAAGATCGGTGCTCTGATGGCAGGAGGTTTCAACCAGCGACCCCGGCTTCAGCTTGAGCAGCGTGTCCACCGTGAAGCCAACGACGGGGATTTCCAAGCCAAGCATGCAGGGCAGCCACGGCAGCTGCTGTTCGGCGCTGCTTCCGCGCGCGGCGGCGAGGGCAGCCGTGGCTTGCGTCTCAGGCGGTACAGGAATGGAGGTCGAACTTCCCACAAAGGCCTCGTGTGCCGCAAGTGCGGCGGTCGTCTCTGTTTCTGAGCCGCCGTCCGCCAACCGGCTTGCGGAACAGACAACAGGGAGTCGCCCAGACTAAATGCATCTTGGAGGCCAAACGAAGGGGTAGATCATCCTACAAATGGGGGATGGGCTGGCCGCGAACGCCTTGCGAGTTGCACCGGTCTTTGTGCAGGTTGCGTTCCTGGAGGAATGGACAAGGCGAGGGATGAGAAAGAGTGAGAGACAACCTCTTACCGCTTGCTCTGCGGCAGCTGCTGTCTCTCATTCTCCGCTCATCGAGATTAGGTCGTGATCATCTGGATGATCGTCTGCGAGATCTGGTCGAGCGTAGTGATGGTCTTGGCGTTAGCTTGGTAGGCCTGTTGCGCCACGATCATTTTGGCGAACTCGGTAGCCACATCGACGTTCGAGTTCTCGACTGATCCGCCTGTGATGGTGCCGCGGCCGCCCGTCCCCGCGACTCCGATCGAGGCCGGACCCGAGCCTGCAGTCACCTGGTAGTTGTTATTGCCGGTCCGCACCAGTCCCTGCGTGTTGTAGAAGGTAGCAACCGCTACCTGACCAAGCGCAATAGTCTGATTATTCGTGTACGTGCCGTCGATCGTTCCGTCGGCGCTTACCGTAAAGCCAGTGAGAATGCCGCTGGCCCGTCCGTCCTGCGAAGCACCGGAAGGAGCACTGGCTGCGCGGGTCTGGGTGAGAGTCGGGTTTCCCGAGGTGTCATGCAGGTCCCACTGCATGCTCAATGGAGCTGCGCCATCGGTAAACGTCGGAATATTGATCGCAACGTTGCCGGTAGGGGAGGTCAGATTACCGGATGAGTCAAACGTGAGCGAACCACTAGCAACCTGCGTGGTGGCAGCTCCTGTGTCAGCAGTCGGGACGTCGACCGAGTAGTTCCAGGAGTTGGTTCCCGTTTTGCTATAGGTCACGGTCAGCGTGTGGGTCTGCCCCAGGGAATCGTACACGGGAATCGTTGTCGGGAAGCTGGCTCCGGTGCTGGTGGCCGAATCCAGGTTGGCCGGCATCGAAAACTGCGTCGTGGCAGTGGCGGTGACCGTCGATCCCAGACCAATTTGAAGCGGCTGCAGCGGCGAAGAAGTCGAAACTACACCATTGGCCGCCGGGTAGCCCATGACCAGTTCGCCGTCCGCCGTGGTCAACTGCCCTTGCGAGTTCGCCGTAAAGTTACCGGCGCGGGTGTAGTTCTGGAGACCCGTTGTGGTCTGAGCGACGAAGAATCCGTTTCCGGAGAGCGCCATGTTTGAGGGAATTCCGGTCGAGGTCGGCGCCACATCCGTGAAGTCGGTTGAGGTCTCGGTCGAAGCGACGCCCACGCCGGTATCAATGGGATTGTTTGCCCCGTCCAGCAGACTGCTCTGCGCGAAGAGGTCGCTGAAGGAGACCGTCTGGTCCTTGAAGCCGACCGTGTCCAGGTTGGCAAGATTGTTCGATACAGCCTGCAACTGCGACTGGCTGGCCAGCAAGCCCGAAAGTGGAACACCGAAAAAACCCATTATTTTGCTCCCGTGAGGTTGGAAAGTTGAAGAACGGAGTTAGGGTCGCTCGCCGCGATAGTGGCGGCCTGCGCCGTGGAAGGGGTGCTCGCGTTGCCGTTCAGCAAGGCAGCGCGTGCGGCCATAAGCGCGGAGGAGCTGACCGGCTGACTGTTGCTGGTTGCCGAGCCGCCCTGCATTCCGCCAATCGTGGTGGTCTTGCCGCCCACGGCCTGATTAATGCTGACCAGTTGATCCAATTGGTTGAGCGAGATCATCTGGCCCACCATGGCGGTCGAATCCATGGGTGCGCTCGGGTCCTGATTCTGCAGCTCCTGGACGAGCAGGTTGAGAAAGGTCGTCCCCGCCGTCGTCGACGTCAGACTTGCTCCCGTGCTGCTGGTCGTTGTGGTGGTCGCGGCTTGAGCTTGCGCCATTGGACTCAAGCTGCTTAGATCCATCGGCGATAGTGCGCTCACTTGTGAGACAGACATCTTTTCCTCCTTGGTAAAGCTGCTAAATTCGGATATCCAACCGGGACCCTTCGGCGGGAACGAGCAAAGTCGAACTAAGCGCCGCAAGGTTGGTTGACCCGGCCTGGATGACGGCCGCTTCCTTTACCGGCAAAGCCGCGGACCCACTCCTACTTTGTCCGCCGCGAGCTCCGCCTTCCGATTCCTGACTTCCTCCGCCTGTTTGCCCGGAGTCCGCCGCTGACCGCGAGGCTGCGCTTTCATCCCGCACCTCCACGCGCGCATGCAGCCCGTACGCACTGCCTAGTTTTTCTTCGATCGCCGGGAGATGTGCGGCCAGCGCTCGTCCGAGTTCCGGGTGGTCGAGCGAGATCTGCGCCGAGATGGTCTGATGACTCACCGAGGTGCTGATCGAGATGTTGCCGAATTCGGTGGAGCGCATCCCCAGTCGCATCTCGGTTTGTCCGGCCGATTGGATCAGCTGCGCACTGCTGGCGCTTGGAAGCGCGGCCGGATCGGCGGATGGCTCTGCGATAGCCGCGGGAGCGCTTGGGGTCGCAGCCGGCGCGGAGGCCAGCGGAGCGGACGGTAGATTCGTCTGCGCAGACGCGAGCGGAATGTTGGGAGTCAGCGGCTGACTTCCTTCGAGCGCTTTGGGGAGAGCCGTTGCGTCCGCGCCGTTTGTCCCGGCTTGTGCGGATGCTTGCGCTTCGGTGAGCCTGGCCGCAAACGGCGCTGGGGCAGTGGTGGAAGAGTCATGATTCGGCACCGAACCGTCTGCCGGCGCATCCTTGCGCTTGCTCCGAACTTCCCCAGAGCTGGAGCGATCTGCCCCGACTGCGGAAATAGAGGCCAGGGGTGGCGCATCTTTCTCGGGCGCAGCGGTCTCCGTGCTACCTAAGGCGGGCGGCGGAGTAGGAATCGTTTCCGTTCCATTCAGCACAGAGGGGGCGACTGCTTTCGAGGAGGCCGTCTCTCCCGCTGCGGGTTTCGCGTCCGAGGCCGGGATGGGTCCTGGGCGAGCGGTCGATAGCTTTGGCGGAGTTGCCGCAGCAGCCACCAACCGGTTGACATCTGCCATGAGGTCTCCTGATGCAGTTGCAGGGAGAATGGCTGCGAGAGCGACTGGAGCCGTAACTGCCGGGGATTGCGCGTCAGCTGGGGCGTCTGGTCCGGCGATTTCCTGCTTTGCCGGCGCCGGGAGAGCCGGGCTCGTGGAATCCGAAGCGAATGCAGGCGTATCCGCACTACTGGCAAGAACAGGAATGGAGGCGCTTGCGTCGTCCACCGGTGCGAGTGGAGGTGGAGGCAGAGGATCGGGCACGGGAAGGGCGACGATCGCCGTATTTGCGAGAGCACTCGCAGGCAGCGTTCCGGCTTCGGCCGAGTTATCGGGAGGTGAATTCTTCTTGCTCTTGGTGTCGCCGGTGCGCGCGGCTGGAGTCTGCGTGGTGCCGCCCAACGCCGGATTAGTTATAGCCGCGCCGGCTTTGGCCAACGATGCTGGCATGCCGGAGCAACTGTAGGTAGCAGTCACAAAGGCCTGCCCGAATTGCTGCAGGTTGAGGGCCGGCAACAAGGGTGTGTCGGATTGGCCGCTCAGGAGATCTGTGGAACTTCCGGCGTCGGTCGCGCTGGCCGCCTTAATATCACTGGAGGCAGTAGAGGCCGTGGGTTGATCAGAAGACACAACACTCTTCGACCCAACATTTACAGCTGTTTCGCCCTGAGTCGCGGTCTGGAACAACTCTCCAAACGTCGGCACGCCAACCGCGGATGAAGAGGTTGCAGGACCGGGGGCTTGGGTCGAACCAGCCGATGCGAGTTGAGACGAGATGCGCACACCTTCTATAGTGCAAGTCGCTCGCCATACTGGATGGGTTTTGTAAATACCCGGATACGTTGTGGAATCAACTACTTGGTCAGTGCTGAGGAAACCTGCGGCGATGGCTAGGACGGCACACCCGGCAAGCCGCGGCAATCGTTGCCGACCTTACCCGGCAAACCGTGCCTAGCTGCGGAGAAGCGATCGTCCATCTGCTTCTGCTCCTCGCGGGCCTGCTCGGCACGGAAGCGGTCCAGCGCTTGCTCGCGCATGGTGGCCAGCAAGCTCCGGTTCGCATGAGCGGTCTCATAGACGGTCATCTGCTGCGCACGGAGCTTTTCAAGGTCAGCCAGATGCTGGGTGCCGGCCTGCTCCAGCGTTTCGACGGTGCCTATCTGTCCGTTTAGGAGAAGGAGTTCGGCGGCTGAGATCCTGGCGGCGAGCGAGCGCTCACGCCCGAGACAAAGCTCGGTTCGCCGCAAGGCGAGCGCGGCCAGACTCTGCCGGCACTGGGCGATCTGCTGCAGAACCTGCGCGAGGAGACGCTCTTCGCGGTCCTCGGCGATTTGGCGGACGCGCAGCACCGTTTCGAGCGTGAAATGGAAGGCCATCCGGGGAGTCTCAGCCCGGCAACGTGCGGAGCTGTTCGGTCACGGAGGCAAAACTTGGGGTCTCTTCCGGATGCTGCTGAAGGAACTGATTCAGCTGCGGCAGGATCTCGACTGCCCGGTCCAGAACGCCGTCGAAGCCTTTTTGGTAAGCGCCGATGCGGATCAGATCTTCGGATTTCGCGTACGAAGCCAGCAGCATGCGGAGTGCGCGGCTTTTGGACATGTGCTCGGAAGAGACTACCGACGGCATGAGCCGGCTCAGGCTATCGAGCACGGAGATAGGTGGGTAATGGTTACGCAGAGCCAGATTGCGATCGAGGATGATGTGTCCGTCGAGCAGCGAGCGTACCGTGTCGGCCACCGGGTCCTGTTGGTCGTCGCCCTCCATCAGCACCGTGTAGAACGCGGTGATGCTGCCGCTCTGGAAGTTGCCGGCACGCTCCACGAGGCGCGCGAGCATGTTCAGCACGGAAGGCGTGTAGCCCTTGGTGGTGGGAGGCTCGCCGGCGGCCAGGCCGATCTCGCGCTGCGCCATGGCAAAGCGTGTCAGCGAATCGACGACGAGCAACACGTTCTTGCCTTGTGCGGCAAAGTGTTCCGCGATGGCCGTCGCTGAGAGGGCGGCGCGCATCTTTAGAAGGGGCGATTGGTCGGAGGTGGAGACGACGATGACCGATCGCTTCTGGCCCTGTTCGCCGATGACTTCCAGGAATTCTTGCACCTCACGGCCGCGCTCGCCGATCAGCGCCATCACCGTCATGTCGGCCTGGGTGCCGCGCGCCATCATGCCGAGCAGCGTACTTTTGCCCACGCCGCTGCCGCCGAAGACTCCCAGGCGCTGTCCGCGTCCGCAGCTGATGAAGGCGTCGATCGCCCGTACGCCGCAGCCGAGGGACTGACGGATTGGCAGACGATCAAGCGGCAGCGGCGCGGAGCCATCCACCGGAACCGAGGCCCGTGCGCTGTATTTGCCTTGCGTGTCGAGCGCTTCGCCGGTGCCATCGATCACGCGCCCCAGTAGCTCCGGGCCGACCCGGATCGAGGGCCGACGCCCGGTTGCAACGATGCGATCTCCGTAACGAATGCCGCGTGGAAGCTGCAGGGTCATGGTCAGCATGACGGGACCGCGGAAGCCGATCACCTCGCCCGAAAAACTCTGGCCGTCGCGAGTAACGATCTCGCAGGCGTCGCCGACCGAACAGAATGGCCCCTCGGACTCGACCAGGTTGCCGATTACCTGCAGCACGCGCCCGCTCCAGCGTAGGCCGCTGGCCTGCCGGAGCTGATCGAAGTAGGGTGCGAGTGGGGTCGACGTCACGCCGCGGGCCTATGTGCGAGCACATCCAGAAAGCCCCGCTCGAGCTCCTTCAACTGCGCGTCCAAACTGAAGTTTACCGTGCCCATCTCGGTCTCGAGCAGGCAATCGCCGGCGGCGAGTTCGGCGTCGTCGATAATCTTGACTTCCACGCTGAGGCCTGCGGCGGCAAAGTGCGTTCGCCAGCGAGCTGTTTCTTCCGGGCGCAGGCGGATGGTCGCTGCGGCGCCCTCACGCAGCTGGCTCAGCGCGATCTGCACCAGCGCAGCGACCAGCAGGCGATCTACCTGCGACTCCCGATGCAGGATTTTTCCTGCGATGGTAAGCGCCAGCTGTACTACCTCGCTTTCCACTCGAGCGAAGTATTCTTTCCGGGTCTGCTCGAAGTGGGTGATCGTCGCTGCGATGCGTGCGGCTTCGCGGTCAGAGCGCTGCTGCGCGGCATGCCTCAAAGCGGCTTCCGCCTCGGCAAAGCCGGCTGCCCGCTCCTGCGCGAGCCGCTGCAGGAAGCCGGCCTCTGTCATTTGAACGGAGAGCTCCTCGACGGCGTCCTCAGCCCCATCCTCCGCCGATGCCAGCGGCGCGGGGGTGGGTGACATCTGCGGATAGTGAAACTCCGCGACCGGCACTTGGTGGAGGCCGGATCGTGAGGCTTTGCTACGTGACATACTCGTCCCCTCCGTCGCTCTTCAATACGATCTTGCCCTCTTGTTCGAGCTTTCGCGCCATGGCCACGACCTCCTGCTGCGCTTTGGCTACGTCCCGGCTGCGCACCGGACCCAACAGTTCCGCCTCTTCCTTCATCATCTCGATGGCGCGCGAGGACATGGTCGCGAAGAAGTGGTTGCGCACGGCCTCCGTCGCTCCCTTCAGGGCGAGGGTCAAGATCTTCTTGTCGACGCCGCTTGAGACTGCGCGGAGCTGCACCTCAGAGACTCCCAGAAAGTCGTCGAAGGTGAACATGAGGTCGCGGATGCTGGTCGCCAGGGCCGATTCCTGTGCCTCAATTTTCTCGAGGATTTCTCCTGAGGTGGTCGCGTCGATGTTGTTCATCAGGTCCGCGACATTTTGGAATCCGGAGTAAGTTTTCTTCTTCTGCTCCCCGACCGAGCGCAGCCGGCGATTCAGTACGATGGCCACCTTCTCCGCCATGGCCGGCGAAAACTGACGCAGGTTCGCCAGCCGCCGCACGGATTCCGCCCGCACCGGATGCGGAAGACACATCAACAGTGCCGAGGCCTGCTTGGTCTCAAGATGGCCCAGGATCAGCGCGATCGTCTGCGGATGTTCGCCATCGAGGAAACGCGCCAGCTGTTTGGGTTCAATGCGCTGCAGCGACTCCACCCGCGAGGAGTTGACCTCCTGCGCGCGGACCAGCCGCTGCACCATCTCCTGCGCGCCGTTCTCTCCGAAAGCACGCACCAGCAGCCGCGTTGCGACGTCGAAGCCACCCTGCGCGATCCGGTCCTGCGCCATGGTCAGGTCCTGATACTCCGAGAGTACTTTGCGCGAAGCCTCCTTCGAGATACTGCCCAGGCGCGAGATCTCTTGCGTCAGCTCCTGCAAGTCTTCGTCTGACAGGTGGCGGAAGATCATCGCGGCAGCTTCTTCGCCCAGCAGCATCATCAAGATGGCGGCTTTGCGGACTCCGGGCATGTCCTGCAGTTCGAGCGCGCTGGCGTTCATGCCGTGTCTCCCCGCAGCCAGGCCTGCACCAGGCGTGCGCTGTTCTCCGGCTCAGACTTCACCTGCTGCAGCACCTCGTCTTTGAGGGCCAGCGTGCGAACGACATCCTCAGACATCGTCTTCGACAAGGCGGCAACCCCGGCCGGTTCCGGAAGCTCGTTCGGCTCAAGCACCGCCGGTGCCGGCAGCTCCGGCTTGGTCGCCAGCACCTCGGCCAGCACACGCTTCTGCATTGGGCGAATCATCAGCAGATAGGCAAGCACAAACAGGACGAGCAGCATGGCATAGCGCACCACGGTTGCATTGTCCGAGACTCCCTTTCGCGCCCGGTCAAGCGTAGTCACCTTCAGCGCATCGGGTTCCTCGGCATGGATGAAGGCGAGATTCTGCACGTTGATGGAGTCGCCGCGCGCCGTATCGATTCCAATGGCGCCCGAGGCCAATTGCTGGATCTGCTGCAACTCCTGCGGTGAGCGCTTCAACCGTGTCTCGGTCCACTTGCCGTTGGTTCCCTGCTTGCGCGTTACGACGTCATCCACCACCAGCGCGGCCGTGATGCGGCGAATGCGACCCGCCGGCTCGAGCGTATGGCGAGACGTCTTGTTCACGCCGTAGGTCGCGCTTTCAGTCTTCGAGCTCTGCGCACCGTCGTCCCCCGCGGCCGGCGGTACATTCGGTTTGCCTTGCGGCACGTTGCTGACTGTGCCCGGAACGCCGCCGACGCCCTTGCCTGCGCCGCTCTGCTCGTCCGATCGCTGCACGCTTAAGGGCACGCTGACTGCCGGATCGTACTTATCCTGGCTCTCCTCGGTCGTGCCGGGGTCGAGCTCCACATTTACGCTCGCCCGCAAGCGATCGTCACCAACCACCGGCGTCAATGTCGCGATCAGCCGCTGCGTCATCTGCCGCTCCATCCCCTCTTCGCCTGGTGAAGTATCCCCCAGGCCGCCGAGCGAGGCATTCGAGTCCGCATCAATAATCGAGACGTCGCCCGGCTTCAATCCGTCGACGGCCCCGGCTACGAGCTTCTGGATCGATTGGGTTTGCTCCCGCGTCAAGCCGCCGCGACCCAGCTTCAGCGTCACCGACGCTTTGGCGCTGCGCTCGCGATCCAGAAACACCGAATCCGTCGCCATCACCAGGTGCACGCGCGCGCTTTTCACGCCGCCCATCGTCTGAATGGTCCGCTCCAGCTCGCCTTCGAGCGCCCGCTGATAGTTGACCTTCTCGTCGAACTCCGTCTGGCCCCAGGAGACCTTGTCGAAGATCTCAAAACCCATCCGCCCGCTGTGAGTGGACTGGCTGCCCGCGACCAGCAGCCGCGCCGCATCCAGCTGATCCGCCGCCACGCTGATGCTTTTGCCGTCCGGGCTGAGCTGGAACTGAATGCGCTTCGCCGTCAGCTCGGTTGAGATGGCCTGCGCATCCACCGTCTCGAGTCCGCTCACCAAAGGCTTGTAGTCGGGGGTCGCCATCAGGTTGGCGAACAGCGCGATGAGCGCCATCGTCACCGCTGCCCCGATGCCCAGAAAGATGCGCTGGCCTGTGTTCCGGCTCGACCAGAATCTTTGTGCCTTCGCCGTGATTTGATTCATATCCGCCATACGCCGCTCAACTCACCATGATTCGTTCCAAGCGTTTAGAACTGCATTTTTTCAATGTCCTGGTACGCGCTCACGATCTTGTTGCGCACTTGCATCATCAGTTGAAAGGCCACGTCTGCCTTCTCGACCGAGATCATCACCTTGCTCATGTCGGCGTTGCCTCCGCTCAGCAGCGTGTTGACCTGTTGATCGGCGCTGCCTTGCAGGCCCTGGACCTGGTTGATCGCGTTCTTCAGCACGTCGCCGAAGCCGCTGCTGCTGTCCGAGGTATCACCCCCGCTGGGGAAAGGAGTCAGCGGACCTGAGGCCAGAGGCGAGACCATGCTGCCTGCGATATTCATGCTCATCTAAACTCTCCTGCGTGCTCTTCCGCCGTTAGCTCTTCAAAATTTCAATGGACTGCTGAATCATCTGCTTGGCCGCGGTCACAGCCGACGCATTCAATTGATAGGCGCGCGTTGAACCCATCAGGTCGACCATCTCCTGCACGGGGTTGATGGCCGGATAGGCCACATAGCCGTCCGCATCCGCATCCGGGTGGCCGGGCTCATAGCGCCGGACCGGAGGCGTCTTATCGTCGACCACCTGGGCCACGCGCACCGTTCCCGCCGTTCGTCCCGGCAACTGGCCTGCGCTGGCGAACGCCAGGTGGAAGGCCGCGTTGCCGGAGCCGGCGAAGACCACCTGCTTGCGCGTGAAGGGACCGCCCGCGTCTGTGTGCGTCGTCTCCGCGTTGGCCATGTTGGCGGTGATGACCTCGGAGCGCTGGCGTTCCGCCGAGAGCGCCGACGCGCTGATCTGCAGCATGTCAAAAGGACCCATGGCTAGCTGCCTCCGTTGATGGCGCTGAGCAAGGTATGAAAATTCGATTTCACGAGTTGCGTGCCGAGCTGGTATTGCAGTTGCGACTGGGCGAGCAGCAGACCTTCGCGGTCGAGGTCGACATTATTTCCGTCAGGACGCTCCAGCAGTCCGCGCACGTCGTTCACCACCGGAGTGAACTGCGCCTGCCCGCTCTCGAGGCTCGCGCGAGAGAGTGTCTGCGCAAAGTTCACATCCTTGGTGTGGTAGCCCGGCGTGTCGACGTTAGCCATGTTGGCTGCGATGGTCTGTTCGCGGTCTCCGGTTACTTCCAGGAAACGTTCAAGAGACGATGGAACCAGGGGCGATGTTGCCATTAGGCGTACCTCCGGGGCGGAAGCCCGTATTCACGAATGCGGTTGCGCATGGTGCGTATGCTGATGCCCAGCAATTCGGCCGCCTGGGTGCGATTGCCCTGGGTCATGGCCAGCGTATTTTCGAGGTGGGTGCGTTCCATTTGGCGGATGGGCGCTCCGGCAAACAGCACCGCGGTCGTGGGAGCAGGCGCGTTCGCCGGGCTGGACGACGGCTTTTCGCGGGTGCGGAACTCCTGATCAAAGCATGCGGCATCGAGCACCGCACCGGGATGCAGCGAGCAGACGCGCCGCATGAAGTTGCCGAGCTCCCGCACATTGCCCGGCCAGTGATGCGCGCGTAGGCGATCCAGGAACTCCGGGCTCAAGCGCTGGGCCGGACGACTGTTCTTGCCCGCAAACTTCTCCGCAAAGTAGCGTGCCAGGAGATCGACGTCGCCGGCCCGTTCGCGCAGCGGAGGCAAAGCGAGCGGAATCACGTTGAGCCGGTAATAAAGGTCGCTGCGGAATTTGCCCTCATCGACCATGCTGCCCAGGTCGACATTGGTCGTTGCGATCACCCGGATGTCGACCTTGATGGAACGGGTTTCCCCGAGCCGCTCAAACTCACGCTCCTGCAGCGCGCGCAGCAGCTTCGGCTGTAGATTTAACGGCATCTCGCCGATCTCATCGAGCAGCAGCGTGCCGCCATTGGCCAGCTCGAAGCGTCCTGCCTTGGCCGCGGTCGCTCCTGTGAACGCTCCGCGCGCGTGCCCGAAGAGCTCGCTTTCAAGCAGATGTTCCGGCACTGCGGCGCAATTGACGGCGACAAACGGCTTACGCGCACGGTCGCTGGCCTCGTGGATGAACTTCGCCAGCAACTCCTTGCCGGTGCCGCTCTCGGCCTCGACCAGCACATCCGCGTCCGTCGTTGCGGCGGCGCGAGCCCGTTCAAGCGCGCGCAGCAATTGAGGTGCACGGCCGACGATCGCACTTGCCTCAGAGCTCTCAGCCTCCGTTGCGGCTTGCTTGCCGTCCATCGGCGACATGACCCGGGCGGCAGCCTCTTCCAGCTGACCGAACGAGATCGGCTTGGTCAGGTAGTCAAACGCGCCGCTGCGCATTGCCTCGACTGCATCGGGCACGGTGCCGAAAGCGGTCAACAGGATCACTGCGGTTCCTGGAGCGATTCGGCGCGCCGAGCGCATCACCTCCAGACCATCGCCGTCCGGCATGCGCATGTCGCTCACAATCAACTGAAACGGCTTGTTCTCGAGCAGCCGCGTTGCGTCGCGCACGCCGCTCGCCGTTTCCACATCCCAGCCGTTGCGCGAGAAGTTCACTCGCAGCGCGGTCCGGATTCCTGCTTCGTCATCGACAATCAGCACTGAACTCATACGGTTGGCAGCTCCACAAAAAACGTTGATCCTAAGCCGGGGACACTCGTTACACGAATCTTGCCGTCATGCTGTTTGACAATCTGCTGGCACACCGCCAAACCCAGACCTGAGCCGTTGCCGCTGCCGCTGAAGCCGGCACGAAAGATTTCGGGCAGATGCTCCGGAAGGATGCCGCTGCCGGTGTCGGCGAACCGGATGACCGCGCAGTCCGCGTCCTCGGTGCCTGCTGAATGGGGAAGACGGCGCACCTCCACCCGCACGCGCCCTCCCTTGTTCGTATGCCGAATGGCGTTTGTGACCATGTTGAGCACTACTTGCTGCAGCGCGCCGCCATTGCCGTGCACACGTACATCGCTGCCATCGGAGCCAAACTCCAGCGCCACGCCTGCCTCTACAGCGATCGGCCGCGCAAACTCCACGCTGCTGCGGATGGTCGCGGTGAGATCGAGCGGGACCAGCGCAGAGAAGCCGACACCATGAAAGCTGAGCACGTTGTTGACCGTTGCCGCTAAGGACCGGATGCCGGCATGAAGATGGGAGACCCACTCGGCCGTGTCTTCGCCGCCGCCGGCGATCAATCCGGCAAACAGCTCCAGACTGGTGAGCGGGTTTCTAATTTCATGAGCGAGCGTCGTGGCGACCTCGGACAGGGCAGTCGCCTTCCGGGCCTGCTCCCGCTCAAATTCCGCCTGTTTATGAGGCGTGACATCGCGCAGGATGAGAATGGTCTGCCTGCGTCCGCTTCCCGTTTTGCCGCCGTCGAAGAGGCTTCGCTCATGAACGGCGAGCCAGCGCTTGCCGGCGTCAGAAATCCTGCAGAACTCCTGTTCCTCTTCGCGGCCGGCGCGTCGTCTCAAAAAACCGGCAAGATCCAGCCCAGAGTTGGCGGAGATGGACTCGAGATCCTCAGCGGCAGAAGAACCTAGATCCAACAACTTACGACCTTCGGGATTGATCATCGTGACGATGCTGTCGCACTCGACCACGAGCACGCCGCACGGCATGGAATCGACGATCTGCTGCAGCGCCCGGTGCACCCGTTCGTTCTCGGCGAGGCTGGCCTTGAGCGCGGAGTTCCGATTGGCCAGCTCATGGCTGAGATAGGCGACCTCCCCTTGTAACCGCTCGTAGGAGCCTTCAAGACGCGACGACGCTTCGACGAAGACAGAGAAGGCATCGGCCAGAGCGATGATCTCCGGAGGCGGCATTGCGCCTGAAGTTTGGATTGGTCCCGGATGAGAGAGTGCGGTCATGTGCATGGTCTAAGTGCATACTCATTGCCAACCCGGGTTCGCGGCTCTACCACGAAGGCGGTAGACGAGTCCCCAAAGGTCAAAGCAGGATATGTTCGGCGCCGATCTCGCGCTCCCGGCCGGCGAGGATACTCGCACGTTCGATCACATTGCGGAGCTCCCGAACGTTACCGGGCCAGTCGTGCTTGTACAAAGCATTGAGAGCGCTTCCCGTCAGAGTGACTCCGGGACAGAACTTACTGGCAAAAAAACGTGCCAGACTGGCGACATCCTCGCCCCGTTCTCGAAGGGGCGCCAGGCGAATAGGAAATACAGCTAGCCGATAGTAGAGGTCTTCGCGGAACTGCTTCTGCTTGACCATGCTGGGCAGAGCTGCATTGGTTGCCGCGACCACGCGCACATCGACGCGCAGATTGTCGTTGCTGCCCAGCCGCTGCACCTCGCCCTGCTCCACAAAGCGCAGCAGTTTACTTTGCAACGAGAGCGGCATGTCGCCGATCTCATCCAGAAACAGAGTTCCGCCGTGCGCGGCATGGATGCGTCCGATGCGGGACTGCATGGCTCCGGTGAACGCGCCTTTGGCATAACCGAAGAGCTCCGCCTCGAGCAATGCCTCTGGAATCGCTGCGCAGTTCACCACCACAAAGGGCGCCTTCTGCCGTGGACTGATCATGTGGATGGCCTGTGCGATCAGATCCTTGCCGGTGCCACTCTCGCCGGTCACAAGCACGGTCGTCTCTCGAGCCGCGACCATGTGGGTCAGCGCATAGGCTTGCTGCATGGGTGCGGAGTCTCCTACCATGCCGCGTAGACCCTTCACGTTGGCCGCCATCCGTAACGATTCAGGCGATTGGGGGCCGGGCTGGAAGCTGGACGTTGTTCCCTGGTAGAGCAGCTCGGAGACCTGCGCGGCGAAGGCGGTCGGTGCCGCGCTGCCCACCAGTACGTGTCCGGTGTTGGTGTTCATGGTCAAGACTTCGATCGCGGGAAAGCCTTGACGTACTATGCCGACAAACTCGGCCGGCAGCAGGTCGGGTAACAGGGAGTCAAGTAGCAGAAGCTCAACGTTTTCCTGTGCGTGAAGCAGATCGAGCGCCTCGGCCCCGCTCACGGCCTCCGCCACATCCCAGCGCAGCGGAGCGAGACGATCACGGAGCTGCGCGCGAAAGCCCGCATTGCCGCTCACCAGCAGCAGGTGAATCGAGGCATGGTCCTCATGCCGTGTCGGTAGACTACTCAGGAGATTGATGCGCGATCCTTCCCCGGCCTTTAAGTCGCATCAGCCTCCGTGCGCTCGCCATGATTCTGCGAAGCGATGAGAGACACGACCTGTGCGTTGTCCGACTCAGGATCCGCTCCAATAGCTTCCGTGACGAGCGCCTCCGCGACCATGCAACCGCTTTGACACCCACATGACTAAACGTCGCTTTAGGGCCGGGTTTGAAGCATGTAGCCCATGCCGCGTACCGTGCGAATTAGCTTTTCGCTATGGCCGCCATCCAGTTTGTCGCGCAGATACTTCATGTACACGTCGACAATATTCGTGTTGCCTTCGACCTCCATATTCCAGACTTGCTGGGTGAGCATGGCGCGCGAGAGCGTTTTTCCGGCATGTTGCACCATGAAATCGAGTAGAGCAAACTCACGCGGAGTGAGATCGATCATGCGCCCATCCCGTTCCGCGCGGCATTGCTCGCGATGCAGCACCAGCTTGCTGGTAGAGGGTGCGAGTGCCTGAACCGGCAAAGCGGAGCGCCGTCGCAGCGCCCGTACCCGGGCCATCATCTCCAACAGAGAAAAGGGTTTCATCAGATACTCGTCCGCTCCGTGATCGAACGCGGCAACCAGGCCTTCCACTCCCGTGCGTCCGCTCAAGACAAGGATGTGCATCTCCGGCTGTGCCGCCCGCAGAGCGCGGAGAGTTGCGAGACCGTCCATGTCCGGCAGATCGAGGTCGAGGATCAGGAGCTGGCAGCTTCGTTTCTCAAGCTGCAGCATCACGGAAGCGGGGTCCGGCACCACCTCGACTGCCAGCGACTCGGCAGAGAGTCCAGTCGCCAGCAACCGGGCAAGGGCATCATTTTTTTCCATGATGAGAACACGAGAGAGGCCGACAGGAGCCTCCGGCGATTCTGCCGAGCAGATGCCGCTTCCCTGCCAAGCTGGAAGAAACTGGGCCAGCATACCAAACTGCTCGTTCGCTGCTACCTGCATGGTGTTCTCCTCGAGACGGTTGCAAGCTTAGGTATAGCAGTCAAGACGAGTCAAAAAGGGGTACGCCGCTTGCGACTTAAGTAGCAGCCGTTGGCCTCCGGCAAACCTGGTAACGTCTGCTAATCTTGCGGTGCGGAAGGCTGTCCATCGGTCGTCCAAGCATGCTTCAAACGCTGCGAGCCCCCCATGCGCGACTTCCTTTACCGTTTCCCACGCTTCCAGATTGACTGCCGCATGGACCTGATCTTCGGGGATGCTGTCGTACCCGGAGTCTGTCTGGACGTCAGTGAGTCCGGTCTGCGCGGCACCTTCGCTTCTCCGGTTCCGGCAGGTACAGAGGGGTTGCTCACGCTTTACTTCGAAAACGCAGGCGAGCAGGGCTACCAGGTGCACGCGCGGGTGTATACGACGCGCAACGACGAAGCCCGTGTCCGTTTCCGCTATCGATCCGGGCAGGAGCGGCTCGATTTCCGCGAACTCCTAAAGCAGCTTGCGCCTCTCTAACCTTTGCCGGCCATACATACTTACCTTATGGGTGCGCAGCGGCCTTCTTGCTGAAGAATCCCTTGACTCCGGCGAACATGCCGGCTGGAGCTTTTAGGGATGCCGGACCAGCTTGTTTTGCTCCGGCCTGTTCTGCCGCTGACGGTGGTGCTGCGGGACGTTCTTCGGTTGCGACTGTCTTCGGCTTAGCGTCCTCCTCCACCGAGGTTTTTTCCTTTACTGCCGGAGTCGACTTCGCTATTTTTTCGGGCGTAGCCGCCGGTAGATTCAGGACGACCAGAGATACGCGGCGGTTGGCTGGATCGAGCGGTTTGTCCGGAAAGTGCAGCTGCTGATCGGCGAAGCCACGCACCTGCGAGACCTGGTTCGGACGCACACCGTCCTCCTGCATCTGCCGCCGGGCCACATTGGCACGATCCGTTGAAAGCTCCCAGTTGCCATACGCTGCTTGACTTGCGTAAGAATGCGCATCGGTATGTCCTTCGATTGAAATTCTGTTCGGCAGCGTTTTTAGCCGGTCGGACAAAACCTTGAGAATCTGCTGCAGCGCCGGAGTCGGCTGCGCGCTTCCCGACTCAAAGAACGTGCCTTTCTCATCCTCAACTAACTCGATACGCAGGCCCTCGTCGGTGAGCGTAATCTCGATCTGCTTCTTCAGCTTGTTGAGTAAATTGATGTCCTCAATGGCACGAAGCAATTCATTCTTTAGTTCGTCCATGGACTTCTTCGAATCTTTGGGGTCCTTATCCAGCTTGACTTCCTTGACCTCCTTGGGAATCGGCTTGCCCTCTGAGCCTTTCTTCGCCGCAGTGCCCTTGGGATCGTTGAAATAGCCGGCGATCTCCTCCTGCACCGGCTTGGGGGTAGAGCTCATCAGCCAGAGGACGATGAACAGACTCATCATTGCGGTGACGAAGTCGGCGTAAGCTACCTTCCACGCGCCTCCGTGGTGTCCACCGTGGCCGCCTTTTTTCTTGATGATGATGATCGGTTGCTGGTCTGCCATGGTGCCCCCTTATGCCGCCGCCGCAGACTTGCTGCGGCAGGCTTTTTCGACTTCAGCGAAGCTTGGACGGAGATGCGCCGGGATCGCCCGGCGCGCGAGTTCGACGGCCAGGATCGGCGTGGTTCCCTTGATGAAGGCCATCATGACGACTCGCAGGATGGAGTAGTATGCATGCTCTTCTTCGTTGATTTTGGTCATGAAGGAGGCTAGCGGCCCTAGCACGCCGTAGCACATCAGAATGCCCAGAAAGGTTCCCACGAGCGCCGCCGCGACTTTGTGCCCGATCTCCTCCGGCGGACCGCCGAGGGCACCCATGGTGATGACGATCCCCAGGACCGCAGCCACGATGCCCAGGCCTGGAAGCGCGTCAGCGACCGTGTTGAGCGCGGCGGTGGGCTGACCCATCGAGTGATGGTGCACATCCATGTCGAGCTCCATCATCTGATCCACGTCGAACGGAAGTACACCTCCAGTGATCGCCATGCGCATGGTGTCGCAGACGAAGTTGGTCACATGATGGTCTTTCAGGAAGCTTGGATATTGCGCGAAGATGGGGCTCTTGTCGGCACCTTCCACGTCGGCTTCGATCGCCACCATGCCATCTTTTCTCGCTTTGCTGAAGAGATCGAACATCATCTTCAGTGTTTCGAGATAGCGCTGCTTGGTGAAGGGCGATCCCTTGAGAACGCCCGTCAAACTTCCGATCAGGCCTTTAAGAACGTGAATCGGGTTCGCGACCAGCAGTGTCCCTAAAGCGGCCCCTCCGATGGTGACCAGTTCGGCCGGTTGAATGAGAACCGCCAGCTGTCCTTTTTCCATCATGAACCCGCCAATGACTGCACCGAACACCACTAGAATGCCTACAATCGAAATCATTCGTCGCCTCTCCCCTTAGCCGCCCGGCACTCAGCCAGTGCAGTCTGTTCTCTTTCCTTATCGACAGGAAGGGCGAAAACTTTACGAAGTTTTATAGAAATTGTGGCTGCGCGAAATGAGCGGTAAATGAGTGCACGATGAGCGGGCCGGCCAGGATCCGCTTTGTACAAGAGAAGAAGGAGCGCCGCGGTACGACCGCCTCGAACTAACGAACTCCGCCGAGCCCGTGTACCGCGCGTTGCAGTTCGAGCTCGACTTTCTCGAGGACGCTTATCCACTGCCCGGCAGTTGTTTGGCGAAAGAGCCTGGCCGTCGGATACCAGGGACTGTCGGCTCGCTCCCGCAGCCAGCGCCAGTCCGGTGCGTGCGGCAGCAGGATCCAGACCGGCTTGCCGAGAGCTCCGGCCAGGTGCGCGACCGAGGTATCGACGGTGATCACCAGATCGAGGTTGGCCACGATGGCGGCCGTATCGGTAAAGTCGCGCAGCTCATCGCCGAGATCGACTATCGTCCCCGCCGAAGCAAGCTCCTCGCGTTGATCAACCGTCAGGCCCTTCTGCAGCGCGTAAAAGGTAGCCCCTGCAACGTCCGTAAGCCGCCTGAACTGCGAGAATGAGACAGACCGCAGACGGTCGCGCGTGTGCTCCGGATTACCCGTCCAGACCACGCCCACGCGCAGACCGTCCGTCGCCAGCCGGAGCGACCAGGCCATGCACTTGCTTGCGTCGGCTTGCAGATAGGGCACCGGCACAGGGATGTTGCTCAGGTCCGTGCCAAACGCGCCTGGCAGGCTCAGCAACGGAGAATGCCAGTCCACATCCTGCGGGCGCTCGCCTCTGACGATGACCCGTACCGCCGGATAGAGGTACTGCAGCAGCGCCACGAGCGGCGCCTGCACCTCCAGCACCACCTCCGCGCCGAGCTCGACCAGCATGGGGACGTAGCGCACAAACTGCAGCGTATCGCCCAGACCCTGCTCGGCGTACACGTAAATTCGCGCGCCCCGGATCGGCTCTCCGCGCCACTGCGGCACAGCGAACGGCTCGCGTTTTCCCGCGAACTGCCGGACCAGCCAGCGCTGCTCGTACTCGCGCCAGCCCTCGGCAAAGTTCCCGTCGAGCAGCAGGTGTGAGCTCAGATTGAACCGTGCCAGCGAAGAGCCGGGCTGCGCGTCGAGCGCGAGCCGAAAGCAACTCGCCGCGCCCGCTTCGTCGCCCAGCGCATCGAGCGTAAAGCCCAGGCTGCAGAGTGCCGGCACGTCGTGCGGGTTCGCCGTTAGCACCGTACGAAACGCCGCGATCGCTCCCAACGCGTCACCCTGCCGGGCCAGGATGCTGCCGAGATTGCAGTGCGCATTCCAGAGGTCCGGCTTGAGCGCAACCGCCCGGCGCAGGACCGCCTCGCCCGTTTTGTACTCGCCCGCGTCCATCTGCAGCGCTCCAAGATTCGAGAGCGCCTCGGCGAACTCCGGGTTCAGCGTCACGGCTTGCAGATACGACTCCCGCGCCAGGCCCAGGTCGCCGCGCTCGTGCAGCACGCGGCCAAGACAGTTATGCGCCTCCGCGTCCTCGGGTTTTAGTGCCAGCACCCGCTCGTAGCAGGCGATCGACTCCTCAGGCCGGCCTGCTTCGTAAAGAGCCTTGCCAAAATTAAAGTGGGTGTCGGAAGAGTCCGGGAACAAGGCAATCGCTCTGCTGTATATCTCCAAGGCCGCCGGCACTTCACCGCGTGACTTGAGCAGAAACGCCAGGTGGAGATGCACCGCTTCGCGCTCCGGTGCGAGCTCGATCACACGCCTGCACAGATCGATCGCTTCCTCGGCCCCGCCTGGATCTTCGAGCAATTGGGCGAGCATCTGCTGGGAATCCGCATCCCGGCCATTCAACCGGATCGCCCGCCGATAGGTCTCTTTCGCCTCGCTGCGTCTGCCCTGTAAAGCATAGGTACGAGCCAGATTGTAGTGGTACGTGGACACGCCGGAGCTGAGTTCGATCGCGGTCCCGATCAGCCGCTCTGAAGCGTCCAGCCGACCCTCCTGCCGCGCCAGCACTCCGGAAAGATGCAGGGCGTCCGCGTTGCGGGGGTTCGCGCGCAGCAGACGGCCGTAGCACAGAGCGGCCTGCGCCAGGCGGCCTGCGCGATGGTGCGCCAGGCCGCTTTGCAGAAGTTCCCGGGTCGGAATCTTCAAAGCCTGTCTTGTCTTCATTTCTTCGACCAACCTGCCCGGGCCCCTGAAAGCTGCCTCGGAGAATAACGGGCACGTTGGTTGCCAAAGCTCCTGCTCGTTCCATGAGGAAGATGAGAAAATGCCCGAGTGTCCCATTTCAGACAGTCTCATCGTGTGAGGTGGGGAAGCACGGTGCACGGCCTCCATCCAGATACGCATCCCAATTGCCCGGAAACTAGTAAACTGGGATGGACGCTATGATCCTCCCCTTTGTTCGCGAACTCGTCGCGGACCTCAAGCACTCCGAAGCCTTCGACCGCGTCCGCCGTCACCTGGAATCCGGGCAGGGCCGCCGTCGCATCGCCGGACTCACCTTCACCGGCCGCGCGCTCTACCTCCCTTACCTCGTCCAGGCCACCTCCGCGCCGGCGCTGATCCTGGTCGCCGACAACAAGGCCGTCGAAGCCCTGCACGGAGCCGTACTCGCCGCCTGCGAGCTCACCGGCGCGCTCGACCCCAAGACCGTCCTTCGTCTACCCGCGCATGACGTCCTCCCCTTTGAGAACCTCTCGCCCCATCCGGAGATCCAGGAGGCACGCGCCGCCTCTCTCTGGAAGATCGCCTCTGGAACCGCGCGGCTGGTCATTGCTCCGGTTGAGGCCGCCTGCCTCAAACTCTTCCAGCCCGACTTTTACGCCGCGCTCGCACTCACCCTCAAAGTCGGCGAAGAGTACCTCATCGACATGCTGGTCGAGCATCTGCTCTCGGTCGGCTACACCCGCGTCGATGTGGTCGAGATGCCCGGCCAGCTGACCGTCCGCGGCGGCATCCTGGACGTCTACTCGCCCGAGGCCGACCGGCCCATCCGCATCGACTTCTTCGGCGACGAGATCGAGTCCATCCGCAAATTCGACCCCGAGACCCAGCGCAGCCAAAGCACCATGGACTCCGCACTGCTGCTTCCACTCACCGAGATCCCCATCACCAACAAGGTGCTTGAAGCCATCAACGCGCGGCTCACCCGCTCAGGCTCGGCTGCAGGCGCCCTGCTTGAAGGCGGCGACACGCCAGCGGAACTCCAGACCCACGTAGCCACCCGCACCGGGGAAGCCACCATCTTTCCCGGCTGGGAGTTCTTCGCGCCGGTTGCCGGAGCCACACGCTCGCTGCTCGAGCTCCTCGGCCGCGAGACCCGCGTCTTCGTCGAAGAGCCCGCCATGATCAAAAACCAGGGCGAGCGCTGGTGGAACAAGGTCGAGCAGCGGCACGAACGCTCCGGCATCGGTAACCTGATCCGTCCGGAAGACCTCTACGTCTCACCCTGGGAGCTCGACGACCGCCTGCGTAGCTTCTGCGGGGCGGAACTCGACCAGCTCGGCGCCGTCGACGTCCTCGACGCGGACCGTAGCACACTGTCTGAAGTCGAGTTCCACACCCGCCCCACCATGCGCTTTCACGGCGCCGTTCCAGCGCTCATCGACCAGGTCAACACGCTGGTCAAGGCCGAGGCACGCGTCATCCTTACCGCACCCAACCAGGGCGAAGTCGAGCGGCTCGCCGGCCTGCTCAGCGAGTACCGCGTCCCCTACCGTCTCGGCTCGCGCAACATGGCCGCCGGCTCCGAGACCATCTACTCGGAGTCCAGCTATCTCGCCGGGGCGATGGGCACCCCGGTCATCGTGCGCGTGCCCATCGCCAACGGCGTCCAGGTCCTCGACCTTGAGAAGGCCACCGCCCGGCAGATCGTTATCTTCGGCGCCAACGACCTCTCCGACGAGGCCGACGTCACCGCGCGGCCCGCAACCCGCAAATCCAAGACCTCCGCCTTCATCTCCGACTTCCGCGATCTCGCCGTCGGCGACTATGTCGTGCACGTCGAGCACGGCATCGCCCAGTACTGCGGCCTGCGCACCATTGATGAAGACGCAGAAAATCCGCTTGAGCTGATGATTCTCGAGTTCGCCGACGCGGCCAAGCTCTACGTCCCGCTCACCCGCCTCGACCTCATCCAGAAGTATCGCTCCACCGACACCGGTCCCGCGCCCATCCTCAACAAGCTTGGCTCACAGAGCTGGCAGAAGACCAAGGCCCGCGTCAAGAAAGCCATGGCCGACATGGCCGCCGAGCTCCTCAAGCTCTACGCCCAGCGCAAGGCCGCGCAAGGCAACGCTTTCTCGCCGGACAACAATCTGCAGCGCGAGTTCGAAGACGCCTTCGCCTTCACCGAGACCGACGACCAGCTCGCCGCCATCCGCGACATCAAGGCCGACATGGAGATCACCCAGCCCATGGACCGGCTGCTTTGCGGCGACGTCGGCTACGGCAAAACCGAAGTCGCCATGCGCGCCGCCTTCAAGGCCGTGCAGGATGGCAAGCAGGTCGCTGTCCTGACGCCGACCACCGTGCTCTCCTTCCAGCACTTCGAGTCTTTCAAGAAACGTTTCGCAAACTTCCCCGTCAAGGTCGAGATGCTCTCGCGCTTCCGCACCGCGAAAGAAAAAACTGCCATCACCGAGCAGGCCGAAGCCGGCAAGATCGACATCCTCATCGGCACGCACGCCATCCTCGCCCAGAAGCTGAAGTTCCAGGACCTTGGCCTGCTCATCGTCGATGAAGAGCAGCGCTTCGGCGTGCGCCACAAAGAGCGCCTGAAGCAGATGCGCACCGCCATCGACGTCCTGGCCATGTCCGCCACGCCCATCCCGCGCACCCTCCACATGTCGTTGATGGGCTTGCGTGACATGTCCGTCATTGAGACCCCGCCCAAGGACCGCATGGCCATCCAGACCATCGTGGCCAAGTTCGATGAGAAGCTCATCCGCACCGCGGTCGAGATGGAGCTCGAGCGCGGCGGCCAGATTTATTTCGTCAACAACCGCGTTGAAACCATCTACGAATTAGCCGCGAAGATCCGCGAGTTAGTCCCTTCCGCACGCATCGTCGTCGGCCACGGCCAACTGCCCGAGGCCGAGCTCGAACGCGTCATGCTCGCCTTCATGAACCACGAGTACGACGTGCTCGTCGCCACCTCCATCATCGAAAACGGCCTCGACATCCCGCTCGCCAACACCATCATCATCAACCGCGCCGACCGCCACGGCCTCTCGGAGCTCTACCAGCTCCGAGGACGCGTCGGCCGCTCCAATCGCCGCGCCTACGCCTACCTGCTCATCCCGCCGGACACGCAGCTCACCGACATCGCCCGCCGCCGCCTGGCCGCGCTCAAGGAGTTCTCGGACCTCGGCGCCGGCTTCAAGATCGCCGCGCTCGACCTCGAGTTGCGCGGCGCCGGCAACATGCTCGGCGGCGAGCAGTCAGGGCACATCGAGGCCATCGGCTTCGAGCTCTACACCTCCATGCTCGAAGAGGCCGTGAACAAGATGAAGGGCGAAGGCGATAAGCCTGCACATGCGACCACGGCCCTCAACCTAGGTATCTCTGTGCGCATCGACTCGAGCTACATCGAAGAAGAAAACCAGCGCCTGCGCATGTACAAACGCATCGCCGGCGCGCTTGACCAGGCCACCATCGATGACGTGCGCAGTGAGCTGCACGACCGTTACGGCGAGCCTCCCGAGAGCGTCCTCAACCTGCTCTCCGCCGGCGAGCTGCGCCTTAAGTGCGAACAGTTAGGGATCGCGCAGCTCGACCGCAAACGCACCCAGGTCGAACTCCCCAATCCAAACGGAAACAAGAAGCAGCCCATCAAGCAATTTGTCGAGATGCTCCACCTCCGCTTCGCCGTCCCGGAGGAGGCCGGAGCAGACACGCTGGCCCACGCCCAGATCGATCCCGGCATGCTGATGAAGCTTGTCGCGCGCAGTGCAAAGCGCGGTGCCCAGTTCACGCCGCAGGGCATCTTGCGGTGGCCGCTTACCTCCGCCAAGGCCGAGGAGGTCTTGGCCGAGACCCGTGTGCTGCTCGAGCTACTGGAACCAGTTCCAGTAGCTTAGGCTCTGCCTCCGCCGGTCCGCACTCGGAAACTTCTTTCGGTGTGTCTCGTCGAGGCGAACTAGGCGTAGACGACTTTGCGGGTCCCTCGGCTGATGATGCGGCCGATGAGGCAGTGGCGCTCGTTGGCGCGGTTGAGGATGGCTTTGGCTTTCTTGATCTGCTCGGCGGGGATGACGGCGATGAGACCGATGCCCATGTTGAAGGTGCGGAACATCTCGTCCTGCTCGACGTTGCCGAGTTGCTGGAGATGGGTGAAGAGCGGCGGGATGGTCCAGCTGGAGAGGTCGACAACGGCGTCGAAGCCGCGGGGAAGGATGCGGGGCAGGTTCTCGGTGATGCCGCCGCCGGTGATGTGGGCGAAGCCGGAGACGAGGCCGCTTGCCGGTCCGCCGGCGGTGAGCTTCTTGATGACCGAAAGATAGCTGCGGTGGGTGCGCATGAGGGCGCCACCGGTCTTGTCTTTGAGCTCGTTGACGTACTGGTCCGGGCCGTACTGAGCGACCTCGAAGAGCAGCTTGCGAGCGAGCGAGTAGCCGTTGGTGTGGAGGCCGTTTGAGGGCAGGCCAAGCAGGACATCGCCGGGTTCAATCTTTTCGCCGGTGATCAGATCTGGACGGTTGGCGGCACCGATGATGGTGCCGGCGAGATCGTACTCACCATCGGCGTAGAAGCCGGGCATCTGGGCGGTCTCGCCCCCGATGAGGGCGCAGCCATTGGCGCGGCAGGCTTCGGAGAGGCCGCGAACGACGGTCTCGACGATGTCGCTTTCGAGCTTGCCGGTGGCGAGGTAATCGAGGAAGAAGAGTGGCGTGGCGCCCTGGACGGCGATGTCGTTGACGCAGTGATTGACGAGATCGGCGCCGACGGTGTGATGGATGCCGAGCTCGAAGGCGAGCTTGAGCTTGGTGCCGACGCCGTCTGCAGAAGAGACGAGGACGGGGTCGGGAAATTTGACGAGGTCGAGCGCGAAGAGGCCGCCGAAGCCGCCGATCTCGGAGAGGACATTTTTGTTGAAGGTTTTGCGGGCCAGCATCTTGATGCGCTGCTTGGCACGGTCACCGGCAGAGATGTCGACGCCGGCATCGGCGTAGGAGACGGACGCTTTCGGTTTTTTGCCGGAGTTTTCGGCAAGGGCCGGTTCGGCGGGGGACGGTTCCGGAGGCGTTTGCGGAGGTTCAGACACGGCGGAGGCTCCTGGGCGAGGGTCGCGACCGTGCCCTGTGACTGGGGGTCGCGTCACTGATCGCTTGAGAGCTCCAGTTTAGCAGGGGGTATTTCCACTGTGATGAATGCTGGGCAGGTCTGCCCGGCTGGGGCTTAGGATGGGAGACGGGGCGACGGGCATGCGGGTGATGGACGGTTCGAGGCGATTGCAGCAGAGGGCGGCGGGCTTGCTGCCGGGGGGCGTGGACTCGCCGGTGCGGGCGTTCCGGGCGGTGGGTGGAGATCCGCCGTTTGTTGCGCGGGCCGAGGGCGCGTACCTGTGGGATGTGGATGGAAACCGCTACCTGGATTGTTTCGGGTCCTGGGGACCGATGATTTTGGGGCATGCCTTTCCTCCGGTGGTGGAGGCGATCTGCAAGGCGGCGGAGCGCGGAGCGAGTTTTGGCGCGTCGCATGCCGATGAGGCCAATCTGGCGGAGTTGGTGATGCAGTGCTTCCCTTCCGTGGAGCGGCTGCGTTTTGTGAGCTCCGGGACCGAGGCGTGCATGTCGGCGATCCGGCTAGCGCGCGGGTTTACCGGGCGCAAATTTGTGATCAAGTTTGAGGGCTGCTATCACGGGCATGCGGATGCGCTGCTGGTGAAGGCGGGCAGCGGGGTGGCAACGCTGGGGATTCCGGGCTCGGCGGGAGTGCCGGAGGAGACGGCCATGCATACGCTGGCGCTGCCGTATAACGATCTTTCGGCGGTCGAGACGGCATTTGTCCTGCATCCAGGGCAGATTGCTTGCATCATCGTGGAGCCGGTGGTCGGGAATGCGGGGACCATTGCGCCCGAGGCTGGATATCTGGAGGGGCTGCGGCGCGTGACGCAGGAGCATGGGGCGCTGCTGATTCTGGATGAGGTGATGACCGGGTTTCGGCTGTCGCCGGGGGGCGCGCAGCAGATCTTCGGGATCACGCCGGACTTGACGACGTTGGGCAAGATTTTGGGGGGCGGGCTGCCGTGCGGGGCGTTTGGCGGGCGCGCGGAGGTGATGGAGTTTCTGGCGCCGCTCGGTCCGGTCTACCAGGCGGGCACGTTGAGTGGCAATCCGCTGGCCATGGCGGCGGGGATCACGACTTTAAGCTATCTGCTGGAGCATAAGGACGAGGTGTACCCGCGGCTGGAGCGTGTGACGTGCGCGATCGCGGATGGAGTGGCGGCGCTGGCGGAGCAGGCCGGGGTGCGCATGACGACCAATCGCGTGGGGTCGATGTTCACGTGGTTCTTTACAGGCGGTCCGGTGATGGATTTTGCCAGTGCGGCGACCTCCGACACAGCGGCGTTCGGGCATCTTCATCGCGCCATGATGGAGGCCGGTGTGTGGCTGCCTCCCTCGCAGTTTGAGGCGGCATTTCTCTCGACCGCCCATGGAGAGCAAGAAGTGGCGTTGCTGCTGGACGCGGCCGAGGCGGCGCTGACGGAGAGATGACCGTGGCCGGTTCAGGTAGGGAGGGTCACGCGAGCGAAGGACGTATCGTGGCGCTGGACGGGGTGCGCGGGATCGCCATTCTCCTGGTGTTCGCAAATCACGCGTTCAAGGTGAAGCTGGCCTGGGCTGGTGTGGATTTGTTTTTCGTGCTCTCGGGCTTTCTGATTACCGGCATTCTTCTCGGAGTAAAGCAGCTGCGTGCAGGGGCGTACTACGGGCAATTTTATGGGCGGCGGGCGCGACGCATTCTGCCGCCCTACCTGTTGCTGATGGCGATCACTCCTGGCTTTTTCGGGGTAGGTTGGCTGCGCTTCGGGTATATGTATGCGTTTTTGATGAACTTCGTGACGGCGTTCGCGATTCCGCATCTTTCGTCGCTCGATGTCCTATGGTCGCTGGCGGTGGAGGAGCAGTTTTACCTGGTTTGGCCGGTGCTCGTACTGCTGCTGAGCGAACGAGCTTTGGCATGGGCCGTGGGCGTCCTGATGCTGGCGGCGCCTTTGCTTCGTTTTTTCTGTTCGCCGGAGTTTTCCAGCTACGCGCCGGTCTATATGCTGACGCCGTTCCGCATGGATTTGCTGGCCGCCGGCGCGGGTCTGGCGCTGGTGTGGCGCAAGCGGAGAGAGTGGATTGCACGATTCGGCGGCTACGGGCCGGTGCTCTCGGTCGCGGCGCTCGGGATGCTTGCCGCTCTTTCGAGGAGGCAGGGGTTCTCCGTGACGGCGAACACTCCGTCCGGTAATGTCTGGATCTACGAGTTGACGCTGGTAGCGAGCACGGGGGTGGTGCTTTGGGCGCTGAGCGGGCGAGGCATACAGGTGCTTGCGTGGGAGCCGCTACGAGCACTGGGGCGACTCAGTTACAGCTTCTACCTGATTCATACGACAGTGTTGATTGTGCTGGAGCGGTATCTTGCTGGGCGGTGGCTGGTTGCAGGGCTGACTTTCGTGATTTCGTTGCTGTATTCGGCGCTTTCGTGGAAGTACTTTGAGCAGCCGATCCTGTATGGAGGCAAGCGTAAGAGAGCAAACGCGCTTGCGGAGGAGCGGGCTATACTCCAGCAAGATTGAACATCGCTGGGTTTGTGGTAACTACTCTGTGCGCGGCTCATAGCGAGCGTAGCGGCCTGGTAGCCTGTGTTTTGCAGGCGCATAGGTGACCGAGCGCCAATGAAGGTCAGGCTCCCACTTTCCTTTGTAGAGCTGGGCGCTCACCATTTGTCCGCATACCTGGCAGGGGTGTTCTTTCCATCGCGCCCGATCGGTATCGCTAAACAAAGCTTGTTGGATCTCGGGTGAGTAGGCACCGGCGCAAGGTTTAAGAGGGGAAGGCGACATAAAACTCCTTTAGTTTCCTCAGACGCGGGGGAAGACCAAGCTTCGATTCTTGAGCCACGTACGAAAAGGATGCGGATACAATCCCTATAAAGTGTACCGTATCTGTGCGCGCAGATTGTTGTCTGCTCACTTGCCGACATAGCCGCCGACTAGCCAAGCTTGACTGCAAATGCCGACTAGAAATCCGGTAGTTCTTCCTCGGGCTCTGTGTACGCATTGGAATCGCTGGACGCCTTCGGCAGCTCCACTTTCCAACTGTTAAGCAGCTTGAAGATCGCAGTCGCGCTGTAGCCGGCGCGCATCAGCCGGTTCATGACGCGAACTGTCTGTTTCTGCTGCTCTGGGCCGGCGGGCGGCTTGATGCGCTTTCGTTCGCAGAAGGCCCACGCCAGCGCGACCTCATCCGTGTCCTCAAACGCTGCGGTTACAGTGCTGGCCGCAAGCTCCTTGTCTACCCCTTTCCACGCGAGATCCTGTTGTACCCGCCGCCGGCCGAAGCCCTGGTTCTCCTTGCGCAACCGTGTGTAGTCCTGGGCGAAGCGTATATCCGAGAGGTAGTTGAGTTCCGTCAGTCGCTCGACCACCCGCGCCATATCCCGTTCGCCGTCCTCCCCTTCCCGGGCACGATTTTTCATCAGTCGTCTCAGATCGCGGACGGTCCGCATACGTCGAGCCAGCAGGCCCAGGGCATATTCGAACAGCTCCGGCTCGCCTACCGGCTCCCGCTTCTTCGGTCGCGCGAACGCCAACGTGTACTCCCCGCCGTGAGCGTTCTCTCGACCTCCGCCCGCGTTGTAATTCCTCTGATCTTATCGTTCCTTTCCTTATGCGGCGTTTGGCTGTTCGTTCCAGCCGGCGAGACCATCTCCTCTTCTCCTGTGAGCACGTTTGCGCCGCTGGTTTTGTGCCACACCGGAAACTCCATCACTACCGTCGCGCCGTGTGGCTCACGGTTGCACGCGTGAATCTCTCCGCGATGCTCACGGACGATACCGTAGCAGATCGAGAGCCCGAGACCGGCGCCCTGCTCCGGACCACGCGTAGTGTAGAACGGGTCGAAAGCACGCGCCGGCTCCGCGAATCCTGTTCCTGTATCAGAGATAAGCACACGCACTGTGTGCGCGTCATGCAGCAAGGTGATGCGTATCATGTGCTTTTCCTTCTCGTTTGCGGATTGCTGCCGCTGTACCGCGATGGCCTGAGCCGCATTGTTCAGCAACTGCTCGAAGACCTCCCGCAGACAATCGTGCGATCCAAATACAGCCGCCACCCCCGTATTCAATCCTTCCCGTTCGAGGGGGATCGTCTGCTCCGCAAGAGTGGCCTGACAGCGATCGGCACATTCCGCGAGGAGCACCGAGAGATCCAGGGTCTGATCTGGAAGCCGTGCGGGCTCAGCGAGATCGACCAGTCGCCGCACGGTGGCCTGCATTCTTGCGGCTTCGGCCAGAATGGTTTGTGCGTCTTTCTGGATGCGCGCGTCACTTGTGGTCTCTGCGATCAGGTCGGCAAACCCGAGGACGGCGGTCAAGGGATTATTAAGCGCGTGCGCCACGCCCGCCGCAAGTTGGCCTACTCCGGCCAGTTTTTCAGCGCGCAACAGTCGCTCGGCCGTTGTGTTTGCTTCTAACGCCGCGCCAAACCGTGCAGCCAGCGCCTCCATCGGTGCCAGTGCCCGCTCCAGGCTCGCCGGACGCTTACCGTTCCACGCCTCACCCGTGTGCGCCAGCGCTGAGCCATCGACGCGGGCTCCATCTGCGCACACGACCAAGGCACCCAGCAAGTGCCCGGCGCGGTTGCGCACTGGGGTAACGATGCCACGCCGCCAGCGTCTTCGTTCCTTGCGTCCGGAGAGTGCCCACGAGGCGATTTCCGGATCGAAGCGGTTCCACTCCCCAAGGGCAATGCTGAACGACAGCGCAGCTCCGTTTGCGCTTGCCGGCTCCAACCATCGTCCACGTTTGTCTTCTTCCTGCGCTCCCCAGCTTTGCAGGGCAGCCACCGTGAGATCGTCCGTGCCGATGCTGCTGGCTATCTCGAGTCGTCCATCCGGGCTGCGGAGCAGCAGGGAGACTCTGGAGAACACGCTCTTGTTGGCGATGGTCCGGCACACTCGCCGAGCCAGCCCGCGGGTCTGCTCCGGTGTCTCTTCCGCGATGTCAGGACTTTGACGCTGCGAGAGATCGAGTGTGAGATAAGCCTCAAGTTCCTCGCGCATGCGCTGTTCCCGCCCTTGCTCCACCACTGCCAGATCCGCCCGACGACTGTGCCGCCATACCAGCGCGGCGAGTCCCGCCGTCAGCGTCAAAAAACCTCCCTGTGCGCGTATCCAAGTCGCCAGTCCGACCGCCGTTGTGCCCGCGGTCTGCAAAGTCCATGCGTGAATCATTTCACTCCCTCTCGCACCCGTAGCCGGAAGCCAGGCTGGATGCGTCTAAATGGTGCGTGTACTGCCATGGACCCTCGAACGGATCCTCAAATTTGGACAAACGGATGAACCAAAAGCTTCTCTCTTCTGCTCGGCGTTTATGCCGGCTGAGCGGCCTAAGACAATCTGCCGTCAAAAGTTTTCTCTCAGTCGCGGTGCTGCTTCCTGCTCTGTCTTCCTTATCGGCGCAAGCGGCGCATTCCCTTGCGGGTGTCCGAAATTGGTACGTTGCGGGTCCAGAGTTGACTCCCGCTCCGGCAGCTGCTCAATCGACTCCGGCAGGTTTTGGTCCGCTCGATCCAACTCCGCCCAAAGACATCGCCGTCAACGAGATCATCGCCAAATTCGGCCAGCGGGAGTCCGCCTTCGCCAAGGCACGCGACGAGTACACCTTCCGCCAGACGGTCAAAATTCAGACCATCGACGATGACAAGAACCGGCCCGACGGGGTGTACCAGCAGGTCACGGATATTGTTTTCTCAAATGAAGGCAAGCGCGCCGAGCACGTTGTCTTCGCCCCGCAAAACACGATTGAACGCGTCATCATGACGCAAAACGACTTCGATGACATTGAACATCGGCTGCCGTTTGTGCTGACCGCGCCGGAGCTTCCCGAGTACGATCTCACCTACCTTGGCCGTCAGCATGTCGACGAGATCGACACGTATGTCTTCGACTGCAAACCCAAGGTGATTGAGAAGAACAAGCGCTACTTCCAGGGCAAGGTCTGGGTTGACCAGCAGCAGTTCGAGATCGTTCTTATCAACGGGAAGAGCGTGCCGGACATTCTCAAGCGCGGCCACGAAGACCTGTCGCCGCCCTACACGACGTACTACTCGGAGGTCGATGGCGGCAACTGGTTCCCGATCTATACCAAGGCCGATGGTACTCTGCACTTCCCGGCGCAGCAGGGAGCGATGCCGATGGACGTGCATCTCCGCTACACGGTGCACTACGACGATTACAGGCGGTTTCGGGCCAAGTCGCGCATTCTTTATAACGGCGAAGAGCTACCAGCGGATGGCATAGCGAAACCGGGCCAGGCACCTTCCGCCCCGGCCGCGCAGCCGCCGCCTACTGACCCGAACGCCCTGCCGCCGGCGGACCCAGACGCGCCGTCCTTGAGCCATCCAAAGACGGCGCCTCCTAAGTAAGTGCTTTCCTCGAATTTCGGCCGGGAAGGCCTAACGGCTTAATCACTCACCCAGAAACAACTGCTCGACTTCCAGCCAGTTTCTTACCCGGCGAAAACCCTCTGTCTCTATATTGTGGTGTGCGTCGTACAGGATGCCCTCGCCGCCGAATCGCTTGAGCTGCCGTGGATTGTCATCGATCAGGTAGTCCGCCTGCAGGATGCTCTTGTCCCCGCAGAAGACGATATGGGATGTTGGAATAAACGGGAAGTTGCGCCCCAGCCACTCGTATTTCGCGGTAAACGAGGTCGGCACCTCCATTGCAGCGGTGGCGATAAACATCTCGTAACGGCTCTGCAATGCGCGCATCACTCGTTGTGAATCCTTCATCACCTTCAGCACAGCGAAGAAATCTTCGGAGCGCAGATACTGCTCGAGCGCCCGATGCCGCTCCTCCCCGACCACATCCCAGATCCACTTGCCCTGCAGGTCGGAGAGCGTCACCGCCTCGCCAAACTGCCGGTTGTACCGCAGTAGATGCTCGGCAACTGCATCCGCCATCACCTCATCCATGTCCACGCAAATCCGCTTCAACGTCCCCTCACAATCTGCGCTGCAATACTCTCGGTCACAACCGGCTTGCGAGCCGGCGCGTCCGTCTCAGCGTTATACCAGAGCAGCCTTCCGCAGCTCTCGCACGTCATCAGTTCCTGGTTATCGCGGTCGCGTAGATCGTTCCAGCGCTGCGGCCGCTGCATCATTTGGCAGGCCATGCACTTCTGCATGCGCACCTCGGCGATCCCTGTCCCCTTGGCCCGCGCGATTCTGTCATACATCGACAACGCGCCTTCCTCAATCGTCGCCCGCTTTGCTCCGCGCTGCGCATCCAGCTCCGCCAAGGCCGTCTTGTTCGCCGTGAGGGTCGCCGCCGTCCGCGTCCGTTCGCTCTCGAACTTCGCTTGCCCCGCCGCTACCGCTGCATCAGCGATCGTCTTCTGCGCCTCAAGCTCCTCACTGCGCTGCATGCTTTCGAGTTCCTCATCTTCGAGTTTTGCAATCGCCGTCCGGGCAAAGTCGATCTCGCGCTCAAACGCCTGCACCTGCTGCGTCGAGGTCGCCAGGTCCAGCTGCTTGCGAATCTTCGCGATCTTGGCCTGGTGATCCGTCACGTCTGACTGCTGCCGCCGTCGCAGCGCCTCCTCTTTCCCCATCAGGTCGAGTACCACCGCGCGCTGGCCGATGGTCGCCCTGGACTTCCCCTCAAGCTGCGCCACCTGCTTCGGCAGTGCGTCCGACTCATCCCGCAGCCGTTTGGCTTCGAGGTCGTAGCGCTGCAGCTCCATCAGTTTTCCACTCTCTCCATGCATCGGCGTCTCCCGCAAAACCGATGCTAGTAGAAATTGTTGCGAACGGATACTCTGGGAGCGTCACCCCTGCAGATCTTGGCTGTTTACGCTAGCCTTCAGCAGCACTTTATCCGATCGAGACGACGATGGCCACCGCAACCGCAGCACTGCCCAACCAGAAATCTTCCCCCTCCGCGGATCACGAACTCTCCCCGCAACAGCTAGCCGAGCAAAATCGCGCCGACGCCCTTTGGAAGCCCCGCGCCAACAAATGGGCCGTCGCCCTGACTGTCACGCTCGCCACTTTCATGGAGGTGCTTGACACCTCAATCGCCAACGTCTCTCTGCCGCACATCGCCGGCTCGCTTGGCGCGTCGCAGGATGAAGCGACCTGGGTGCTGACCAGCTACCTCGTTGCCAACGCGATTATCCTCCCCGCCTCCGCGTACCTGACTACTTTCATCGGTAGAAAAAAGTTTTACATGATCTGCGTCGTACTCTTTGGTGTCTCTTCTGCCTTGTGCGGACTTGCCCCTTCGCTTAGCCTGCTGGTCTTCTTTCGCATTCTGCAGGGTGCCGGCGGCGGAGGCCTCGCGCCCTCCGAGCAGGCCATTCTGGCCGACACCTTCGAGCCCAAAGACCGCGGCAAAGCTTTCGCGCTTTACGGCCTCGCCGTCGTCGTTGCCCCCGCCATCGGTCCCACTCTCGGTGGCTGGATCACCGATAACTACAACTGGCGCTGGATCTTCTTCATCAACGTCCCCATCGCCTGCCTCTCGCTCTTCCTCACCCATCGCCTGGTCGAAGACCCGCCCCACATCGTGCGCGAGGTGAAGGAGTCCGCGCGCCACGGCCTCAAGCTAGACCTCTTCGGCTTCGGCCTGCTCGCCTCCGGCTTCGGTTCGCTCGAGTTCATCCTCGACAAGGGCCAGGAGGATGACTGGTTCGGCTCCCGCACGATCACCTTCTTTATTGTGCTCTGCGTCGCTTCCCTCATTACGCTTATCTTTTGGGAGCTCTATCAGCTCCGCATCAAAAACCGTCCGATCCTCAATCTCACGTTGTTCCGCCGCAAAACCTTTTCTATCTCCTTTGTCTTGATGTTTGTGCTGGGCTTCACACTGTACGGCACCACGGTGCTGATCCCGCAGTTCGTCCAGACGCTGCTCGGCTATACGGCCGAGCTCGCCGGCCTCGTTATCTCCCCGGGAGGCCTTTGTATCGTCTTCTGCATGCCGATCGTCGGCATCCTCATCGGCCGGGCCGACCCGCGGTGGCTCATCGCTTTCGGATTCGCCATCCAGGCCATCGGTATGGTGCTGATGCACCAGTTCTCGCTTGACTCCAGCTTCCGCTACATCATGTGGGTCCGCGTCTTCCAGTCTTCCGGCTTGGCCTTTCTCTTCATTCCGATCAACACGATCAGCTACACCGGGGTTCCGCGCGCGCAAAATAATGATGTCTCCGGACTGACGAATCTTGCTCGTAATATCGGCGGCTCGGTGGGCACGGCCTACATTGCGACGATGCTGACCCGCGGCTCGCAGCGGCACGAGGCCTACATGATCCGCAATTTGCTGCCCGGCAACCCCGCATTTGATACTCAGGTGAATCGCCTCAAGCCACTCTTTCACGGCGGCTCGAACAGCATGGGAAGCATGCTTGGCGGAGGTCCGGGCATGGGAGGCATCTATACGGCGCAGGCCTTCATCTACAACCAGCTGCATCGTCAATCCGCCATGCTCGCCTATTTGGACATCATCGCGATCCTGGGGGTCTTCTGCATCTGCATGATCCCCCTGGTCGTCCTGATTGGCAAGATCAAGCCTGCCGCCGACGGCCCTGCTATGCACTAGATCCATGCTTGAAGCGTGCCGTTTCTGCGTTGCCCGGCTGCTCTGCCCGGAGAGACCATGCGCTCCGGGCATGCCATCGTGTATGAGCAGTTTGGATCGCTGCATCTGCTGAACACGGTGAGCGGGGCGGATGTTGCGCTCGATGGTGATCTGCCGGCGTTGAAACCACATCTCGCGAAAATCTCGCCGGACGAAATCCAGAACGTGGGCATCTCCCCACCGAAGTGTGCACTGTGGTTGAAGCGCATGGCGACATCTTGCCGTGCCGGCGGAGAAGGGCGACGTGCGCAACCTGACCAATACCTCAAACGCTGCGGAGAGGGAGCCGGCCTGGTCTTCGGATGGAAAGCGGGTGGGCGTATTTCAGCGATGCGACGGGCGAGTAAAAGCTGTACCTGCGGAATCAGGATGGGCTGACTCTGCCGAAGATGATCGATCTGGGAAAGGACCCAACGTACTACTATTCGCCCAGATAGTCACCGGACTCGAAGAACATCGTGTTCAGCGATAAACGATTGAATCTCTGGATCACAAACGTAGACAGCGGCAAGCTGACCCATGTGGATGCGGATCTGCGCGAAGGGTTTAGACCTTCCGGATTCAGTGCGAGCTTTTCGCCGGACAACCGATGGATTCTTTATGCGCGGTCGCTGCCGAGCCCGGAGAATGCGGCCTTTCTGTACTCCGTTGCAAGCGGAAAGAGCACGCAGATTACGGATGGGATGAGCAATATCACCAACCCCGTGTGGGCCGCGGGCGGCAAGTACATTTTCTTTACGGCGAGCACCGATATCGGGCCGGCGATCGATGGATTTGGTCTAAGCAGCTTCAACCGGACGACTATAGCGAGCGTGTATGTCGCTGTGCTTTCAAAGGAAACGGTGTCGCCCATTCCACCGGAGAGCGACGACGAGAAGAATGCGAGCGATGACAAAAAGCCTCTCCTGCCGACTCCGGTAAGACGGACGAGCGTCGCGGCAGGACGTGATCCGCAATTGGAGAAGGCGATGGTGATGGAGGAGCTGCTGATGATCCACCGCAGCAGTTAGCGGTGTCGCCGTATCCGAACTATTACAGAGGCAATTCGCTTGGGAATAGGCTGCTGTGCCCTTTCCGGTTGTACTGTACTGATTCCTAAAGGAAATCTTCACAGTTCTGTCAACTTTACGAGCCGAATATATGGTTTCTCATAACCAGCGGCTACCTAGCCAACGTATGCGGTGTGTTTCTTGCAGTAAGCGTACTCTACGTTTTGGCCTCTATTGCACCTCTGTCGGCGTATCTGGTTTTCACAGCGGAGCCACACACTTGCTTTGTGTGTTAGCGAGCCCCGAGTATCTACATCAATATCAAGTTGATCTTCCAAGAGCAACCAGCACCGCTGCAAAGCTGTAGGAGTCTAGATGAATTGTTCTATTGTCAAGGGCGTCGCCGTCTCATTTGCATTGTCCACCGCCTCCTCCTGGGGCCAGGCGAACACTGGCCAGATCGTGGGCAAGGTAGCCGACTCCACCGGTGCCATCATCACCACCGGCACTGTCTCCATCAAGAATGTCGGCACCAATGCCCTCCGTACAGCGAAGCTTTCTACTCAGGGAACGTACCTGTTTACCGGCCTCGATCCGGCTATCTACCAAATTACGGTTACCTCCCCAAGCTTCAGCTCCTTTGAGGGCACCGTCGAGGTCACGGTAGGTGGACACGAGACGCTAGACGCCACACTTGCAGTCGGCACCTCGACGACCGTAGTGGAGGTTCAGGGCGCGGGTGGCGCTGAGGTGAACACGCAGACTCAGGAACTCTCCCAGATCGTCAATACGCAACAACTCGCCAATCTTCCCAGTCTTACCCGCAACCCCTACGATTTCGTCGTGCTCTCCGGCAACGTAAGTGCGGGCGATAACTCTACAAACAGCGGCAACAGCGGCCAGAATCTTACCTCCCGTGGCGTTGGCGTATCGATCAACGGCCAACGTGAATCCGGCACGGAGATCCTGCTGGATGGTGTTGAAAATGTCGGCGTGTTTAATGCCAATGTCGGGCAGCAGGTTCCCCTGGACGCGGTTCAAGAATACAGCGTCATTACGAATAACTTCTCGCCGGAATACGGCCGTGCCTCAGGCGCATCGTAAACGTGACGACGAAAGCCGGCTCGAACGCCTTTCATGGCACAGTTTGGGAGTACAACCGGCTGTCGGCCTACACGGCCAATACGTATGCGAACGACGCGGCCAATTCAACTGCCGGCTCGGTCGTTGATCCGAAAGGGATTTACACCCGTAATCAGTTCGGTTTTGAAGTCGCCGGACCGGTCTTCAAGGATAAGCTGTTCTTCGAGGGCAGCGTTGAGTGGACGCGTGTTCGCAGTTCGGCTTCAGAATCAGAGGAAGTTCTTGATCCGGCGTTTATCAGTCTTCTGCCGGCGAACGCCAAGTCTTATTTCGCGAGTTATGGCAAGGGTGTTTACCCATCGTCTGCTGTTGCCGCGACTGCAGGACAGGTAGCGACCGCTCTCAACCAGCCGTCGCTGCTTGTGAATGGAACAACTCCCGTTCCAGCGGGAACCCCGGTCTTCGACACCGTGAACTTCCACGCCCCCTTTGACGCGGGTGGGGATGTTCCGCAGAATGCGTATACCCTGGTGGGCCGTTTAGACTACAACCCTACAGACCGGACGCAGATGTTCTTTCGCGCCGCCCGGCAAAACCTCAATCAATTTAGCGGTTCGGCCTTTTACAGCGCCTACCCGCAGTACAACGTTGGCGCAACCTCGGTAGATCAAAGCTATCTCTACTCCCTGAGCCACAGCTTCAATGCCGCACTGTTCAACAACACTAAAGTCAGCTTCACTCGGTTTAATGTAAACAACTCCTTCAATACGGCCTTGACCTCCACACCGAGTTTGGTTTTTTCACCTCCCACAGATCCAGTGACTTCCGGCTTTATCTCCTTTCCAGGATTGGAAAACGGAGGAAATGCCGGCGAGGGTGGCCTACCTTACGGTGGACCTCAGAACACCATTCAGTTTGAAGACGACTTGTCCCTGACTAAGGGCAAGCACACCATGAAGTTTGGCGGTCAGTTCACTTACATTCAGCTCAATCAGTCTTATGGAGCCTACGCACAGGCTAACGAAGTACTTGGCACCACATTTGCGAACAGCTTTAATGACCTGATCAATACCGCCGGTGACGCGGGAGGCAGCACGCTTACGACCTTCGCCGCTCGTGTAAACCCACAGGGTAAGCTGCCTTGCGTCGATGATGTTTATGGCAATCCCATACAAACAGCTGCTTGTACGGTGACCACTCCGTTGTCCCCGGCCTCCTACGCACGCAGCTACCGTTACGACGACTGGGCGGTATACGCACAGGATGGCTTCAAAGTAACGAATCGTCTTACTCTGAATTACGGAGTACGGTATGAACATTATGGCGTCCAGCACAACAACATAGGATCTTTGGATTCAAACTTTTACTTCGGTCCGGGCACCTCGCTGGAGCAGCAGGTCAGCACAGGCAGTGTCGACATTGCCAATCAGAGCCCTGTTCACGCGTTCTGGAAACCTCGTTACGGCACCGTTGGCCCTCGTATCGGCTTTGCCGATGATGTCTTTGGTGACGGAAAAACCAGCATTCGTGGCGGTTACGGAATCAGCTATGAACGCAATTTTGGCAACGTGACCTACAACGCCAGCTTTAATCCTCCAGCCAGCGCCGTCGTACAAGAGACCTGCGCACCTCAGTCTGCCAATTGCGGCTACAACGTCACGACGAATAATCTTGGTCCGCTCGGTACCTCGGGCAGCACCGCTGCCCTCCCCCCTGCTGAACTTCGCGCCATCGATCCGAACATCCAGGTTGCCTCCACGCAGTTTTACAGCTTGTCGCTTTCCCACCAGGTGACGCATAGTGCCGTTGCTGAAATCAGCTATAGCGGAGCACACGGCGTCCACTTGTATGACATTCAGAACGTCAACAACGTAGGCGCTGCACAGATCTATCTGGGTGCTCCTCTGGTGACCGGTACCAATGCGACCACCGGCGAAGTTTGCCCTTACCAAAACTTCAATACGGGTGGAACCGAGTGCCTGACGCGCCCCAACCAGCAGTATGCGGCCATCAACTTACGCAGCAGTGGCGGCACAAGCCACTATGACGCGCTCAATCTGAAGCTGCAGGCCCAAAATATTCACAGCTCGGGTATCAGCTTGATCGCCAACTATACGTATTCACACTCGCTCGATGACTTGAGCTCCACGTTTGGTGACAGTCTGCAAGGTGGCTCGGGGGACATTGGAACTCTTGGCTATACCAGCCTCACGAACCCGGGTCTCGACTATGGCCCGTCCGACTTCGACATCCGTCAACGGTTTGTTCTCTCGCCGATCTGGCAGACCCCCTGGTTCAAGAATGAAAAGGGGATTGTTGGTCAATTCCTGGGCGGCTATATCATCACGGGTATCTACACTTTGAGAACTGGTATTCCCTTCTCAGTTTACGATTACTCTAATGTGGAATTCGATTACACTGTGCCCCGGTTGACGCCGGCCGCACCCATTACCCAACACACCGTTGAAAAAACACCGGTGGCTGCGGGACCCAACGTTTTCAACGCTCTCGCCTTGCCTATACCTGCCAGTTCCGCTCCCTTGAACTCAACCTACGGTATCTCCGACTACAGTCCATTCCCTGCGAACATGACCGGACGGAACGCTTTCCGGGGTCCCGGCGCTTGGAATTTAGACATGTCTGCTAGTAAAAGCGTCCGGTTTACGGAACGGGTAAGTGGTGAATTTCGTGCGGAAGGCTTCGACATCTTCAACCACCACAACTACTACGTAAATACCAGCACCGTCTATTACGGTGGGGCTCCGTATACGCCTCTCCAGGTAACAGAATTGAAGGGCGGTCTTGGTAACCTCGCAACAGGCCTAAATCATGATGAGCGTCGTTTCGGTCAATTCGCCTTCAAAGTCAACTTTTAGATTATTGCTTGAATGGCCCACGGAGGTGTTATCGCCTCCGTTGTTGGGAAAATAGAGTAAGCGAACGAGGACCCGGCTGCATAAGCCGGGTCCTCGCTTGTCAGGCAGACTGCACAATTACCTTGGCCCGTACGGTCCGCCGCCATACATATGCTGAACCGCGACCTGATAGCCACGTTGGAACCCGATCTTATAGCTGCGCCGATCCGGTCTAGCGATGAAGTTTGGGTGCCGGTACTCGTCGCGATTGTTTACGTTGGGATCACGATGATTTTGGAAGTCCTTCCTCGCCCCTTCAACGCCATCGCGATAGCCCCGCTGCTGCGCCGCGGCAAACTCCGGTGGTGGGGCGTCCCATCCGCCCGGCCCCTGCGCATATCCTGGAGGCGGGGGTGGTGGTCCGTATTGCGCCCACATCCAGCTGGTTGCGCAAGTTGAACCTAACAAGCCAAGCGCCAGAAGTGACCTTGTGAACCGCTGTTTTCCTGTCTTTGTCATCTCTACCCTTCCTGGCCGGCTTGGGTCTGGAAGGTATCTCCCTGCCCTCCGCCGGCGAACTGTTTCCTCGTTCAATGCTTCAAACCCGGGGACGTCCCTCGGGTTGCTCGCAACTCCTTGACGACCTTCGGGTTACGGGAGGCTACCAAGGTCTACACCGGGCTGGGGTTCCGCTCCTCAAACTGGGTCTGATGCCAATACGGGTAAGCTTTGGGAAGCTCGCTCGCCGCATCGAGCTTGGCTACCTGCTCCGGCGTCAGCTTCCAGCCTACCGCTCCCAGGTTTGCCCGCAGCTGCTCTTCATTGCGCGCTCCAATGATGAGCGTCGCAATGGTGGGCCGTCGCAAAAGCCAGTTCAACGCGATCTGCGGTACTGTCTTTCCGGTCTCCTTCGCGACTTCATCGATCGCGTCCACTACCTTGTATACGTGTTCGAGCGGCACCTGCGGTCCGGCATCGTTGACCATCTTGCTGTGCAGACGCGATTCCTTAGGCATCTCCGCACCTCTGCGGATCTTGCCCGTCAGCCTGCCCCAACCCAGCGGCGACCACACCAGCGTACCTACGCCCTGATCGAGTCCTAAGGGCATGAGCTCCCACTCAAAGTCGCGCCCGAGCAACGAATAGTAGGCTTGCTGTCCAACGTACCGCGTCCAGCCGTACCGCTCGCTGACACTGAGGGACTTCATGAGGTGCCATCCGGAAAAGTTTGAGCATGCGATGTACCGCACTTTGCCCGCCAGCACCATATGGTTCAATGCCTGCAGCGTCTCTTCGACCGGACTCGTCGCGTCAAACGCATGTAGATGGTACACATCCACGTAGTCGGTGCCGAGCCGCTTAAGACTGCGCTCGAGCGACTGAATCAGGTGATAACGGCTTGATCCCACATCGTTCGGTCCTTCACCGAAGCGGAACGTCGCTTTGGTGGAGATCAGTACATCCTCGCGCTTGTACTTGGCGAGCGTCTTGCCCAACGCAGTCTCGCTCGATCCATGCGAATAAATGTCGGCCGTATCGAAAAAGTTCAGCCCCGCATCCATACAGATACCGACGATCCGGTCGGCTTCCTCCGCGGTCGTTTTGCTCCACGCCTCGAAGAACTCACCCTGCGAACCCAGTGTTCCTGCGCCGAAGCAAAGTTCCGGAACCTTAAACCCCGATCTGCCCAGCTGTCTATATTCCATGTTCGCTCCTTGTTTCCCAGTCAGATGCCTTACGGCGGCACCGGGTCGCAGACGCGCTATCGTGGAGAGAGAATCACCGGAGCTATTGTTGCCTTATCTTTACATCGACCGCGTTCTCAACGAGCTCCGTGACGAGCTGCTCTCTGCTATGCATGCCGCCATTCAGGCCGAGATGCGCAACGGCCGCGTGGATGTCCCCCGGCTCTACCGCGCTTTTACCCGCGCCGCGGCCAAGGAGATGGCCAACCCCGTGCTGGTTTCAGATAAGTGCCTTGAACAAAACACGACCCGCTCCAAAAAAGGTGCGAGCCCTCGTAGCGAGGACTGAGACCGTCCAGCTTCCGGTCGCACTTGAAACGACGTCAACCACTGACGAAGCGACAAATCCGCCTTTTAGCACATTACGAACGTGCAGCAACTGCTGAGATTTCTGCATCCGGCCCGGGGTTGCTGCGTCCTATTCTCAGGAAACGGAGAAACATCATGAACCTAAAATCGATGACTCTGGCGGCACTCGTCCTGATTCTCAGTCCGGCCCTGGCCCTCGCTCGTCCCATTCAAAGTACTGGAACCCGGGTGCGCCCGAATTTATTCCATGATCGCAGCCCCAGGCTTCACGATCACACCCCGATGGCACACCACTAGCACGCCCTGTAAGGCGCTACGAGAAAGTCGGAGACTCCCTTGTTTGGGGATGAATGAGCGGAGCGGCTCTAACTTTTAACGACAGCCTTGACGATTGGAGCTCCGTCAAGAACTTCTGCGATAGCCGGATCTCTCATCGTTTCGAGCACCTTCTGTACCACCTGCTGGTCGGTCGCTACAGCCGTGCGAATCAGCACCGGGTAGAAGACTGTGAACTGAAGGCTGTCAGCAAGTTGTATCCGACTTTCAACGTGGGGTGTATTCAGCGCCGCATCCATCCAGGATTCGACCTGTCTATGCTGGTCTTCAATGGCTGATTGGTAGCCACTGTAGACCGTTTCGACAGCTGCTTGCACAGCTGTGGTGGCGGCAAGGTAGTCGCTTCCAGGCTTCAGCTTCAACATGAGCTCATGCCAGGCATAGTCGGTTCCAGGAATCTGTTTGTAAAGCGGCGTCCCGGTTTGAAAGAGCACTGAATTGGCGAAGACGGCAATGCGCCCAGTGGGATGAGAATCGGTGCCGACGCCGGTGAGCTCCATCATGTAAAAGCGCACTAAACCGACCTCGACGACATCGCCGGTGACGTTGGCCACCGTGATGCGGTCGCCCACCCGGACACCATAACGGCCCACAATGAAAAAATATGCGGCTACCGAGAGCAGGATCGTCTGCAGTCCGACCGCGATGCCGGCAGTGATGAAACCGGCAAAGGTGGCAAGCGAACTGAACTGCGTGACGAAGCCGAAGATAAGCACCAGACCGCTGAGAAAACCGATCACCATGCGCCGGACCAGCATCAGCTGCCGCCTCCGGCGAACATCTCGAATGTAGCGCGTGGAGAGCCGACGCCAGGCCTCGCCGACACCAAGGAGGATGCCGAGTGCGACTGCAATACTGATGACACGCAACAACAGCGCATGCACGATGGTGCTGCGCTCAGAATCCACAGCAGCGCGCCAGGAGAGCAGGTTGGCGCGCGCCTGCTCCAGCAGCAGCACCTCCTGGCTGATCGGAATGGAGACGTCGGAGACGGCACGGAAGGCATCGGTAAGCTGGTCGAAGGTTTGTTTGCGAGCCGCAAGGACGGCCTCCGGAGAGGGTGTAGCAGGAGCAGCACCGGTGATCATGGCGGGGATGGTCGCGGCGGGCATGGCCAATGTACTTGTTTGCAGGCTTTGTCCGACAGCCAGGGTGGCGCGCAGAATTTTGATCAGCGGCGTCCTCAGGTCCACACATTGGTCGTGCAGCAGTTGCGTCTCGGCAATCTGCTGATCGATCGCCCGTTCGGTTCCCAGCAGCTGGAAGAGCACAACCGCCTGGCTGCTGACGCCCGCATCATGGAGCGAAGCAATACTCTCGATGGTGCCGGCCACAGGCTTGACCTTGTTGTTAATCAGCTGCGGCACAGCGCTTTGCAGCTGATTGATTTGTCCTTGCAGGCCGGTATCGCCTTGGGTGCTGGAGCTGTCGACGACTCGATTCAGAGCTTCGTAGCTGGCCTTCGCCAGTTCCAGCTGGCCCTCGACATCCTCTTTCTGGAGCTGGAGCGCCGCACGTGCCTTGGCCGGAGACTTTGCAATCTGCTGGTCGAGTGCCTGATCCTGAGCCTGCAGCTGGGTAAGCTGGGCGCCCACCGTCCGCACAGTGGAGCTCAACCTGGAGCCCCCAGCCTGCGGGGCTGGCGCTGTGCTGGGTTGGCCGGCCTCTACTCGCGAGAGCAGCGTCGCTTCATCGCGTGCGGACTGGAAAGCCAGCTGGGCAGCCTGGGTCGCCTCTGCCTGCGCCTGCTCAGCGTAGAGCATGTCGCTCGGCTCCCCCGTCTTCTGAATCGGAAGGATGGTCATGCGGTAGAACCGGATGACCTCGCTGAGATGGGCGAGAATCTGCTTGGAGCGACCGCCGACGTTGATATCTTTCGTCAGCTGCGGCGGCAGTGGCTTGGGAGGCGTTTCAAGATGGACCGCGGCGGTGGATTTCGGTGCGGTCGGCTGGCTTGGCGCGGCGCTCTTGGTAACTTGCACATCGGCATCAGACGAGGAGGGTGCTGCGATGCTGCCGGCCGAAGCCGGCTGAACCACAGAACCGGTCTGGGCCGGCTGAGCCACGGAACCGGCCAAAGCCGCTTGGGCCCTCAAGCTGGAGGAGTGACCTATCCACAGACAGGCCAACAGGACGGCTCGAAAAAAAACAGCAGACACGCGAATATTTACCCCTCAAGGAACTTATCGGCATCTTCGCCAAAATCTTTAGCTGAGGCTGCAGTTTTAGTTTACCGCCCGGCCATTGCCTCCCCCCGTGCCTCCTGCGATACTTGAGTGTGCCTACAACGCACACTCCTAACAACGACTGGAGGAGGTCGCGGACATGTCTGCAAAGTACATCTTTGTAACCGGAGGCGTTGTGTCTTCGCTCGGCAAAGGGCTGGCCGCGGCCTCGATCGGTGCCCTGCTTGAAGCGCGCGGGATCAAAGTCAATCTGATGAAGTTTGACCCCTACCTCAACGTCGACCCGGGCACGATGAGCCCCTTCCAACACGGCGAGGTGTTCGTGACGGACGATGGCGCGGAGACAGACCTCGATCTAGGCCACTACGAGCGGTTCACCCATGCAAAACTGACCCGCGACAACAATCTGACGACCGGCCGGATCTACGAGCAGATCATCACCAAGGAGCGCCGCGGCGACTACCTGGGCAAGACCGTGCAAGTAATTCCGCACGTCACCAACGAAATCAAGAACGCGATGCGCAAGGTGGCAGCCGACTGCGAGGTGGCGATCGTCGAGATCGGCGGCACGGTGGGCGATATTGAGTCGCTGCCGTTTCTTGAGGCGATCCGCCAGATGCGCCAGGACCTGGGCCGCGACAATACGCTGTTCGTCCATGTGACGCTTATTCCCTGGATCGCCGCCGCGCAGGAGCTGAAGACCAAGCCGACCCAACATTCTGTAAAGGAGATGCTGTCGATTGGCATCCAGCCGGACATCCTGCTTTGCCGCTCCGACCGCGCCGTGCCCCGCGACATGCGCTCCAAAATCGCCCTCTTTTGCAATGTGGAGGAGCGCGCCGTCATCGCCGCCCGCGATGTGGACTCGATCTACGAGGTACCCATCAACTTCGCGCAGGAGGGAGTCGACACGCTCTCGCTGCATTATCTGCGCATTGCCGCCAAGAACCCCGACCTCTCGCGCTGGACCGACCTGGTCGAGCGTGCCTACCACCCCAAGGGTACGGTTTCGATTGCCGTTGTGGGTAAGTATGTCGAGTATGAGGACAGCTATAAGTCGCTCAAAGAGGCTCTGGTGCACGGAGCGCTCGCGCATAACCTGAAGCTGAACGTGACTTGGCTCGAAGCCGAGGGCCTGGAGGCTCCGGACTATCGGCAGCAGTTGGCCGGATATGACGGCATCCTAGTTCCGGGAGGCTTCGGCAAGCGTGGCATTGAAGGCATGCTGAACGCGATCCGTTACGCCCGCGAAGAGCAGGTGCCCTACTTTGGCATCTGCCTGGGCATGCAGACGGCGTGCGTGGAATTTGCGCGCAACGTGTGCGGGCTTGCCGGGGCGAACTCGGGTGAGTTCGATCCATCGACGCCGCATCGCATCATCTATAAGTTGCGCGAGCTGACCGGCGTAGAAGAGATGGGCGGCACGATGCGGCTGGGCGCATGGGCCTGTGTGCTGGAGCCGGGCTCGCTGGCCGAAAAGGCCTACGGAACCAAAGAAATCTCCGAGCGCCACCGGCATCGCTACGAATTCAACCGGGAGTACGAGGCTATGCTAACCGGAGCCGGGCTACGACTGACCGGCACGACTCCCGACGCCACCTATGTCGAGATCGTCGAGATCCCAGGACATCCATGGTTCCTGGGCTGTCAGTTCCACCCTGAGTTCAAGTCGAAACCGCTTGAGCCGCATCCGCTGTTTCGCGATTTTGTTGAGGCCAGCTATAGAAACAAGCTGGAAACTCCGTATGAGCTGATTACCGAGGGCGAGACGCCGCACACGGCGGTGCCTGCGGCTAAAGCTTAGGCGAGGCTTAGCCACAGGCGAGGAGCATACCACTGGCTCAGGTCTCCTCAACGTGAGTAACGGCAGTGGAGCCGCGGCTGTAAACGCCAGCAGGTAAGAGCCGCCCACTCGTTGGCGAAAGTGCAATCCCAATTTGCGGATAAACGCTGTTGTGCCCTAGTCACCGCCATTTTCCTGTGGAACTGCTTAGCTGCCCGAGGCGCGGTGCAAACGCTTCCTACTGCTTCTGCCTCTACAAGTTACCGGTGAACGGATCATCCGACGGCCTTCGATCAGAGACCGTCTTCCTCGTTTGCCTGCTGCGTCATGCTGCCGAGCGGACGCTCGGCGCGATACCCTAGGCCATGTCTCTGACCATCGCCGCCATTCGCACCGGTCACGATCCGGTCGGCAAGCTGCCCGACGGGGCCTTTCACACCACGCTCGACCGCCAGCTGGTCTGCCCCAAATGCGACGCTACCTATAACCTCGTTGTCGACTATGCCGCCTCAATCGGTCGCTTCTTCGAGAAGGATGCGCATCGCCTCATCCTGATGCTGCAGAAGGCAATCCATCTGGGCCACGGCAACGGGCATCGCTGCTCTCATTTTGAGACGTCCGGTGTCGTCGTGACCAGCCATTTGCCGGAACGCTTAGGCTCGAGCGAGGAAACTAAGCCGCGAGCAGGTGCCAGTGCAGGTTCCCGTCCTGCTCCAAGGCCGCCCCATCCCGTACGCTAGAACAATTATGGCCAAAAAAAAATTGCGTGTGGGCGTCCTGTTCGGCGGCCGGTCCGGGGAGCATGAGGTGTCGCTGCTTTCAGCCGAGTCGATCTTGAAGGCGATCGATCGCAAAAAGTATGACGTGGTGCCGATTGGGATCACCAAGCAAGGCCACTGGCTCGTCGAGCAGGAGGCCCTGGCGCTGCTTAGCGGTACACAGCCGGCTTCTGTACAGATCCAGGCCGGCTCGGCTGCAGGGCCTGGATTGGCCGAGCAGTCCGCGTCCATCCCGCGCTCGCTCGATGTCCTCTTTCCCGTGCTGCACGGAACTTTTGGCGAGGACGGCACGATCCAGGGTTTGCTGGAACTGGCGGATCTCGCTTACGTTGGCTCGGGTGTGCTGGGCTCCGCGGCCGGCATGGACAAGGACGCCATGAAGCGGCTCTTCTCCGCCAGCGGCCTGCCCCAGACTCCCTACGTGACCCTGCTGCGCTCCGAGTGGCGCGCGAATCCCAAGCGCTGTCGCCGCACTCTGGAAAAGGCGCTTGCGTACCCGTTCTTCGTCAAACCGGCTAACTTGGGCTCGTCCGTCGGGATCTCCAAGGTGCACGAAGCATCGGGGCTGACGGCGGCGATGGATCTCGCGGCTGGTTTCGACCGCAAACTTGTGGTTGAGCAGGGCGTGGGCGGCCCGGGAGCCAAGCCCCGCGAGCTCGAAGTGGCGATCCTGGGCAACGATCGCCCGGAGGCCTCCGTGGTGGGCGAGATCATCCCCGCCAAGGAGTTTTACGACTACGAGGCCAAATACCAGCTCAGCGGGCCGGACGAGAGCGTCGCCGTGGTACCGGCAAAGTTGACCGCCACTCAGGCAAAGCAAATCCGTACTATGGCGCTGGCCGCCTTCCGTGCCTGCGACTGCGCCGGCCTGGCCCGCGTTGACTTCCTGATGGAGCCGGCAGCGGCGTCTTCCGGCAAAAAAAATGCCGAGCCACGCATTTTTCTGAATGAAATCAATACCATGCCCGGTTTCACGTCTATCTCGATGTACCCCAAGCTGTGGCAAGCCTCAGGAGTGAAATATAAGGCGTTGATTGATCGCCTGCTGGATTTGGCGCGGGAGCGCCACGAGGAGAAACAGACCACCGCCTTCACCAGAGCATGAATCGGGGTCGTGCTGCGCTTCTTTCAAATGGCGATCACGGAAACCCGCGGAACGGTCTCCTACCACGTACCTTGCCCAGTCAGGTTCAAAAAGGGAAAGAAATGTCTGCCAAGTATCATTTCCCCCATCACAATTCGTCCCTGTACCAGTACATTTCTATTAGCGCTCCCCGGATCCGAGTATTCTTCCCTCGCAAGCGCTGACAGTCAAGGAACATGTCGTGGATTACAGCTCTCTGCCAGACATCTTCGCGTTGACCATCTTCATCGTGTGCTTTCGTCCGCTGGTGCGGCGTGTAGGCCCGCACGTCGATCTTTGGTTCCTGGGCTGGACCTTTGTGCTTGTACACCATATTGCGTTGCTGATCGCGCCAACACATGGTCCGGCTGCGATCGCGGCGCAATTGGCAATCATCTGGTCCTCCGGCCTGTGCGGGATGGCTTTTCTACTTGGCACCGCCAATGTTCCCAAGCGCAGGATCGGACGTAAGCTCGCAGCTGAATTCCTTGTGCCCACCCTCGTCGCAGCGACCTTGACGGTATTTCGAGAACATTCCCACTGGATGGACCTTGGCTCGGCTCTGTTGTTTTTGGGCCCGGTGATGCACCTCAGTCTCCGTCGGCGTGCGCGCACCCGGTCTTTACTCCTGTTCAGTTCGGTTTTTGGAGCCTTTGGCCTGCTGGTCTTACCCTACGCCTGGCTGCATCCGGAGCTGACCGCACATGGTGCCATCTCGCTGCTTTTTCTTGGCGCAGGCTACTTCTACCTGAACTCTGCGGAGCGTTACGCGCGCGGCGTCATTGCTGCCGTAGCCGGCCTGTTCGGCTGGGGCTTGAGCTATCCCGTAGTCGAGCTGCTCAGAAGAGTCGCTCCGGAGATCCACATCCCCCGCGCCGTTCTCGAGCTTCCGCAGTACCTCATCGTCGCCGGAATCGTCCTTACACTCTTGCAGGAGCACATGCAGCGTACCGAGCGCATGGCCATGCACGATCCTTTGACGGACCTGCCCAACCGGCGTCTGTTTGAGGAACGTCTGATCGCCACTCTGGAGGAGGCCCGCGAGAACCGCACTACGATCGCCTGCCTGGTCATCGATGTCGACAACTTCAAGACCATCAATGACACCCTGGGCCACTCGGCCGGTGACCAGTTGCTGCGTGCTCTGGCCGTCCGGCTCTCCTGGCATATGAGCCCCCGCGACATGCTCGCACGCACCGGCGGCGACGAGTTCACCGCGCTGCTTGCCGGCGTCAACGACGAGCATCACCTACGCTTCATCGCCAGCGCCATGATGTCCGCTGGCAGCGTTCCGATCGCCATTGACGGCCACTCCGTCGACATCCGTATCAGCATCGGTATCGCTCTCTCCCCGGATCACGCCGACGATATCGATAGCCTGCGCCGCGCCGCTGACGAAGCAATGTACTCCGCCAAGCGGCGCGGCGGCGCTATGCTCGCCTTTGCAGGCGAAGAATAACGTACCCCTTCTAGCCGGAACTGTTAGGGAACCGTCACCTCCACCGTCTTCTTCTTGCGACCGTAGTCGTTGGTGGCATAAAGGGTATACGTCGTCGTCACGGTCGGCGTGGGCACAGTAACCGTGTTGCCGCGTACCGCTCCTGCTACGGGAGACACGATGAAATACGACGCGCCTGTGGAGGTCCAGCTCAGTACGGTTCCCTTGGCTGTGCTCGACGCCGTAAAACTCTGGATCATGGGAGCAGCTCCCGTCGGAACCGTGGACGCGGTGTACAGTGGCTGCTCCTGGAGCACTTCGAAATCCGCCGCCGTCACTCCGGTCAGGTTGTGCAGGTCGTCGTTGTCCCATTGAGGATGTGGAGTGCCGGTCACAAACATGGCGCCGCCACCGTTATCGGCCAGGATCATCCCGTAGGTCTTTAGTGCCTGAAGAATAATTTTGGCCTGCGGCGTAAATCCGGAGAGGTCAAAGTCTGCGCGCAGCCGCAGGCGCATGCCCATCGGAGGCCCGTACTGCTCGGATGAGTTTCCCGCATAGTGCTTGGCCGGAGGAACGATCGCCGCCACCGTCTGCGGCAGGGTGAAGCGCAGCGCGTGGTGAATCGCGCCTGCCTTCACCTCGTCGTAGCGTGCCAGGCCCGGAAAGACGGGAAGTCCGGCTGCATCGGACGACGTCCAGAGATAGGGCCGGGCGCTGTTGGCATTCAGGTCGAAGATCGCGCCGGATGCCGCCTTGACCTTGCCCGTGTCCCGGTTGATAAACGTATTGAACAGCTCGTAAAGGAAGCAGTTGTCGCGGTCGAGCACCAGCACGTGCCGATCGCTGCCGGCTGGATGCGGGTAGCCTTCGATCAAGGCATCAGCCGGAATCGGCATCGGCCCCGGGTCACTCTGGTTTCCATACGCGTCGTAGGTGACCGGCACGAGCGTCTGACTGCTCACCACCTGGTAGGGAATGCCGATGTACGACCCGCTCTCGATATCGGAGGCAAAGTCGGGATGCAGCTTGAGCGTGGGGCCGATGGTTGCGAGAATGGCGTCCGAATTGCCATCGACCGTGGCGTTGGTAACGTCCTGCCGCCACGGATCCGTCGCCGGAAATGGGACAAAGCCGTTCAGGCTTACGTTCTTGCCAAGGGACATTCCCTGGCAAGTCCCCTTTTGCGCTTGAACCGGAGTGTGGAAAGAAAGAAAGAGAAGAGATGCGGAGACGCTGTACAGGAACGCTTTCATGGGTATGCCCTTTTTCCTCGGAATGGACTGGTGAGCGGTCAGATCCAGGAAAGTCGGGCAGTAAACATTCCAAATGGAGCCCCAAGGGCTCTCAATTAACTAGCGCAACGCTACACCGCTGCAAGGTCTCTTGTACAGGGGCCGAAGGGCGACTTCCTCCGCAATGGGGCGTGGCTAGTATTCAAGCTCATGGAACGCGGGCCAGGTGAGGGTTCCGCCCTTGCGCAGGTAGTACATGAAGACGCGCTTCTTCTCGTTCACGGTCACGGCCACGATGATCCCCGTGCCGAACGTACCCTCGCCATCAGTGCGCGAGATGTCTACATGATAGGCACGCACGGGGCCGTCGATGGGATCATGCTCGGACCAGTCTTGCTGAAAACGGGCTTCGGGGTACTCCTTGTACTTCTCTGGGTGCTTTTGCCAGTCTGGATCGTTGTTGTAGATGGCGAAGGCCCTTGGGTAGTCTTTGCCTTCAAGCGCCGCAAAGAACTCGCTTACCCTATGCTCCGCCGGCAGATTGGAAAATAGCCAGCCATGCCCGGCGATGTATCCGGCCAGAGTAAGCACGACCAGCAGCGCAAGGCCGACTCCCGCGCCGATCAGTACGCCCTTCTTCAGGTGTTCTTTCCGTTCGTCGTAGGCCGGGGCATTCAGCAGTGTCATGGGGCGTCCTCAGGTACTTAGACACCATACCCGGAGCGCTGGTCTCTTCGCCAATCGAAGGCATCGCGTAGCAACTCGCACTCCGTCCCGCCGGAGAGCAGGTAAACCGAGACGAAATCGAATCGGGTGAGCACACGTTCAGCCTCGGCGAGCCGGCTCGGCCTGGGCAAGGAGCGCAGGTACTCCACAGCCATGCGGCTCAGGATGGCTCGCTTTGCCTCTCCGATCGCCAGCGCTGCCGGGGTCTGGTCGCGCTTCGAGCGAGTCTTTACCTCAATGAAGCACAACGTCTTGCCCTCCCACGCTACCAGGTCCAGGTCGCCATGCAGCTCCGGGGCACGCCAGCGCCGCGCCGTAACGATGTAGCCCTGCTGCCTGAGAAAAAAGAGTGCCTCCAACTCGCCGCGTTCGCCCAGCCGCAGGTGCGCCGGCTGCATGCGGCCTCGGCCAAACTGTCGCGCCAAGGTTGTGAGATCCACCAGGCAGGCACGCTGGATCGCCATGCTCCAGCCGGTGAACCGTCCGGACGCTCCTGGTACGCTTGACCGGCTCACTTGCGCTTGCATGCGGATTTCCTCTGAGCCAAGCTTGAGCCGACAAAGCCGACCGCGCCATCCCACCAACGGGTTACCTAGCCGGCAGACTAGAATTAGCTCAGCCCGAGGTCTTCGCCATGCCATCCGATTCCATCGCCACCCCACGCCAGCATGCCTACACGGGGCCCGCGCTGCCGCAGGTGCCGGAGCCCAGCCATGCCGAGCGTGTGCGCACGTTGTTTTCGCGAGCCAGTGTGGCCACCCTTTGCACCTTGTCTCGGAAGCATGCGGGCTTCCCGTTCGGCTCGTTGATGCCGTATACGCTCGATGCGCAAGGCAGGCCGCTGTTTCTCATCAGCAATATGGCGATGCACACACAGAATCTGAAGGCTGATCCGCGTGCCAGCCTCTTCGTGACGCAGGCCGCGGAAGACGGGGATTTGCTCGGCGCCGCGCGCGCCACGCTGGTCGGCAATGCAGCCCCGGTTCCAGAGACAGACCTGGCCTCCGCGCGTGAGACCTACCTGAGTGCTCACGAAAACAGCCGCTATTGGGTCGATTTTGCCGACTTCCACTTCTTCCGCCTGGAGCCTGTCGACCTCTACTACGTCGGGGGTTTCGGCGTCATGGGCTGGGTTGAAGCCGCTGACTACGACGCAGCCTCTCCTGATCCGCTGGCCGCTCAGGCTCCGGCGATCCTGGCACATATGAACGCAGACCATGTGGACGCGATGCTTCTGCTTGCGCGTATCCACGCGGGGATGGAAGCAAGCGAAGCTTCCATAACCTCGGTCGATCGCCTAGGCTTTTCTCTCCGGCTGAAGACTGCGGACGGCATGAAAGGGACACGCATCGCCTTTCCGAAAGAGGTCCGTAGCGCTTCCGAAACCCGGGAGGTGCTGGTGGAGATGGTGCGGCGAGCGAAGACCGGAGCGTAAGTCTCTTAAAAACAGAGAACCTGCCCGAAGCAGGTCCTCTCATCGAAACAATCTTTAGCGTCGACCTCCGCCGCCTTCAGAGTGCCCTCCAGGATGTCCACCGCCCTGGAAGCCGGCACTGTGCTCGCTCTCAGGACCGTGCCCGGCATTGCCGATATGGCCCTGCCCGTCGCGTGCCTCGTTCCCATGGAAGTGGTTGAACGCCTGCTCATTTCGATTGGGGGTAGGACCAGCGTAACCATGATGCGGATCGTAGCGGTTGTCGACGTATCCATGGAAGCCGCGGGGTCCACGGAACCACGGGCCCGCTCCAATGAACAAGCCTCCGTTGAACCAGGACGGACCATAATATCCATAGGGCGCACAGGAGTACGGCTGGTAATCAAAGTATCCATACGGACACGAGGGCGCGGCCCCAATGTTGACCGAAATCTGCGCGGATGCGAGCGAAGATCCACCGATAACCGCAACTGCGAAAGCAGAAAGCGCTACAACGTTCCATTTGGCCATGACTGCTCCTTTCGTGTCAGATAAGAGAGTGACAGAGGATGGCGAGTTGTTCCGCAGCTGCGAAATTACTTGCAAGTGGATTTACGCGGAGGCGGCCAGCGGCTTAGGTTCCATAAAGAATTTGCCGATCGCTATGAGTACGATCAGCAACACCGCGCACAACGCGAAGACGTTACGTACGCCGATCCGCTGGGCCACAAGGCCCGAGAGCACCAGGCCCAGGATCTGTGCGGTGAAGACAAGACTCATGTTGGTGGAACCTACGCGCCCCATCAGCGCGGGAGGCGTTTCCTGCTGGATCAGAACATTGGCAGGAACGATGATAGCGGCGACGGCACAACCGATCACGCCATCTGCAACGAGGGCCGCCCAAACGTGCGGAATGCCGGCGAGTAGACACAAACCTGCCGCAATGCCGCCGAGCCCGGAGTAGACCAGCGTGGCGTTCTTCAGCTTTTTGCCCACAGTGTTCAGGAGGTTGACGCCCACCAGCATGCCCGCTCCAATCATCGCGGAGATGATGCTATAGGTGCCAGTGGAGGCGTGCAGTGAGTCGCGCGTGTAGACGGCGATCAGCGGGCCGAAGCAGCCGATGATAAACATGCCCGCGGCAAGCGCCAGGATGACGAAGAGCACCTCCGCATGATGCACGATGAAGTGAATGCCCTCGCGCATGTCCGGAAGGATGGAAGCCAGACCCTTGCTGGGGGAGGCGGATGCCGGGGTGGGCGTGCCGCTGAGTGCTGCGGTGAATGGCCGACTGAGCGCAAGCGACGCAATCAGCAGGCCGGAGCAGAGAAAGCTGACGGAGTCTGCTATGTAGCAGACGCGCGCGCCGAAGAGAGCGTAGAGAAGGCCCGCAATCGGAGGCCCGATCACGCGCATGCCGAACATCACCTGCTGCATCAACGCATTGGCCGAGCGCAACCCGTGCAGCGGAACCGCAGACCGGATCGCCACGCCCTGTGCCGGCCCGAAAAAGCTGGAGACAACGCTGATGGCGGCCATCACAAAGTAAAAGTGCAGGGTCGTTCCGGCAAGCAGCAGAAGCAGGCACAGCGCGGCACGAAGCAGATCAGAGGTGACCAGGGTAGGCTTGAGCGGCCAGCGGTCGACAAAGACGCCGGCCAGCACGCCGAGCACGGCGATCGGAAGCAGATAGGCGATCTGCAACCCGGTGACCTGCTGCGGCTGCGCGTTGAGATGGAAGGTAAGGAAGTTGATGACGGCAAAAAGCGCGAGAAAATCGCCAAAGGTCGAGACGACCTGCGCGATCCAGAGCCGCCGCATGACCGGCACCCGTAACACCGCGCCCATGGAGAGCGGCTCGGGCGTTGCTTGGGCCTGAGTTTCGGCTGATGGGCTGGCAGCTGCGGTGCTCATGGTGTGCATGATGATACGTCAGGCGGGCGTGTCACGCGAGACAATGAGATACCGAAACCTCCACCTAAGTAACGCCGTGACGGATCCGGACAGAATGCCTGGTCCTCGCTTTACTAAGCCAGGTGCTTGATCGGGAGCATGCGCATGCGATGAAACTTGCCCTCTGTCGAGATAGCACAGCCGCTCAGGAGGGGACCTTCGTATTGCCGGCCGAGCTTATCCACAAGATCAGCAACCAATCGTTGGTCTGCGTTATGGATTCGTATGCGGATCACGGATGACTGCACCATATCCGTCTCCGCCAGATGGCATGGAAGTCCGCGTCGAAGGTGACGATGACTCTACCTTCAGTGATACCTAAATTCAGATAGTCGGAGTCAGGCTCGAGGTTAAAACCTATCTCGGTCGAGTGGATAGCCTCATGACCATCACTCTTAGCTCAGCTGCAGCAAGGTAGGCAATATTTTGGTCCAGCAGCAATTTCACTAAGCTACTCGGGAGGAGAAATCCGCATAGTCAATACTCCGTCACAAATTCAAGAGCCTGCGTCAAGTCTTCCTCTTCGAGGTCTGGATAGTTTTCTAAGAGCTTCGCTTATCGGGGATAGGTCGCGAGGATACTCAGGACACGATGCACGGTGATTCACATACCCCGAATGCAGGGCTTGCGCCCCCATTTTTCCCCAGCTCCGCCGTAATGCGGTCGAAAGGCTTTTCGAAGGTCATTGCAGGCTCTCCTTCGAGAAGTGTACGCGCGCACTTCTCTATCCTCGAAGCTCTTCTCGATCGTAGAAACATCCGAGACCCGCGCATGCTCTCGCCCGGCGTTGTTTCGGGGGCCTACGCCCGCAGGTGCTCTTCTACGTAGGCCAGCACCTCCGCAGCATGGCCCTCTGGCTTCACCTTGGTCCAGAGATGCAGCAGCCGCTGCTTGCCTTCCGCATCGGCCGGCGCAATCAGGTAAGTGTTGCGCTCCACTCCCTTGACCATCTTGCCGTACATGTTTTTCGGCTTGATGACCCCGAACGCATCGCAGATCGCCTCGTTGGGGTCGGCCAGGAGCGGATACTTCAGTTGAAACTTCTCGGCAAACTTCTTTTGTGTCTTCACCGTATCGCGCGAGATCCCAAGCACCGTCACGTTCGCGTCTTTCAGGCCGGTAATCGCATCCCGGAAGCTGCATGCCTCGACGGTGCAACCCGGCGTATCGGCGCGCGGGTAAAAGAACAGCACCACAGGATTTGCTGCGAAATCGAAGAGCGAGACGGACGTGCCGTCTTGGTCTTCGGTCGTGAAGTTGTCGATCACATCTCCGGGGTGCAGGGGTGCGGTCATGCCTGGGCTCCTTGATAATCATTCAACGCGGCAATCGTCTTTTCAAGCGACGCCTGGTCTTCCACGTTCAGGCTGACAGGCGAGACGACGCCCCGCCCTAGAATCTGCCGGCTAAGGCCCGTGAGCACCTTGCCCGGGCCGAGCTCAATCAGATGGGTCGCTCCCTGCGCCACCAGCAGCTCAAGACACTCCACCCAGCGCACCGGCCCGGTCACCTGGCGGATCAGCGCGTCAAGCACGTCCGTATGCCGCGTCAGCAGGCGGGCATCCACCGTGCAGGCGACCGGAAAATCGGGGTCGTTCAGAGTCAGCGCTTCGAGCGTCGTCGCCAGCCGCTGCTGAGCAGGTTCCATCAACGCGCAATGAAAGGGCGCCGAGACCTGCAGAGGAACCACCTTTTTGGCTCCGGCGGCCCGGCAGAGCTCGATCGCTCGATCGACCGCGGCCGTGGATCCGGAGATGACAATCTGCTCCGGTGAATTGAGATTCGCGGGCGAGACGATCGCGCGCGCAACTTGCGCCCGCACCCTTTCCGATTCGGTCGGCGTGACCTCAGAGTGGGTGGGCGCGGAGAGTTCGTCAGCGGCCTGCGCGCAAAGATCGTTGACCTGCTCGGCCGCCAGTCCCAGAAGAGCCGCCATGCTGCCCTCGCCTGCGGGAACGGCCTCCTGCATAAACTGTCCGCGCAGGCGCACGGTACGCACCGCATCGGCAAAGCTGAGGGTGCCTGCCACCACGTGCGCGGAGTACTCGCCGAGCGAGTGTCCGGCGGCAAAGCTGGGAGTCAACCCAGGGACAGCCTCGGCCAGCACACGCCAAGCCGCGACCGAAACCGTCAGCAGAGCGGGTTGCGTGTGTTCGGTCTGCTGCAGCGTCTCAGCCGGCCCGTCAAAAAGGATTCGCGAAAGAGGAAAGCCGAGCGCCGAGTCCGCTTCCTCGAAGACGGCGCGCGCGGAGGGATAGCCATCGTACAAAGCGCGTCCCATGCCGACAGCTTGCGAACCCTGACCGGGAAAGAGGAGGGCTGGTTGGAAAGTGTCCATCGGTTTCGATGGTAAATCAGCCGAGTCAGCCTCACCTAAGGCGAGGCCACGGCGTCGAGCTAGACGCCTACGCCAAACTCCATTTCGTGCGCTTTATCGCCGGAGTGTGAGTAGAAGTCGTACGGGGTGCGTCGGTTGAACTTGTATCGTTGGCGCAGCTCACGCCCGACGAAGAGTCCCAGCGCCAGCGCCCCCATGCCGGCCGAGATCCAGCCTACCGTTCTGATCAACGCCGACTCTTCGATCTCGGGAAACGAATCGAACGTCGTCTGGAGGGCGTTTTCCCGAAGATCCTCAGAGAGATCCGAGGGGCCGCCGCCAAAGAAGCGGTTTGTCAGCACGGATAACATCATGTGTGGATCATAACGCACGCTCACGACAGTGCGAATATACATCCTTTGTGGGATTGTTCCTCCTTAAGTTACCTCGACGTGCTGAAAGCCGAGACCGTAGAGCAGAGCCGCAATCGTCGTTCGCGCATTCTTCCGGGCGGCGTCCAGGATCCCGTCTGAAAGTGCTGCCGCCTGCAACTGCTGCTGCGCCTTGATCCGGGTTTGACTTTCGAGATTCGGGTCGGCTTTCACCAGCAGGCCCGTCGCGCGCAAATAAACCCGCGTGTGCTGGTCATCCAGCGTGGTCAGGAACAGCTCGGACGGAGGCAGATCAACGTGCACGGAGCGTTGATTGTTCCGGTCGATGCGGACGTCTTCCAGCTTCAGTTTGGCAAGATCGATGCCCGCGATTGACTCTCCATGGCAGACAAGCAGGATCTTGTCGCCGGCCAGAATGTCTGGGATGACCGGGCTGCTGTGCGCGCCTTCAACCACCGTGTCGAGCGAATACACCACCGTTTCGAGCCGGCTAAGCTTGTGAATCTGCCCTACTACGACCGGAACCGAGGGATCGAAGCTGGAGGAGCGGCCGGAGATCAGCGTGGCCAGGCGTTCAGGCAGGCCCTCTCGTGCGTGACGCAAAAACCAAGCCAGAGCTACTGCGCCAATCAACAAGGCAAACACAAAGCCTAGCAGCGGACCGAAGCCGCTGCGGTTCCGATTATATTGAGTAGTCATAGATTGACGATACGGCTCGACGAGAGCATGTGGAACCGTCGAAGGCACGAGGTCCACGGCTGGCAGGATGAGCCGCTTCCAGCAACGAGGGCACTGTGCAAACTCTCGCAGGTGCCGACTTGAGGTTTAACTGACACTCGTGGTGGCGCACCAAGGAGCACGGACATCTACAACTCGCCTGAATCCAGATGCAACTGAAGTCGCTAAACGCCATATTGTGACGTAGAAGTACCCATATTTGCAGGTCGCTTCATGCCAGCGCATACTCTCGATTATTGAATGTTGCCGATTACGATTGACGCGCGTTACTTGGCTGTTATCAGCCCCTCTCGTTCCAGCGGCGAAGGTACCTTGACCCACGCCATGCCGGCCGCCCTCGCCGAATCGATGCCTATCTCCGTATCCTCAAACACCAGGCAATCCGCCGGATCGACTCCCAGCCTCTCCGCCGCCAGTAGGAACGGCTCCGGATCCGGCTTGCTGCGGCCATAGTCTCCCGCACACACCAGCGTCTCAAACCGGTCGAGCAATCCCAGCACCTCAAGCGACGCCACCACCGACTCCCGCGTGCTGCCCGAGACCACCGCAAATGGAATCTTGCCGAAGCTCGCCTCAATGTGTTCCACCACCTCCGGCACCGCGGTCAACTGCGGCAAGAGCTCATAGTAGTATTCCTCCTTGCGCTCGGCCACCACGGCCACCGGCATCGCCAGTCCCTGTTCGCGATTCAGTGTCGTGATGATCTCGACGATCGGCTTACCGCCCCAGAGATAAAACAGCTCCTCGGGAAACTCGCAGTTCCACTCCCCCAGCGCCCGGCTCCACGCCACATAGTGCAGCGGCATCGAGTCGGCAATCGTGCCATCGCAATCGAAGAGATAAGCTTTATAGAGATGTGCAGGCAACGCGAGTTTCATGCGTCTATCCTCTCATCCTGCCGTCCGGGTTCAAGCAAGAAGCTGGGCGGAATAGCCCTGAGCGCTCATCTGCGCGACCGCCTTCCGGCTAAATGAGACAAAGGGCTACCCACCTTTTATGGATGGACAGTAAGATTAACCAGAGCATTCTCCCTCTCTATCGCAGATTAGTTTGCTTTGGTCCTGGATGGAACCAGCTATGCTAGCTGTACCTTAATCTCGCAAAAGGATCGCCTTGAAGCGTCTTGGAATTCTCCTCTCCGGCCGCGGCTCAAACTTTCTCGCCATCCACCAGGCAATCCGCGCCGGCCAGATTGCCGAAGCCGAAATAGCCGTCGTGCTCTCAAACAAAGCTGACGCCCCGGGCCTTGCCGCAGCCCGCGACCTCCGCCTGCCCGCCTTTCACATCCCCATCGCCGGCCGCACGCCGGAGCAGCGCGACCTCGCCTTCGTCGCCAAGTTGCAGGAGTACGCCGTTGACCTTGTCTGCCTTGCCGGCTACCTGCGCCTGCTCTCGCCGGCCTTCATCGCCGCCTACCCACAGCGCATTCTCAACATCCACCCCAGCCTGCTGCCCAGCTTTCCCGGCCTCGACGCCCAGCAGCAAGCACTCGAGTACGGCACCAAAATCACCGGCTGCACGGTTCACTTTGTCGATGAGCAGCTAGACCACGGGGTCATCATTCTGCAGCGCGTTGTCCCGGTCGAGGACAACGACACGCCGGACACCCTGGCGGCTCGCATCCTTTCCGAGGAACACAAAGCCTATCCAGAGGCTATCGCCCGCGTTCTCTCCGGCGACTCTCACGTACAGGGAAGACGTTACCTGAAGCGTTAGAAACGCCCGCCCTGCGTCGTATCCGGAAACAGATACGACACCACGCCCAGCGTAAACAGCAGCAGGACAAACTTTACCAGCGTTCGTGTGCTTGGCTTTTCAGCGTACCCGCCTTGCCAGAGCCGCCAGCCCATGCCCAGCGCCACGAAGCAGAACACGTACTCGTGCAGTAGCCCGAAAAAAATGAGAGACGTCGCCAGCACCAGCCAGCGCTGCGTCCGGTCCAGCGCATACGTCGCCTGCGCTCCATCCAGCCCAAACACCGGAATCAGGTTCAGCACATTCAGCCACGCCGAGACATGCGCCAGTGCGCTAAACAGATCGTGCGTCTGCCCCGGTGGACGCGTGAGGGCAATCCCCCCACACACCACCGACACCAGCAGCCCTAAGAACGGCCCGGCCAGCGCAATGCTCGACAGGTCCTCGAGCGAGATCCCCATCGAGTACCAGCGTACATACGCGCCCAGCCCGGGAAGAAACACCGGCAGATCCACCTTCAGCCCACGCAGCCGTGCCGCCGTATAGTGGCCCATCTCGTGAATCAAGATCGCCAAGGTAAAGCCCAGCCCAAACTTCCACCCGAACAGAGCCCAGTAGATCGCGAAAAATCCGAGAAAGCTAAGTAGGAACTTGGCCTTGAACAGAAGAAAAAAGAACGATTTCAGCTTCGCCAGAAAGAAGACTACCGGCGCCAGTGGCCCAAGCCGGCGCGTCCACCTGGCCCGCGTCGCCTCGGTCTTGTTCAGCCTTTTGTTGATCAGCGAAACTCTCTGCTCGACCGCCTCCGCCTGCTTGGTCCCGGCCGGCAGCCAGGCCAAAGCCTCGTGCCAGCGCTCCCGCGCCTCCGGCCAATGCTGCTCGCCCTCAAGCGACGTCGCCGCCATCGCCAGTTGACGCAGATGCTCCGAATACACGATCGCCTGACACTCCGGACAGGCCAGCGTACCCTCCGGCAGATAGTGGCTGCACTGCGGACAATTGAAAATGGGCGAGGGCGCACCCAATTGCGCGGGTGCCTCGAGAACCTGACCAACGACGGAGTTCATAGCTTCTATTAGACGCTCTCCATGCCGCAAACTGTGCGGCCCGCCCTCATGCAACCCGCGCCGTCCAGAGTTAGTGCAGTCCGAATGGATTTACCCGCCGCACCCTTCCACTCTGTCCAAATCCCGGACTGCCGGCAGCCAGGCGCCACGCGGTACGCAGGCCCACAAACAAGATGATCAGCCCCAGACCGCCGTTCAGAGGATTGCGCAGCGCCAGCAACGGCCCCGCCACCAGCTCCCGCACGAGCAGCGATGCCGGTACATGCAACACCGCCATCATTGGAATGCCGCTGTAATGCAATAGGTCCAGCAATTCTCCCAGCGTCACCGCAAAGTACGTCAGCACCGCCGCCGAAATCTGGTAACTCTGCCCGCCCACTCCGCCGGACGCCGTCATCATGGCGCGTGCCACCAGCCAGCCCACGCCGATTGCCACGATGCTGACCATGAACCCCGAAAAGCCGATCAGCGCATATCCCAGGCTCCCCACCAGGGCCGCCGCCGCGCCGAACAGCAGCGCCACTGGAAAAGCACCGCCGCGCGCACGCGAGGAGCCGGTTCCAGCAGTTTCCCCTTCCAGCGTCTGTGGCTGGCGGTATTCGGCACGTTCGAAGTCCGGAATGCTCATCCTTGCCGCCTCTCCCTTTGCTTTGCCTACGTCGTCTGCGCTGGCAGCGAGATCGCATCTTTCGCGTCGCCCAGCACCACCTTGAACGTCATCCGGCGCTGCCCGCGGAAAACCGTCACGCTCACGGTCTCGCCCGCTTTATGCGCCGTCAACGCGGCACTCAGATCCTGCGCCGACTGGATCGGCTGCCCATCCACCGCCACGATCAAATCCCCTCCCAGCATCACCGGCGTGTTCCCCTGGTAAAGCCGCTGATTGCCCCCGTGCAGTCCTGCCTTGTCCGCCGCGCCCCCAGGAAGCACGCGTTCGATCAGGATCCCATAATCCGCCGGAAGCCCGATCTGCTCCGCGATGTCCGGCCCAATCGGCAGCGTCACCACGTCGAGCGATGGCCGGCGCACGCGACCATACTTCGCGAAATCATCGAGCACCGCCTTCGCCGTGTTGATCGGAATTGCAAATCCGATGCCCGCCGACTGGTCCGCACCCGCGCTCGCAATCAGCGTCGTAATCCCGATTACCTCGCCGCGCGAGTTCAAAAGTGGCCCGCCGGAGTTACCCGGATTCACTGCCGCGTCCGTCTGAATCGCGTCCTCGATCGGCGACCCGCTCTGCACCCCAATCGAACGAATCGCCGAGATGATCCCCCGCGTCATCGTCCCGCTCAGCCCGAACGGGTTGCCAATCGCATACACCCGCTGCCCCACCACCAGCCCGTTCGACTCCGAAAGCGTCGCCGGCGTCAGGTCTGGCGCAGTAATCTGCAGCAGCGCCAAGTCGTGCTGCTTGTCCACGCCCACCACCGTTGCTTTGTACTTATGCTTATCCGCCAGCGTCACTTCGACGCGCTGCGCGTTGTCGATGACGTGATTATTCGTCAGGATATGGCCCTGCTTGTCCAGCACAAAACCCGAACCCTGCCCCTGCTGCGGCACCGGCCGGTTGAAGAAGTCGAACGCCACCGCGGTCGAGGTGATGTTCACCACCGAATTGATCGCCTTGCGATACACCGCAATATTCTGCTGCTCTTCGGTATCGAACGCAGGAGCCGCCGCAGCCTCTTTCAACTGAAAGTGCCCCATCGGCCCGGTCAGCTCCGCGAGCCTCGTTCCCGGGCTGTCCACGGCAATCTCATGCAGCGAAGGAAACATAGTCCCCGCCGTCGTGCCGCGCGTGGTGAGGTAATAAAACGCCGAAAGCAGCAGCAGCACGAGCACCACAGGACGCAACTTCATCGGTCAATCCCTGTCCGGACAGAGTCTGCAGGCACACGCCCGCCGTCCTGCTCCATTGTATCGACGTGCACCCGCAAGCGTCGTCCTCCATGCCTCGTCGCGCTACACCAAAGTCACTCGGCCAGGTTCGCAAGCCCGCGCTCCAGGATCTCGTTCATCCCGCGCAACTCCTTGAGCGTCACCCCGGCCCACGCCTCAGCCTCAAGCTTTGCCAGCACCGCATCCGCATGCGCCAGCAAGCGCTCGCCCGCCGGAGTCAGCCGCGCCGTTACCAAGCGGTCATTTTCCGCGTCCTTGCCCCGTACCATCCAGCCGTGATCCACCGCCCGCACCAGCATCGCCTGCGCGCTCTGCGGCGTCACATAGCAGGCCCGCGCCATCTTCGCGCCGGAGCTCCCCGGATGCTCCTTCACCTCCATCAGCAGCCGCAGCTGTGCCGTCGAAACATGGCTTGCGCGCAGCTCCTCATCCAGCCGCGCCTTCAAACCCAGCAGCACTCGCCGCATCAACGTGGCGCCGCGGCGCACCTCGCCCGCCTTCGATCCGGCCCGCACTTTCTGTTTTTCTGAACTCATATCAGCTTCCTGATACTCTATCAGGAACCTGACATGAGTGATGCTCTGCACGACGAGGCCGAGTGGCGACCCAAACACAATCCCTGGGCCATCGCGCTCACCGTCACCCTCGCCACCTTCATGGAGACCCTCGACACCTCCATTGCCAACGTCGCCCTGCCGCACATTGCCGGTTCGCTTGGCGCCTCGCAGGATGAGGCCACCTGGGTCCTCACCAGCTATCTCGTCAGCTCCGCCATCGTCCTGCCCATCTCCGGCTGGATCTCCAATCGCATCGGCCGCAAGCGCTTCTACATGATCTGCGTCGCGGTCTTCACCCTCTGCTCCGTACTCTGCGGCCTGGCCCCCACCTTGCCGCTGCTGATCCTCGCGCGCATCCTGCAAGGCATCGGCGGCGGCGGCCTCGCGCCGTCTGAGCAGGCCATCATCGCCGACACCTTCGCTGTCGAAAAACGCGGCCAGGCTTTTGCGCTTTACGGCATGGCGGTCGTCGTCGCCCCGGCCATCGGCCCCACCCTCGGCGGCTTCATTACCGACAATTTCAACTGGCACTGGATCTTCTTCATCAACCTGCCCGTCGGCCTCTTCTCGCTCTGGCTCTCTAACCGCATGGTTGAAGATCCGCCCCAGTTCAAAGCACGTACCAAACTCAAGCTCCCCATCGACTTCACCGGCCTCGCGCTCGTCGCCTCCGGCATCGGCTGCCTCGAGTTCTTCCTCGACAAAGGCCAGGAAAAAGACTGGTTCGGCGATCCCACCATTCGCAACGTCGCCGTCACCGCCTTCATCCTGCTGGTCGCATTCGTCTTCTGGGAGTGGCGTCATCCCGACCCAATCGTCGACCTCAAGCTACTCAAAAATCGCAACTTTGGCACCGCCGTCTTCCTCCAGTTCGTCCTTGGCATGGTCCTCTTCGGCTCGACCGTCCTCATCCCGCAGTACCTGCAAACCCTGCTCGGCTATACCGCAGAACGCGCCGGCATGGTGCTCTCCCCCGGAGGCTTGATCCTCATCTTCATGATGGCGCTCGCCGGCCGCACCCTGGGCAAGATAGACCCTCGCCTCATGGTCTCGCTCGGCTACGTCGCCGTCGCGGCCGGCCTCTACAACCTCACCCGGCTCTCGCTCGATAGCGCCTTTTCGACCGTCACCTTCTGGCGCATGCTTCAGGTCGTGGGTCTGCCCTTCGTCTTCATCCCCATCTCGACCCTCAACTACGTCGGCGTCCCACGCTCAAAGTCCAACCAGATCTCCAGCCTCTCAAATTTTGCACGCAATCTCGGCGGCTCGGCCGGCACCGCCCTGCTCACCACCTTTCTCGCCCGCACCACGCAGACCCATCAGCACCAGCTCGCCATGAACACCGTCCCTGGCTCCGTCCAGTACACCGGCTATCTCAGCGCCATCGCCCGCATCTTCCGCAACGAAGGCATGAGCGCGGCCCAATCCATGCAGATGGCCGTCGGGTACGCCTACGCCCAGCTTCAGCGCCAAGCTTCCATGCTCGCCTACCAGAACGCCTTCTTCGTTCTCGCCGCGACCATCCTCTGCCTTACCCCGCTGCCCTTCCTCATGCGCCTGCCCACAAAAGCTGCCAAGCCCGCCCCCGAAGAATTAGTTGCGCATTGAACCGTGCATAGCGCAACGTACTTTGTCCGTTTACTAGATGAAACAGAATTATAAAAAGTGGACGCTTATGTAAGGAAGGCTACATTGCGATGCCTGGAAGCATAGTATGGAAACGCCGGGTCTCGAATCGAGACAGAGCTCCGACTTATGAAAAAGCAGAGACATCCACTCGCCGTGAACATGGTCAATTCACCGGCGTATAGCCCAGCGGCAAGCTCGCCTGGAACGGTACACCTCTTCCCTGCCGCGCATGATGGCGAGAGCTGTAAGCTTTGCAGCATCGGCCCAGAGATCGACTTCTCGATGGCCTTTCAGCCCATCGTGGATGTGCAGGCCCGGCGCATACTCGCCTATGAGGCCCTCACGCGAGGTCCACAGGGCGAACCCATCGGCACCGTTCTCGAAAAGACTGTGCATAACAATCGCTACGCCTTCGACCAGCGTTGCCGGGAAAAGGCGATCCAGATCTCCTCCCATCTCGGCATCCTTGCCACCGGCGCCGACCTCAGCATCAACTTCTTTCCCAACGCCGTCTACGAGCCGGCCCAATGTCTGCGGCGCACCTTCAACGCCGCCAGCGAAGCAGGCTTCCCGCTCGAACGCATCATCTTCGAAATTACCGAGGTCGAAGAAGTCCATAGCCAGGACCATCTACGCAACATAATGCTCGAGTACAAGAAGCATGGGCTCCGCGTTGCTATCGACGACTTCGGCGCAGGCCACTCCGGACTCAGTCTGCTCTCCGTCTTCCAACCGGACATCATCAAGATTGACCGCGCTCTCATCCACAAGCTCCACGAGCGTCCCGCCAGCCGCTCCATCGTGCGCTCGATCGCCCAGGTGTGTGAGGAACTCAACGTCACGATCGTCGCCGAAGGCATCGAGCAGGAGCAGGAGATGCAGGTGCTCTGCGATCTAGGAATTCATCGCATGCAGGGCTACTTCTTCGCCAGGCCCGCGTTTGAAGCACTGCCGGTGTGGCCTGCCGGTCAAGACTCAGCCGCGTGACCCGCCTCCGATTGATCACGGATTCATCGGCAGGCCTCAGGCTTGCTGCATGCAACTTGCGCTTGCTCTGCTCCTTGTGGCCTTACCTAGCCGCGCCCTGCCTCCGGTCCAGACTTCAGCCGAAACGACCGCCCAGACCCCGGCCCAGACCGCACCGATGAACCAAACCATTCTCGTCCATGCTCACCGCGGCGGCCGCGCCCTGCGCCCCGAAAACTCCATTCCCTCCTTCCAGTACGGCATCTCCGTCGGCGCCGATGTGCTTGAGCTCGACCTCGCCGTCACCAAAGACGACGTCCTGGTTGTCTCGCACTCGCCTTACCTCACCCAGCCTGCGTCCGACGATCCCCGCATGGCCGCCGCCTTGCTAAACGAGCGCCGCTGCGACGGTCCGCCGCTGCCTCCCGGAACCACTATTCGCTCCCTTCCCCTCGCCCAGCTTCGGCAGTATGACTGCGGTCTGCATCCGCTCGCCGCCTTTACCCGCCAGCAGGCTGTCCCGCACACCACCATCCCTACCTTCGAGGAGGTGCTCGACCTCGCTCCCCAAGGTACGTTCCAGTTCAACGTCGAAACCAAAATCTTTCCCAATCACCCGGAGTTCACGCCCTCGCCTGAAGTCTTCGTTAAGATGATCGACGCAGCCGTCGCCCGCCGCCATCTCCAATCCCGCGTCATCCTGCAGAGCTTCGACTTCCGCACCCTGCACGCCATGCGCGCACTCGACCCCAGCATCCGTCTCTCCGCACTCTTCGGTGCCGCCCGCTACGACGGCATGATAGGCATCACCGATCCCGACAAAAGCTTCGCCCACATTGCCGGCATCACCGGAGCAGACATCCTGAGCCCCGACCAGAGCCTCGTTACCCCGGCCGCGGTGCAGTCCGCGCACGCGCTGAACGTGCAAGTCGCCCCGTATACCGTCAACACAGCGGCGGACTGGAAGCGTATGGCCGACGCTCACGTCGACGCCATCATCACCGACGACCCGGCCGCGCTACTCGCCTGGCTTCGCGCCCAGACACCTCCACTGCACCCGTAATCCTACCGTCCATCCCTGCTCCGAAACGCGTTCGCCTTGGCGAACTCCTCTCGCAGCTCCGGCGTCTTCAGATTTTCGCGCAGATGCGCCAGCCGCTGCTCCAGCGCAAACAGCGCGGCTGCCAGCGGCTCCGTATTCGTAAACGCAACATCCCGCCACATGCTATAGGGGCTCGCGCCCAGCCTCGTCATCTCCCGGAACGCCCTTCCGCCGATCGCCGCAAACTCCTCGGCCAACTCCGGAGCCTCCGCAAACAAATCCGCAAACATCGCCGACATCGCGGTTGAAACCATCTGCGGCAGATGGCTCACCGATGCACAGATCCGGTCATGCCGCGCCGGCTCGAGATCCATCGCACGCGCACCAAAGCGCTCCACCCACCCGCGCCAAACACGCTCCAGCTCGCCCATCTCCTGCGTCGGCGTAAACAGCCACATCGCCCCATGGAAGAGCGTTCCCTCCGCCCGCGCCGCACCGCCGGACTCCTTGCCCGCCATCGGATGCCCGGGCAAAAACCGCGCCTGCCCCGCCCCGCCAAACAGCGGCCCGGCAAACTCCGCAATGGCCAGCTTCGTACTGCCCGCATCGGTCACCAGCTGCCCTGGCCCCAGCACCGCCGCCAGCCGTTGCATCCAGTCCAGAATCGCAAGCACCGGCACAGCCAGCACAACCACATCCGCCTCAACGCACGCCGCAACAGCCTCGTAATCGCTTACCGTCGCATAGTCGATCGCGCTCATCCGCACCGCCGTCGCGCCCTCGTCCGGGCTGTGGTCGATGCCCGTAATCTTGCCCGCAAACTCCGCTCGCCGCAGCGCCAGTCCCACTGAAGCCCCGATCAGGCCCGTCCCGACGATCACCACGCGCCGCATCACAGGTCGCGCCCCGCATCGAGCGCTCGCTCCAGAATGGAGGCTAGCTGACGGTGATCGCCCTGCACGTGACTCCGAATCAAAGCGGCAACCATCTCCTCCTGCGTAAACCCGGCCCACGAGAGCGGATGCCCAGCGGCCAAGGCCAGCTGCCGGATAAACTCCCGTTGCGTCCGTCCATTGCCTTCACGAAAGGGGTCGATCGCATTAATCTCGCCAACATAAAAAGCTTATACCGATGCGTCGCTTGAAGGTGAGCCGCATCGAAGGATCCTCGTAGCGAAGAGACGGCCAGTTCACGCAAACGCTTGTGCACAAAGACACGTTCTATCTTCGTCAGCAAAGCTAAGTCAACAATCCCGAAAAATTCTCGGGCAGTCGCAGCCCTTCTGTGAGTGTGGTCACCTTCAAATCCAGCCACGAATTAGGCAACACCGGCCAGCGGACTATGTCGGCGGATGAGTGAGCGAGCATAGGCGTCCATCTCGGCGGAAAACTCGTCCACAGTCAACTCTCCGCAGTCATAACACCTCAAAATCGCAAGCGTCGCTGCATCCGGAGCCTGACCTTCCATCACGTTCGTCCCGATCACGCTGTCGGTCATCCGATGATGTCGTAACTGTTCTTCGTTAGAGATATTCGCCGTGTGCGGACTCCCGTCCTTGATTTTACCGCGTCTATGCCACCGTCCGCCCCACCACCGGAGCCAGCAACCTCAACTGTGTCACCAGCTTCTCCAGTTGCTCCGGATACAGGCTTTGCGCGCCATCGCTCATCGCTTTCTCCGGATTCGGATGCATTTCAAGCAGCAAACCATCCGCTCCCGCCGCCACGCTCGCCAAGGCCAGCGCCGGCACAAATTCGCGCTTGCCCACACCGTGCGAGGGATCGCCGAACACCGGCAGATGCGTCAGTTTCTTAAGCACCGGAATCGCCGAGACGTCATACGTATTGCGCGTGTACGTCTCAAACGTCCGGATGCCGCGCTCGCACAACATCAGCTCATAATTACCGCCTGAAAGAATGTATTCCGCTGAAAGCAGCACCTCTTCGATCGTCGCCGCGATGCCGCGCTTCATCAGCACCGGCTTGCGCACATGGCCCAGCTCGCGCAGAAGGTTGAAGTTCTGCATGTTGCGCGCCCCCACCTGGAAGCAGTCGATGTACGGCAGCATCAGCTCGATCTGCGAGATCTCCATCACCTCCGTAATCACCAACAGACCCGTCTCGTCGGTCACCTCGCGCAACAGCTTCAAGCCATCCAGGCCCATACCTTGAAAGCTGTAAGGCGAGCTGCGCGGCTTGAACGCGCCCCCACGCAGAAATTGGCAGCCAGCCTTCGCGGCCAGCTTCGCGCTGGTCAAAATCTGCTCCCGGCTCTCCACCGAGCACGGCCCCGCCATCATCGTCACCTGCTCGCCGCCGACAACCACGCCATTCGGAAACGTGATCTTTGTCCCTTCCGGACGAAAGCTCCGCCCCGCCAGCTTGTACGGCGATGAGATCCGGTACGCCTCATGCACTCCCGGCAGCACGCTAAATTCGGCTACATCAAAGTGGCTCGGCGTCCCCACTCCGGCCAAGATGACCTGATCGACCCCCGTCGTCCGGTGCACATTGAACCCGAGCTCGACCATCCGCTCGATCACTTCTTGCACCTGCTCTACCGTCGAACTGCCTTGCATCACTACGATCATCGCCACGCTCGTCTTCCCGTCCGTTTTTCGTGTTCCTAAATTAGTTCAGTCCTATTTACATTTTTATTTGCGCCGAACTGAAAAGGTTACGTGTCCCGCCGCTGCAGCGTCCGCATCACGTCGATCAGGCGCTCGTACACATCCAGCAACTCCGCATTTGAGAGCGGCCCCGGATTGATCCGCTTCACATGCTCAAACACATCGCGCTCCCGCTGCGGCTCGTATACCGGCAGCGTGGTCTCCCGCTTCAGCAAGCCGATCTGCTTGGCCGCCTGCGCTCGCTTGCTGATAAGCTCTACGATCTGCTCATCCATCTCATCGATCTGCTTCCGCCAGTCTTCTATCTCCATCGTCCAAAGCTCCTCGTGCTCATGCTGTCCCTGCCCGCAAACCCCGAATAAAGTTGCCCACTGCCCGCGGCGCGTCCGCCGGATCCGTCTTCTCGATCAGCCCCACCAGCGCACTGCCCACGATCGCCGCATCCGCAAACTCGCCCACCGCCCGCACATGCTCCGCATTGGAAATCCCAAACCCGACAGCTACCGGCAGGTCCGTCACCTTACGCAGCCGCGCGACCAGCTCCTTCGCATCGCCTGCAATCGTATCCTGCGTGCCCGTAATCCCCACCCGCGAAATCGCATACACAAACCCCTTTGAAGCCGCCCCAATCGCCCGCAAACGCTTCTCGGGACTCGTCGGTGCCGCCAGAAAGATAGGCGCGAGCTCATTCGCCTCCATCGCAACCAGATACTCCGCGGCCTCTTCGACAATCATGTCCGTCAGCAGCACGCCATCCGCGCCCGCATCCTTGGCCGCCGCGCAAAACTTCGCCAACCCCATCCGCACCACCGGATTCAAATAGCTGAAGATCACCAGCCCACACGCTGGCCGTGCCGCCCGTAACTCCCTCGCCAGCGCCAACACATCCGTCAGCCGCGTGCCGCGCGCCACTGCCCGCTCACTTGCCCGCTGGATCACCGGTCCGTCCGCCAGCGGATCGCTGAACGGCACTCCCAACTCAATGACATCCGCGCCGTTATCAATCGCTGCCAAGGCAATCTCCCGCGTCGTCGCAAGGTCCGGATCCCCCGCGGTCAAATACGCTACCAGGCCCGGCCTGCGCCTGAACTCAATCGGCACTAGAGGCTCTCCTTCGACGCGGAGGTGCCTTTGTTCTCCGCAGGAGCCCCACCCAATTTCAGCTCCCGCGCCAAAATCCCCATATCCTTATCCCCACGACCAGAAAGATTCACCAGCACTATCTTGTCTTTGCCCATCCCCGGAGCCATCCGCATCGCCTCTGCCACCGCGTGCGCGCTTTCAAGCGCCGGCACAATCCCCTCCGTCCGGCTCAACGCCACCGTCGCCTGCAACGCCGCCTCATCCGAGCACGACACATACTCCGCCCGCCCCGAGTCATGCAGCATCGCATGCTCCGGCCCCACACTCGCGTAATCCAGCCCCGCGCTCACCGAGTGCGTCCCACTCACCTGTCCGGCCTCATCCTGCAGCACATACGAGTACGTCCCCTGCAACACGCCCGGTAGCCCGCCGCCTGCCTTCTGAAAGCGCGCCGCATGCTCGCCCAGACCCGACCCGCGCCCGCCAGCCTCTACGCCAATCAGCCGCACCGAAGCGTCCGGAAGGAACTCGTAGAACGCGCCAATCGCATTCGATCCGCCGCCCACGCAGGCCACGATCACATCCGGCAGCCTGCCCGCCTGCTCCAGCATCTGCTCCCGCGCCTCACGCCCAATTACCCGGTGAAAGTTCCGCACCATCGTCGGATACGGATGCGCTCCCAGCGCCGAGCCCAGGATGTAATACGTCGTCCGCACATTCGTCACCCAATCGCGCATCGCCTCGTTGATCGCATCTTTGAGCGTCGCCGAGCCCGAGTTCACTCCGCGCACCTCCGCCCCAAGAAGCCGCATCCGGTAAACGTTCAGCTCTTGCCGGCGCATATCTTCTTCGCCCATGTAGATCACGCACTCCAGCCCCAGCAGCGCACACACGGTTGCTGTCGCCACCCCGTGCTGGCCCGCACCTGTCTCCGCGATCACCCGCTGTTTGCCCATGCGCCGCGCCAGCAGGCCCTGCCCCAGCGCGTTGTTGATCTTGTGCGCGCCGGTGTGCAGCAGGTCCTCGCGCTTCAACCAGATCTGCGCGCCACCCAGCTGCTCCGTCAGCCGCTTGGCAAAGTACATCGCCGTAGGCCGTCCGCAATAGTAATGCAGCAAGTCATCCAGCTCGGCATGGAATGCCGGGTCCGCGTCCGCAACCTCGTACGCCTCTTCTAGCTCTTCAAGCGCCGCCATCAGCGTCTCCGGCACATACCTTCCGCCGTACGCGCCAAAGCGCCCCTTCACCTCTGCCGCAATCTCTACCGGATTCGCCAATGTCGCCATCACCGCACTCCTCAACTCGAGCCTTCAAAAGTACAAAAGCCGCTCCCATGCTGGGTAGCGGCTCATCTGGTTCGTTGCGATCGATTCGTCTGAGTCTGAACTCCCGTTCCTCAGTGAATCTCTACGACGCCCGGGCCGCTTCTCGACGCGGAAAGCCGCGCCAATAGCGGATCGTAAACGACGGGCTGCAGTAGATCACCATATGCACCCCTACTGTACATCCGTGGGATAGCGGCCCGCAACCGCTATCCCAGCCTTTGCAGAGAACTGGTCGCACAGGGTCCGCCGCCGAAGAGACAAGATTCGCCCTGAAAAGCGATGCCTCGGGGTAGCAGCCCCGAGGCGATTCTCTGTAAAGAAGGTGATGTATCCATGAGATCTGTAAAGATCAAAGGGCGGACGCTTGATCTCGAAGTGCCGGGAGAAGTAACTCTCTTCCTTCTGATCAGGCTGCTGGAACTAACGCACTTGCTGCGGTTCTAGATCACAACCGGCTCTGGACGTAGCCAGTCGTCCAGAGTCACTTTCTCCCGCTATTTCATGCCCATCCCGCACAATCGTCAATACGTTTCTGGCGCCTCTCCATAGCACTGTCGTCTTCAACCGATCACCTGCACTTCTCAGTTACCCCTAACCCCTTACCCCTCCACCGGCTTATCCACCTGGCTCTGATACACCTCCTCCACCCTCTCCACCGTATCAATCTCCGCCAACGGCTTGTCCGTCCGAATCCGCAGGATCCGCGGAAATCGCAGCGCAAACCCACTCGCATGCCGGTCGCTCCGCATGATATTGTTGAACGCCACCTCCAGCACCACCAAAGGCTCGACCGTACGAAAGTGCCCGCGATCCTCGAGCGTATGCGCCTTCAGAAACTCCGTCAGCTCCACGATCTCCGCATCCGTCACCCCGCTATACGCCTTACCCACATTCTTCAGCTCGCCCTCCGCCCCACGCACCGCAAACGTATAGTCGCTCAGAAACGGAGCCTTCCTCCCACTCCCATACTCCGCCCCGGTAATCACCACATCGAGCGTCGCCAGCTCCCGCTTCAGCTTTACCCACGCGAGGCCCCGCCGCCCGGGCTGATATACCGACCCCGCCGCCTTCAGCATCACGCCTTCATTCGCCCGCGCCCGCGCATCCGCGTACGCCCGGTCGATCTCCTCCGCACTCTCCACCAGCCGCGAGGGCGAGATCATCAGCCGCGCTACTCGCTCCTCCGCCGCCCCATCGTCCGTCCCGAACATCGCCGCCTGCGCCGCCCCTTTCCGCACCGCGCTCTCGCTCAGCTCCAGCGGCGACCGCACCCGATCCACTAGGGCCTCCACCACCGCCTCCAGCCGGTTCCGCCGCTCCCGCAACGCCAGCGGCAGCAGCAGTTCGCCGTCAGCAAACATCAGGTCGAACGCCATAAACACCACCGGCACCTGCCTGCGAATGTCATTGCCGACCCGCTTCCGCCCGATCCGCTGTCCCAGTACCGCGAATGGTAACGCCTGCCCCGTCCCGAAATCCCAACCCAGAATCTCCCCATCAAAAATCACACCCGAACCCAAACCCTCCGCGCGCTCAAACGCCTCCACCAGCTCCGGAAAGCTCTCCGTGATGTCCTCCCGGTTGCGCGAATAGATCGCCACCCGCCCCGGTTGCGCACTCGCCCCGCAGTGCACCTGCGCTCGCATCCCGTCGTACTTGTCCTCTAAAAATGCCTGCACCCCGCCGGCTTTGCCACCCGACTCCGATGCAGCGGCCGCCAGCAGCTCCTCCGCGCCCCCGCTCCCCTCGTCTGGCGCAAGCATCGTTGCCTCCACATCGTTCTCCATCACCTCCGCCATAGCTTCATCCAGCTCCGGCTCAGCTCCCTTCTTTCGCCGCTTCGCCTTCTTCGCCGGCACAGGCTTAGGAGGCTTGGCCGTAAACCGCTCGATCGCCTCCTCCGGCGTCTCGACCGGGCTCGCCAGCATAAACCCCAGCGGATGAAACAACGTCATCTTCGCCTCGCCCAGCGTCCCCGCGAACGCCCGTTCCGCCGCCCGTCCCAGGTCCGCCTCGAGCATCACCGCATGCCGCACCGCCGCCACGTCCGCCGTGGCCGCCACCGCGATCGCCTCCTCCACCAAACTCTGCTTCACCCCGATCCGCATATCCCCCAGCATCAGCTTCAGCAGATACTTCGCCTCGACCGCCGCCGCCCGCCGCAGCAGACCCTCGACCAGCCCCGCCCGCACCGCCGTAGTC
>CAXUNR010000007.1:0-63124 GCA_964252655.1 uncultured Acidobacteriaceae bacterium
GCCCGCCCCCCGGGCCCCCCGCCCCCCCCCCCGACCCCGCGCCCCCCCCCCCCCCACCCCCCGCCGCCAGGCCCGCCCCGGGTCCCGCCGACTCCAGCTTCTTCAGCTTCGCCGCATGACTCTCAAACAGCTTATCCAGCTGTTGCAGCAGCACGCGCGTATGCGTCGCCTTCACCAGCAGCTTGTCCGCGCCCATCGTAAGGGCATCCCCCTCCTCCAGAGGAAACGCCGTCAGCAGCGCCACTGCCGGATGGTACGGAGCCGTCCGCGCCGCCACCACGACCTCGCGCCCCGCCTGCTCGGACTCCATCCGCATATCGGTGATCACCATGTCGTACTCGCGCATCTTCAGCTTGCTCTTCCCCTCGCGCGCGCTGGCTGCCGTCTCCACGTCGAAACCGCTGATCTCGAGCACTGCCTTCATCGTCAGCAACACGGCTACTTCATCATCCACCAGTAAAATTCGGCGCTTCATGCATATCTCCTAAGCTCGCCAATCAGCCACGCACCCGCCGTCAAACCGAGCGATCAACCCTCATCATCCACGCACGGCCGGAAACCTGCAACCTTCGTCGTAACTCGGTGTGCGACATGGCAGCCCACCCGTGCATCGAAAGATACAATGAGTTTGTTCAGAAAGCGCACCACGCGATGCTATACTTTGCGTTGCGGTCCTCTTACGAGGCAGCGGCAAGTCCGCGCCTGACCACTCACCCCTAACCCAGGCATAGCGGAGCATATCTCGGCCCGCTGTGGAGGCTACCTATCCCACCGATCGATAAACGTTCCGCAAAATCCTTCATCCGCACCAACGAGCGGGTGCGCGCCCGTGAAGTCCGTGTCATCGACGAGAACGGCGAACAGCTCGGCGTCATGCCGCCCTTTGAAGCTCTCAAGATGGCTCGAGAGCGCTCGCTTGATCTTGTCGAAATCTCGCCGAACGCCGTCCCACCCGTCTGCAAAATCCAGGACTACGGCAAGTTCCTCTACGAGAAAGACAAGTCCGACCGCGCCGCGCGCAAGAAGCAAAAAGTCATCGTCATCAAGGAAGTCAAGTTCTCCGTCACGGTCGATGAGCATGACTACATCACCAAGAAAAATATGGCCGTCCGTTTCCTCGGAGAAGGCGACAAGGTCAAGGCCTCGCTGCGCTTCAAAGGCCGCCAGATGGCCCATCGCGACCTCGGCTACAAGATCATCAACCGCCTCATCTTAGACATCGGCGACGCCGGCCTGGTCGAGTTCATGCCGCGCATGGAGGGCACGACGCTCCACGCCATCCTCGCGCCCTCAAAGAAAGCCGAAGCGCAGCCGGCCGCCCCGAAGAAGCCCGTCTCTGCACCTCTGCCACCACCTTCGGCCGCGTCAGTGCCAAGTTCTCTACCACTCTCGGCAAAGTCCGCGGAAGCCTCCTAAATTCCTTAGCTCTAGGAGAATTTTAATCAAAGGTGTTCCACAACTAACCGTCTGTCATCATCCCCAAACTGGGAATTAGCATCCGGCACATCCTGACGGCAACAAAGACAAAGCAGACCTGCGATATGACCCAAACCCTAGGGTGCCCCATCGCAAGGTCCATCGTCTAAGCCAGGATCCGCACACAAACCAAGTGCCAGGAAGTGCCTCGTTCGTCTGCTAATCCCTTTCGTTCTCACTCCCAGGGGTCCCACAACCAAAGCTTCTAAAAGAACAACAGGGCAGCCATATAGGCTGCCCTGTTGTTCTACAAAGCATAAAAACTAAGCGGCAGCCTGCTCCAGTGCCTCGCCGAGCTCCTTAATATGCTTCGCCGACGCAGTCTTCTCATCCCCTGCGACCGCCACCGTGTCCTTGCCCATCTTCAACACCAGCTTCTTAATCGTCTCGCCGTCCAATTCTTTAGCATGAAGCAATTTCTTCAGCTTGGCCAAGTCCTGAACCACTTTTTTTACACCTTCGTGGTCATGTTTAGACAAATACTCTTCCCAGCCTTCAATATTGGCCGTGGCCTTCTCGATCGTGAAAGATTTTGCGCCCTGCTTGAGAGCTTCAATGGTCGTTGTGAATTTGGTAGTCGGCATGCTACTCCTAAGTGCGTTGTCTGTTACGTAAGCAAACAGAGCTGACGTGCGGTCCAGCCCTCGTCTCCACTCCGATGCAAAGACCGATTCGCAAACCGCATCCATCTTCACCACTTCGTTGGCCCGATAAACAGACTGATCTAAAGATTGAAGGCAGCTAAATCCTTCCCAGCAGCAAGTCTGGACCTTTCCTAACCACTACCCTCCGGGGTGCCCATCTCAGACAGTCCCACCGTCTGAGGTGGAAGCCGCACAAAAGCAGCTCCCCGGAGCCCTCTGATCAAGCGAGTCGTCCGTCGCTGGTCCTCCCTTCGGTGTCTTTCCCAAAAGAGAATCGGCCTGTCGCCGCACGGCCAGCCGCAAACAGACATTTGACCAAACAACCCTAAAACAGCAGTGGCGGTGGCGAAGTCGGAACCGCAGGAGCCGGTGGCGGAGCAAGCGTCTGCGCGGGTCCGGGAGCGTCCTGGATCATCGGGCCTCCGCTCACGCCAGGATCACCCGCCGCTGGAGCAACCGGAACTCCCGCCGCGGGAACAATTCCCGTCTGCGAAGGCCCCGGCGCATCCTGAATCCGTTGTTCGCCCTGCACCTTGTCGATCCGCTGCTGCGCCGTCCTCACCTGCTGATCGGTAACCTGTGCCGCCTGCGCCGACTGCGCCTGCTGTTGCTGCAGCAGCCTCTGATCCGCCGCACGCTGCGACGGAGTCTCATCCGGACTGGGAGCGGACGGAGGCGCTTGCTCAATCGGAATGCGCTGCGTCCGGCCACCCGCCGCGGTACCCCGCTGCTTGGCCGGCGCCTTCTTCACCGGAGCCGGTGCCGCCGTAGCTGCGGGCGGAGTGGTTGTGGGCTGAGCCGGAACCGTTCCGGTCTGCGCACACAGCACCCCACTTGGCTCCAACCCCATCAGTACCAGGCCCAGTAAAACGCCAAACCCTCTCGCGTAGGAAACGCTCATCTCATCTCTCCTCGGATCGCCTGCCGTATGTCCACAAAGTATCAGCTCTTACGTAGGTTTTCGTCTGTGCCCGATACAAACACGTTTGCCCCTTTGTTGTCATTCCAAAAGGGAATTCACGATTACTTTCTTCGTTCCTACGACGAATGAGCTCTAGCGATGCGGATGCGACTCCTCATGCTGTGCCGGCTGCGGATGAGGCTGCGCTTGCGGCTGTGGATGAGGAGGCTGCACCTGCGGACGTGGCTGCGCTTGCGGCTGCACCTGCGGACGTGGCTGCACCTGCACTTCAGGACGTGGCTGCACCTGCGGTTGCGGACGAGGCACCGGCTGAGCCTGCACCTCAGGACGAGCTTGCACCTGCGGCTGTGGACGAGGAGCCTGCTGGGCCTGGCTCGGCACCGGCCTCTGCCCCTGCAGTTGCCGCTGCGGCTGAGTCGGCACCGGCTGCGCCTGGTTCTGCGCCGGTCGCGTCTGCTCTTGCGCCCGGAGCTGCTCCTGCGCTCGCGCTTGATCCTGACCCGGCACGATCCGTGGCTGCCCAGCAGACTGTCGCAGCTGGTTCCCCGGTCGCGTCTGTTCCGCTTGCGCCGGTCTCCCGGCATCTCCAGCCTGCGGCTCGCCTCCACGGGTGTTGAACCCAGTCTGTCCACGCCCCTGCTCTTGCGGAGTTCGCACCCCTCCGTTCACCGCACCTGCGCTACCCGCCTGGGCCGGACGGTTGATCGGTGCCATGGCCGCCGGAGCGACCCGATCGGCAGACTGGCGCTGGGCCAACACCGCCGTCCCCGGACGCCCCTGATTCACCGCCGCAAACTGCTGCCGGTTGGAGGCCGCCTCCTGCGCGCGCTGCCGCTGGACCTGCATCGCCGGAACCCTCTGCTCTTGCAGCACCGCCGCATCGGACGCCGTCGGCCGAGCATTCCAGCCGCCCGGGCCATTGAAGCTCGTACGATTGTTCGTCTCGCCCACATTGCGCGCATACACGTTGTGCACCACATTCGTGTTCACGCGATTCACGGCATTGTTGTAATAAAAACGATTGCCGTTCCAGTACCCGCCCTCATATCCATGGCCCGTATAGCCGAACCCGTACGGCACACCTCCGTAGAACCCGATGTGATTGCCCCAGTACCCATGGTGGAACCGGTACCGCCCGCCGTAAAACCCCCAATACCCCGGCGTCCACAACGCCCCGATGAAGGGCGGTGCCACCCACGCTCCTGGAACCCAGTAGTATCCGGTCGGCGCGTAGCTCCAGTAGCCTGGCGTCCACTGATCGCCCGGGTCCGTCAGCTCCGGCTGCTGGTAGACCGGCAGCGGAGGAGGCGGTTGATCGGCATAAAGCGCCTGCTGCCCGGCGTCGACCTGCTGATCGTAAGCAGCGTTATAGTCTCCGGAATTATCGTCACCTGGATAGGGCTGGGACGGTGGATACGCGGCACCACGTTGCGCCGGGTACTGCTCCGGATACTGTTCGCCGGACGCGTTTGGCGGAGGACCGTACGCCTGTTGCCCAAGCACCCGCGCCGGCTGCCGCGCACTCACCGCAGAGCCGCGCAGAGCCCCCGGAGACCCCGCCGCGGGAGTCATCCCCGCGCTTACCGGCGCATTATTGACCGACGCCGGATCCGGTCCGCCGTTCGCATCCACGATCGGCGCCGGCGTATTTGCAGTCTGGTTACTTTTGCATCCGCTCATGCCCGCAAGGAGCACAACGCCAACCACCGCACCGCTCTTCCAAAGCCTTGACTGCCGGAGTTTCGATCTCATCCCAAGCCTCGCAGAGTTACCCCATTCAGATGCTGTTCCCCCCAGCGGCGAACTACCAGGGCTGCCGCTTTGAAAGTAGAGGCGCACAGAACACCGCCTAGCAGGCTTCAGCCGCTCCTTCTACCGCGCCCCGGCACGAAGAACGTCCGCTCCAGCAGAGGAAGTATGGAGAGCAGGCTGACCAAACATGAAGCCTCTTTGCTCACCTCAGCTCAATCAACCAACCGAAGCTTTGCTTAGTTACGGGACTGTACAGAGCACCTCCTCTCTATAAGTAGAACTAGGTAGGAAACGGCTGCAACACTACCCTTCCCAACTGTATCTCCGCGGCATAAACTATCGGCATGCCTCGTCGAGTGACGCCACCCCACTCTGGCCATCCCTACAGCAAGCGCTTCCGCCACGGCCGCCGCGACCGTGGACGCCGCTCCACCTAGCCATCAGGGTCTTGCCAGCGTTTCCGCCAAATTTTTATAAGCAGCGCCTACGAAAATCCCCATCGCGCACACCGACCTCCAGATCCCACCCGCTCCAGACCCGAAGTCCGGCCCTCCTACATGTCATAACCCTCTGCATACGTTTGACGAGGGTGGGGAAGCTACCCTGCCCGCCGCAGCTCGCGCGACCCGCGCCATAGGAAAACCATGCATCCCGACTCGTTCGCCGCCAAATCGACCCTTACCGTAGACAATCAGAACTACACCTACTTCGCCCTTCCCGCGCTCCGGGAATACGACCTCACCAAACTCCCCTTCTCGCTCCGCATCCTGCTTGAGAACCTCCTCCGCTGCGAAGACGGACGCACCGTTACCGCCGACGACATCCGCTTTCTCGCCCAGTGGGACGCCCGCGCCGAGCCCTCCCGCGAGATCGCCTACATGCCCGCCCGCGTCCTCATGCAGGACTTCACCGGAGTCCCCGCCATCGTCGACCTCGCCGCCATGCGCGACGCCATGCGCACCCTCGGCGGCGATCCCGACCGCATCAACCCCCTCCAGCCCGCCGAGCTCGTCATCGACCACTCCGTCCAGGTCGACGAATTCGGCACCACCCACGCCTACGATACCAACGCCGCGCTCGAGTTCCTTCGCAACCGCGAGCGCTACGCCTTCCTCAAATGGGGCCAGTCCGCCTTTCACAACTTTTCCGCCGTCCCCCCCGGCATGGGAATCTGCCACCAGGTCAACCTCGAGTACCTCGCCCGCGTCGTCTTTACCACCGCGCCCGACGCCGCCGGCACCATCACCCTTTACCCCGACACCCTCGTCGGCACCGACTCCCACACCACCATGGTCAACGGCCTCGGCGTCCTCGGCTGGGGCGTCGGCGGCATTGAGGCCGAAGCCGCCATGCTCGGCCAGCCCGTCTCCATGCTCGTGCCGCAGGTCGTCGGGTTCCGCCTCACCGGCAAGCTCAGGGAAGGCACCACCGCCACCGATCTCGTCCTCACCGTCACCGAGTGCCTCCGCAAACTGGGCGTCGTTGGCAAGTTCGTCGAGTTCTTCGGACCCGGCATCTCCGAGCTCCCACTCGCCGATCGCGCCACCATCGCCAATATGGCACCCGAATACGGCGCCACCTGCGGCATCTTCCCCGTCGACCACGAGACCCTCAACTATCTGCGTCTCACCGGTCGCACTGAAACCCACATCGCTCTCGTTGAGGCCTACATGAGGGCCCAGGGCCTCTTCCACACGCCGGACGCGCCCGAAGCCACGTACTCCGCCACGCTTTCGCTCGATCTGTCCACCGTTGAGCCTTCCGTCGCCGGCCCCAAGCGGCCTCAGGATCGCGTTTTGCTCTCGGGCGCCGCGGCCAGCTTCGCGCAGCAGTTGCCAAATCTGCTCGGCACGGCCGGCAACAAGGGCGCCATACGCCAGATGGTTCGGTGGGAAGGAGAAGGCGGAAACGCTTCCATGTACGGCGACGTGACCAGCTCCCTCGGCACCCCCGCGCCCGGAACAACGGCCAATCTGCCTCTCGAGTCCAACACCGTACCCGTCGCCACTCTTACCGAAGGTCCGCAGACCATCCACATTGAGGCTCCGCAGAAGAGCGTTCTCGCCCGCTACGGCGTCGACCCCGAGCCCTACCTCGACCACGGATCGATCGTCATCGCCGCAATCACCTCCTGCACCAATACCTCCAATCCATATGTCATGATCGCCGCCGGGCTTCTCGCCAAGAAGGCGGTCGAAAAAGGTTTGCGCACCCCACCCTGGGTCAAAACTTCGCTCGCCCCAGGCTCCCGCGTCGTCACCGACTACTACGTCAAAGCCGGCCTGATGCCCTATCTTGATCAGCTGCGCTTCCAGGTCGTCGGCTACGGCTGCACAACGTGCATCGGCAACTCCGGCCCCCTGCCTACCGACGTTTCGAAGGCCATCGAAGACCACGGGTTGGTTGCCGTTTCCGTCCTCTCCGGCAATCGCAACTTCGAAGGCCGCATCTCCCCCGAAGTGCGCGCCAACTACCTCATGAGCCCGCCGCTGGTGGTCGCTTACGCTCTCGTTGGCACCATTCAACACGACTTTGAACGCGATCCGATCGGTTACGACCACGGTCGACAGCCCGTCTTCCTTAAGGACATCTGGCCCTCTCAGCAGGAAGTCTCGGATACGGTTCACTCCGCGATGGACGCCGCGATGTTCACCAGGCAGTACTCCACGGTCTCGGACGGCGACCAGAACTGGCAAAATCTGACCTTTCCTTCCGGAAAGACCTACAGCTGGGAGGCTGATTCCACCTACATCCGCAAAGCACCGTATTTCGATGACATGCCCGCCATCCCGGTGCCTGTCCAAGATATTCAGGCCGCCCGCTGCCTCGCCGTGCTGGGCGACTCCGTCACCACCGACCACATCTCCCCCGCCGGCTCCATTAAGCTGAGTGGACCAGCCGGAAAGTACCTGGTCGAGCACGGCGTCAGCCCCGAAGACTTCAACAGCTACGGCTCCCGCCGCGGCAACCACGAAGTCATGGTGCGTGGCACCTTCGCCAATGTCCGCTTGCGCAACCGTATGGCTCCCGGAACGGAAGGCGGCATCACTCGCCTGCTGCCCGAACTCGAGCAGATGTCCATCTACGACGCCTCCTTTGAGTACGCCCGTCGCGGCACTCCGCTCGCCATCCTGGCAGGCAAGGAGTACGGCAGCGGCTCGTCGCGCGACTGGGCCGCGAAAGGCCCACGCCTGCTCGGCATCCGCTTCGTGATCGCTGAAAGTTACGAGCGCATCCATCGCTCGAACCTCGTTGGTATGGGCATCCTTCCCTTGCAATTCGAGCACGGCGACTCTGCCGAATCCCTCGGACTGACCGGCGAGGAAATTTTCGATGTCTGCGGCCTCAAGACCATGCTCGACTCCAAGTTCGCCAACGGCAAAAACCTCACCGTCAAAGCCGAAAATATGACCGGCACCACGACCGAATTTCCCGTCACCGTGCGCATCGACACCCCGCAGGAGATCCTCTACTACCAGCACGGGGGCATCCTGCAATACGTTTTGCGTCAACTTGCCGGGCGCGCTTAGCAATAAGCGGTCCTCCCCCATGCGCGCAACGTTCGCGTGCCAAGAAGGGGGACCACCTTGTTGCCGGCTTGCCGCAGTGTACTGACAGAACATCTACGGACGCGCCCCTAGCCGGTTCGTCGCCGCCGCCTCGACCACCGGAGTCACCACCGGAGCCGCCGCGCCAACTAATTCCAGAAGATTCGTATCTTGCGTACTCACCCATACATTGCCTGAGCCGTCGATGGCCGCGGCCCATAACCCGCTACTCGTTGGAGCGACGACAAACCCGTTTGCCGCTACCGGTACCCCGCCGTTGGTGAACTCGCTCACAATTCCACCCGGCGCATAGGAGGGGGTCCAGATGTTGCCTGCACCGTCAATAGCGAGAAAGCGATTCTGGTTGAGTCCTCCGCCTGCCACGTTTGTCCCAAGGCTTTGCCCCGTGTTGGAATATTCTCCAAAAGTGCCCGTACTTGCTCCGGACACCCATATATTCCCGGCGCCGTCAATTGCCTCACCCTGCACCTTGGTAAGGATGCCTGTCGTGTAGACGGTCGGCACGGGAGCACTAGTCGTCGAAATGCGAATCAAGCTCCCCGCATCAAGGCCGCTTACCCACAGATTCCCTGTTCCATCCAGCTGAAGATCGCCGATTTCTCCAATCACCCCATCGGCTATGCCTGACGCAGCCAGGGGTACGCCTGTTCCATCAAAGTGACTGATGTAGCTGGTGACCTTGTCATAAAGATTTCCAATCCACACCGAACCCGCAGCATCGATGGCCATTCCAAACGGAGAGTAAAGTCCTCCCCCCGTAAAGCCGGTGGACGGGCTCAACGGCTGTCCTCCGCTTGAGAATTTGCTAATGGAGTTGCCGGAGGTATTCGCCGTCCAAACGCTTCCTTGCTGATCGATAGCGACGGAAAAGGGCTTGTTCAATCCACCGCCGGTAAAGCCGTTGGCGTTCACCGGGACTCCAAGCGGGCTCATCTCGGTCAGCGTATTTGCATTTGAGTTCGCCGCCCACACGTTCCCTTGAGCATCGATCGCCAAACCGGCCGGCTGGTTCATTCCTCCTCCCGTGTAGCTGACCGGGAGGATCCAGCTGCTCGGCCCATTTGCCAGTGCAGGCTTAAACGCGGCGCTGGACTGGCTCTGCAACCCGAACAGCTGGCTGACGCTGTTCGCCGGATAATGCGCAATATTCATTGCAGCTGTCGCCGTGTCACTGGGCGCAGCCCCGCTTCCAGCCGTAGCTGCAAACAAGGTGCTGCACTGCGAGGAGGTGGAGCCGCCTGTCCCGATGCAGGACGCAATGATGTTTGCCAGAGTGTTGATCGTTGCTTGCGGAACCGTGCCGTTTCCGGCAGGCGTTGCCGCCAGTGCGCCTCCGCTGGTCTTGTCGTACAGGTTTCCAACAGTCGCCAAGGCGTTGGCCAAACCAGTCAGCGCAAGCGCAGAGCTCGGCGAGGAGATATGCGTAGCATCAGTCGCATATGCGGAAAGCGCGAACGCAGTGGCTACAGTGGAGACCTCGTTCACCCAAATCGAGGTCGCCGAAGCCGAAAGCGGACACGCCCCCACCGGGGCTACCAGCCCGATCGCCGGATTCACACCCCCTCCCGCGCTTCCTCCGCTAATGAGCAGGTATGCCTGACTCCCGGCGCCGCAGTTCACCGCGCTTGGCGGAATAGAAAATCCTCCGGCACTATCAGAAAGAATGTATCCACCCGACGCATCCGAGTGCCCCGTAATCGAACCATCGAGCACCGAAGTCGAGGGTCCGCCATAGCTTGATGTCCCAATCGCATACAGATAAACGTGCCCTCCGATGATGGGGGTCTGCCCGGCATGGACGGTTCCGCTCACCACGGGAGGCACGATCACAGGAGCCGGAGCCGTGGTTGTCGTAGTCGTAGTCGTAGTCGTGCCGGTTGCTGTCGTCGTCGGTGCCGCGGGGACCGCAAAAAAATTGTTCCCCGCGCCGCAGCCGCTCGCGAATACCAATACGGCCGCTGAAACCGCCAAGAGAAGCGAACGATTCATGCCCAACCTCCGGGGCTGTGTTCCTCCACGTCTCAAGGCTGAGGCGCTCCGGAACGGATGTTGATCAACCCGGTCTTAGCATCGTCTGAAGTCAGCTCCCGGTAAATACGTCCATCGGGGGAGCACACGCCGCCTTCGTGGCAGGCACATTTGCATCCGGTGCAGTCATTCCCGGTCGGACTCCACGCTTGAAAACCCACCCCGACCCAGCTAAATGGAACGCAGGCAGACCGTTCTACAACCCAACCCCGGTCAACTGCTCACACCTCTCCCACAACTTCCTCTGCGCGTTTACATCCAGCGCCCCCCGCGACATCTCTGCCGGCCCCACATCGCCTCCGCGCATCTCCAGAAATCCCTGCGGACCGTAGGAATGGCCTCCTTCCGCCTCCGGAGAAGTCGCCGCAAAAAGGGTCGGAAGAGCTCCGTCCTCCTGTGAACTCAACAACATACCGACAGTCCCGCTCAGCATCCGCTCGGCTACCCGGGCAAGTCCCGTGCTAGACCCAAATTTGAAAAGATCACTTCGCGCCACGCCTGGATGCACCGCAATGCTTTGCGCGCCAAACCGCCCCAACCGCAGCCTGCGCTCCAGCTCAAAGGCAAACATCAGGTTCGCCAGCTTGGACTGGGCGTAGGCCTCCGTTCCGCGATAGCGATTCTCCCCTTGCAGATCCTCAAAATGGATGCTGCCCCGCTTATGCGCAATCGACGACACAGTCACCACGCGCGGTGCATCCTGCGCGGCGGCAGACCGGCCGACCTCAAGCGCCGGTATCAGCTGGCAGGTCAACGCAAAATGTCCCAGCACGTTGGTCCCAAAATGCAGCTCAAACCCGTCCTGCGTCTCCTGCCGCTTACGGTGCGAGAAGACGCCGGCATTGTTGATCAACGCATGCAGCGGCTCACCCCGCGAAACCTCAGCCTCCGCCACCTTGCGGATCGAATCGAGCGAAGCCAGGTCCAGCTCCACAACCTTTGCGTCCGCCACCGCCGACGCAGGCCCCGCAGCCTCCATCCGCAGCTTCTTCAATGCCGCCTCGCCTCGGGCTACATCCCGGCAGCCTAAAAGGACCATCGCCCCATGCCGCGCGAGCTCGACCGCCGCCGCGTAGCCCACCCCACTGTTTGCCCCTGTGATGAAGAACCGCCTGCCCGCCTGCGACGGTATATCTGCCGCGCTCCACTCACTCATGGGCACATTCTATGGGATAGCCGCCTCTCTACCGCGTCTGCTGCTGTAGCAGTGCCGACTCGATGCCGACATTCACCTCGGCCTGAGCGAACTCCGCCGCTACCCGGATCCCGTTCATCACCGCTTTCTCGTTCGATGACCCGTGTCCCACAATGCACACGCCCCGTACTCCAAGCAGCGGCGCCCCGCCATACTCCGAGTAATCCAGCCGTTTGCGGAACGCCTTGAAAGCACCTTGGGACAACAACGCGCCCAGCTGCGAAGTCACCGTCAGCTTCAGCGACTCACGCAGCGACACGCTCACCAGCTTTGCAATGCCCTCGCTCGTCTTCAGCGCTACATTGCCCACAAATCCATCGCAAACCACCACATCCACGGTTCCCGCATACAGATCGCGCCCCTCCACGTTGCCGATGAAGTGGATCCCAGGCAAGGCGCGCAGCAGGGGAAACGTGTCCCGCGTCAAAGTATTGCCCTTTGAGTCTTCCTCGCCAATAGAGAGCAGGCCCACCCGCGGCCTGGCTACCTTAATGACGCTCCGCATGTACATGGCGCCCATCACTGCGAACTGCACCAGGTTCTCCGGGTCCGAGTCGACGTTGGCTCCCACATCCAGCAGCAGCGTCGGGCTCCCGGTGATCGTCGGAAGAAGAGTCGCCAGGGCCGGACGCTGAACCCCATTGAGCGCACCAAGCACCATCTTGGCCGAGGCCATTGCCGCACCCGTGTTGCCCGCGGTAAAAAATCCGGCCGCCGCACCCTGCTTTACTTGCTTCAGACCCACCCGCATGGTGGAATCCCGCTTCGAACGCACCGCCTGCGCAGCCTTATCCTCCATCGTGATCCACTCGCTGGCATGGAGCATGGATACGGGCAGTCCGGCCCCGCCCGAGCGGCGTTCGAACAGGTGTCCACCTTGTCGTTGCGCCTGCTCAAGCGCAGGAGCAATCCTATCCTCAGGACCAACCAGCGTTACATGAACATCGAGCGAACGGGAAGCAAGCAATGCCCCGCGAATCTCCGATTCCGGGGCACAGTCCGATCCCATCGCGTCCACAACAATCTCAACCGGCATCGGGTCTCAGGGTGTATCCGGATCGAGGCATCGAGATTCCGTTACCGGTCGCAACGAGTACGCGCAATGTGAGTTTGCGTTCTGTGTATCTATATAGAGAGCAGCGCAGAAGTGACTGCACTCCGGCGATCAACGGAACTTAGCTCGCCGACTGTGTTGCGGCGAATACGGAACGTCCCTTGTACTCACCGCATTTTGGGCATGCCCGGTGCGAGAGCTTACGCTCACCGCAGTTAGGACACAAAGAAGAATTCACCGGAGTGAGAAAGTCATGACTGCGGCGCTTGGCGGTCCGTTGTTTGGAATGGCGCCGTTTCGGATTAGGCATCGTGGATCCCCTTCAAAATAGGTCCGCCCCGCACACAGGGACGAACAGAGCTTAGATTACGGCTGAACTTTTCAGCGTTGCGAGACCGGCTAAAGCATTCCAGCGAGGATCGGCCGCCGTCTCGGAGCATCGACAAGGCTCCACATTCAGATTCTGACCACAGCGCGCACATAGTCCCTTACATTCCGGTGTGCACAACGCACGTCCCGGCAGGGAAAGTAACACCTGCTCACGTACCACGTCTTCCAGCAAAAGTCCCGCTTGACTATAGTACCCTATCTCCGTCTCATCCTCCGTAATCGCCCGTTCTCCCGCCTCGGCGTCGGCGTTCTCCGGACGAAACAGAAGGTCAAACTCCCCTGCCAGCGGCACAGGCACCGGTTCCACGCAACGCGCACACATGACCTCGAACGCACCGCGGTACTCGGCCCGTATTCGAATATCCTCTACCTGCTCTGCCGGCCCCCGATGCTCCACGATCAGGTCTGCTTTCCCCTTTACCGGCAAAGGACCAATCTGCCGGGTGTCTGGCGCATACTCAATCGCACCCGGTAAAAGTTCTTCAGCAAAGACCAACGGCTCTTTCTGCAAATCAAACGGCGTAATCAGCACTTTATAAGAGTAGAACCCCACGACCCGGAAGGTCAACTGTCCTACGCCTCTGCGCTCCATTCGCATGTCAAGTCCTCAGCCTTTTCTTCCACCCCCTAAACTGTTCAAAAGAAAGAGCTTGGCTCTAGCAAAAACTTGGCATAATCCCCCTTGAGCATCTCGTACAATAAAGCTACCGAAACAATAGCCCGGAACGAAATTGGCTCCATGTGTAAAGCGGCTATAAGTCTTTTGTTTAGAAGATTTTGCCTATAAGTCCTTTGCCTTGACGACTTTACGAAATTGATCTCCGGCATCTTGCACAAAACAAGGACTTTAGCATTTCACCCCACCCCCAGGGGGGGTACCTCAAACTCGCCAGGCCAGACGATCGCGCAACCGCAACCGGCGTCCAAGCCCTCATGCAGAGCCGGCTACAAGAAGGATGGCCGCGTCGCTCGCTGACAGGGCATCTACGACGACAAGGGCCGCATCCTGGTCGCGATCTCGCTTAACTCCGACCTGGGCGACTCCTGGGAGTGGGCCGACATTCCAGCTATCCGCTGAAGTCTTCGCAAATGGACCGGAAAATCGAAGTCAAGGATGGTGTCTACGCCATGACCCACTGAGCAGCGTGGAACACTAAACTGATCGGCTCCACGCCGCATCGGGTGCTAACGTCAACGTGTGAGTCTCCTCAGGCTCTCGCAGGAAACCCTTACCTTCCCGCTGCGTACGCTCGCCGGGTGGCTGCGTGAGCGGCTGGAACCTTCACGGACAAGGTCCTCTTCGGCACCGACGGCTCTCCTACTCGGACGCGATGGGCTGGGAGGAGTCCACGTGGATCGCCGCGCACAACGGCCGTCAGGCCCTCGGCCTCGCGCTCACCGGGATGCTCCGCGACGGCGAGATCACCCGCAAGCAAGTCAATTGGATCGCCCTGGAGGTTCTCCGGGGCAACGCGAGGACTCTCTACAAGCTGCCCTGAGCCAGTCCGCTAGACTTGAGCTCTATGTCTACCCTCAAAGCCGTGCGCGGTACACGCGATCTGCTGCCTCCTGACACCCAGCTCTGGAATCGCGTTGAAGCCTCCGCCCGCGCGCTCTTCGCCCGCTACGGCTTCGGCGAGATTCGTACACCTCTCTTTGAAGCCACGGAGCTCTTTGCCCGTGGCGTGGGCGAGGAGACCGACATCGTCTCGAAAGAAATGTACACGTGGGAGGATCGCGCGCGCGCCGCCAGCGAAAAGGCCCAGTCGCTTACCTTACGGCCGGAGAACACCGCCGGCGTCGTCCGCGCCTACATCGAGCACAAACTGGGCGAGACCGGAGGTCTGCAGAAGCTCTTCTACATCGGCCCGCAGTTTCGCCGCGAGCGCCCCCAGCGCGGCCGCTACCGCCAGTTCTGGCAGATCGGCGTGGAGGTCCTCGGACCGGTTTCATCCGGCTCAGAAAGCCCGCTGCGCGACGCCGAAGTGCTGGAGATGCTCGCCTCGCTGCTCGATGAACTCGGCGTCCAGGGCTGGCGGCTTGAGCTGAACTCGGTCGGCTCCTCCACCGACCGGCCGCGGTACGTGGCAGCCCTGCGCGAAGCGCTCGCCCCGATCAAACACCGCATGTGCGAGGACAACCAGCGCCGCGCCGAGACCAATCCGCTGCGGGTACTCGACTCGAAAGCGCCCGAAGACCAGGACCTGATCAACGGTCTGCCGAAGATCGCCGACTTCCTCGACGATGCCAGCCGCGACCACTTCGCGCAGGTGCTTGCCGCGCTGGACGCCTGCGGAGTGGCGTATACGGTGAACCCGCGCCTGGTCCGCGGCCTGGATTACTACACCCGCACTACTTTCGAGTTCACCATCCCGCATGGCAGCGGGCTGGGTACGCAGAATGCGTTGCTGGGCGGCGGACGCTACGACGGCCTGAGCGAAATGCTCGGCGGTCCCAAGGCTCCGGGGATCGGCTTCGCGATCGGGGAGGATCGCCTCATCCTTACCTTGCAGGCTCAGCGCGAAGCGGAGGCAGCCACGAACCCGGGTGCCCCAGGTCTCGCGTCTGAGACCTGGGTTCCCAAGCTCGACGCCTACATCGCTCCTCTAAGTCCCGCACAGAATGCTGCCGCCCTCGCCCTCGCCCGCGACCTTCGCCGCGCCGGTCTTTCGGTCGAAGTTGGCGACGGCAGCTTTCGGCTGAAAAAGAGCTTTGAAACGGCTGACAAGGTCGCTCGCCATGTCGTGCTGCTTGGAGAAAACGAAGTCGCCGCAAGTACCGTCACCGTCAAAACCTTCTCCTCCGGCCAACAGGTGACGATCACCCAAGTAGAGCTTAAGCAACTCCTGCGCTAACCATTTTCTTTACGGTATCTCTCGCCCTGGAACCATTGTCATTTCACCGCAGGCGGAGAATCTGCTTTTTGCAATTTCAGAACAGCTTACGCAGAAGGAAATGGTCTAAGCAGATCGTGCTTGATCATTCCTTCGATACCGTGCGGGCGAACGCCAAAGTCCTGGCTTTCTGTTGGCTTATCAATTTCTACAAATAAAATGATCTAGAGAAAACGCGAAAGGGCCCGGTATGTTGACTTTGAAGAGTCCACAAGCAAGAGTGCTCGCACACAGGATGAGCGAATTGTCGCAAGATTACTTCTGCACAGGATGGCTGATCGGTTGCGAATACGCGCTGTGGGCAGACATGACCGGAAACGAAGTCGCAGGCGTACATGGCTGGAAGATCCACCGCCGAGGAGATCGAAGAACTTCGCTTTCTGCATCGATGCGCAGGTGGTTGGATCGTACGGTCGGACGAGATGGGGGCTAAGCAATCCTTACGAATGCGGAGTGGCTGGAGCACATCGCGCACCTTCCTGCAGCCTTGAAGGAAGTCTCTGTACTAATCCGCGGTACTAACATGCGGTGCGAAAGCGTCTAGCTCGTCATTCTGGCGCAGTCAGAATCTTCATATTGTCTTGGAGCAGCGTCACACCGTCAGAAAACCAGCTCCAGACTAAGTCGCTTTGCTCTCCGGCGCTTGATCTTCCGCGCCTTCCATCACCCGTAGCCGTCGTAGCGGCCGCGCCGCTACCACCATCAGCACTACCGAGCCAAGAATCAACGCCACATCCACCCCCCGCTGCATCGTTCCTAGCGAGACCAGCAGGCTAGTTGAGATCGCCGCCGGCTGCGTCGCCCGCGCCGCCAGCGTCCCGAATACCGTCATCGTCGCGGCCAACGCAGCGGCCCAAACGCGCGGCCACACCGGCGCCCCGCCGCCCACCGGCGGAGCCGACCCTGCATGCGTGAGCCACAGAGCAGTAAACCCGGCCAGCAACCCGATCGCATGCCCCGCAACCACGTTCCAGGTACGCGCACTCTGGCGTTTTGGAGCCTCAATCAACTCAAACGCGGTCGGCCCGAGGCTCGCAAAAAGAAGCGGCTGCCGTGTCCAAAAGGCTGCCAGCGCGGCGAGCAGAATCAGCGCTCCTTCGCACAGTGGCGCTAGCAGCAAGCTCCTCCACGCCGCCCGCGCTATGCCGCCACCGTGTGTTCCAACAGCCGCAGCAGCGCGTGCTCCTCGTCCTGCAGCGCGTGCAGCTTGCGGTCCACTTCTTGCTCCACCGCCGTCTCCATCTCCTGCATCATCTCGCCGTTCAGGTACTTATTGAGCACCACCGGATGCACATAGCATTTGCGGCAGACCGATGGCGTATTTCCGAGCCGCTTGGCAACCGACTTGATCGCCTCCACCACATTCTTCTTCGCTTGCGTCTGAGAATCATACGGCTCAAAGGCTTTCAACATCCTCGATGCCAGCATGGTACCCGCCCAGGTGCGGAAGTCCTTGGCCGTGAAGTGCTGCCCGGTAATCTCGTGCAGGTATTCGTTTACATCCTGCGAGTCGACTCCATGCCGGTCGCCATCATGATCGACATACTGGAAGAGCTCCTGCCCGGGCAGCTCCATGCACTTTTTTACAATGCCGGCCAGCTTGCGGTTTTGCACGTCGATCGTGTGGTGCACGCCGCTCTTGCCGGTGAAATCGAACGTAATCGTCGTCCCCTCGACATGCGCGTGACGATTGCGCATCGTGGTCAGGCCGTAGCTCTTGTTCTCGCGCGCATACTCCACATTGCCCACGCGGATGAAGGTCGTCTCCATCAGACGCACCAGCGTCGCTAGCACCTTGTTGCGCGGCAGCCCGGCCAGCGCCAGGTCATGGTCGACGCGCTCACGCAGATGCGGCAGCGCATCGCCGAACAGCATCATGCGCTCGTACTTGTTCTCGTCCCGTGCCTCGCGCCACTTGGGGTGATAGCGGCTTTGCTTGCGCCCGCGCACATCTCGCCCGGTGGCCTGCAGATGCCCATTGGCCAGCGGACAGATCCAGACGTTCACCCACGCCGGAGGGATGACCAGCGACTTGATCCGGCCAAGCGTCTCCGCATCCCGAACCGGCTTGCCCTCTTTGTCCACAAAGCGGAATCCTTTGGCTGTCTTTCGGCGCTCGATCCCCGGCTTCGCGTCCGTCACATAGCGTAGACCGGCTGCTTTCGCGCTGGCCTGCGGGTCCACCACGATATCCAGAGGTTCTTCCGCGTCTGACAATGCTTTCAGTTCTTCAATGGCGGCCATGGACGTATACGATGCGCTTCGGAGCGTCTCGGCTCAGCCGCTTTCCGTACAATGAAAGCGTGACTCTCGACTTTCTAGGAACCCTGCAGCGCACCCACCGGTGCGGAGATCTGCGCGCCGCCAACGCCCAGGAACACGTCGTCGTGATGGGCTGGATCAACCGCCGCCGCGACCACGGCGACCTTATCTTTCTCGACGTCCGCGATCGCTCGGGCATCGTCCAGGTGGTGCTTGACAAGCAGCTCTCGCCCGAGGCCCACGCCCGGGCCGAAGCCGCGCGTCCGGAGTTCGTCGTGGCCGCCCAGGGCACCGTCCGCCGCCGCGCCGCCGGGCTTGAAAACCCCAAGATGAACACCGGCGAAATCGAAGTCGCTGCGACCGAACTGCTGCTGCTGAACGACGCGAAGACGCCCCCCTTCTCGCCCGCTGAAGACGCCATCGCCAACGAAGAGGTCCGCCTCAAGTACCGCTTCCTCGACCTCCGCCGCGTCGAAATGCAGAAGAACTTCCGCCTCCGGCATGAGGTCGCCCGCGCCATTCGCAACTCGCTGTCGGACGCCGGCTTCCTCGAGATCGAAACCCCGTTCATGACCCGGTCTACCCCGGAAGGAGCAAGAGACTACCTCGTCCCCAGCCGCGTCCACCCCGGCGAGTTCTACGCGCTCCCGCAGTCCCCGCAGATCTTCAAGCAGATCCTCATGGTCTCCGGCTTCGACCGCTATTTCCAGATCGCCCGCTGCTTCCGCGACGAGGACCTCCGCGCCGACCGCCAGCCCGAGTTTACCCAGATCGACCTGGAGATGACGTTTCCCCAGCAGGAGCTCATCTTCAAAGTGGTCGAGGGCTTCCTGAGTGCGGCTTTCAAGACCGCCGGGATTGAGCTTCAGCCGCCGTTCGTGCAGATGACGTATGACGATGCCATTCGAATGTACGGGATTGACAAGCCGGATATGCGGCTGCCGGCGATGGCACAACTTAGTGACATACTCACCCCCGAGCTACGCGACCAGTTCAAAATCGAACGCGACTTACCTGTTATTGGCTTTATTGTTCCTAAGGCCGGAGCGATGAGCGGTACCGGTAGAAAAGCCTTACTGAGTGAAGTTCGTGCTTTTTTCGGTGACACAGGTTTAGACCTGCTTGATGTGGGAAGACTGAAGACGAACGCTGCGTTCTTTTCTCTCGCCGAATCAATTGAGAAGCAATTACGAACCTCTGACAGAGGTTCGATTGAGTACGCTGGTGAGGAAAACGACTTAGTCATCGTCATCACACCAAAGCTCGGCACCCCTGCCAAGTGGAACCACGACCCGCAGTGGATCTATAAAAAAGTCGGCGCCCTCCGCCTCGAACTAGCCAAGAAGTTCGCCGACAAGCATGGCCTCTTCACCCAAACCGGCACCGCTGCCGACTTCAAGTTCTGCTGGATCACCGACTTTCCCATGTACGAGTGGGACGAGGAAGCCAAAACCTGGCAGGCCGCCCACCACCCCTTTACCAGCCCGCACGAGGAAGACATTCGCGCCGGCCGCCTTGCCTCCGACAAAGGCGCCGTCCGCGCCCTCGCCTACGACATCGTCCTCAACGGCACCGAGCTTGGCTCCGGCTCCATCCGCATCCACCGCAAGGACGTCCAGGCCGAAATCTTCCGTTCGCTCGGCATGGATGAGGAGGAACAGAAAGCCCGCTTCGGCTTCTTCCTCGACGCGCTCGAGTACGGCACCCCGCCCCACGGCGGCATCGCGCTCGGGCTGGACCGCATCGTCATGATTCTGGCCGGTGCGTCCAGCCTGCGCGAGGTGATCGCCTTCCCGAAGACGGCCAAGGCTATCGACCTGATGGTCGACGCACCGACTCCGGCCACCGAGCACCAGCTTCGCGAGCTCAGCCTTCGCGTTGCCACGCGCACCTGACCGGCGCAGGTTTTCTGTTACGCATTGAATAAGGACGGAAACTTACGTTTCTTCCTTGTGTACGTTGGGGGAGAGCTAGGGCCGTTGCATTAGCTTCTCCAGCGCGCCGACCAAAGCAGCCCACATCCGGCACAACGATAGCGGATGGAAGCGCACGGCTTGCCGCGCTTTTCCTCGGTCACCGAGACGATCGAGCCACTCTTGTGCTCCCGGAAGCAGCGAACGTAGCGCGATACGAGGGCGAGGCTGTACGGCCGTGACCCGGGCTGTACCTGTGCGACGTCTCCGAGTGGCGGGCCGGCGTTGCTCTCTGCGCGGTCCGCAAACGAGGGTAGACACAGAGAGGCAGCCGCGTTGCTGGAAGATGCTTCCATTCAAGGCGCTCCTTGGTTGAGTCGCGAGAGGCACGGCGGCTTCAACCATCACCCTAGATCACCGGAGACGTCTTCTCCATGGCACTTTCGTTGCATCGCTGCAACTGCGACCACTCTCTATATAGTTGGCTCCTGTCTCTGTATATAGTTAGCTCCTGAATTATTGGGAGCTTATGGAAGTGCGTCGTTTGGTTCTACACTAGAGCTTGGTGCTCTTTCCTATGTCTACCGTTTCAGCGCTCGCAGTGGCGAATCAGTTCATTCAGCTTGGGATCGCCGACGGGCGACCCGTCGATCCGATGAAGCTACAGAAGCTCGTCTACATTGCCGAGGGTTGGAGCCTGGTTAAGCGGCATGAAACCTTCCTCCGTGAGAATGTGGAGGCGTGGCCGTATGGTCCGGTAGTTCCGCAGCTTTACACGACGTTCAAGAGCTACCGCGCGGCGAACATCGACCGTCCGTGCATACTCCCTCCTCACAGCCCGGCACTTGAAACCGGCGACGATGTGCTGATTCGCGAGGTCTGGGAGCAGTACCGGGGTCTCACCGCGATCGAGCTCTCGATGATGACCCATGAACAGGGCTCGGCGTGGGACTTGGCCCGTAAGGCGGCCGACCCTTCCGACGCCAGCCCGGTGATCCCTCCCGCCTTTATCCGTGACGAGTTCCAGCGGCGGCTGAGGAATACGCTCTGATGCCGGAGCCGGCTCCCGCTGCGCCTCCTATTCCCAGTCCTCTTCCCGACCCGGTTTCCGGACCGGCTCAGCCGCTTGCAGGACCAACTCAATCCGCCACACGCTTTGCAGCGCTTGAAAGTAATGCGGCCGGCGCGGCTTCGGTGCGAGATGCGGCGCTTGAGCTGCAGGGCTTCAGCGATGGAACGCTCTCACCGGTAAAAGACAAGGAAGACCACTTCGACTGGACACTAGACTTTTGGCTGCGTGCCCTGTTCTTCTTCTTCGCGCTGCTGATCAATATCTGGTGGGACTACAACGTACGCGAGATGATCTGGCAGTCGGGCCGCACCAACGCCGGTTTCCACCTGAGCGACGGCGTGCTGATTGCGCTGCTGACGACATCAATCGCCAACTTTATCGGGCTGTTGACGATCATCGCAAATTATCTCTTCCGGGAGCGGCCGAGGATCGTGCAAGCGCTAGCGCAGTCGCGCGATGCCGCCAAGCTCAAATCCTGAACGTCCGGCTTATTGCGGATCGCCCGGGAGCAGGCTTTGGGAGAGTATCGCGAGCTTTGCCTGGCCCGCGCTGTACGTAATCTTCCAGATCTGGTTGAAGACCTGGTCGTCCCAGGCTGTGGGCGCATCGGAGACGCCCAGAGCCGCGGCCAGCGCGGGAATCTGGCCGTGGTGCCAGCAGATAAGCACGCTTTTGCCGGCGTACTTGCCACCCAGCAAATCGGCTGCCAGAGGCCCGGTGGCGTGCTCGTCGAAGTCATGATGGATGGGGAGCTTCAGGAACTGGGCGAGCGGTGTCACCGTCTCGACCGGCCGGTTGCTGGTTTTGCTGCGGGCCGTCGCAAAGATTGCATCCGGCTTCGGCAGGCGGGGCGCCGGGGCCCCGGGCATCTGGACGAAGAGAGACGGCAGAGCCTCCGCGCGCTTGAAGCCGGTGGCGGTCAGGTCGGGAGAGTTCTCCTCGGACGCAGGTTTCTCGGCGTGGCGGATGACGTAGACCACAGCGGGAGGCTGGGCAGACTCCTGTGCCGGGGCGGACTGGAGATCGAGTGCAAGCAGAGTAAAGGCCAAGAGTAGGCTAAGGTAGAGCGTTTTCATGACGTTCTCGCGCGGATGAGATGGGTTCAGTGTCCTTGAAAGAGGGCCGGATGACAAGATATTCCTACGGCGACGGTGGCTCGTACGGCCTGTGAAGCCTGGTGCACGGCATGGATGGTCTGGTAGGTTTCGTCTTCGGTCACGGCTTCTGTAAGGGTGAAGCGCACCGCCGTTTGCGCGAGCTCCGGCAAGAACCCCATGGCCAGCAGCACGTGGGAGGGTTCATCGCGGCCTGCGGCGCATGCCGAGCCGCTTGAACAGAGGATTCCGCGCTCTTCGAGCTGCAGCAGCATGGCCTCACCGCTCGTTCCCGGAAAGCAGAAGGAGGCGTGTCCGGGGAGCCGTAACGTGGGATGCCCGGTCAGGATGGCGTCCGGAACGCCGGCCAGCACACCCGCAATCAGCTGATCGCGGAGCCGGGTGAGGTGCGCACACCGCTCGGCGCGTCCGGCGCAAGCTAGCTCCAGAGCTCGCGCGAAACCGACGGCGCCTGCCACGTTCTCCGTGCCGGAGCGCCGGCCGCGCTCCTGGCCGCCGCCGTGGAGGACCGGCTCCGCCTGCAGACGTCCGCGCAGGAAGAGCATGCCGATTCCCTTGGGCGCGCCCAGCTTGTGGCCGGAGAGGCTCATTGCGTCTACGCCGAGTGTTTTGAGGCGTACGTCGAGGATGCCTCCGCCCTGTACCGCATCGGTGTGCAGGGGCACACCGCGCGCATGAGCGACCGCGGCCAGCTCGGCCACCGGCTGGATGGTACCGACTTCGTTGCTTGCCAGTAGGATACTGACCAACGTGGTGTCGTCGCGCATTGCAGCCGCGAGTGCAGCCGGCTCTACCAAGCCAAACTGTGAGACGGGGAGCTGCGTGATCTCGAAGCCGTGATGCCGCTGCAGGTAGCCGCAGGAGGCAAGCACGGCCTCATGCTCGATAGGCGAGGTGATGATGTGCCGGCCTTGCGGGCCGGCCAACGCGATTCCCTTCAGCGCCAAGTTGTCAGCCTCCGTGCCGCCGGAGGTGAAGATGATCTCGCTGGCCCGGCAGCCGAGCAGTGCCGCCACCCGCGCCCGCGCATCGGCCAAGGCTTCCGCGGCGCGCTTTCCGAGTGCGTGCTGGCTGGATGCATTGCCGAACTCTCCCGTAAGCCAAGGCCACATGGCCTCCAGCACCTCCCGCCGGACGGGAGTGGTGGCGGCCGCGTCGAGGTAGATCACGCCTGCTCCATGCGTAAGTCGAGGCCCAAATCGAGGGCGCGCACACTATGCGTCAAGGCACCGACCGAAATGATGTCCACGCCGGTCTCGGCGATCTCCCGGATGCGGGCCAACGTGATGCCGCCGCTGGCCTCAATCAACGCGCGCCCGCCCACCTGGGCGACCCCCGTGCGCATGTCCGGGGTGGAGAAGTTGTCGAACATGATGGTATCGACTCCGGCCGCCAGCACCGCTTCAATCTGATCTAGGCGATCGACTTCAACTTCGATGTGGGTTGTGTGGGGCAATGCCTCGCGCATTCTGCACAGAGCTTCGGTCAGGGTCGTGCCGCGGGTTGCGCCGATCACGGCCAGGTGATTGTCCTTCGCCATGACCGCGTCTGAAAGTGAAAACCGGTGATTGTGGCCGCCTCCGCAGCGCACGGCGTAGCGCTCGACCAGGCGCAACCCCGGCGTGGTCTTGCGTGTATCGACGATACGAACTTTGGTCCCCGCAGTTTCAGCGACATACTTTGCGGTGAGAGCGGCGATCGCGGAGAGCCGCTGCACGAAGTTGAGTGCCACACGCTCAGCTTGCAGTACTCCTCGTGCCGGGCCTTCCGCCGTGGCGAGCACGGTTCCTGCAGTGAAAGTCTGTCCATCCTGAACGCTGAACTTCGTTGCGATGGCTGAGTCGGTGAGGGCCATCGCCGCACGGAACAGGTCCGCACCGCACAGTATGCCATCTTCCCTCGCCACTAGCTCAGCCGAAACACAGGCTTCCGCCGGGATCAGCGCCTGCGAGGTGAGATCGCCCCAGGGCGCGTCTTCGTCAAGTGCCCTCTGAACCAACGCGTGAATGGCTGCCTGAGAGGGGCGCATGGTTTCGATTGCCACTATCTAGCCGCCGGTTTCAGACTCAACATGCGCTCCAGCGCCACGCGGGCAGATACAGCCACCGATTCCGGTACCGTGATCCGATTCAATACTTCGCCTCGCTCGAGCGCCTCGAGCACCCACGCCAGGTATCCGGGATGAATCCGATACATCGTCGAGCAGGGGCAAATCACCGGGTCCAAGCAGAAGATGTTCAGCTCCGGATGCTGATTAGCAAGCCGCCGCACCAGGTTGATCTCCGTTCCGACCGCGATGGTGGAGCCCGCAGGAGCCGCCGCGATTGCCTTGCTGATGACGTCCGTCGAGCCCGCCAGATCCGCCGCGTCGACCACCTCGATCGGACATTCCGGGTGAACGATCACGCGGACGTTCGGATACTTGGCCCGCGCCTGTGCGATCTGCACCACCGAGAAACGTTTGTGTACGGAGCAGAACCCATGCCACAAGATGACCTTGGCGTTGCGAAGCGTCTCAAGATCCGTGCCCCCCATCGCTCGGCGCGGGTCCCACATCGGCATCTGCGCCAGCGGCACGCCCATTGCTTTACCGGTGTTGCGACCGAGGTGCTGGTCCGGAAAGAACAATACGCGTTGTCCGCGCTCGAACGCCCACGCGAGGACGGTCGAGGCATTTGAGGAGGTACACACGACGCCGCCATGCTCGCCACAAAATCCCTTCAACGCCGCCGACGAGTTCATGTAGGTAATCGGGATGACGGGGACGCGTCCTTCCGCGTCGGGCTGGGTGCCGAGCAGTTGTTCCAACTCCTCCCAGCACTCGGTCACCGAGTCAAGGTCGGCCATGTCAGCCATGGAGCAACCGGCGGCCAGGTTGGGGAGAATGATTGCCTGATCCGGGCGCGACAGCATGTCGGCCGTCTCCGCCATGAAATGCACGCCACAGAAGACGATTGCTTCGGCGTTTGGGCGGGTGCGCGCAGCCTGCGCGAGTTGGAAGGAGTCACCGACGAAATCTGCATACTGGATTACCTCGTCCCGCTGATAGAAGTGGCCCAGCAAGACGACGCGCTCGCCTAAGGCGTGTTTAGCCGCTCGAATGCGGAGGTCGAGCTCCGCCGGCGACGCTTTTCGGTACTCTTCAGGCAACACCTTTTGCTGGGGCGCCGAACTCGGCAGCTGGTCCAGCATTGAGGCTCCTGGGCCGTAACTCGGGGCTTCCATGTCAAAGATCCACGGTCCCGCAGCCAACGCGGTCGAACACGTGGCTACACCGGCTACCGTTTCGGTCCCCTGCTGGATTTGGATCAACTGAATCGTGCTGTCAACGGATTCCACTTGATTGTCCTTCACTGATTCCCTGTGCGAGCCTGCTGCTAGCAGGGGTTTCACCTACTGTATTAGAGTGCCGTTCTCGTGCAAACGACGCTAAGCTATCGTGCACTTCAAGAGCCAAATACGTTAGGTCGCGTCGAAACCTTTCTGTGTGCATCCAAGAGATCGTTCTCGTATGATTTCGATGAGAGTCACGTAATAGGAGACCGAATATGTCTTTGCGCATCAATGACATTGCACCCGACTTCACCACGGAGACCACCCAGGGCTCGATTCACTTTCATGAATGGATTGGTGATGGATACGCGATTCTGTTCTCACACCCGAAAGACTTCACTCCAGTTTGCACCACCGAGCTCGGCTATATGGCCGGCCTTGCCCCTGAGTTTACCCGCCGCAACACCAAGGTGATCGGACTCTCGGTCGATCCCATCGACAAACACGGCAAGTGGGCCGACGATATTGAAGAAACGCAAGGGCACAAGGTTACATTTCCCATGATTGGGGACCCGAACCTTGAGATCGCAAAGCTCTATGACATGCTTCCGGCCGAAGCCGGCGACAGCTGCGAGGGACGCACCGCCGCGAACAATGCGACCGTGCGCACAGTGTTTGTGATCGGCCCCGACAAGAAAGTTAAGTTGATGCTTAGCTATCCCATGAGCACTGGCCGCAACTTCGACGAGGTGCTGAGAGTGTTGGACTCCATCCAACTCACGGCTGAGCACAAGGTAGCGACGCCCGCAAACTGGAAATCGGGAGAAAATGTCATTATTCTCCCCGCCGTAACGGATGAGGAAGCTAAGGCAAAGTATCCGGAAGGATGGCAATCGCCTAAGCCGTACCTGCGCATCGTGGCACAGCCTGGCAAGGCTGAAACTCCGACCGCCTGACCTTTCAGTTACTCCCCCAGTTGTGTCATGGTTTCAGGCCACCGTGAGGGTTACCCTTCGTCGGTGGGTCGGACTCTTTTAGATGGGACGATAGCCGAGGCTCAACGACGGCACACGATAGGAGTGCTTCTCTTAGCCGCCTTGTTACGTTTGCTGGTAATTGTTGGGGTACTTCTTCTGTATCCGGGGAACTGGTTCTTTCAGCGTGGCGTGGAGATGAGCCTGTTGGCTCACTCTCTACTTACCGGCCAGGGACTGAGTTCGCCTTTCGGCGTACCAACTGGACCGACGGCCTTCATCGCCCCTGGCTACCCGCTGCTTACTGCGGCCGTCTTCTGGCTTTTTGGAGAACAGACCCGGCTTTCCGCAGCCATAATGATGGTGGGGCAACTTGCCGTCGCTCTTATCACGGTGTGGCTCCTCATGCACCTAGCGCGCAGCCTCTTTGGCGAGCGTGCCTGCTTAGTTGCTGGCCTTTTTTGGGCGTGCTCTCCCCCACTGCTTTGGATTCCGACCATTGCGTGGGACACGTCGCTCTCCATTTGTCTCCTGCTAGGCCTGCTCACGCTGATCCTGCACTTGGGTGATCATGTCTCATGCTGGATGTGGATTTTTCTCGGGGCATACTGCGCGTTGGCCGGATTGCTCAACCCGGCTCTGTTACCTGCACTCTCCACGCCTCTGCTGTGGTTAGCCTGGAAGACTCGGAGCAACGCACGCAATTTTCCGCTGCTCGCCGCACTAAGCTTTGCGGTCGTCTTTGCTCCGTGGCCTGTCCGTAATGCTCGAGTCTTCCACGCTTTCGTCCCACTCCGCACCACAGTCGGCTTTGAGCTATGGATGGGTAATCGTGAGGGCGCCTCCGGCTATCTTGAGGAGCGGCTCTTTCCGATGTACAACCAGCTTGAGTTGTCGGAATACCGAATTTTGGGAGAGATCAGATACACGACCCAGAAGTCTGGCCTTGCGCGGCGGTATATCGAAAGTCATGCTTTCCACTTCCTTCGCATGACCGGTCTGCGCATGGTCCGTTTTTGGACAGGTACGGGTACGGAAAGAGGTTCCCTCTTCTTTGCGTTTCATGCCTGTCTGACCTCTCTTCTGGGTTTAGGCGGGCTTTCTATACTGTGGAGGCAGCGGTCTCACGCTCTCGCTACTCTGTTCGCTGGTCCTTTGCTGCTGTTCCCCTTACCCTACTACTGCACTCATGCAGAGTTTCGTTATCGCCTTCTTCTGGACCCACTACTCACTTTGCTTGCCTCTTATTACTTGATCGAAATGAGATCCAATCGAATTTGGCTTTCTCCTTTGCGGGACAAGGTGGCGTTGACGACCGGAAACGCGCTGCTACAAAGGCGTAGATGGACGACGGATGATCTTCAAAAGAATACATAGCGGAGCCGCAGTCAGAAGGAAGACTCAGGCCTGAGCTCCCTTGAACTGAAACAGGTCTCCAACCTGGACCTTGCACATCACAATGCGCCCGGAAGGCAGCTCAATTACGCTCCGCAACGCCAAACTCACCGAAGTCATCCGGTATGGACGAAGACTGTTCCAGAGCTTAATGACTCTTTGATCTTTGTCCAATCCCACTACATCAATAGGAAACCGCATACCAACGGTATGGACACCGGAAGAAGGCCGGATCCAGAGCCCTTCTCCTTCGCTCAGCCCACTCCGGCCCAGAAGGCCTACCATGCGGCGCAGAGAACTGTCGGCGACCATAATTCGGTCGCCGACTAGTATGTCGCGTGTCTGATTCACTACCTGCAAGACTTGCATTCTGATCTCTCCAGCCGCAAACGGTTTGATACGATCGCAGCTTTATTGTGGAGCATGCTCAACGCAAGTGCACGTCGAGGAAGAACGATGTAATGTTCACCTGGCGTACAGGAGTACCGGAAGCCTAACGCAGGAGAGGCACTATGCCTTTTGGTTCCGGCGGTAAGCGATAATCGCGAGCACGGCAGCGGCGAGGATTCCTGCGGCGGTGCGAACTACAACGGTGGTGTCCATAATGAACCTCCTTTCTGGAATTTTCAAAATGAAACAATCATCAGCGCAATCATCAGCGCAGTCGCGGAGACTCCACGAGAAATTGACCAGAGCCGCAGGCTACATTTAGTCCTGAGCTCCTGGAAGCAAGGTGGTTCAGCACCTTTAAACAACTCAAGCATCATCGACCCATCTCGGAGATTCCACTTGAGATCGTGAGTATCGCTGGTGCGAGAAGAACGATGAAGATACAGGGGAAAATGCAGAGAACGAGCGGGAAAATGATCTTTATTTTGGTCTTGGACGCTTGTTGTTCTGCATACTGGCGCCGCTTCGTCCGTAAGTCCTCCGAAAAACGGCTCAGGGCCTTCGCGATCGGGGTACCAAATCGCTCTGTTTGCGTCAACATGTTCACGAACTGGCGGAACTCGTCGATGTCGGTTCGGTCGGCAAGCGTTCTCCAAGCTTCCAGCCGAGGCTGCCCGGCACGCTGTGCAAGATTTACCTGTGTGAACTCCTCATTAATCTCCGGATGACTAAGCGCAAGCTCATCTCCGACCCGCAGCAGAGCTTGATCCATGCCGAGCCCTGCATCCACACAGATCACAAGAAGGTCCATGGCATCTGGCATGCTTCGGCGAATCTTCCCTTTTCTATGATTGATCTTGCGACCTAACCAGAAATCAGGCGTAAGAAAGCCGATGATCCCGGCTATTAGTACGCAGAACATTGTGTTTGTCGGCACAAAACTCGCTCCGAATGCCATTGTCAACGGAAAAAGAAACTGCGCGGCAAAAAACAGATCGCCCATGGCTCGGTCACGAATGCCTGCGCTAATCAGCCTGGCTTTCAGCTTCGGGTTCTCCGCAAGCCCAAGTTTGCCTCGAACCGCTTGCGCATACCGAAGCAGTCTTTCCCGACCCTGGTTAACATAGGTCGATTTTGTGATATCGAGTCGATTTCCTTCTACTACATCTAACAAGCGCTGCGCCTCTGGATGACGCTGAAACAGAAAGGGCGCGCCAAGCAGAGTAATAACGCAAAACAACATGAGAGTTGAGGCAAGATAAAGTGCGGCAACCATTAAATCTCAATCCCTTTTACAATTTTGTTGATGATAAATCCCCCGACTAGAAGAAGGACAATGCCCGTATACAACATTTTCTGTCCAAAGGGATTGTTGAACAATACACTCGAGTATCCTGGATCAATTATGTTTAGTAGTAGAAGCAAGATCACTGGTAAGCCGCAGAGGATCCAACCAGTAAGACGACCTTGCGCGGTATGTGTCTGGATATCTCCCTTCAGTCGTATGCGCTCTCGAATCACAGTTAAGATCCGCTCCAGAATTTCTACGAGATTGCCTCCTGTATCTTTTTGCACAAGTATCCCGGTGATGAGAACACGCAGATCCTGAGAAGGAACACGATCTAGCAACTGCATTAACGCTTCGCGTAAGGGCAGCCCATAATTCTGTTTATTGAACACCTCGCCGAACTCCATCTTTGCTGGCCCAACTGCCTGATCAGCAACGATGTTGATCGCCGCGTTTAAAGAGTTTCCTGCACGAAGCGCACGCGCCATCATGTCAATGCAGTCCGGCAGCGCTGCATTAAAGGCATTCACTCGCTTGGCTTTCCGGAATCTTAGTACGCCGATCGGCATGTAGCCCACGGTCAACATGGCAAGCACGGTAAAGATGATTTTTAGAGAGAAGAAGTACACCAGAAGTCCGGCCGTAATGGCGCAGCCAGCGCAGTTCATCATCACCGTGCCGACAGACGTCGTCTGATCTGCTTGAACAATCAGCATCTGAATGAACTCTTGAAGTTTGTATCCGTCGATTAGATCTTCCATCCAACCGAATGAACCGCGCTGCAAAGTTTTTAGATATTGACTGAGATCACCTTCGGCTAAACCCACCATGCTCTGATCGGTCTTTACAGCCGCTAACCTTCGCTTCATCGCCTTTTGTTCCGATGTAGGTCGAACGACAAACATCGTAACGCTAAAGGTGAGTGTTGCGGTCATCGCGAACATGACGAAAACGAACATAGATCCCTATTAGAGCTCTAGATTTCCACTGAGTGATCAACAAGACTATGAGGTAGTTGAATCCCGAAAGCCTGAAGTTTGTCTACGAGTCGGGGCATGACTCCCGTGCTATGGAATCGACCCTTGACTTTTCCATTTGGTCCGATTCCCTTTTTCTCGAAAAGAAAGAGATCGCTCATGCTAATCACATCACTGTAAGCTCCTGTCAACTCCGTAATGTGAGTGATGCGTCTAGTGCCGTCAGCCTGCCTTGCAACTTGCACGATCACGTGAACAGCTGCGGCAATTTGAGCGCGAATTGCCTTCTCAGGCAGCTTAACCGAACCCATCATCGCCATTGTTTCCAAACGCGCCAGCGCGTCGCGTGGCGTATTTGAGTGAATTGTCGTGATGGAGCCGTCGTGTCCTGTGTTCATCGCTTGTAACATGTCAAGGGTTTCCTCTCCGCGGACTTCACCCAGGATGATCCGATCGGGTCTCATGCGGAGTGCATTGATGACCAGTTCACGTTGTTTAATCGCTCCATTGCCTTCGACATTTGGTGGTCGTGTCTCCAAGCGAACTACATGTTCCTGCTTTACTTGAAGTTCCGCTGAGTCTTCGATCGTGACAATACGCTCTAATGGAGAGATATAACCAGAAAGAACGTTCAGCAGCGTTGTTTTACCAGCGCCGGTCCCTCCCGAGACTACAATGTTGAGCCGAGCTTTGACGGCGCCAGACAGAACTTCAAGCATGGGAGCCGTTAGCATCTGTGTACGCAGCAAGTCTTCGGCCTGCATCGGCTTGGCGCCAAAACGGCGGATGGACATGCACGGACCGTCGACGGCCAGGGGAGGAATCACCACGTTTACCCGCGATCCATCTGGGAGTCTTGCGTCCACAAGAGGTGAAGACTCATCAATTCTTCGTCCTACCCCCGAGACGATCTTGTCGATAATATGCATCAAGTGTCGATTGTCTTTGAATACAATACTCGTTTTCTCCAAAACTCCGCGTCGCTCAACATAAACAGCACTAAACGTATTGACCAAGATGTCACTGACTGTTTGATCTTGTAACAAGGGTTCCAGCGGGCCAAAACCAAACACCTCATCTAGAACCTCCTGTGCTAAACGATCTCGCTCTGCGAGACTCAACGGCACACCCTGTTCGGAAGTGAGTTGTTGAATTACAGAAAACAACTGAAGCTGACCAGATTTGCTCTGGTTTGATTCGCTGAGGCGATCAAGGTCTAGACGATTCAGCAATTCCTTATGCACTGCACCCTTGATCTGCTGCTGAATATGCTCGGGGATTCCACGAGGTATGCGCACGGACGAGGGTTGCAGTCTTGTCGAGAGGTTTACGTTGTTTCCTAGATCAGTCATAATTCCTCTGCTCGCTATTGTTATCGATTACCACATTGCAAAAATTGATGGTCTAGTTTTGATCGGAGAGCTCTGTCCAGTCGATCCAACAAGAGTGTTAGACCAGCTTAAGAACTCTGTATTAAATTCAGATTTCGATTTGAGAGAGATGGGTTCCCCGAGATTGGCAGAACGAACCAGGTCCGCATAGCTATTTGGGAGACGGATTGCAACCGGTAAGCGAATGGCCTTCTCAATATGCTCGACATTGACGGCATAGCGTGATGAAACACGGTTAATCACGACCTGCATCTTGTCAGTATTGCTACTATTCGCTGTAAGGGTATCTACATATCGGGACAGGTCGCGAATAGCACCAATCTCCGGCGTGGCTATAAGGTATACGGTGCTTGAAGCATTCAGAACTGCCATCGTCGTTTCATCCAAGCAATTAGGGCAATCGACTATGATATAGTCGTAATCGGCGCATAAGAATTTTAATGTCCGGGCAACGACGTCGGCGTCTATGTTAGGTATGGAACCGCATGAATCAGGAGAGGACAGTACCTCTAACCCACTGGCGTGCTTGCTGACGATACCGCGGAGCAGTTCTGAGTCAAGGCGTGTAACACTACGGACGACCTCCTGATAGGTACAGCGCTGACCGTCCAAGCCAAGGTAAACACAGACATGACCAAGCTCCGGATGGTGATCAATCAGCAAAGTCCGCTTACCCTGGATTTGAACTAGGTTCATTGCTAAATGAACAGCTAAAGTTGTAGTCCCTACACCGCCTTTTACTCCGAGAAAGCTTAGGATCTTTCCGCCTAATGCGCTCGTTTGAGATGGTGTCGACCACTGCTGCTGAAGTCCTTGAAGCGTTTGTTCAAGTTCTCCAGCACGAAACGGCTTTCCCAAGAATTCACTACAACCGGCCCGCATAGCTCGCAGCAGAATATCTGGATCCCGATTATCTGCCAGAGCAATGACCGTTACACGACCTGCAAATACCTGTTGTAGATATTTGGTGGATTCAATTGCCTGTGATGGATCAAGATCAAAGTCCACGACAGCGACGCAAGCTTTTGCCGCACTAATATTTGCGCTCAAGTATGGACGACGGATTGTGCTGATATAGCTGTCGAAGCCTGAGGAGGTCACTGCCCAAGGCATCCCTTCCACCAATTCCACAATGCGATCGGCGTCGTCGGGATCTAAACAAACCGTAATTAGAGCAACGTCGTAGGTTGAATCTTGTTGTAATTGGTGAGCGTCCATGCTGTCCTCTTCGCCTTACTTGAGATTAGGTCTTGGGCTTCAAACTGGAAGGAAACGTTTTGTCAAATGCGCCCTGATCGATAGTGGGTACGAGAGACTGGGGCACTCGGACCGGCTCCTCCTCTGTAAGAGGATCGACCAACGTTGGTGTGACTATGACAATCAATTCGCTTTCCGTATGGTTTATATTCTTCGATTTGAAGAGCTGCCCTAGTACAGGAACATTGGCAATCCCAGGAGTCTTTGAGAACTGGTCCGCTGTCCTGTTGTCAAGTAGACCCGAGATGGCAAACGTCTGCCCGCTTCTTAGAACAACCTGCGTCTCGGCTCGACGAGTAGAGATCGCGGGGATCGTGTATCCTGCGATATTGACCGAGTTGGTGTAATCGAGCGCACTCACCTCCGGAGCTACCTTAAGATCGATGGTGCTGTCGACATTGACAACTGGAGTAAATTCTAGGCGTACACCATAAGGACGGAACATGAGGGTGACTGTAGGGGCTCCTGTTGAGGAACTTTGGACAACGGGAAAGGGAAATTCTCCCCCGGCCAGAAAGTCTGCTTTCTCTCCACTAATCGCGGTGATGTTCGGCTCTGCAAGTATTTGTGCGAGCTGCATGGATTCCAGATCCTGGAGTGTGGCTCCAATGTTCAACTTTGAGCTGTAGATGGAGAAGTTGAGTGGGTTCGCGATAGTGACCGATTTCCCGCCATTGCCAGAGGTGGTGGTAATGGTCGATGGATATTGCCCTGTAGAAGTTGAGGCGAGATTGTTACCGCCGACACTGAAGAAATTAAAAGCGAAGCTATTCATTTTGGAGCGATCTACTTCAACAATCTTGACTTCAAGCTTTACCTGCTTGAGGCGACCGGAGTTGATCAACAGTGAATTGGCAACATCTTTTGAGTAGACAGATGCCAGCTTCACGGCGGACTCGGCGATCTGTGTAGTACCTACCGTTCCTGAGAGCGTGATGGTGCCTTCGCGGGCCTCTACCTCTACATTCTCATTTGGCAAAATTTGTTTCATCGAGTTGCGGAGGGAATCGACATTCAGATCCGCTGAAAAAAGGTAAGTCTTCGATTCGCCTTTTTCATCCCAAAGCAATAGTGTGCTGCTGCCCGTTTTTTTAGCGGTGACAATGACCTGGGTAGGATCGGCGGTGTAGGAATCTAGAATTTCCGGATTAGTAATGTAGATTTTTGCTAGACGATGCTTTGTCTCTATCAGCACTGATCTACCCAGCGTAATGTGTGTAATCTGCTCAACGGCGGCTCTGCTGCTGAAATCCTCGATGCCGACTGGGCCATGATCGGAAGTTGAGGGGCGAGTTAGAAGTACAGCACGCGCGTGTACCTGTGAGATCTCCTGCCCTGTTCCGAAAATAGTTAGCATCAAGAGTGCAACCAGAGTGGTGCACTTGATTGGGGAGAGTTTGCTACGTGCTCGATTGGTCATCACTGAAAGCTCTCCGTGGTCTGCTTACCGCCAGCGTTGGTGACGATCGTGTAGCCTGCGGGCGTTGACGGTGCGATCATTTTCGTCTTCTCAGTTGGCTTCAAAGTTGGAGGGGCGCCCGGCAACCTAAGGGAGTGACTGTTGAGTGCGGGTCCTGTGTTGCTAAAGGCAGAGGCCTTATCGCTTAATTCTGAGAGCTCAGCGGAATGGTTCTTCACTACGGTATGGTCGGCACCGTTTCGTAAGACAAAGTGCACTGTTCCTTGAGCACTTGCCAACACTACTTTTTCGGCTTCCTGGGGATTTACCAGTAGTGTTACAACGTCGGTGGGCGCGACTTTTCCTTCGGGATCCGGCTGCATGTTCTGTCCTGTCGCTAAAATCTGTACGTCTTGCAGCACGGTTGCGGTAATTGGGTCAGGCGAGGCGGGGGTATGGAAGGTGACAAGGACGTCGACGTGCGAACCGGGAGACAAAAATCCGGCGACTCCCACGATTTGATCGGTTTTCAACGACATCGCACGCATACCTTCCGGAATTTTTGTGGAGAGGCCGAAACCTGAGCCGGCCGTGGCCAAATAATGTGCTCGGATGGGCACACCGACGCTGACGGGATAGAGCACGGTTCTCCCAACAAGATCGTCGGTTTTCGCAAACGCATCCTCCAGAGGTCGATCACCTGGCCAATCAATCAGTGTGAGCGTTTGTTTCTGCAGTGAGTCGCCGGCAGCGAGATCCTGCGTAGCGGCTACATATCGCTGCCGGTGGGTGGTGTCCCCGGGTTTGGCCAGCTTTTTACTGATCCAGAAGGTAAATAGCGCCGAGCCAAGGAGCGCCACTACAAGAGCTGCCAGAAGTCGACGTACATTCATTGGTTCACCTCTGCGTACCAAGAAGGCAGAAGGTCAACGAGCTTCCTGCTGCGATGGCGACCCCGTAGGGTAATCGGAGTGTATTCGTGTTTAACACATTGATCTCAGGATGAGGAACCAGCCCTGCCTGCGAGTGATGCGAGGTGAGTGCGAGCACGTTGGAAAGCGTTTCCCTGAGCCGTCCACGTACAAGTGCTAGAACGAAGGCCATTACGCCGCCAGCCAAAGAGGTCAACACGAGCAGGTATGCTGCATGGGACAGCCCAGCTAAGCAGCCTGCCGCGGTAATCAGCTTTACGTCTCCCGCTCCCATGCCGCCCGCGAGATAAAAGATAAGGAAGACGGCTCCGCAGAGCAGGCCAGAAGCAAAAGATGTAGAGAGTCCCTGCCAGCCATCGAGTGAAGTATGCAGGAGCAACCCTATCAAGATAGCCGGTCCGGTGACGAAGTTCGGGATTCGGCGGCTCTTGAGATCGAAGCCTGCACCAACAAACGCGCAGAGCGTCGCGGCGGCCGAATACACGAGTTCTGTTGAAGCAGGCATCATTGAAGGAAGGTCCTTATCCACGCTTGAAGCTTTGGAGATCTGCAAGGAGCGACGTGCGATGAATCGAAAGAGCTGCGACCGAAGTCGCAGGAATTGGTGCAGGTGAACTGAGCAACCATCCGACGTTTTCGGAAGGTCGCTCAATCCAAGTTGTGCTGCATACTCACCCCGCACGGAGTGCTGTCCTCCGTTTGGGGCTCTATGGGCGCTCTGGTTGGAGGCACCTCATACGTCAAGGTCAAAAGCCGTTATACGTTCGAGGTCAGGCTATTACCGACATTGCCAAAGGCTGTGTTGATCGAATTTGCGAGCGTCTTCATGGACGCAACTGCACCGAGGCCAACGAGGGCGGCAACGAGCGCGTACTCAATCAGGTCCTGGCCGGACTCATCTACCACGAGATTGTTTAAGAGCTGCTTCAGGTTCTTCATGTGTTTCTCCTTTTTAAGGGTGTTTGATCCCTCGTTGTTGTTCATGCGTTCTGGCGCGGACTAACGGTTCGAGCATGATCTAGGAGGATCTTTCCGGAACGCCCTGTTGATAGATTCAAGTTACGGCTCTGGCATGCTGTTCACAACAGCCAGTCCGTGTTAGGTCATGGATCTTTCGGGTCATTTCCAAGTGGTTTGGGTAACCTGTCCGCGGTACCCACTCCCTCGTCATACAATTTCCTTATCGGCGCTTCTTCGCGGAACTTCAGTAGTTTTTGCAAGATTTCTGAAATTATTTTTAGGCGGCTGTTTTCCGTCGATAACCAGAGTCATCGGGTAAAGATGGCTTACGAGATCCCCCGGAGTCCTCCCTTATGTCAAAGCGCCGCGCTCACCTCTTGGCCCTATCGCTGCCGGCCGTTTGGCTGGCTCTCCCATTTGCGGTCCAGGCGCAAACCTCTTTTCATATTCAACATCGATGGACTATCGGTGGCGACGGCAGTTGGGACTATCTGACCGTGGATTCAGTGACACACCGTCTCTATATCACTCACCAAACCAAAGTGGATGTGGTCGACCTTGGTTCCGGCAAGTTGCTTGGCTCGGTGACGGGCCTGATCCTCGCGCACGGAATTGTTCTTTCTCCTGACGGCAAGACCGGCTTTGTTACCGATGGCGGAGCCAATGCAGTGGTCGTGTTCGACCCCACATCTTTTGCCGTTCTGACGAGGATTCCGGTAGGCATTAACCCCGACGGCATGGTCTATGAACCTGCTACGCAGACCCTCTGGGCGTTCAATGGCGGCAGCAAAAACGCCACTGTCATCGATCTTGCGCAGCGCAGGCTAATCGGTATGGTGGCGCTCCCCGGCAAGCCCGAGTTTCCTGTCGCCGACGGCACCGGTACGGTCTTCGTCAACATAGAAGACACAAATTCCATTGTTCGCCTGGATGCTCAATCGAAAAAAATTAACGCTATCTGGCCGCTGGCTGGCTGCGAGTCTCCCTCCGGTTTAGCGCTCGACCCGGCACATGCGCGGCTCTTTTCGGTGTGCGATGGCAAGACGATGGCCATCACGGATGCGAAGACCGGAGCATCCCTTGCTACAACTCCGATCGGCGCGGGTCCGGACGCAGACGCCTACGATCCTAAGACGCAGCTCGTCTTCTCGTCTAACGGGGATGGAACCTTGACCGTCATCGACGCCGGCGAGCCCGGCTACCCCGTTTTGCAAACTCTGCCGACTGAGAGAGGGGCGCGCACCATGGCTCTCGATGCCAGCACTGGCAAGATCTACGTGATCGCCGCCAAGTTCGGTCCGACCGAGGCCGGTAAACGTCCGTCGGCTCTTCCCGGCACCTTCGTTGTGCTCGCGATTGGGCGCGAGTCGGCAGAAAGCCGGCAGATTCGTCCAGTACCCCAGTAACGCTAGAAGCTGCCTGCGAGCCTGCTGAGGATGACATCATTAAGGTTCGGTTCACCTTGCAACAGCGTCCACGCTAGCTGCCGATGCAGAGATTGAGGCTGGCCGCACCCGGCTCGATCTGGCGTCCTCCTCATTCTCGTTCGACTGCACTTACAAAGTAATTCCCCGCTGAATGGACTTTGGCCTAAAACCTATAGTTGAAAGCTGCTTGCATAATGCGAGGTGGGTTGCCCTGATCGACGGCGGTCAGCGTTATAAGTCTTCCGGCATTGTTGTTGGTCAGGGTACAGGTCTGGTTGAGGGTAACTCCGTCTCCGCAGGTTGTGCCGAAAGCGAGGTACTAGACCTGGTTGATCCGCCGTAGACGAGGTAGTTGGCCGAGTCTATTGCACGACGGACGCGCACTCAAGGAGTGTTCGAAAGACATAGCCGGTGAGAACAAGAAGCCGCAACGCGGCTGAAGATATGCTTATTTTCCCAAGTACTGCCTGTACTCGCTCTCGACGACACCAGTATTACGGGCCAGATTCAGCTTGGCGTAGTTGTACTGAAACTCGGCCTGAACGGTTTGTGTTTCGGCGTTCTCAAGCGAAGCTTGCGCACGCACCACGGGAAGGTTGTCGTCCACTCCCGCCGTGAAGCGGGCGGTGGCATCCTGCAGTGCCTGCGTGGCGAGCACGACGCTGCTACGCGCCACGGTGACCAACTCGCGGGCGGTCTGTACATCGAGCAGGCTGGAACGGATGTCGGCTTCGATCTGGCTGCGATTGGCACTGACCTGCTGCTTGAGCGCGCGTACCTGGGCTGTGTTGACCTCACGCTGACCGCGCAGCTCTGCTTCGAGAAAGACTGGTACATTGATACTGCCCTGGGCGGTGTACACGCCGAAGTAATTACCGCCTATCTGGCCTAATACGCCGAAATAGCCTCCGACTCCGAGCACGGGAAGCCGCTCGTATTTCAGCGCCTTGGTCGTCTCCTGTGCGACCGCGAGCTGAGCCTCGAGCCCGCGAAGATCCGAGCGATGTTCATAGGCAACCTTCAGATCGGCCTGGAGTGCGGCATCGCTTGAGTCGGCGTCGAACTCTGTGAAAGGTGCGGCCTCGGTCAGTTCAAGCTGCTGGCCGGCAGGCTGCCCCATGGCGCGATTGAGCTGAATCTTATCCTTGGCTTCGGCGTTCTCGGCGCGGACCAGCTGCTGTTGCTCGTTCTGCAGATCGACCTGAGCGCGAAGTACATCTAGGTTGACGCCGACCCCTGCATCGCGCTGCGCCTTGGCTTGGTTATAGACCACTTGATCCTGTTGGAGCAGCGCTTGCGCATTGCGTATCTGGGCGGCATCCGCCAAAATCTGCAGGTACAGCCCACCGACCTGCAGCACCACACCGCCGCGCACCCTCAGAGTCGACCAGTTGGCGGCTTCGCTCGCGCGCCCCGCAGCCCGGTACAAGAAGAGGGCCGGCAGACTCAGGCTTTGACTCAGCGAGATCTGGCCACTGACGGTGTTCACCTTCACGATCTCCGGAATGACGCTATTGAAGCCGGGGATGTGGATGGAGTTCGCTTTGAAGCCCATTGCAACGAGGTTAATCTCTTGCGCTCGGGCATAGCCGAGAATCTGCAGATTGGGAAGCAGCGCGTTACCAACGGTATAGATCTGGCCGCGGACGAAATTCTCCTGCTGACCGCTGACGAGGACGGCGGTATTGCCCCTCAAGGCGGTGGCGATGGCCTGGTCGATCGTAAGTGGAATGGCCCCGGGCTGCACATGCTGGACAAGGCCGCTGGTGCTGAATTGCAGGGGGCGGCGCAGGGCGCTCGGGGCATCCGGCAGTGAGGGTCTTGGAGCACTTGCGGCTTCTATGGAGGGTCGGGCCGGCGGTTCAACCCGCGCCACCAAATCGCTCTGCGCAGACGACGAAACTTGCTGGGCTACGGCCATGTGGCCGGCGAGGAAGAGCGTGGCGTTAACGGCTACCCTGGTCATGGCTGAACGACACCCATTGCAGGCAGTGTTCTGCTGTTCTGTTTGTGTCACATACATTAGAGTGCCACGTTCAGCAGCTGGTTGCGGAGAAAACAACAGACCTGGAGGACATCTGTGTCCGGGCGTTTAGTTACTTCGGTTTGTTTTCGCATGGAAGCGGTGCGAAAGATGCTCACAATAGCGGGTAAGATAAGATTTAGACCTGCTATGCGCCTTCCACTTTCTCTTCGCCTTTCCCGCCTATTGTTCGCTTGTTTTGCTTCCGTTAGCCTTGCGTGCCTATCCGTTTCGAATTTGGCCGCGCAGGAGTATGTCGGCAACGAACCCCACGTGCTTTATAAGGATACGTCGGTGCTGAAGGTTCCGACAGGATCGCGCGTAGCGATCTACGACTTTGAGGATTTGGAGTGCCCGGCCTGTTCGCACGCTTTTCCCATCGTGCACGCAGCGGTAGAACGCTATCATATCCCGTTGATTCGGCATGACTTCCCCCTACAAATGCATGTGTGGAGCAGAGACGCAGCCATTACCGCACGTTATCTGCAAGACAAAGTTTCGCCACAGGTCGCGGAGCAGTTCCGGGGCGATGTGTTCAAGAATCAGTCCAACATCAGCAATAAGGATGACCTGCAAGCTTATACGCGGAAGTGGTTTGAGGCTCACAAGCTGCAAATGCCGTTTGTAATGGATCCTAGCGGGCGCTTTGCCGCCGAGGTCCAGGCGGACCAGACGCTGGGCGAACGCATCGGTCTGCAGCATACGCCTACTGTCTTTGTTTTGTATGCCAAGGGGTGGGTGGAGGTTATGGATGTGACGCAACTCTACTCGGTGATCGATAACGCTTTAGCGGCTTCTCCCGAGACACACGCTGTGGCTCGTGGCGGACCTAAGAAGTCGCCAAAGACGAACTGACGTTCCATGCCGGCGATGGGAGACTAGCCGCTCTCCGCTATACTAAGGGTCTTGGTCAACAAACTTATCTTCGCGAATCTTACGCATCGTCCGGTCCGGACCCTGCTCTCCATGCTGGCTATCGGCGTGGAGGTGACCATGATTTTGACGCTGGTCGGCGTCTCCTACGGGACGCTGGATGCCAGTGCGCGCCGTGCGCGGGGTATCGGTGCGGATGTGTTTGTCCGTCCTCCTGGTTCTTCAGCCATTAGCCTTTCATCGGCACCGCTTTCGGAGAAGATGGTTTCCGTGCTTGCAGAAGAATCGGGGGTTGCCCTAGCTACAGGGACCATGGTGCAGTCTATGGGCGGCTTTGAGACGATCCAGGGCGTCGATTTTCCGGCTATCGACAAGATGGCGAGCACCTGGCGGAAACCGGGCGATCCTGAGAAAGAAGGTTTCAAGTTCACAGAGGGTGGGGCGTTCCAGGAGCCGGACGACATCCTCGTGGATGAGTACTATGCGCGCCAGAAGAAGTTACACCCGGGCGACCACATCAAGTTGATCAACCATCAGTGGCGGGTCTCCGGCATCTTCGAGTCCGGCAAGCTGGCCCGAATACTCGCACCGATTGAGACTTTACAGAGGCTGACCGGAAACGAAGGAAAGATCTCAGCGGTCTACCTGAAGCTAACGAACCCGAAGCAAGCCGACGCTTTTGTCGCGGCGCTTAAAAGCAAGCTAAATCCAGGCGATCCTGACCACGGCTACCAGGTGTACACGGTAGAAGATTTTGTTTCGCAGCTCAGCGTGTCGAACGTGGCCATGTTGAAGGATTTTATCTACGTGGTGATCGGAATTGCGACCATCGTCGGATTCATTGTCGTCTTTATGGCGATGTATACAGCGGTGCTCGAGCGCACGCGTGAGATCGGCATCCTCAAGGCGGTCGGCGCTGGACCAGCCTACATCCTGAACATTCTCTTCCGTGAGACCCTCATGCTGGCCGTATTGGGGACGATAGTAGGGATTGTGCTCACTTATGGAACGCAGTGGCTGATCGGACATGCGGTTCCAGCCTCGCTGGTGCAGGAAACGGTATACAGTTGGTGGCCGATCGCGGCGGCGATCGCGATCGTGGGTTCCATACTGGGCACGGTGGTTCCTGCGATGCGGGCCGTCCGGCAAGATGCAACCGAGGCACTCAGTTATGAGTGAGCTAAATGTTCACGGCTCGCTTGAACCGCTGCCTACGCCTGTGGCTGCCTCAACGATTATTGAAGTACGTCAGCTGATAAAGACGTACCGCGCCGGCGAGGTTGATGTGAACGCGCTTAACGGCGTGGATCTCAACGTTCGACGGGGGGAGTTCCTGGCAATCATCGGCACCTCCGGCTCAGGAAAGTCGACGCTCTTTAATATTCTCGGCGGGCTTACACCTCCAACGTCCGGCTCGGTCGCCATCAATGGACGCGACTTGCACACCATGTCGGACGCTGAACGAAATGATCTACGCAAGCGCACAGTGGGTTTTGTTTTTCAGAAGTATAACTTGCTGCCAACACTGAGCGCCGAGCAGAATATTCAGATTGTCCGTGACGTGGCTGGTCGTCCCATTGCGTTTGATGAACGCTTCAAGGAAGTCCTTGAGATGCTGGGGATCTCGAAGCGCATGCACCATAAGCCGCGTGCACTCTCCGGCGGCGAACAGCAGCGGGTCGCAATTGCGCGGGCAATCGTCAACGGTCCCGCAATTTTGCTTGCGGATGAGCCGACCGGCAATCTCGATACGAAGAACTCGGACATTGTGCTCAGTCTGCTATGCGACCTGAATAAGCGCCTGGGACAAACGATCCTGATGATTACGCACAACCCGGAGGCGGCTGCGTACGCCGATCGCACCGTGCAGATGCGCGACGGACGCATTGTCTAAATAGGCACGATTCCCTGCTGTGTCGCAGTGCATCGTGTACCCAGTCTATGCATCTGAGTTCGAGGTGTTCGACACCTTAAGGAGTAATCGTGTTCAAGCCTATGTCTTTCCTATGTTCGATTGCTTTGGCTGCAGCCGCCTCGGTCACCATGGCACAGACGACCGTTCAACAGACCACACTTCCCGGAACCACCCAGACGACGATTACGACTCCGCCACTCACCAAGAAGCAGATGAAGCAGCAGAGAAAGCAGGAGAAGGACGCAGAAAAAGCGGCGAACGAAAATGCCAAGGCACAGAAGGACGAGGCAAACGCGCTTAAGCACCAAGATCAGGCGATCCAGGCGCAGGAAAAGCAGCAGACTACACCACCGCTTCAGTAAGGCCGGGGATCTGAACGAATCAGCTCTTACTTTTCCGGGTTCTTACTGGTATGCCGGCGTTCCAGCACAAACTCACGAAAAAGATGCGAGCCAACCCGGGTTGAAAAGGCTAGTCGTGCGCTTACGGCACCGGCTTTCGGGTTGGCCCCTCCCGGGTACCAGAGACTGTGGGCGACGATTGGTCCGGAAAAATCAGCGATTGTGGGAGTAAGCGTAAAGAAGCGATGGCCATCGCTATCATGGCGAGCAGTGACCTCCGCCAGGAGGGCGTTTTCGATCTTTGCTTTCACACTGCATCCATGGCAGGCAATATAGCGAAGGTCTTCATGGAAGGTGACTTCCATGGCGTAGCGCACATTCCCCGAGATAATTGTCTGACCGGCATTGGTTCCGAAGCGCTGCGCAAATCCGGGAGCGTCGGTGCCCCATGACGCGGGAGCGTCCCTTGCTTCTGAATAGAGCGCTCTGACTGTTGTTCGGAGGACAGCCGGCAAACCGTAGCTGTCTTTGACGTAGTCATCGAAGATCGCTCTCTTTGTGGGCTGATCGTAGGGGCGGCCATTCACGATCGCCAGTTTACCGTTTCGCAACGCTTCCGCCTGTTCAGGTGTGAGCTGCGTACGCGGGTCGAGGGCAGGACGAACCTTTAGGGATTTCACGATTCTCTGCTGAGCATTCGTTTGCTGAATTTTATGAGTTTCCGAAGAGCTAGCGGCTTCCTGTGCCAAAGCACAAGTGCATACCGTAAAGACTATGACAGCTGAGAGCAGCGGCAGCGTTGGAAGATAAGCCATCACACAACCTCGAAAAGCTTGCTGACTCTGACGTCCTAAATGCACGCGTCAGTTTCTTCTAAGTAGAGTGCCACATAATCGACGTAATTTTCCGCGTATTTCTGAATCAAAGCGCGGTCTGCGGCATCGAGTGATCTTCGCACCTTTCCGGGGACTCCAGCGACCAGGCTCCCTGAAGGAATGACGGTGTGCTCCGGAATGACGGCCCCGGCGGCGATGATGGAGCCCGTACCGATGCGGGCATTGTTGAGGATCACCGCGCCGATGCCGATCAGGACTTCGTCTTCGACAACGCAGCCATGAACCGTGGCATTGTGTCCGATGGTGACCCTTTCTCCGATGTGAACGGGGTAGAGGTTGCGCATGCCGTGTAGGACCGCGCAGTCCTGAACGTTCGAGCATGCGCCGATGCGAATCGAATGTACGTCGCCGCGCACGACGGCGTTCATCCAGATGCTGGCCTGTGCGCCGAGTACGACATCGCCGATGACCTGGGCGCTGGAGTCGACATAACAGCTCGCCGGCACGATGGGACGTACTCCCTTGTAGCTGCGGATCATTGTGTCTTCACTATGAACGATCTGTGTCAAGGTAGCTTGAAAATCTTTGTTTCACTTTCAATTGGACGGCGTATTCTTGTAACAGCCTATTGGCGCGATGGTGAGGTGTATTTTTTTGGCAGAGATTCGAGTTCAGGAGGGCGAACCCCTCGAGAACGCACTGCGCCGCTTCAAACGCAAGGTTCAGACGGAAGACATTATCAAGGAAGTCAAACGACACTCCTTCTACCTGAAGCCTGGGGAGAAAAAGCGTGTGAAAGAAGCGTTGGCCCGTAAGCGCAATCGTAAAAAGGTTCGCAAAGAGCAGGATTAGTTTTGTTAGAGAAACGCACTCTGTTGCACAGATCTGGTTAACCGCAATCGAATGTTACCCATCAGCAGAAACCGGTCCGCTTGGACCGGCTTCTGCTGTTCCACTGCACACGTTCTCCTACTGGTACCGCGACATGGAGTCTGCCTACGGCGTGACCGACTGCTAGCCCGAATTCTTAGGGCCCTAGAACAGGAGTTTGAGTCCGACTTGCAGCTGGCGGCTGGCTCCCGCCGCCGTAATCACGCCGGCGGTTGGGCTTTGCACCGTAGCGGAGGTGTACACCACAGCGTTCGGCGTCTGCAGGTTGGTATGATTCAGGATGTTGAAGCACTCCGCCCGAAACTGCAGGCGAGTATGTTCGGTCACTCGTGTGGCCTTCAACAAAGAGAGATCCCATTCTTCGAGCCCCGGACCCGTGAGCGTGTCGCGCCCCAAATTGCCAACTGTTCCGTTGGCAGGCGCGGAAAAAGCTGCGGGGTTGAAGAACTGAGCCACTTTCTGCGCGGTGCTGCCTTTTGCATAAAGGCTTCCGCTGAAGGCAGGGTTGAGGTTCGGGCGTACAGGATTGCGGGTATCGCCGGAGTTCGTCGGGTTATAGCCAAGCTGGGGCGTAAACGGAAACCCGCTTTGCAGCGTGACGATGGTGCTGAGCTCCCAGCCGCCCACCAGGCGATCCAAGCTCGCCGGAGCTGAGGAGAGGAGACGCTGCCCCTGGCCCAACGGAAGCTCGTAGGTGCCGTTCACTGCCCCGGCATTGCGCACATCCGTTGCTGCCCGGCCATAGTCGAGCGACGGCAAGGAAGGCACGGAGACATACGCCGGCGTGTTCGCCGAGACGCTGGTATTCCAGGCTGAGCCGTCGTCCAGGTTCTTTGAAAATGTGTAATTGGCACGGAGCTGCAGCCCTTTCCGCAGCCTGCGTTGATAGTCCACTTCGAGCGCGTTGTAGTTGCCGGATCCGCCCGAAACCCAGGATGTCGTGTTCGAGAGCTGCGGATTTGCCTTGGCCGTCGAAGGATAGTAGAGGGTGCCGGTAGGCACGTTTGCCGGGCATGCCACGCCGGGGGAGCAGATCACGAACGCGGGCTCATTCTGATCTTCAGACAAAATCTGGTGGTAGCTTCGCGAACCAACGTAAGCAAAGGTCACCGAACCGAGCGGCCCAAGCTGCTGCTCCACGCGCAGGTCATACGCCAGCACGGTGGGCGTGGAGAGGTCGGGTTGGACGTTCGACGGCGAGATCAACCCTGCTGTGCTTCCGGTCGGATTGGCAACCGGAACTCCGGAGTAGGTCAAGGTTGTGTTGTAGGGCGCGGACTGGTCGAAGCGATAATCGAGGTTGTCCAACAGCGAGTGGTGCAGGCCGAAGCCTGCACGCACACTGGTCTGGTTACGGCCCGCGACATTCCACGCCAGACCGATGCGCGGCTCAGGCAGAAAGCGGGCGCGATTGTCCGGGAGGCCGGAGGAGCCGGTCGTCGGTGTGCTGTTGATGACGCCATTGGTGAAGCCGTAGACCGACGCGCGCCCGTGCGCCTCATTCCAGCCGTTGGTAGATTCAAAGCGCAATCCACCACGCACTTCGAGATCGGCGGCAGGATGCCACGTGTCTTCCACATACGCAGCGCCCATCGTGCTGCGCCAGTTCAAGGTCGTAGGATTCGAGACCGCAGTGAAGGTCTTAACCGTCCCCGATAGGAACGTGGCAAGTGAAGCGAACGAAGCTTGCCCAAACTGGTTCTGCGCCAGATTGTCGTTCGATTGCAAGCGCTGCACCCAGCCGCCCAGCTCAAATTGGTGATGTCCGCGTGAGTAGAAGACGTGATCGTCGAACGTGAATAGATTGCGCGCGATCGCATTGTTCGAGCCGACGTTGGCGCCTGCGCCGGTAATCTGCGACGAGCCGTTTGACGCTGTCGATCCGGCAATCACAATCGCGCCTACAGGCTTGCCGGGTACAAACCCGGGAACGGACGCCGCCAGCGCTGAAGGGATCTCGCCGAGAAAGTAGAAGCTGGCACGCGAGAAGCCGAACCGAGCCGTATTCAGCAGGTGAGCTGTGAATACGTGCTGCTCCTGCACACTCGTCACCTGCTCGCGAAGACTTTCCTCGATGAGCGAGAAGGGGTTCTGCGTGGGTGTGTTGGCCGTCGAATCGTCAACGGTGAACACCCCAAACAGCAGATCGCGCGAGGACAGGTTGGCATCGAATCGTACGGTGCCGAAGTCCTCCCGAATGTGCTGCGTGGGTGAAGAGAACGCCTCGCCGATGCCCGTCAGGTGGCCGTTGCCGTCCAGCAGTTCCGGTCCGTTCTGCGCCGGCCACAAGCTCAGCAACGGAACCACCGCGGGGGCTAAGGCTGTCTTCGTTTCGACCCCCGCGGCGTTGGGAAGAAAGCCCGCGCGCGCCTGATTGTCCGGCACCAGGGTCACGTCGGAGAGCCCCAGATTCTGCCGGTAGCCTTCGTAATTGGCGAAGAGGAAGGACTTGTCACGCCGCAGTGGCCCACCGAGGGAACCGCCAAAGTCATTCCGCTGAAACTCCGGGATGCGCGCCTGATCGAAGTAGTTCCTCGCATCGAAAAACGAGTTACGCGCAAACTCGTATACCGACCCGTGTACCGCATTGGTTCCTGAAGCCGTAACGATGGAAATCTGCGCTCCCTGGCGTTTGCCGTAGCTGGCAGAATACGTGTCGGCGACGACATTGAACTCGCGTACCGCATCCACGCCCAACAGCTGGCCGCTCGTGCCGCCCGGCGTGACATTGATCAGCGAAGCGCCGGTGTACTCCACTCCGTTCAGCAGATAGAGATTGTCCTGGGGCCGGCGTCCGGAGACAGAAAACATGCTGCCGACGGACGAGTTGGATGTCCCAACCGAACCGCTGCGCTGTGCCGTGTAGTTCACCGTCGCGGGGTTGAGCGTGATGAGTTGATCGTAGGAGCGGCCGTTCAGCGGAAGGTCTTTTACCTGGCGCTCATCGACCAGGCCGGAGGTCTGCTCGGTCGTTATATTCACGGTACTCGGGGCGTCCGTTACGGAGACCTGCTCGGACACTGCCCCTGGATGCAGCGTGACGGTGATGCGGCTCGCCTCGCCGACAGTGAGCGAAACATCCGTGCGCGTTTGCGATGCGAATCCGTCGCGCGTCACGGTAATCGTGTAGCGGCCAATGGGAATCGACGGCGCCGCATACGCACCGGACGCGTCGGTCACGAGACGGCGCTCACCTCCCGTCTCCTGGTTATGAATCAGCACCGCGGCACCGGGGATCACGGCGCCAGCGGAATCCTGCACTGTACCGCTGATCGTGCCGCCGACAACCTGCGCGTGCAGCGTGAAAGGAGCAACCAACAACGAGGACAATAAGAAACTGCGACGAGCCATGAGTTCTCCGGGAGGAAGGCCGTTGCCATGGAGACACGGCGGGGATCAAGGGAAGCGGGGCAGTAAAGAGGAGTGTGCGTGAGTAAATCAGCAACAACAACAAGCAAGCTCACGAGAGCTCGCCGGGATACAACATGAGTGGTGCCACAGTGGAATGAAGCGACGCAAATTGTTCCTTGGAGGCCGTACTTGTTTGGAAACTAAGCCCGCAGAATCGAGCCAGGGCAAACACCCGCTTCACAACAACAACCGCAACAGCGATGAGCGGCTTGGTGGAAGGTCTCTGCCATGGCAGTACTCTAGCACATCTACTTCTCCCTTTCGGTTGTTCAATGTGGTCTCCTTTGCTACTCTTGGCTAACAGGTATGCACACCGCCCGCCAGCTTCGCTGTTGTTGCACGTTCACCGCTTAGCAAGGCCGCGCGCGCTCCCTGGTGCACCTTCCCCCCCCACCGCCAACTTATTCCGCAGATCGACTGCAGCGCGTTTCGCGACGCTCTCGGGAGCAAACCCAATGTCCATCGCCGCCTTGACTCATCTTCAACTTCTTGAAGCGGAGAGCATCCACATTCTGCGCGAGGTAGCCTCCGAGTTCGAGCGGCCCGTCATGCTTTACAGCATCGGCAAGGATTCTTCCGTCATGCTGCGGCTTGCGCAAAAGGCCTTCTTTCCCGCGCCTCTCCCGTTTCCCTTGCTGCACATCGATACCGGCTACAAGTTCCGCGAAATGCTTGAATTTCGCGATCGCATGGCGGCTGACGTAGGCGCGGAGCTTCTTGTCTGGCGCAACGAGCCTGCGCTTGCCGCAGGGACCAATCCCATCGCGCTCGATACGAAACGTTGCTGCGGCTTGCTCAAAACCACAGCTCTGCTCGATGCGCTCCATCACTACGGCTTTACCGCAGCCTTCGGCGGAGCGCGGCGCGACGAGGAGAAATCCCGAGCCAAAGAGCGCATCTACTCCTTTCGCGATAAGGCCGGCCAGTGGGACCCAAAAAATCAGCGGCCCGAACTTTGGAACCTGTATAACTCCCGCATCCACCCGGGAGAATCGATCCGCGTGTTTCCCTTGTCTAACTGGACGGAGATGGATGTGTGGCAGTACATCCTGCAGGAAGAGATTCCCATCGTCGACCTTTACTTGGCCAAGGAGCGGCCCATGTACCTGCGCGGCGACGCCCTGCTTCCCACTGAACAAGCCTTTGTCGCACGCCCGGGCGAGCAGCCTGTGATGGTGCGCTCCCGTCTGCGCTCGCTCGGCTGCAGCCCCTGCACCGGAGCCATTCGCTCCGACGCCGATACACTGCCGAAGATCATCGGCGAGCTTCTCGGCTTTCGCTCCTCCGAGCGCGCCAACCGCGTCATCGACCACGACCAGGAAGGCTCCATGGAGCTGAAAAAACGCGAGGGCTACTTCTAATGGCACAGCCCTTCGACGATCTTCTACTGGCCGCGAACGGGGCTCCCGCACGCGAACCCGAAGTCTGGGACGAACGCATTCCGGACTTCAATCCGCTCTTCGGACATGCTCCGGAAGCTGCTCCGCTTGAGGTGTCTCCCAGTTTTGATCTAGCCGATTATCTAAGCGGTGAGTCCACTAAGGATCTTCTGCGCTTCTCAACCGCAGGCTCTGTCGACGACGGCAAGTCCACGCTCATCGGACGTCTGCTCTATGACACGCAGAGCGTCTACGACGATCAGGTTCGCTCGATTGAAGGCAAGGGCACGACTGCTCCCGGAGTACTCGACCTAGCGCTGCTCACCGATGGCCTGCGCGCCGAGCGTGAGCAGGGCATCACGATCGACGTGGCCTACCGTTATTTCTCAACCGCGCGCCGTAAGTTCATCATCGCGGACACGCCCGGCCATGAGCAATACACGCGCAACATGGCCACCGGAGCCTCCACCGCTTCGCTTGCCATCGTGCTTGTGGACGCGCGCAAAGGCGTTCTCATCCAGTCGCGCCGGCATGCCTGCATCACGGCGCTGCTGGGCGTGCGGCACATTGTCGTGGCGGTCAATAAGATGGACCTCGTCGGCTATGATGAAGTGGCATTCTCTGCAATCCAAAAGCAGTTCACCAGCTTCTTAACGCAGGTGCAGGCCAGCCTGCAGGAAGTGCATGCACCGCAGCTCTACTTCGTTCCGGTGAGTGCGCTGGCTGGGGACAACGTCGCGCGTGGCTCAGCCCATATGCCCTGGTATCAAGGGTCTTCGCTGCTGCAGTTGCTGGAGAGTGTTCCAGCGGCGGAAGGCATAGCAGGCTTGCCCTTCCGGCTTGCGGTACAGCGCGTGCTTCGGCCCAATCTCGACTTCCGCGGATTTGCCGGACAGATCGCCGCAGGCACAATCCGCCCCGGCGACGAAGTCCTGGTCCTCCCTTCAAATCGCAGAAGTCGTGTCAGCCGCATCGTCACCTTCTCGGGAAATCTCGAGCAGGCACAGGCGCCGCAGTCCGTCACCCTCGTGCTCGAGGACGAGCTGGACGTCAGTCGCGGTGACATGTTGGTCTCCTCCGCCGCGCCCGCCACGGTCACCAGCCGGCTGAAGGCCTCGCTGGTCTGGATGAATGAGCAACCGCTCGAACTTGCGCGGCGCTACCTACTGAAGCACACCAGCCGCACCGTCCCGGTTCAGGTCGCTGCCGTGCAATATCGATTGGCGGTAGACACGCTGGAGCAGGCGTCCGCTGATTCTTTACGGCTGAACGAAATCGGCCTGGTAGAGCTTGAGACCGTGCAGCCGCTGGTCGTCGATCGCTACCGGGATAATCGCGTTACCGGCAGCTTCGTGCTCATCGATCCCACGACCAACGCCACCATCGCCGCGGGCATGATCCGCGACGCAGATTCCACCGCGCAACAGGTAGTCACTCCCACGCTCCTGCTAGACGGCCGCGAACATCCCGTCCCCCGCATCGACGACCTGCTCCGCCTTCTCACCAAGCATGGAATGCTGAAAGGAGCGCCCACGTTATGAACTCGCAGATTCTCGGCCTGACCGATCTCACCGCCGCACCCATCCCTGCCAAGCAGACCCTCGAGGAGAAGCTCGCGCATGTCCGCTCCCTGCTCGCAGCCGAGCTGCTGGCTGCTCCCGGCCCAAACGATGCTTGCCTGACCTGCAGCTTTCAAGCCGAAGATGTGCTGCTGCTGCACCTCGCGCGCGAGCTTCGTCCGCACATTCCCGTGCTCTTCCTCGATACCGGCTACCACTTCGCCGACGTCTACACCTATCGCAACCGGATTACCGCAGACTGGAACCTGAACCTCATCAATCTCTACCCAGCAAACACCGTGGCGCAGCAGGAGGCAGAGCACGGCATGCTGCACCAGCATGCGCCTGATCGCTGTTGTGCCCTGCGCAAGGTCGAGCCACTGTTTGAGGCCGTCGCGCGCTACAAAATCTGGCTGACCGGCCTGCGCCGCGAGCAGGCGCGCAGCCGTACCGCGCTTGAAGAGGCTGCAAACTTTACGCTTCCAAGCGGGGTGACGGTACGCAAGCTGAGCCCCTTCGCAGACTGGACGACGCGCGATGTATGGCAGCTCTGCGAGCGCTTCGAAATCCCGCTGCTGCCGCTCTACGCACTCGGCTACTCGAGCATCGGCTGCGAGCCCTGCACTTCTCTGCCGACCGACCCCAACGACCCGCGCTCCGGGCGCTGGGCCGGCAAAAAAGTCGAGTGCGGCATCCACATCGAGGCCGCACCCAAGCCATAGTTCCCACGCCGTCGAGTGAGCGAAAGGTAACGTTTGGAATACTTGATCGGTTTCATCATCGCCGCCTTCATCGCTCTTACCGGGGTCGGTGCCGGCACCATCACCACCCCGCTGCTCATCCTGTTTCTTGGTGTTCCCGCCACCGTTGCCGTTGCGACGGGACTGTTGTTCTCCGCCATCGTAAAGCTGGTGCTTGTACCGGCACAGATTGCCCGCAAGCAGGTCTCATGGCGCATACTGGGCCTGATGCTGCTCGGTGGCTTGCCCGGCGTGCTGATCGGCTCGCTGGTCCTCAAGCACCTGGACACGCACGGACCGCAGCTTCTGCTCAACAGCCTCCTCGGCGTCATCCTCGTGCTTACGGCTTTGTGGCAGATTGCCTTTTCCTTCCGTCCGGTGCAGGAAAGCTCGCTCAATCGCGACCGCGGTGTGCTGCTCCCGTTCCTGATGTTTCCCGTGGGGGCGGAGGTAGGCTTTTCTTCGGCCGGTGCCGGCGCGCTGGGTACCGCGGCTCTGCTCAGCCTTACGCAGCTTACGCCGGCGCAGGTCGTCGGCACGGACATCCTGTTCGGCTTTCTGCTTTCACTGATCGGCAGCGGAGCACATGGATTTTTTCATGGCACCCGCTCCGGTCTGCTGCTGCACTTAGTAATAGGTGGTCTAGTGGGAGTCGTTCTCGGAACTGTCATTGCGCGTTGGATCCCAAAGCGTCCGCTGCGCTTCGCTCTTTGGGTTTGGCTGCTCATCATCGGGTGTCAATTTATTTATCTCAATGCTTTTCCCGCCGCCCACAAATAATGCTAGTCGGTGGTCTGCGTGCAGGGAATTAAAGGCAAAGTCACCGGGCGGCGAGCTGCTAGAAATACCCACAGCGAACGCTTCGGTCTAGAATCCGTGTACCTGCACTTCAACGCCGGCTGTACGGAAGATGCACATGCGCACACTACTTACGCTATTCTCGCTTCCCTTACTGATGGCTGCGTCTGCGACCGCCCAGCAATCAGTGCCATCGGACGGATCCACATCGCAGCTTGCTGACAATCCGCCAACGCAGGTGCTGCAGGTCGGAACGCGCCTCGTCCTGGTCGATATTGTTGTGCAGGACCACGATGGCCATCCCGTTCGCAGCCTCAAGCGCGAAGACTTTTTCATTACAGAAAACAAAACAGCGCAAACGGTACGTAATTTTGAGGAGCATGCGACTTCCGAGGCTGCCGCAAAGCGCGGTCCGGACATCCCGAAGCTGCCACCCGGCACCTTCACGGACTACACCCCTTTACCGCCGGATGGGTCGTTGAATATCCTTCTGCTCGATAGCCTCAACACACCCATGCAGGACCAGGTCTACGTTCGCTCTCAACTCGCCGACTATATCAAACGAGCCGATCCGGGCACGCGCATCGCCATCTTCGGCCTGAACACGCGCCTGACGCTTCTGCAGGGTTTCACCGCACAGCCGGAGATGCTGAAGAATGCCGTAGAGCATAAGCTGATCCCTCGCGGCTCCGCTTTGCTGGACGATCCGGCGGGCACCGGAACCGACCAGCAAAAGCTTTCGGACTCCCTTAGCGACGCGGCACCACCAGGAGGAGGAGGCGCTGATTTTGCAGAAGCGGTCGCCAATCTGCAGCAGTTCGAAACGCAGACAGAAGCCCTTCAACTGCAGCTGCGCCTGCAGTACACGCTGGATGCTTTCAACGGACTTGCACACTACTTGTCCGCTTTTCCCGGTCGCAAAAACCTCATCTGGTTTTCGGGTTCCTTCCCTCTCAACATCCTTGCCGACGACACCGTCGCCAATCCCTTCGCGCTGGTGGCTAGCAGCGAGGCCGAGTTCCGCGAGACAAGCAATCTGCTCACCAAGGCCCAGGTTGCCGTTTACCCAGTAGACGCGCGCGGACTCATGACCAATCCCATGTATAACGCTGCGCAGTCCGGGCAAACTTTTTCCAAAAATCCGAACACCTTTGCAAAAAAGATTTCGGGGTTTTCTGCCAGTCTGTCCGGCGACCACACCACGATGGATCAACTCGCCGAAGAGACCGGCGGAAAGGCTTTCTACAACACCAACGGACTGACCGCTGCCGTCGCCAGTGCCATTGAGGCCGGCTCTCACTACTACACCCTCACGTACTCGCCAACCGACCACAGGTCTGACGGTGCCTACCGCAACATTCATGTAGCGCTCAGCACTACGCTTGCCTCGCGTGGGTATAAGGTCTCGTATCGCCACGGCTACTTTGCGAATGAACCAAGCAAACCGAAAAACCCAGCTGCGCCCACTGTGCCAGCCAGTGTTCCGGATCAGGCGAGCCATGCCCTAGGCGCGTATGCCCGGACGATCCTAAGCCGCGGCGCACCAGAGCCTACCGACATTTTGTTCACGGCACGTGTCTTGCCGTCTTCGATGGCCGCGGTCGAGACCGTTGCACCCGGCAACCATCTCAACCTCAACGCAACGGTTAAAGGCCCTTTCCGCAACTATGGCGTTGACCTGGCGGTCTTCCCCAAATCTTTCACGCTCACCCCGCAGACCGGCGGCAGCCGGACCGGCAGCATCGAATTTACTGTTTTCGTTTACACCGCGGACGGTAGTCTGCTGAATCGTGATGGCCGCACCGTGAACCTCACCATACCGCCCTCAAAGTACCCGGCCTTTATGCAACATGCGCTTGGCATGCATCTGGAGATCAGCGCGCCGACCCGAACAGAATCCTACCTACGCATCATCATCCACGACATCCCGGGCGATCTCTTCGGAGTGATTGAAGTTCCTGTTTCAAGCGTAAGCCATCTCGCACCACTTCCGTCTATCCCTGCGACACCATCGCACCCGTGAAATGACGTGCTTTCCGCACCCTAGTTGGAGCTTCCGGTGCAAGGTAGGCCTCAGCTTTATTCGATCTAAACCGGAGATGTCGTCAGGCTTGGTTGAGTCGACTCCTTCAGGCGCTCGCTTGCTCCCTTGAACTGGTGCGTCAGGCGGTCTGCAATTGGTTCCAGGGTGCGAACCAGATCACTCTGCTTTGCATGCGGGTTCAGATCCGTCTCAGCGAATCGATCCACCTCGAAGTCGTCATAGTGCCGGCAGTATCAAGCTTGGCCCGCAGGGTATAGACGAGGTTCGGGTCTGTCACGTCTTCGAGCGTCGCGGTCTCATAGTAAGTCTTGAACGCTGCCAGTGCTTCCTCCGCGTCGTTGACGAAGTCGAGCACGAACATCTCGGAGTCGCCGTAAAGGCGACATACGTGATGGCTTGTTCGGCGGCCCGGCTGGTCATCTGCGCGCGCAGGAGGTCATCGATCCCAATCTCGCCGCCGTCCTCTACCTCCGCCCATTCCTCCGCCGTCAGCACCTGCTTCAGCTTCGTCGCGGCCTCGCCCGTCTGCGAGCTGTGGGCTTCATCGGCAATCACCGCGAAGCGCTTGGTGGTGTGGGTCACCAGTTCTTTCATTTTGGTGTAGAGGGCGGGAAAAGTCTGGATCGTGCAGACCACGATCTTCTTCTCGCCGGAGAGCGCCTCGGCCAGTTCTTTGCCTTTGCTGCCGCCCTCGCCCTTGATGCTGGTGACCACGCCCTTGGTCCGATCGAAATCGAAGATGGCGTCCTGCAGTTGCTGGTCGACCACGTTGCGGTCGCTGACCACGATGACGGAATCGAAGACTTTTCTTGTGTTCCGCGTCGTGCAGGTCGGCAAAGAAGTGCGCGGTCCAGGCGATGGAGTTGGTCTTGCCCGACCCCGCCGAGTGCTGGATCAGGTACTTGCCGCCGGCGCCCTCGGTCTTGACGGCCTGTTGCAGCTTTCGCGTTACGGCAAGCTGGTGGTAGCGCGGGAAGACGTACGCGGAGAGCTTCTTTTTGTCATCGCGCTTCGTTACCAGGTAGCGGCCCAGGATTTCAAGGAAGCTCGTCCGCTCCCAAACCTCCTCCCACAGGTAGCTGGTGCGGTGGCCCCCTGAACCGGACAAGCCGGACGGAGGATTGCCGGCTGCGTGGCCGTTGCCCTGGTTGAACGGGAGGAACTTCGTCGCGGGGCCGGCCAGCCTGGTCGTCATCATGGCTTCGGAGTTCGATACGGCAAAGTGGACCAGCGCCCCGCTCGGGAAGCTCAGGAGCGGTTCCGGCTTCTTCCCCTTCGGCTGCGGGTGGCGGTCGAGGCGGCACTGGTCTACGGCGTCCTGCACACACTGCGTGAGTCGGACTTCAGCTCTACCGTGGCGACGGGAAGGCCGTTCAGAAAGAAGGCCAGGTCCAGGCAGTTCTCGCTGCTCTCGGAGTAGCGGGCCTGCCGGACGACGCGCAGGCGGTTCGTGTTGTCGCGCGTCAGGATGGCCTAGTTGATACCGGACGCCGGCCGGACCTGCGCTAACGCGATCATGGTCTTCACCGGAAAGAGTTCGATGCCGGTGCGTAGCACGTCCAACGTTCCACGCGCGTCGATCTCCTGCCGTATCCGCTCCAGCAGACGCGTATCGGCGTTCAGGCCGTGGCCTTTGGCGAGCGCCTGCCAGGCCTCCGGCTGCGACTCCTGCACCCACGCGATCACATCCTCGGGAAACAGCGCGCGCGCGGTCGTACCTGGCGGAGACCTTGTCTTCATACAGCCAGCCGTGCTGCCCGAGGTACTCGGCGATCTCGACCTCGAAGTGGATCTCGGTGCGCAGGCTCATGCGCCTCTTTCGGGGTATAGTGGCGGACGTCGATTTTGCCGGTGACGGCGGCGGAGATGAGGGCGGAGCAGCGCTCCTGTAAAAGGCATACCTGCTGCTCAGCTTCTTCTATCAGTGAATCGAACTGGGCCGTTGCTCCGTCAAGGTAGGTGGCGATGCTTTGCTGTTCTTCCTTGGGTGGGATAGCGATCTGATTGTTATAAAGGTCTTCCATTCTGAATGATGGCTGCATGTGATCCGGAATCATATCGCGCTCATACAGGAATAGAGGTTGGCAGTGATAATAGAAGAATCGAAGAGCAAGGTTCAGCTGGTCAAATGATCATGCAGTTTTGAGATAGGCTGAACTTTCCTGATATCTGCTTTAGGTCCATCGCCTTTGCGCCTACCGTCGTGGCAAAGTCGAACTCAAACCCGTCGATGCGAGCCATGACACCCCCCTCCCTCGTTTGACCACTGAAAACTGGGTAGTTGCCTGGATGGTGTCCGCAGTATTCCTTCGTAAGCATCTGGCCGTTGCTGCCCTTGCTGGCGCGCAAGACTTGGGACACTTTTGAAGAACCCAGTGTGTCGGAACGTTATCAAGCCATTCAATCGAGGAATCGAAGCTTGCTACTCTGGGGTCAAGGCCTTTGGTGACGGCGTGCGAGATGACCGCCTGACGCTTCTCCTTCAGCAACTCGATCAGCCGCCGCTGCTCCTCAATCAGCGCATCAATCTTCTTGGTCTCTTCATCTAGGAATTGACTGATATGGACTTGCTCCGCCATGGAGGGGAAAGGAAGAGCGAATTCGTTGAATGCTTCGGTCGGTAGTCGCCATCGGCCGAACTGAGACGCGCCTTGACCGAAGGCATAGAAAATATTGGGGTGATAGGCACTCTGAAACAGGCGTAGGAAGAAGCTAGGGTGATACCGCTCAGCGTTGCGAATCGCGAATACGCGGTAATCTGGACTCGTCACCCCATTTACTGTTTCAAATATCAACATATCCGGTCAGCAAGTCCATGTGGTTCATTTAGAAAGTCGCCGGGACCGACGAACTGGTATTTAGCGTAGTCCATGGCAACTTGGCCTTCGTTGCTTTCGACATCCTTCACCTTGATGCCGTTCTGCGTAATCGAAAGAATGTCGTGTCCAGTCTCACCTGCGATGCGCTTCTTGATTTCGAAGAGATTCTTCATACGACGAAGTAACCAGTGCTCAGGCACCTCACCCAGCCACTCCACCCCGCTATCCTTGTACCGCTCATACTGCGGAAAGCTCATGCGCTCAGCCCCGCAATCATGGTCAGGATGCGTCCGTCACCACCTTCAAGTCTGCGTCGATCTCCGCCAGCTCCCGTGGCCGCTATGAAGACATAGAAGTGCCGGTTGAACGAGATCTCGTACCCCACCTTCGTCTTCTCGTGGTCGATCCACGCATCCGGCGCATGCGGCCGCACCTCGCGCTCGAAGTACACTTCCACATCCTCATGAAGCGGCACATTCTCGGTATCGCGCAGGTCGCTGTCCGGCATCGGCTTACCCTTCTGCTTGCCCTTGGTGCCGAGCACGACCTTGCCCGCAGCATCCCGCAGCGGACGCTCCACCGTAATCGTGCGGTAGCCAAAGCTCTCGTTGGGGAAGATGAGCGAGATCGGCACGCTGGGTGCTTTGCCGGGCGATCCATCCGCCGCGGGCGATCCATCCGCCGCGAGCGATCCATTTGCCGCGAGCGCTGCCGGCCGGCGAACCTCCTTGAACTCGCAGAAGAGCCGCGTGATCTCCGCGATGTGCTCCGGGCTGAGTTCCTTGAGCTTGTCGCCCAGGCTCTTGCGCATGCGCTGCCATAAGCTGGAGGCGTCGATCAACTGCAGCTTGCCCTTGCGCTTCGGCAGCTTCTTGTTGGTCACCACCCAGAGAGAGGTGGAGATGCCGGTGTTGAAGAACATCTCGGTCGGCAGCGCGATGATGGCCTCTACCAGATCGTTCTCGAGCAGATAGCGGCGGATCTCGCTCTCGCCCGACCCGGCCGCCCCGGTAAAGAGCGGCGAGCCGTTCTGCACGATCGAGAAGCGCGCGCCGCCATCGACGAGCGGCTGCATCTTGTTCACCAGGTGCAGCATGAAGAGCAGCGAGCCATCGGAGATGCGCGGCAGCCCCGGCCCGAAGCGCCCTTAGTAACCCTGCTCCTCAAAGTCCTTGACAACTGCCTTCTGCGACTGCTTTTATTCCACGCCGAAGGGAGGATTGGAGAGCATGTAGTCAAAGACCTGGTGCGCGTGGCCATCGTGCGCCAAGGTGTCGCCGGGCTTGATGTTCGAGACATCCTAGCCCTTGATGAGCATGTCGGCCTTGCAGATGGCGTAGGACTCGTCGTTCAGCTCCTGCCCGAAGACGGTGAGGCGCGCCTTGGGGTTGTGCTCATGCAGCCACTCGCCGGCGACGGAGAGCATGCCGCCCGTGCCCGCGGTCGGGTCATAGAGGGTGCGCCCGACGCCGGGTGTCGAGAGCGCGGCATCATCCTCGGCGAAGATGAGGTTGACCATCAGGCGGATGACCTCACGGGGGGGAAGTGCTCTCCGGCGGTCTCGTTCGACTGCTCGGCAAACTTGCGGATTAGCTTCTCGAAGACGCTGCCCATCTCGGCGTTGAGACGGCGTCGGGGTGCAGGTCGATCTTCGAAAACTTTTCAGTGACCAGATACAGGAGGCCCGTGTCCGCAAGCCGGTCGATCTGCGCCTGAAGCTTGAAGCGCGCGAAGATATCTCTGACGTTGATAGAGAAGCTGTTGACGTACGCTTCCAGGTTCCCGGCGACGCTATCAGGATCGCCGATGATGGCCTTGAGATTTACTGACGATGTGTTGTAGAAGGTGGTGCCGGCCGCGCGCGTGAGGAACGGGTTGACGCCGATGTCAGAGAGCCCTTTGCTTCGCCGCCTCGTCTAGCACCTTCTGCTTCGTAGGCTGTAACACGCAGTCCATGCGCCGTAGAACGGTGAACGGGAGAATGACCTGGCCGTACTCATGGGGTTTGTAGGTGCCGCGTAGCAGGTCAGCACCGACCAGATGAAAGCGGAGAGATTCATTTCCGTGGGCGTCCTCGATGTTCAGCTGCCGGATGTCCTACATCTTAGCGCTTTGCACTTGGGACCGAGGAGACGACGCGGTCGCACTCGCAAGTGCACTGGGCTGTAGCAGATGCAGTTCACGAAGCGCAAGGTGCACATAAACGGCTGTCACACCCCCGTAGAACCGTGCACTGCTGGCTTCTACAGGGCGGTAAGGGCTTGAAGTTTACTTGCCGATGCAGAAGGTGGAGAAGATGCGGCTAAGCACAGCCTCCGCCGAGGTGGCTCCAGTCAAGGAGTCGAGCGCACTCAAGACGGCATATAGGTCGAGAAGCACAAACTCATGCGGAATGCTACCCGAGACGCCCTCAGCCGTGCGACGAAGGCTTGTAGACGCCTCCGCGAGGGCCTGGTGCTGACGCAAAGTCGTGATCACCGCGGTGTCTCCGCTGGGTGGAGTGCCGTTGAGCGTAGCTTCGGCGGCGCGCTGAAGTTCGTCCAGGCCCTCGCCGGTGTGCGCGGAGACAAACACGACCGGCACGATAAATCCGGAGACAAAAGGTAAAGAAGTGAGCAAATCACACTTGTTAAGCACCAGCAGATGAGACCGTCCTTCAAGCGAAGCAAACGTAGCAGCGTCCTGACGCAAGAGCAGGGTCGGGGTGAAGAAAGGGTCTACGGGATCGAACACAAGGCTGGTTGCGTCGAGGACGTGCAGCACCAGATCGGCTTCCGCCATGGTGGTGCGGGAACGACGGATGCCTTCGCGTTCGGCTTCCTCGGTGGCAGGGGTCTCCGCGTTGCGCAGGCCGGCGGTATCGACCAGCCGGACTGGGATGCCGGCGAGCAAGAATGGCTCGGCGATGGGGTCGCGGGTGGTGCCGGGCTGCGCGGTAACGATGGCACGCTCCTGGCCAAGCAATCGATTGAACAGCGAGGACTTTCCCGCATTGGGCTGTCCGATGAGCGCAACCGTAAAACCCTCCCGCAGCAGCCGGCCATAGCTGTAAGTGGACGCGAGCGCAGCGACGGAGGCTTGCAGAGCGGCCACGCGCGCGGCAAGCGTCGCGGCCGATAGCAAGTCCAGATCATCTTCGGCAAAGTCGACGCCAGCCTCAAGTTCAGCGATCAGATACACCAGCTCCTGTTTGATGGGCGCAAGGGTCCGGGCAAGTGAGCCGCCGAGCTGAGCTGCCGCTACGCGTGCTTGATGCAATGTCTGCGCATCGATCAGGTCGCGGACGGCCTCGGCCTGGGTGAGGTCCAGGCGTCCATTCAAAAAAGCGCGCTGGGTAAACTCACCTGGCTCCGCCAGACGCGCTCCATGCGCGATAGACGTCTGGAGCAGATGCGCCAGCAGCACTGGCGAGCCATGCGCGGCGATTTCTGCGACATCTTCCCCGGTGGCGGAACGCGGGCCCGCAAAGAAGGAGATAACAGCCTGATCGAGAACTTGCCCCTGCTCATCAAGCACCTCCGCGAAGCGTGTACGTCCGGCAGCGAGGGGGTTGCGAAGGCGGACGAGCGACGTGGCGATGGCTTGGGCATTCGGCCCGGAGAGCCGCACGATCCCGATGCCACCGCGGCCGGGAGGCGTAGAGATGGCGGCGATGGTGTCGTTGTCAAGGAGCATGAGGGCTGCCGCTTAATCGTTGCACAGTCCCGCTACAATCAGTGCACATGATTGGTCATCTGCGCGGTGTGCTGCTTGCCAAACATCCCAACCAGGTGCTCTTAGAGTGCGCCGGTGTGGGGTACGACGTGGCAATCTCCGTGGCCACCTTTTCAGAGCTGCCGGCGGAAGGGGCCGAGGCGCGGCTGCACATCTATACGCGCGTGGCGGAGGATCAGCTAGCGCTCTACGGGTTCTCGCAGATGCAGGAGAAGCGATTGTTTGAGCGCCTGCTGACCATCTCGGGAATCGGGCCAAAGCTGGCGATTACGGTGCTCAGCGGGGTGGCGGCGGAGCGACTGGTAAGCGCGATCCGCAGTGGCGATCACGCGGCGCTGGTCAAGATTCCCGGTATCGGCAAAAAAACCGCCGAGCGCGTCGTGCTCGAGCTGAAAGACAAGCTGGAGGATCTGACCGGGCGCCTGGAGCAAAGTCCGGTGCAGGCCGGTGCACTCGGGGCGGTGGCGGAGGATGTACTCTCGGCGCTGGTCAATCTTGGTTACGCACGGCCGGTGGCTCAGAAGGCAGTGGAATCCGCCAAGGCACGGATGTCCGGCGCGCAGGAGTTTGAAGCTTTGTTCCGGGCGGCGATGGCGAGTATCCGCTAAGCCCGCGAATCAGCCGCGGCGGCGATAGCGAATGCTGAACTCGTAGCCGGGGTTCGGCGGGAATAGCTTTGCGACGAGGCGCAGGCGATCCGCTAGGGAGTTCGGGGCAAGCAGCGGATACTCGCGTTCCCGCAGCTCGGCGTAGTCGAAGTCGACCGCAAGCGAAAGCAGGTAGATTGCCACCGCATCGGCGAAGGCGATGTTGAGGAACTCCGCTTTCGCTTTCTCATCTGGACGCGCGGGAACGGCCAGCGCGGCGGACCGGCTCTCCCAAGCGTCATGACTGGTTTCCCCGCGAACATCGGTCTTGGCCTGCGACCAGGCCAACACGGCGAAGCCTTCGGGAATGCCAGCCTCCGCTGCGAAAGCATTGCCGACGTTGATAAAGAATTCAAAGGCCAGCGCAAACTGGTCGCGCAGCAGCCGAGCGGAGATAAACACGCCCTCGTGTGCCGGCGTCGACCCGGACGCGGGTACGGAAACATTGCGATGACAGATTGCCTGGTCTGCGAGCTCAGCAGTGTACGCGGCGGCCACCAGCGTTTGCTCGGGCGAGGAGCGATGCGCATCCTTGCGAGTAGGTACCTCGCTCAAGCTGGCAGGAAGCGTGAGCGGAACGAAGTAGAAGGCACGCCCCGTCAGCGCAGGCGTCATGGCTTTGGGCACGGCGGCGACGACTCGCTCAAGCTCGGCATCGCCGATGCGGGTCTCGCCAAAAGCGACGTACCGAATGCCATTTGGTGCGGTCTGCAGCACGAGGCTCAGCGCCAGATCGGCCGCGGGAAGAAGAGTGCTCGTGGAGGTGGGAACGCTATCGGCCATGAGGGGCTATTCTAATACTGTGATGCGCGAGAGTCTTTACAATGCAAGGCTGCCGGAGCGGAAAACCCTAGCCAACGGGTATGTGTTCGGTGCGCCGGTTCGCGATCTTGGCTGGTTCGCCAGCCTCCTGATGGGTTTGGCGAGCGGCATGGCGGCATTCTTCGCCGCCACGTTTGTTGGCATTATTAGCGTTTTATTCTGGAATGCATCAGGGCACCACGCCGACTACGCGGTCAGCTACCGGATGGTTGGGTTACCGATCGGCTTGACCGTCATGGTTCTCGCTCTAAGCTATCTCGGAACCTTTTGGGTGAAGAGAATCTTTCGCCGGCAGTAAGCTCCCTCAACCGTCCGGCAACGCCGCTATTGCATCAGTGCGCTTTGCTCAAAGTTCTCCAGCAG
>CAXUNR010000007.1:63224-93933 GCA_964252655.1 uncultured Acidobacteriaceae bacterium
GCGTAGCGGTAAACTCTTCCCTATGACCGCCGATACGCTGAATGAGTCGTTTGCCTTGCCGGGAGTCCTCCACTTCGAACAGGATGGCGCACTCCAGCGTGTGCAGATTACCCTTCCAACCTGCAGCGCCACCGTCTATCTCCACGGCGCGCACCTTACGCATTGGCAACCTGCCGGTCAGGCCCCGGCGCTGTTCCTGTCGACAAAGTCGGAGTTTGCGCCCGGCAAGGCCATCCGCGGTGGAGTACCGATCTGCTTTCCATGGTTTGGCCCCCGCAGCGATGGTCAGTCCGGCCCCTCGCATGGCTTCGCGCGGACCCAGGAATGGACCGTCGCCAACGCCGCCCTGCTCTCCGGCGAGGAGCCCACCCTCCATCTCACTCTTACCCTCGGTCCCACAGACCTGAGCCGCAGCCTTGGCTTCGATCACTTCCGCGTGGCCTACGAGCTTATCTTTGGCGCGGACGCCGGACGCACTCTCACTCTGCGGCTTACCGTTGCCAATATCGCGCCTGAGCCGCTGGCCTTTGAAGAGGCGCTCCACACCTACTTTGCCGTGGCCGATGTTCGCGCCACATCCATCACAGGGCTGTCTTCCGCTGCGTACCTGGATAAGACCGATGGCTTCCGTGAAAAGATTACGCCTGCCGATCCGCTTCTGCTTACCGGAACGACGGACCGCGTCTTCCCCGGACATACTGCGCCCGTTGCCATGGACGACTCCGGAAATCAGCGCGTCCTCACCAACACCAAACAAAACTCCGCCACCACCGTTCTATGGAATCCGTGGGAGCAGGGGAGCACCACGCTGAGCGATCTGCCCGACGACGCCTGGCTAGGCTTCGTCTGCGTCGAAACCGCCAATACCGGAGCAAATAAGATCATCCTTGCCCCCAACCAAGCCCACACCATGCAGGCTGTCTTCTCCGTCGACCTGGCTTGAGCTTGTACCCTGAAGCCATGCTTATTCTTGCTTCCGCATCTCCTCGCCGCCGCGAGCTCCTCACCCAGGCGGGGTTTCAGTTCAGTGTGGAACCTTCTGCGCTGGACGAAACGGCGCTGCCGCATGAGGCTGGCGCAACCTATGTCCAGCGGCTCGCCGTCGAGAAGGCACAGGCCGTGCTGGCGCGCCATCAGGACGCGCGTGAGCCGATCCTCGTGCTTGCCGCGGACACGGCCGTGGTCGTCCCCGGCCTGACGGATCGCGCCATTGAGATTCTCGGCAAACCGCGAGACGCAGCCGACGCCAGCCGGATGCTCGCTTTGCTCTCCGGCAGAACCCACGCTGTCATGACAGGCATCGCCGCGGTGTCCTCTTCCGCTCCGGGCGAAGTCTTTGCTGATGTTGAGATTACCCAAGTCACCATGAACCTGATCCCTGCTCAAGAGAGCGACGCCTACATCGCCTCCGGTGAACCAATGGATAAGGCCGGGGCTTATGCGATCCAAGGCTACGCGGCTCGCTGGATTCCGCGAATTGAGGGTTGTTACTTCAATGTAGTCGGGCTGCCGATTGCGCGCGTGGTGGCTCTACTCGCGGAGGCGGCTCAAGCATCGCTTCGACGAGATCCGCTAAGTTATACAAAATAAAAGAAAAATTTGCTTGCGCAAGAAGAAAGGCTCGGAACCAAGAAAGTTAACATGCTCTTCGGAGGTCGAACCATAACTGCAACTGTGTCCGATTGACCACACTCGCAGCGTCCCTTCGCTCATGTAGTCTTCATCTCACCGGCGGAAGGAAGCCTTGCACACATTGTCCAGTTCCGCTCACCTTGAGCGAACCATCCAATCCGAGATCAATTTTTCAGGAGTCGGTCTACACAGCGGAGCCATGGTCGCGATGCGATTGGTTCCAGCGGCGGCTGGTTCCGGCATCGTCTTCCGGCGTACCGACCTGGATAACTTCGAGATTCCCGCCATTGGCCGCAACGTCGCCAAGGTCAGTTATGCGACCTCGCTCATGCGCCAGTCGGTCCTCATCCAGACCACCGAGCACTTGCTCTCCGCGCTCATCGGCTGCGGCGTCGACAATGTTATTGTTGAGGTCGACAATCTAGAGGTCCCCATCCTCGATGGAAGCGCGTTGCCTTACGTGCGCTCGTTTGACCAAGTGGGCTTGCGTACCCAGCGCCGCCGCCGCGAGTATCTCCGCGTCCTGAAGCCAGTTGAGGTCTGTGACGGATCAAAGTTTATCGGCGTCTATCCTGGCACCGGCTACACCATCGACTACACCATCGACTTCCCTTCTCCTATCGGCTGTGAGAGTTTTCACGGCGATCTCGCGATTGGCGACTACGCTCAGCTCATCGCTCCGGCGCGTACCTTCGGCTTTAAAGAGGATGAGCCGATGCTGCGCAATATGGGCCTGATCCGCGGTGCCTCCGAGGCTTGCGCCATCATCCTCACCCGTACCGGCATCCTCAACGGCCCGCTGCGCTTTACCGATGAATTCGTGCGGCACAAGGTCCTGGACCTGATCGGCGACCTGGCTCTCGCCGGCCGACGCATTCAGGGGCGCGTCGTTGCCGAGCGCGCCGGCCATGCGATGCACACGGCTCTGGTGCAGAGACTCATGCGGGATCGCTCCGCCTGGGAACTTGCCCCCGGCTACGACGAGGCCGAGGAGACCGCCGCAGCGGCGCGTTCCATCGCTCCGTCGCTGGGGCTTACTCCGGTGCATGCCTGAGCCTGCCAAGTCTCTCCATCATGCCGCTATTGCTCTCGGCTCCAATCTTCCCTCGCCGTGGGGTGGACGCGAACAGAACCTGACGCTTGCGATCGAGAAGGTGGGCGCGCTGGGTAAGGTCACCGGGGTCTCCGACTTCTTCAATACAGCCCCCGTCCTCTACTCCGCGCAGCCTCGATTCTTAAATGCCGCGCTGCTGCTGACCACTCCCCTCAGGCCCAAACCACTGCTGCACGCACTGCTTGCGATCGAGCTTGCCCTGGGACGCGACCGCTCCGAGTCAGCGATCCCCAAAGGACCTCGCACCCTGGATCTCGACCTGCTCTGGTTTGACGATCTGGTGCTTGCTCTTCCGGAACTCACCCTGCCGCATCCCGGGCTGCAGGAACGGCGCTTTGTGCTGGAGCCACTCGCACAGATCGCGCCGCATTGGCTCCATCCGGTATTGGGAAAGACCGCGTCCCAGTTGCTCGAAAGCCTTGATCCTTGATCCGTAGCTTTGAAGCAGGAAGCCCTCGCTCCAAAAAAGGAAGGGACCGAAGCCGCAAAGCACTTCGGTCCCTGCACACAGCACTTCTGGTTTACGGGTTGACGATCGGCGTGGCGATCGTGCTGTTCGGCCCCTGGTTGTTGATGATGAAGTTGTTCTGCACCGAGGCGTAAGGGCCGGCAGCCGTGTCATGCGTCAAGACGACGTTGCTGATCGTGTTGTTCCCCCCATAGTTGCTCAGGTTGAACAACGCGGACCCACCCAAATTCAGAGGCACATCGAGGTTTGTCGTGTTGTTGGTGAAGTACACTCCGGTGCGCGTGCAGTTGGTGTAGCCACCGATGAAGACCTGGCCGATCAGGCCGCTGTTGTAGTACGGCCAGACACCCACGGACCCTGGGCTCAGGATCGTGTTGTTGGAGAACGTCGTGTTCGATCCACAGCCCGAGACCGCTAGCGGATAAGCGCCGGTGCCGGAGATGGAGACCCCGGTGTAAGTGTTGTTGCGCGAATCCGCAATCTGACTGTAGGTGCTGACGCGCACCGTATCCGTGTTGAGATTACCCGGATCCACCAACCCCCAGGTCTGGATGCCCAGCAAACCCATCAGGGTCACATGCGCCGGCTGCAGGCCTACTTGGACCCACTGTCCTGCCGGAAGCGCCGGCAGAGGGAACTTCGTATGCGCATTCAGGATATTGCCGGTCGCAGAAGCCCACAGCTCTAGACCGTCGGCGGGTTGGCCATTGGCGGATTTGACCCAGAGGGACGCGAACGGTTCCACGCCGAAGTTCACCACGCTGCCGAGATTCTGGGTGAATACGATCCCGGTGCCGGGAATCGAGGCCTGCACCACAGACGTCGCATTGCCGTTTACCGTATCGTTGACGGTCTGTAGGTTGACATTGGGAAGAGGCACCAGGCCGGCGGTCGAGGTAAGCGAATTGACTTGTATGACTGAGCGGTTGCTCTCGTCGTAGAGCCCGTAATCGTAGACGTTGGAGATCGCCCCTCCGGTGGCATTGCACGACCAGCTCAGCTCACACGTAATGCCGACGCCGTAGCTATCCACCACGTTATTCACGTTGATCGCGTTGAGGACGGTATCGTCATGCACGGCGGAAGGAGAGCTTGGCAGGTTGTCCGTTCCGGAGCAGGTAGCCAACGTGCACTGCGAGTTGACGAAATAATTCGAATCCGTGTTGACGTTCATAGAAGAAAACGCGTAGACACCGGTCGGCGGCGTGTTCGTGGGGTTTGGCTGGCGGAACCATACCGGCGTTCCCGCCACGTAGTTCTGGCCGAAGTAGACATTCTCAGAGTAAGCGACCGCCACGTTCGCAGGGTCGCCGATGCCGTTGACGCCTCCCGTCGCAGGATTTACAAGCACATTGCTTTGCATGCAGAGCTTGTTGACCCCGGTTGCGGAGATGTTCACCGACCCCGTGTCATGAATCAATGTGTTGTGGATGGAGACGTTCTGAATATTCGCATAGGTCGATCCGGAACCCTGCAGCACAACGCCGTGGCTAGTGGTGGCGGAGCACTCGAAGCCTCCCAGCTCAATATTGTTGCTTTGCACACTGTCGTTTCCAACGACGGCAACGCAGGAGGGTGCGTTCAGACCGGGGGTGCCGGCCAGAAATTTGCCGCCCAGAATCTTCACGTTGGAGCCGCCATTGATGGTGAACATCGTGTGCGTCAAGCCATACCCGTAGATGCCGGTAGAGTTCAGCTGCAGGGTGAAGTTGGAGAGATTGTTGAGCACCACCGAGGTCGTCATCGGAGCCGTGCTTACCCCTGAGTTCACGATGACCGTATTGGTTCCACTGGCAAGCGCCTGGGCGATCGCGTTGGTAATCAAAGCTCCAGTATCCACATTAGCGGCCGTGGTGACGACGACCGGGTTGCCTACGATCACGGCAGCGGGAACGCTACAGGGAGCGGTCAGCACCTGGGTGTGGGCATGTTGCGCCAATGCGACGAGCAGAGCATTGCAGACAAGAACTTTCCTGAACATGGATCGAAGCCTCGGCAAAAGATGGATGACCGGTTCGAAGGGGGAGTGTTCCGGTCAGGGCCGATGCTACGTGAGTAGCTGTCTTTTCCGAGGCAAATGTAGGCGGCAAGCTATACAAACTCTCCGGGTATTTGCCTTCTGTGTCAATAATTCTGCATCCGATCAAAGTTTCCTACCCGACTTACACGCTTCAGCATCCCCGCTGAGCAGTCCAGAATCAGCCCTTCAGCGCCTCGCGCAACGTGCCGTTTGCCCTCTTCAGCCGGGCTCCGGCAGCCGCATAGGGAAGTCCAAGCAGCTCCATCACAATGGCCGTTTTCACGGTTCCGGCCTCGGCAAGCAGCTGGCGTGCCCTTTCCGCGGTGCAACCTGTAGCCTCCGTGATGATGCGCCGCGCACGATCGACAAGCTTCGCATTGCTGGGCTGTACGTTGACCATTAGGTTGCCGAAGACGGCTCCCCGCCTGACCATGACGCCGGTTGAAATCATATTTAATACCATCTTGGTTGCGGTGCCGGCCTTCATGCGGGTAGAGCCGGTCAGAACCTCCGGTCCGGTCGCGAGCTCGATCACCAGGTGCGCCAAATTTGCCATGCGGGACGGCTCCCCACCGCCCCCAGCACAGGTAAGCGCAACACTCAGACCGCCGGCCTTGTTTGTCGCGGTAAGTGCTCCCAGCACGTAAGGAGTACGTCCTGAAGCGGCAATACCGATCACGGTATCGTGCGAGGTGAGCGCGTACCCATGGAGGTCCATAGCACCTTGCGTCTCGGAGTCTTCGCTCTTCTCCGAAGACTTCCGTAGTGCCGTGTCTCCGCCCGCAATCAGGCCGACGAACAATCCGGGGTCGACCGAGAAAGTGGGTGGACATTCGCTCGCGTCGAGCACACCTAGCCGTCCGCTGGTTCCCGCCCCAACGTAAAACAGTCTGCCCCCTCGCGTAAATTGATGCGCGACTGCATCCACGACCTGCGCAATGACCGCGAGTGCATCCCGCACCGTAGACGCCACACTGGCGTCCTCCTCGTTGATCACAGCGAGGAGGTCAGTAGTCGAGAGTTCATCCAGTTGCGCCGACCGAGGATTTCGCTCCTCGGTCGGTAGCCGGCCCAGCTGTTCATCGTTGCTCATAGGCACGCAGAGCTTAGATCTGTTGCAGTTTGGGAACGGTATTATGATCGCCCCCGAGGAAGTTGAGGAGGTCGGCGTTGAGGCGGTCAGGTGCGGTCATGAAGAGACCATGCGGTTCGCCGTCGTACTCGATCAGCGTGGAGTTGGGAAGAATCTTGGCGGCGGCCCGCCCCGCAGCGTCGATCGGGACCGTTGAATCGCTGGTGCCGTGGACAATGAGAGTGGGAGTACGAATGGAGCGCATCTCTTCGCGGAAGTCGGTGGTAGAGAAAGCGGTCAGGTCATCGAGAGTGGCCTTGGGCGAGGCCGTAGAGGCCAGCGCGAACGACCAGTTCAGCACCGGCTCGGAGACGGTATGGTGCAGAGTGGAACGTCCATAAAACTTGGGACCAAACTCATTGAGGAAGGCGAAACGATCCTTCAGTATCGCCTGACGAAACCCATCGAAGACGCTCTCAGGTGTGCCGTGAGGGTTGTCGTCGGTCTTGAGCATGTAAGGCGCAACGGAAGAGACCAAAACGGCTTTCGAGACGCGTTGCGCGCCGTGGCGGCTCAGATAACGGATCACCTCGCCTCCACCCATCGAGAAGCCGACCAGAGTAGCATTTTGGAGGTCGAGCGCGATCATCAGCTCCGCCAGGTCATCAGCCAAGCGGTCGTAGTTGTGCCCGGTGTGCGGCTGCGACGACTTGCCGAAGCCGCGGCGATCGTACGCGATGACGCGGTAACCGTTCTCGACCAAGAACATGACCTGGTGCTCCCACATGGCTGAGCTGAGCGGCCACCCGTGGATGAGGACGACGGGCTCGCCGCTGCCCCAGTCGTTGAAGTAAAGCTCGGTTCCATCTTTGATTTCGAGGTAGGACATGTGTACTCCTTCGTGACCGGTAGGACGCGGGTTTGAAGCTGGAGGTTGGAGGGTCATTCCCAGCTGAGCAGAGCGGTTGACTAAGGGAAAAGACTCAGTTTGCCTGGCATCTCAAGGCCGAAGTGCTGGTAGGCCAGCCGGGTGGCCACGCGGCCGCGTGGCGTGCGGTCCAGGAAGCCGATCTGAATGAGAAAGGGTTCGTACACTTCCTCAAGCGCTTCCTGTTCTTCGGCGAGCGCCGCAGCCAGGGTGCTAAGACCGACCGGGCCGCCGTCATACTTTTCAATAATGGTGCGGAGCAGGCGGCGATCGAGCTCGTCAAAACCATGCGAGTCGACTTCGAGCAACTCGAGCGCGGCGTGGGCCGTGGCGCGGTCGATGCGGCCATCTCCGCGAACCTGGGCGTAGTCGCGGACACGGCGGAGCAGCCGGTTAGCGATGCGCGGAGTGCCGCGGGAGCGCATCGCAAGCTCGGCGGCGCCGTCGCGGTCAATCGGAACGCCAAGCACGTCGGCGGAGCGCTCGACGATGAAGCGAAGCTCGTCGTCGGTATAGAACTCAAGCCGCAGCAGGATGCCGAAGCGCGCGCGCATCGGCGAGCTCAGCAGACTGGGCCGGGTGGTAGCGGCGACGAAGGTGAAGGGCTTGACATCGAGGATGAAGGTCCGCGCGGCGGGGCCCTGCCCAATCATGATGTCCAACCTCAGGTCTTCAAGCGCGGTGTAAAGCTTCTCCTGAAGAACGGGCTGCAGGCGATGGGCTTCATCGAGGAAGAGCACCTGCTTTTCTTTGAGGTTGGAGAGAATGGCGGTGAGGTCGCCCTGTATCTGCAGTGCGGGGCCGCTGGTCTGCTGGAAGGCCGCGCCCATCTCGTTGGCGATGATGGTGGCAAGAGTGGTCTTGCCGAGGCCGGGAGGGCCGAACAGGAGGACGTGGTCGAGAGCCTCGCCGCGGGACTTGGCGGCTTCCAGCGCAATGGCGAGCTGCTGCTTGACCTTCGTCTGGCCAATGAACTCTGAGAGCCGGTGCGGGCGCAGCTTGAGTTCGAAAGCGGAGTCATCTTCAACAGGGACTGCGGAGACAAGGCGCTCAGGGTTGGAGACAAGGCTGACCCTATTGTTCTCTTTGCCACTCATCCTTTCTGTGTCTCCAGCATCTTTCTTACCTCTTCGAGTAGCTGGGGAAGGGATCTCTCAACAATTGTCCACACTTCGTCGTCATTGACCACGTTATAACGATGTACAAGATCGTTTCGAAATCCGATTGCTTTGGCACCCGCAAGAAGCTTGGCATGCTCGTCTGGGAATTCAATTCTGATCTTCACGAGTGCTTCCCCGATGATGATAAAACAGCGTTCTACCGAGCGACGGAGTTGCCGGTCGCTTAGGTAATCCTCAAGTGTCTTGCCATTGGTGTATTCGAGGATCTCGCTGCCCACGTCCAGAACGTCCCAGAGGTAGACACTGAGCTTACGCGGCATACAACGTCTTCTGATCCTCATGTATGGAATCCACAAGATATGGATTGCGGATTCTGCCCTCATGAATGAGGTCAATTTGTCGCTCAAAAAGCGTGATGAACGCCTCTTTTAGGTGCCAGTAATTTTCAACTGAGAGCGGATAGGGAAGAGGTTCGAACTCAATCATGAAGTCCACGTCGCTGTGTTCAGGATCAAAGTCTTCGCGGACAGCAGAGCCGAAGACGGAAAGTCGTCGCACATGGTGGGTGCGGCAAAGTTCGGCGATTTTCTCGCGGTTTTCGGTGATGATCCGCTGCATGCTGAACTCCTCTCATCTCGGCGCTCAGGCAAAGTATAAAGCCCCGCCATGGAGGCAGGGCTATATTCTTGCGGAAGTCGAAGAGCTTAGGCGGAAACAGCTTCTGCTTGGCTCGCGAGGATCGAAACAAAGCGACCCTGCTGTCCGCGGTCCTGAAACTTGACCACACCGGAGACCTTGGCGAAGAGGGTGTCATCCTTACCACGGCCGACGTTCAAGCCAGGCTTGAGCGGGGTGCCGCGTTGCCGCACGAGGATAGAGCCGCCGGTAACGGTCTCCCCGCCAAAGCGCTTGACGCCGAGCCGTTGTGCGTTTGAGTCACGTCCATTTTTAGAAGAGCCTAGACCTTTTTTATGTGCCATGTATTACTCCTGAAGCGCGGGTCACGTGGACCGTATGCGCCCGTTCGCTTAGGCGGTGAAGCTTTTGCCGTTGACGGAGATTTCACCAATTTTGATCTCGGTGAAGGCTTGACGGTGTCCTTGCATGCGCTTGTACTGCTTCTTGCGCTTAAACTTGAAGACCAGGATCTTATCGCCGCGGCCCTGGCCGAGAACGGTTCCAGTGACCTTCGCGCCCTCAAGCGACGATTCAAAGCTGCCTGTCTCGCCAGAGATGGCGAGAACGTCCGAAAATTCGACAGCACCATCCTGGTGCTCGAGCTTCTCAACCTTCAACACGTCGCCCGGGGCAACGCGATACTGCTTCCCGCCTGTGCGGATGACTGCATACATAATCGTTCCCTCATACGCGGTAGCGACTGCAAAACTGCAGGCAAAGTCGTTTCCCAGCGCGTTCTTCGGCAATCTTTACCGCCAACATAGACCTTAGCACAGGAGAGTCGTACCTGACCTGTCCACGCTTGTGAGCATTCCGAGACCTTCTAGGCAACGGCACGAGCAATGCTTAAACACAGCAAACCACTCGCAGCGAGCATCATGACAGTGCGCAGGGCACTGATGCGCAACAGGTCGATCAGGCCGGGATCCTCCAGCTGACCAGTCCGCTCGAAGCGCGAGTGGATCGGGCCGGCAGCGAAGGCGCTCACCGCCACGACACCGGCATCAAGGCCAAACAGGACGACCGCATCGCGCAAACTGAAACAGCCAGGCCGCCATCGCAAAAGCAGCGCGCTCGAGAAGAACATAACAATGTGGGGAAGGGTGATAACCGGAGTCAGGCGTTGCAGGTACTCGCGGTGAAGAGCGGCGAAGGCTTGAAGCGGAACGGTACGCCAGAGTGGATAAGCGATGCGCAGAGTATAGGCATTAACTGCGGTGCAGAAGAAGGTGGAAAAGGTAGCGAGGACAAACAGAGAGCCGCGGAGAGTCATGGCGTCAGACTCTCCATACGGCGTGGCTCGGCAGATTGGAAAAGGAATACCGCAAACACTGTAATAAGCGGCTCAAGCGGGTGGCGGAAGCGCGCATGCACGGTTACCACGTAATAGGGCAACGGAAGCAGCAGGAAAGCACAGGCAAGCAAGCCGGATCCAGGAATGCGGCGCCGCCGGGCGAGCCCAAGGCCGAGCAGCCCGGCAAGCGATAGGAATGAGAAATCGAGAACGCGGAAGAAGTCGACATACCAGGCCTTGTCTGTTGGATGGGGAACGCTGACCCAGAAAAAATACACTCGCTTGAGCGTGTTCCGCAGAAAGAGGTCAGGAGCTTGAGCGATGGTGGCGTCGGCCAGTTGTCCGCGCTCGCGGACATAGGCCACCTCGCCGAGAGCAGCGTATTGACGAAATTGCTCGTCGGCCTGAAAGGGATGGTTGTACTCCATCAGCAAACCGTTGGCCCCTGGCCCGTTGCCCATGGCCATCTCGGCGCCGAAGTTTCCTCGCAGGGGGATAAAAGTGTGGAAGACACGCTGGTTGCGGAAGCTCCAGGGGGCGATCACCGCCAGGAAGAGAAGGCTGGCCAAACCAACCCCGGCAAAGGCGCGCGGAGTTCGCTCGCCCAGAAGAATCCACACGCCGCAGACGGGAAGAAAGAGGAGCAAGGTGGAATTTGACAAAGCGATCAGGCCCCAGGTGAGCCCGAACCAGGACCAGCGGCCCAGCACACAAACGCCGGGTTCGGCGCGAAGTCGAAAGGCAAGCACGAGCGTGAGCGTAAACAGCGCAGTCGTCAGCGACATCTCCCACGGCCAGCGAACGGCGTACTGCAGAGCGGCCGGATAAGCTGCCCAAAGCCAGCCGGACCAAAGAGCGATGCCGCGTGCTTGTTCCTTGCCTCTAAACAGATGAAGTGCAAGCTCAAAGACGAGCGGAGCGACCGCGGCGGAGAAGAGGCTGTTCAACGCAAGCAGCACCCAGGCAGACCGTAAGCTATAGACGCCAAACAGCTTGAAGACCGCAGCCATCAGCAGAGGGTAGAGCGGTGGGACCCAGGCGGTAGGACCGCTGTGGCCGCGGAAAGGGTCGGCGTAGCCGTAGCCGGAGACCAGCGCGCGCGCGATGCGGCCCATCTCCCAGCCGAACTGAAAGTGATCCTCGCCGGGGCGAAGGCGGTAGGTGTGGGCGAAGGTCAGATAGACCAGGCGAACCAGCAATGCGACGAAGAAGAGCCGAGCTGCGGGGTCTTGCCCGGGAGCGCGGAAGAAGCGTTTTACCTGGGCGAGCACTGTCCCAATTGTAGACAGTGCTCATAGCTTCTTGAAATTCTGCCGATAACCTGATTGGGAGAGGTTGCAAGAGGAACGAAGGTGAGATCAGAGGGAAGCTGAGAAAGCAGGATGCGATCAAGCAGCAGAAGGCGCGGTTGGTCTTGGACGGCCTGCTCAAGCGGCATGGCTTGGAACATGTAGCGGTCGGTCGGGAGACTCGCAGGGAGTGGTCGGAGCTGAACCTGCTGGACGGCGCGGCCGGAGTAGAAGACGTCGGTAGCGATGGAGATTAGGTGACCACGGCGGAGGAGAAGCAGTGGTCCGGAGGTAGGATTGTGCACAATCGAGCGGAGCAGTGGAATGGATTCCTTGTTGTCGAGCCGTGCCGGACCGGGCAGGCTCTGCACGCTGTGAAGCGCCTTGCGAGCAGGATTGGTGGCCCAGATCAACGCTCCGGTAAACAGGATCGCTGCGCCTACGGAGAATACGCGAATTTTCGGGGAGGACAGAGGAACGGCTGAGGCGCGGAGCAAGTCGGCAAGGTAGACCGCCGTCAGCAGGCTCAGGGCCGGATAGGCGGGAGCGATGTAATGCGGAAGACGGGTTTGAGCAAGGCTGAAGAGGATGAGCACAACCAGGGAGAAAACAGCCCATGGCTGAAGGGCAGGCAGACCGAACCCGCGGGCGAGGGCAAACGGATAGAGCAGAACGAAGGGAGGTGCGGAGACGAGTAGGACCTTCAAATAGAACCAGGCGGGCGTAATGTGGCCTTCCATCTGCTGCGTGGAGCGGGTGAGGACGTTCAGGCCCAGGTATTCGCGAAGGAAGTCAGCGTGATGAAGGTGGAACATGGCCAGATGCCATGGAAGAGTGAGGAGCAGAAAAAGAAGGAGTCCGAGCAGGAAGAACCGGCCAAGATGGCGAAGACGCCAACGTTGAAGAAGGGCGAGTGCTCCGGCGGTGACGGGAAGCACGATGCTGGCTGCACCTTTGCTCATGAACGCCAAACCGAAGCCGGTCCAGAAAAGGAGCCAGCCGCGCTGCTTGCCTTCAGCGACCTGGACGAGGCCAAGGATCGCAATACAGCAGTTGAGGGAGAGCAGAACGTCCATTTCGCCGACGTGACAAATATGGAGGAAGCCGAACGTTCCGAGCAGCATGAACGTCGAAATCCAGGCAGCAAGCACATCTTTCCGACGGACAAGCCAGCCATGAAGCAGAGCCACGATGGTGACGCCGGAGAGCGCGGATCCAGCGCGCGCCCAAAATTCATTGATGGCAAAAAAGTGAAAGAACGAAGCGGTAATCCAAAGGCAGAGCGGCGGCTTTTCAAGCCAAAGCAGATGATTCCAATGCGGAACAAGCCAGCTGTTTTCAAGCATCTCGCGCGAGACCCCGGCATAGATCGCCTCATCCCACTCGGCCAGCGGGCGACGCCCCAGGAGAGGAAGCAAAACCAGTGCGGCGAAGAGGGCGGCAGTCACGGTTGAGACCATCGTCTTGCGCCGGGAGACCAAAGGGAGAATCATGCGTCCGGTCAGGATACCGGACCCGGCTGGTCAAACCACGCTGAGGAACGCAAGATCGTTCTCAACTCACTCAGCCACGTCACCCGAGCTGCTCGCAGCAGTGCGCCCGTGCAGACCTATCGGTTCACCTCCAGGAATCGATCGGCGGAGCGGAGAGCGAGTGCCATGATCGTGAGCGCAGGATTGGCAGCAAGCGCTGCAGGGAAGGTCGAGTTGTCGCTGATCCAGAGATTGGGCAAATCGTGACTGCGTCCCCAGGGATCGACCACACTGTCCGCCGGCCGAATGCCCATGCGGCAGGTACCAATGGTGTGGGCGGAGCGCTCGAACGTCCAGATATCCGTGGCCCCGGCGGCCTGCCAGGCGGCAGTCATCAGTTTGGCGGAGTGGGCGCTCATACGCTGCTCGTTTTCGCCGTAGCTGAAGTTGATTTTGGCCTTAGGGATGCCGAGGGCGTCTTTTTCGTCCGAAAGCTCTAGAAAGTTACCGGGGTACGGCAAGCAGTCACCATTCGCACCCACGCCGGCAACGTAGTTGTAGCGGTCGAGATAATCAACCAGGTTCTGGCCCCAGAGCCCGCGTCCGCGCGCAACCTGCCGGGCAAAGGTAACCGGCACGACGCCGAGCGACTGGGTGAGATACCCCGCCACAAAGTCGGCATCTTTCGGCCGCAGGGTGTCTTCGGAGATGAGCGAAGCGGGAAAGCCTTTGTTCATGCGCATCTCCTCCGGGAACGTGCCCCAAACCTGGGTGGCGACATGCGCCATGAAGTTGCGTCCGACCTGCCCAGAGGAGTTCGCAAGACCGGTGTGCAGAAGCAGCCGAGGTGTCTCGATGGCTCCCGCGCAGACGAACACAGCCTTGCAACGCTGCCGGAGATCGGCCTCCCCGTTCCGGTAGACGACGGCAGTGATGTTGCCCTGGTCGTTCCGCTCAAAGGCATGGACAAAGCTGTTCGGCCGAATCTCGACTCCGGCGGCAAGCGCACACGGCAGATACGTCACATCCATGCTGGCCTTCGCACCATTGAAAACACAGCCCTGATGGCAGAATCCGCAGCCGACACAGGGCTGCCGGGTGGCATAGCCAGGCTGGGTGTATGGCTCGGAGACGGCGGCAATCGGTGCTTCACTGGTGCGCACGCCGATGGCTTCATACCCTTTGCGCATCGCAATCGCGGGGGCATTGAGCGCGATGGGACCAAGTGGATAGCGGCGTTGCGCGTCCCACGGGTAAACGGCTGGGCCGGCAACACCGAGGAAGCGCTCCACCTCTTCGTAGTACGGCAGCAGATCTTCGTAGCTGAGCGGAAAGTCTTCGCCGAGACCAGTGTCGGTGCGCAGCTTCAGGTCACGCGGGTCGGCGCGGGGGACGAACGCTCCCCAATGAAGCATCGACCCTCCTACGCCGGTGCCGCTGTTATTGCCTCCAAAGGCGGTCGGTGTCTCGCCGGCGCTGATACGTTCGCCGAGCCAATACAACTCTCCCATGGCAACTTCGTCGGCGGAAAACTCCGTCGCGGGATCCCACCAACGGCCCGCTTCCAGCGCGACGATAGACAGACCGGCTTCGGCCAGTTTGGCTAAAATGGGCGCCGCCCCTGCGCCTGTCCCGATCACGACTACATCTACAGTGGATTCATTTGCGTACGTTTTCATTCTGCGGATTGAACCTCATGGTGCGGCTCCGGCTCCCAGGTCTCGCGCTGGTTTAGTCCAAGAAGTACAAAGCCCTGATGCGGGGTATGTGCACCGCCTACGCCGATACCGCTATAGCCGATGCGCGCAAGCGTGGCCGGATAAGCCATGTACGCCTCGGTCAGGTCGCCCCGCAGTTCCTCAAACCAGCGTGCGTGCGGAGAGCCAGGGATGTTGGTAAGCTCGCCGAGACAGGCATCCTGCGCCTCCGGAGAGAGCTCGGCAAAACCGTGGGCAGCAAGGTGGTCGAGACCCTGACGGTAGGCAGTCAGATCTTCCGGCAAGACGGCGTAGCGCCAGCCATTGCCTTTGCCGGAAGCAAGGGTTGCGATCACGAATCCGGCAAGATCGATGGGAGGGACAGCCGATTGCGGAACGATGCGGGAGGCCGCCGCGCGGAGGGTGCGCTCCTGGTCAAGCGTCAGAAAACCAGAGGCCCAATCCGGGCCACCCATGCGCGTCTTGAGCACTTTGCGAGTCTTGGCCGAAAGCCGATCACTGGCGATCAGATCAAGGTATTCAGCAGGAATTGTGGCCCGATCCGAGGTGGACAGCAGGTTCTGGGTGAAGCAGCGGAGCAGAGCAGCTGCCTGCTCCGGGCGTTCCATGGGGATCAGGTGAGAGCAGCCTGCCACGATGACTAGGTGAGCGTTGCCGAGATGGGGCAGGGTCAAGGCTTTCTGCTGGTCCGGACCGAGCGAGCGATCGAGTTCGCCGGCCACGACAAGAACAGGCACGCTCAGGGTGCCAACGCGCTCGGCCCAATCCTCCTTGCTACCGTCCGTCAGCCATGCCATCCAAGCCGCGCGACTCATCTTCAAAACCTCTGCGGCCGCACGCTCAACGATTGGTGCAGGAATTTCACGCTCTTCATTTTTGGTGATGTATGTGCGTGCGCGAACCAAATCCCCTTCCCGCTGGGTACCGAGCGCCTCGATCATGCTGCTCCGTTTGTCCGCGGGGATCGGCTCGGGCGATGGTGGCGACGGCGCGACGAGCACCATGCCGAGAAGCCGGCGGTCTCCCGCGTCTTCAAAACGGCGGGCGAGCACCATGGCAACTTTGCCGCTCATGCTATGGCCAACGAGGAAGAAGCGGTCGACATGGGCGTCGCGCAGCGTGGCCTCGACGAGGTCTGCCATCTGTTCCACGGAGTACCCAGGGACCTCGGCGGAGTCGCCAAAGCCAGGCAAATCGAGGCGCAGTGTATGCACCTCGCGGCCAAGCAGGGGAACTACCTCATCCCACTCGCGGGTGCTACCGCCCAGGAAGTGCATAAGGACAAGCACTGGACCCTGTCCCGCGCCTTCCTCAACACTGTGCAACATTCGGTTGTGATCGTTCTGCTCGAACAAGTTTTGTCCTTCGTGCAGCAGAGTTGTTTAGCGATGGGATGCGAGCCGCTTAGGAGTGTCTCTGAGCAGGTGTATGGGAGTTCGACCTCACCAATAATAGCGATACAGGGACGGCACGACGGTAAACTTACAAGATGCAAGCACACATTCTGGTGCAGAAACTTCATCCGGAGGCGCAGATTCCCTCATACGCGCACGTGGGGGCATTTGGAGACCTGGCGGCTGACCTCCATGCTGTTTCAACATGGACGCTCGCCCCGGGCGAGACCCTGGCGATTCCGACGGGAATTGCACTGGGAATGCCACCCGACTTCGGCGCGTTGATTGAGGACCGATCCGGAATGGCACTACGGGGACTTACCACGCTGGCGGGAGTCATTGATCCGGGGTACCGCGGAGAAATCAAGGTAGTGCTGACGAATCTTTCTGAGGAAGCTCAGATGGTGTTCGCGGGTGATCGGGTGGCGCAACTTCGCGTCGTGCGGCGGATTGAGGCGGACTTCGAATTGGTGGACTCGTTAGATCGGACCCTGCGCGGAGTAAAGGGTTTTGGCTCTTCGGGGGCTTAGGGCGATACCTTGCCGCCGGTCCCCAGCCTCTTCTGCTCACTTGCCGCGTTGCGCACGAGCAAAGGAGCTTACGCCGGGGAAAATATGAGCAAGTCAAGTAACTTAGGACGAAAGAGCAAGCGCGCTCATCCGGACAAAATCGGTAACCGCTTCCGGGTGCGAGAGAATCACCATATGGCTTGAGGTGACTTCCTGCGCTCTTGCATTCATCCGCTTCGCCAGTACGTGCTGCGAGGCGGGTGCGATTACACGATCCTCGGTCGTGATGAGATAAGCGTTTGGCTTGTGCTTCCATGCGGGATTTTTGAGGCTCCGACCGAAACTGGCAGACTGCATCGGCTTTTGCGTCGCAATAAGGAGATTGAGGGAGCCACGATGAAGGTCCTGCCCGAGTGCTTCCACGGCCCAATCCGCCTGCAGCCACATATATCCGTATGAATCCGTCTCGGACGGCATAGGGTAGGCAGTTGGATTCATGCTCAACAGCGACGCGAAAACCTCTCCTTCGTCCGGAGCAAAGGCACATACGTAAGCCAATGCCTTCACTTTTTCGTGGTTACCGGCCGCAGTGACAACGGCGCCCGCATACGAGTGGCCAACCAGCAAAACAGGCCCATCCACGTGATCGAGCAGGCGAGTCAGCGAGGCGACATCGCCGTCAAAGGACTCAAGCGGCAGCTGCGCCGCGTGGGTACGAAAGCCTTCATGCGCAAGCGGCATCAAGACCTTGGTCCAGACGGAGCCGTCACAATACGAGCCGTGTACAAAGACGATGGTGGGTTGCATTTCAGACATGTGCGGCTCCTGTGTGTTCTGCGAGCGTCCAGAGTGAGGTAAAAACAAGGATCAGCTGACTTCTTTTCCGGCCAGTGCCCGAAATTTGTAAAGTCAGCCAACCACTAAGATGCGGCGCTGCTCCAAGAAAGAGTTAACAGACCTCTTTCCTTTTTATTGAATTTTTTTTCTCGTAGTCCGGGTACCAAGATTTACGCAAGCCGCTCAAATATAGGAGGCATTATGGATCATGGCATTCTCTGGTGGATCATCGTTGGACTTATAGCAGGGTTCGTAACCGGTAAAATCATGAAGGGCAGCGGCTTCGGCGCACTCGTCGACATCATCGTAGGAATTATCGGCGCCGTCGTAGGAGGCTTTATCATGTCGCATCTTGGTTTTGCTGGCCAGGGTGGGTTGATTTACACAGTTTTTGTGGCGGTGATCGGGGCGGTGATCCTTACTTTCCTGCTTCGTTTAATTACTGGAAAACGAGCGTAGCACCTAAGTATGAATAGGAAAGGAAGGGTCGCATCAGCGGACCCTTCCTTCTCTAAGCAGCCTTACGCAGGCTGGCCTATTTCCGCCAGTCGCTTTTCGAGAAGCTGTTCCAGCTCTTCCAAGGCTTTTGAGAAGCCCTCAATTCCCTCTTTCAGCTTGTCGTGCGCCATCCGATCTTCAGCATGCATCTTTTCAAAGGTCTGCTGGTCCATTGGGATCTTCTGGACGTCCATTTGCTTGGACTTTGCTGGATCGAGCTTACGAGGCAGCTCGCCTTGCGTCGAATCCAGCTCCTCAAGCAGCTTGGGGGCGATCGTCAGAAGATCGCAGCCGGCCAGCTCGGTAATCTCGCCGATATTCCGGAAGCTGGCACCCATAACTACCGTCTTGTAGTCGAACTTCTTGTAATAGTTGTAGATCGTGGTGACGGATTTCACTCCCGGATCCTCAGCGCCCTTGTAGTCCTTGCCTGTATCTTTCTTGTACCAGTCGAGAATACGACCGACGAAGGGCGAAACGAGGGTAACCTTAGCTTCAGCGCACGCGATCGCCTGGTGCAAACCGAACAGCAGCGTCAGATTACAGTGGATCCCCTCTTTTTCAAGCTGCTCAGCGGCCTGGATACCCTCCCACGTGCTCGCAATTTTAATGAGCACACGCTCACGGGAGATGCCGGCCTTGTCATATTGCGAGATGATGTCGTGGGCCTGATCCATCGTCTTCTGCTTGTCGAACGACAAGCGCGCATCCACTTCGGTCGAGACGCGACCCGGTACGATGTCCAGGATCTTGCGGCCAAATGCGACGGCAAGCGTCTTGAAGGCATAGGCCGCAACTTCCTTGTCTGTAGCGCGATCCCCGGCCTCTTTCCGCGCCGTCTTCAACACATCGTCCACAATGGAGCTGTACTCCGGCATCTGCGCCGCCGCAGCAATCAGAGAAGGATTGGTCGTGGAATCCTGCGGCTGAAACTTTTTGATGGAGTTGATGTCGCCTGAGTCAGCGACGACGGTGGTCATGTTACGAAGTTGCTCCAGAAGCGTTGCCATAAAAACTCCTCGTGTTTTAAGATGCGATTCCAGCAAATCTCGATGCTGCGCACCCAGTCATGCTACTCCGCGGCGAGCCGGTTGCGCAGGGTTCCAAGACCTTCAACAGCGACTTCTACCAAGTCGCCAGCCTGCATCGGGCCTACACCGGCGGGTGTTCCGGTAGGAATAAGATCTCCGGGCAGCAGCGTCATGAAGGCAGTGATGTAGCGAAGCAGCTCAGGGATCGCGAAAAGAAAATCCGCGGTTGAGCCTGTCTGCTTGCGCTCGCCATTCAGGCAGGTCGTCACCGTGACCGGCGAGCCGTACGCCGGATCAATCTCGTCCGATACGATCGGGCCGGCCGGGCAAAAAGTGTCAAACCCCTTGCCGCGCGTCCACTGCTCGTCCGACTTCTGCAGGTCGCGCGCGGTCACATCGTTGACTAGCGTGTAGCCGCGAATGTAGGGCTTCACGTCTTCCTGCGCGCCCAGCTTGCGGCAACGCCGGCCGATGACGATGGCCAGCTCGCCTTCAAAATCGATGCGTGTCGAGCTCGCGGGCATCCGCACCGTTCCCTCCGGACCCAGCAGCGAGGACGGAGGCTTGAGGAAGATCAGCGGCTCCTTTGGAATCTGGCTGCCAAGCTCAGTGGCGTGATCCCGATAGTTGCGGCCTACACACACAATCTTCGAAGGCTGGACCGGTGCCAAAAGCGTGAAATCATGAAGCGGTCCGGGCTGAAAAGTCACAGCAGCCGGGGACAGCGCCAACAGATCTTCCTCCGGCGCGCGCAGCAAGCTCGCGGCCCAAAGCACACCCTCGCGCTCTTCGACCGAAACGTACACCGAACCCATCGGGAGTGCAAGCTTTGCGTAACGCATGATCTACCGTGCCTTTCACAAGTTTGACTACGGACGTGGTATTTCCTGGACCTCGTTACTCGGAGCACTCTCGTTGCCGCGTTGATCGACAGCGGTGACGCGATAGGTATAGGTCTGCCCGGCCTCAACCTTCAGGTCGCGATACGCCGACGCGGAGACTGGATCGGTGGTAACGCGACCAAAGTCGCCTTTTCCGGTGCGGCGATACACATAGTAGCCCATCAGATCGATCTCGTCGTTAGACTCCCAGGAAAGGTCGATCAAGAGCGGCGCACCGAAGCCTTCGCCCGGAATCGCAACCAGATCGGCTGGCGCCCGAGGTGGAAAGACATCGTGGAAAGTTATCTTTGCCGCCGGCGACGGCAGGCCGCGCAGCTCGACCGCATGACCCGCAACCGTTACGTTCGACACCCACTGCGCAAGGTAGATATAGTTGGCGCCGTCTGTGACGGTGGGATCGAGCAGGCCATCCGCTGACGTGACGCCGGCCCGCGGCGCGCTGCGAAGAGTGACCACGCCGGCGTCCAGTTTCCCTCCGCGCAAGGAGCCTAGACCTTTCGCGGCAGGCCTTGCGGAGACGGACGCAACCGGCTTCGCGGACGCATCCGCGGCGACTTCCAGGGTACGCTTGAACTCCATCACCGCAGAGCCGGAAGGAGTTACCGAAGGCCACCGAATCAGCACGGCATTTCTGCGCGCGGAGAGCGTCAACGCTCCTACCGGGGGAGGAGCTGCCCCGGCTGCCGTCGAGACTGGATCCGACTGTCCGGCTGAATGACCCTTCGCATTCTGCAGCTCAACCCGATACAGCAGCAGGCGCGGCGGACCGGAACACAGGTTGGGCGGCAAAGAATCCGTCGCCGATGATGGACCGGAGACGACGGTAAGCTTCTCGATGACAGCACAGCCTCCCCGTGGCGGCAGCTCCCGGCAAAGCACCGCTGTCATCGACCCCTTGATACGGTCCCCGTCCGTGGTGTTGAGCGGGCTTGTCCACGAGATCCGTACCGCATCGCCGACGCGTGCGGCAGCCAGTCCTGTGGCATTCTCCGGCAAATGCAAGGAGGGCGGGCGCGGCGGCCCCGGACTGGCACAGCCCAACGAGAAAAGAAGCATCAGGGTTGGCAAAAACGGTAAACGGGACATCCAGATCAGGCTAGCATCTGCCTTCGCGAGGCAAGCATCGTTCCCGGGGCTTGGAGCGTAAAGTCTTCGCGGGAGCCAAATTCGCCGCCCAGTCTGCGAGAACAAGAGAATCCGCAGTTCGTCAGCAACTTTTGTTTACGGCAACACATCTGTTTATGATATGAAAAGCATCACGAACCGAGCACCGTTCTCTATCCCGGATACGCCTTTACCCGCCCATCCGCTCCCGGAGGTTCCGCAAGACCTTTCCACCGTCGCCATCGACGGAGAAGCAGCTGAGTCGTTCATTGCCGAGAAACGGATCGGTGAGAGGATCAAGTTTCTTCGATTGAAGAAATCCATGGGGCTCGTGGAGCTGGGCCGTCACACAGGACTTTCTGCCAGCTTTCTCTCTCAGCTTGAGACCGGCCGCGTCGTCCCGACCCTACGCAATTTGGCGCGTGTCGCCATGGTGTTCTCGAAGGACCTTAGCTACTTCTTTGATCCCGAGCCGCAAACCTTATTTCGTGTGCATCGCAGCAAGAACCGGGTGCGTCTGCCGCAAAGTGGCGTGACTGACCCCACTTACTTCTTCGAGAGCCTGGGATATCTGGTGCCGGATCGTCAACTTGATCCGTATCTCGCGGAATTTCTACCCATCAAGGGCGACCAGCAGCCTCGCTCGCACCAGCATGTCGGCGCAGAATTCCTGTATCTGCTCACCGGTCAGCTGGACGTTCAGCACGGTGAAGTGACGCATCATATTGAGGCAGGCGATTCGGCCTACTTCGACGCCAACACGATTCACAGCTATGCCTGTAGCGGGGATACTCCTGCAACTGCGCTGATCGTTACCCTTCAGCAACCGGTAGCCCCGCAGATCCATGCTCGCGGAAGCTCGCTGCCGGCGCGGACACGCAGCGGTAATCTGGTCAACGGCCTGCTCAGTTCCCTACCCGAAGCGGGAGCAAAAAAGTCGATGCAGTAAAATTACGCCTCGGAACTCTCCCGCCTGGTCATCAGGCGGGTTTCATTTTATAAGCTCCCGCAGGAAGTCTCAGCGCGACCGATCCGTTTGCCCGGTCGGTGATCGTAAGTGTCACCGACTACCGTGCTGCTGGTAAAGCGCGTGCTTTGTTTCCAAAGAAGTCGAAATAAAGCATCAGCCTCACGGGATTCTTCCTCGCCGTGGCAAAAAACACGGTGGCCCTGGCCCAGTGTTTCCGCAGTCATGGTTAGGAGAGCAAGCCTGGACGGAATCGTGATCGCGGCCGCTCCAAAATAGCGGAAATCCCCGCTTAGAAGCACATGCCCGTTCTTGTACATAGGGTAGCGGCCAAGGTCCCGCAGCTGATGGCGCTCGTCCTGGTGCAGGGCGGAGAGACCACGATGGCTGGCCCGGCCAAGCTGCTGATGAAACTCATAAATACAATCTGGCCGATGCGTAAAGGGACTTTCCTGGCAGAAGTACTCCCGCGCATCAACCCGTTCGCCGACGATGGCAGCGTAGATAACTGCGCCAAGCGGGTAACCATCGCTTTGCGCAAGAGCTCGACTCGTAATGCCGAGAATGCGATCGCCGGGCTGCGCGGTACGGCGAATCGCCGGCTTGCAGATCGCCAACGTGAGCAAAGCCGGCTGCCCGGGAGCAGGCTCAACGGCACAAGGCGCACCACCGCGATCGGAGGTCAGTTTGTAGAGAAACGTGCGGCGCGTCGAGGGAGGCATCTCCTCGATCCTATCGCGTCGCAGTTCCCACGGCTCGCTCACCTAGGTAGAGCTGGCTGACCCGCACATCAACGCATGTTGGCGGCTGAGACGACCGCAGCGCCTCCCGTTGTGCGGTCCTGCACCACCGATCTCGGCAGAGCGGAGGGTGCAAACCTTCGGTAGACGCTGATGTGGAAACAGGCCTGCTGGAACTCCTCTTCCACATCGAGCTTGCCTTCCTGGATCAGAGACGTGAGATAGGTACGCATCCAGGCGATCTCCGCAAGAGAAAGTCCCTTCTTCGCGAGGTCAACGGCCTGCCCGGTAAGGTGCGGGGACGCAGTCTCGCCGTCAGCCGGCGCTGCATTGCCGTTGATCCGTTGGAGCCGGTGCTGGAACTCGACAGTCCGCACCGCGGAGTTCACCTGCAGCGGAGTGTGAAAGTAAGCATAGTGAGCGGCAGCCACAGCGCTAAGAAACTGCGCGGTCCATGGCCGGCAGAAGCGCCGATTGAGCGGCAGACGACTGTCGATCTGGATACCGGCGGCGGCAGGAATGGGCACCAGCTGGCCACTCAGGCGCATGCGCTCCAGATCCGCGTCGTCCTGCACGCGCGTCAGCCCGTCCTGCTCGGCCATCACATTTTGCCGGATCAGGTTTTCGTGCGAGCCCTTCAGGGCAGGCAGCATCATAAGGGTTTCGCGATGCGCAAACAGATTCGATTCCGGGGAAGGTAAATTGACCGGTTCCACCTGCAGCCGGGGCGCGGCGCGAAGGGAAGAATCTCCAAGCCAAACCGGCTTTACGGCCGGAATGCGGGTACGCGTCGCGAAGGCAAGCGCGAACGAACCGGAGTGAACCCGGCGTTTGCCACGCTGCACGGAATCACCGATCGCGCGATGGAGTTCAGCCTTGCGTCCGGTCCCATGATGAAGGGTCGATGCAGAGATCTTTATCTCTGACCGTCTAGACGCCAGCTTGGGTGCCGGCTTGTGGGAATGACCAAACGCAGCACCCGGAACAAAACCCAGGATCGCCAACAGTATGAATTGTACGGCTTGAGAGCGCATAGGGTGAAGAGGCGCGTCAGCCAGAGCATCCTTACCGTAGCTGAAGACCGGGCCCTATGTAAGTATTGAAGCTGATTCTGTTAACCCTGAAGCTATTAGGAGCACGGATGCGAGCATTCTTCGCCGGTTTGGGAGTTCTGTCTATCGGCTTTATTTCATTGGGTTTAGGAACCGTAGGTGCGCGCGAAGACGCGAGCAGTCCGGAGTACTACACCACAAAGGTGAAGCCGATTCTAGACACAAACTGCGGTCGTTGCCACGAAGGAACCAATCATCGTGGAGGCCTCAACATGGACACCCGCGCAGCCATCCTGGCCGGCGGCCACCACGGACCGGCACTTGTACCGGGAGATCCAGGAAAATCATGGATGGTAAAGCTGATCCGGCACGAAGGTCCGGCAGACGATCCAATGAATATGCCGCCAAAAGCAGACAAACTCTCGGACGCAGACATCGCCGTCGTCGAAATGTGGATCAAGGCGGGTGCGGTGATGCCTCCGGACCCGCCTAAAGCTCAGTAGCGGTGGGTTAGGTCAGGTTGACGCTATGGCTGGCCAGCGCGGCGCGAATCTTGACGACGTGGGTGCCGTGGGTACGGATCGCCTCATGGAGAATCTGGCCCGTGACGCCGAACTCCTTGGTCCAATAGTGGATGTCGGAGGCAAGTTTGGGGTTGATCTCGGTCTCGCTCGAGGGGACTTTGTGCCCATGCTCGGTTTGCGGTTCTTCGTTGGCGGCCTTGGCAATAATGTGTGTGTCGGACATAGGTTCCTCGCTAAAATCTCTTCTATTGTGGCAGATTGGGTGGGAGTGTGCGCAGCTCTCGGGGGATAGGGACGCACGAGAGTGGGAGTGCATCCCGCCGGTGGAGCTTCGTATAAGTGGGTATGCAAATGATTCTGCTTACGTGTGTAGCGTGCGGCAAACAGGCAATGGTGCGGGACAATCCCGAAGAGACGCGCAATCGAACGTGCACCTGCACAAACTCGATGGTGCAGAAACGAATGCCGGGAAGTGTGCTGTAGGGCGATCTGCTTAGGGGTGGAGAAAACGATGAGTCGAGGATCTCGGATGACGCAGCACCCGCGCGTGCTGGTGGAGGCGGCGCGGTTGCAGGCGACGGTGATGGAGGAGCGACGCGCGGTTGAGCGGCGCGGATTCGGAGAGGACGCTGGTTTTAGGGTGAGCGCACGAGACATGGAGCGGGTGGCTCGGGAGCTCGTCGAGGATGAGGACCAACTGGCAGAGTTGGAAGCACTTACGCGATGATTCGGCGCTCCACCTCTCAAAGACGAGAGATGGAGCACCCAAGCGTTGACTACTTGTTGAGGCCGCGCAGCGTATCGCTGACGGCGTGAGCAGCCTGGCCGGCGGTGTCCTTGACGGCTCCGACAGCCTGGTCGACGACGCCTTCGCCCTGGAGCTGGTCGTCTCCGGTAAGCTTACCTGCGCCTTCCTTGACCTGGCCGACGAGGTTGCCGCCGGTGCCGGTGACGCGCTGCTTGGTTCCCCAGGCGCTGGTTTTGCTGGCGGCGTCTTCAACGTCGTCACTGGCGCCGGCGTACTGGGTGGAGGGTTGGTTGGCGACGACGTAGACGAGCAGACCGAGGGATACGCCGGCGATGATCCAGGGTAGAGTTTTCATGATGTTCTCCTTGGGTGTTGGATGCGGGTGGGAAACTAGTCGCACTCATCATCAGAGGCGTCATCCACGTCGAAGAGACTTCGGAGAGACTAATGATGATCAGAGTTACTGTAGAGGCGAAATAATTTCCTTCTTATTGGCAGTCTCGTGCTAGAGCTCTGCTACCTGGAATTAAGCATTTTGATGTCCGAGTTCCGTGCTCAGCTTTGGCACGCTTTGTACCCACTGTAGAGCTGTATGCGACGTGCAATGTGTCAAAATTCTGCTGCACTGGACGAATGCCTTGATCAGACTGCCGCTGACCGCCTCCGTTTGTCTCCTCGCACCTTCTCTTTCGGGCTTTGCTCAACAACCAGCAGCAGCGACTGCTGCGATAGCTGCTTCGGCGACATCCGCACCTCCTGCTCCTAATACTCTCTTAGACGGAACTGCAATTAAGTTGAGATTGGCGGAGACGATTACCTCGGCTACGGCGAAGGTAGGTCAGTCCGTTTCCTTCGAAGTAGTGGACGAAGTAGATGTGATGGGCATGCCGGTAATCTTGAAAGGAGCACAGGCCCTCGCTACGGTGACTACGGCGGAGAGCAAGAAGAGTATGGGTCGTGGCGGAAAGCTGGACGTCAACATCGATTCCGTGCGCTTAAGTGACGGTGAGAGGGCGATGCTGCGTGCGACTGAAGGAGGCAAAGGTGGAGGGCATACCGGAGCGATGACTGCCGGTATGGTTGGCACCGCGATTGTGTTCTTCCCAGCTGCTCCGCTGCTCCTGTTCATTCATGGCAAGGACATTACGATTCCGAAAGGAACAGACGTGACGGCGTTCGTCTCTGGAGATATGCATCTCCAGATGGCTAAGTTTTCGCCGACCGGCGCGCCCGGAGATCCGACAAGCAAGGGCGCGGAGATGGCGAGTCTGGCGGTCGAGGCGAACGTCACTGGGGCGGAAATTGAGGTGGATGGTTCATTCGTAGGGAACACCCCGTCGACCGTCTCTGTTGCGCCTGGGCAGCATACGATCGCGGTGAAGAAGAAGGGCTTTGGGGATTGGAGCCGGACGATGAATGTGTCTGGGAGTAACGTGCGATTGAGTGCTGAGTTAGAAACTCAGCCTTGATGTAGCGGCTGTTGATCGTGTCACCAAGAGCGGTAATGATGCCGCCGCATTTGCTCCTGTAGTTCCGGCCCGCTCTACTTCGTCTCTATTCCTTTTACCCGTCAAAACAAACATCAAAGTCCGTGACGGCGATAGCCTAAGCAATTTGATGATCGCTGCGGCGTCGAATTGACGTCAGCACTGCCCTCAACGAGAGACTGCATCCAGCTTGTCTAAGCGTTATCATTGAGACGAAGTCAATGTGGCAACTCCATGTCGGTGCACAGATGAGCTATTGCATCCAGTCGCTGCATGTTATATACGTTTTGAACGCTGCTACGGATCGCTATTGAATACCTCATAGTCAGCTTCCGAATCAAAGCTAACGTAAGCAGTTCCTCATTGGAGTTTGAGTATGGAACAATCGCTCAAACAGGAAAGTATGGACTAATTTGTAGAAGGAGTATTGATGGCTACGGTTGAAGCTCAAGATTATGAGCGTTTCACCTACGACGATCCAAATGGACGACCATTGGCCCTTGATGAAGCAATAAAGAAGGCTATAGAACTTAGGCGGGCCGACCCGAAAAACTTCTACCGGGTTGAATCCACAGATATGAACACTACGGCGTTTCGAATACAGAAGATTTCAATTGATTCCGTATACGCGGATTTTGCCACACGGTTTGCTAAAAAGTTTGTTCGACGCACGGCGAAGATGCGGTAATGGGCGGTTCTGAAAACGGTAACGATCTCCAGACCGGAAAGCAAGACGCCGGACAGATTGCCGACGACATTCCTCCGGAACTTCAAAACCTGCCTCCAGAGATGCGCACGATGGTCTCTGTGATGGCAGGCTTTTTCCGTAGCAACTCGGGTCCTGATGCCGAAACAGCCAAAATTATGGCTGAAGCTGAGATGCATGAAGAGACTTGCAAGTACAAGCGTACACGCAGTCAATGCAGAATCGAAATCAAGTCAACGAGCGAGATCATGCTTTCCGCATGAGAAAGCTCTCCTTCGAGACAGCCCAAAATGTTTTAGTGGGCGTCGTATGCGTAGGAGGAGCAATCTGTGGCTTGTACTTAATGTTGATACGTGGGAACAAGGAGGTTGGCACACCGATCCTCGTGGCCAGCTTTATGGCTCTACTTGGAGTGAAGCCAAATATCAACAAAGACAAAGACTAGCATCGCTTTCGCAATACTATCTCCAACTATGCGGAGTTAAAGGTTCGAAGAACATCCGGAGATCGTCTCAGAATGGTGCAGACGGGACAAGGTGTCCGCGTAAGTAAAGCAAAGTATTGAATCCACAATTACTGGAGGAGTGTGCCTTCGCCGTTGGTGGGTTTGGGATCTTCGGGGGGGATGGTCATGGCGGCGGCGATCTTGTCTCCGGCGTCTAGGTCCAAAAGCTTGACGCCGGAGGTGCTGCGGCCGGCGGCGCGGACCTGCTTGGTGTCGATGCGGATGATCTTGCCGAACTGGGAGATGACCATCATCTCGGTGGTGTCGTCGACGAGCATGATGCTGGTGACTTTGCCGATCTTGGCGTTCGACTTCATGTTGATCACGCCGGTGCCTCCGCGGGACTGGAGACGGTAGCGATCGACGTCGGTGCGCTTGCCGAAGCCGTTTTCGCTGACGGTGAGGATGAGGCAGGGAGTGAGGCCGAGCTTCTCGTCGAGCTTGTCGAGCCTGGCCTGGGCGGCGGGGTCAATTTCGGTATCGGAGCCCAGGAGCTCCTGGCCGTCGAGCTTGCTGGGCGCGGCAGAGGTGAGGGGCGTAGAGGGGGCTTCACCGATGACCTGTTCTAGCTGAGAGGTGAGGCCAAGCTCGGCGGCGCGCTCGCGGCGTTGCTTCTCGCGGGCCTCGGGCGACGGAGTGACGGCGGCGCCGATGACGAAGTCGCCCTTGCGGAGGTTGATGCCGCGGTTGCCGGTGGCGGGGCGGCCCATGGGGCGGAGGTCCTGCTCGTTGAAGCGGATGGCCATGCCGTCGTGGGTGGCGAGGAAGATGACCTGGGCGCCGTCGGTGACGCGGACGGTGACGAGCTCGTCTTCTTTTTCGATGTTGATGGCGATGATGCCGCGGGCCATGACATTCGAGAAGTCGCGCAGGGGGGTCTTCTTGACGGTGCCGTTGCGGGTGGCGAAAAGGATGTTCTTACCCTCCTCCTCGAGGTTGCGGACGGGGAGGATGGTAACCACTTTTTCGCCGGGCTGCAGGTCGAGCAGCGAGGCCATGGCCTTGCCCTTGCCGGTGATGCCGGTGTCGGGGATCTCGTAGATTTTGAGCCAGTAGACGCGGCCGGTGTCGGTGAAACAGAGCAGGTAGGCGTGGGTGGAGTCGATGATGAGCTGGGCGACGAAGTCTTCGTCGCGGGTCTTCATGCCGATGCGGCCGGTGCCGCCGCGACGCTGCTGGCGATAGGTGGAAATGGGCGTGCGCTTGAGATAGCCGGTATGGGAGACGGTGACGGCGACCTGCTCGTCCATGATGAGGTCTTCAAGGCCGAGCTCGGCGGTCTCATCGAGGATGAGGGTACGGCGGGGGTCGCCGTAGCGGTCGCGGATGTCGGTGAGCTCTTGGGTGATGACGGCGCGGAGCTTTTGCACCGAGGAGAGGATGGACTCGTATTCGGCGATGTTGTCGCGGATCTGGGAGAGCTCGCGGAGGAGCTCGTCGATGGAGAGCTGGGTGAGGCGGTAGAGCTGGAGCTCGAGGATGGCGTCGATCTGGCGGAGAGAAAGAATTAAAGTTGCGCCGCCACCAGCCGATAAGGGGAGTGTGGCTGCATCGATGCCGTACTTGGCGGGGTCGAGCGTGATGCCGGCGAGTTCGGTTCCGCGGAGGGTGATGGAACGGTTGGAGAAGTAGGCGAAGAGGTTCTCGCGGGCGTCGGCGCGGGAGCTCGACTGGCGGATGATGCGGATGACCTGGTCGAGGTGGTCGAGGGCGATCTGGTAGCCGAGGAGGATGTGCTCGCGATCGCGGGCTTTCTGAAGGAGGAAGGCAGTGCGGCGGCGGACGACGTCTTGGCGGTGCTCGAGGAAGGCACGGATGGCGTGGTCGAGTGGAAGCTCCTTGGGCTGGCCGTTGTGGACGGCCAGGAAGATCATGGAGAAGGACTCCTGCATCTGGGTGTGCTTGTGGAGCTGGTTGAGGACGATCTGGGGCTCGGCTCCGCGCTTGAGGCCGATGTGGATGCGCATGCCGTCGCGGTCGGACTCGTCGCGGAACTCGTCGCGGGCGATGTCGGTGATGATGCCCTCGTTGACGAGCTCGGCGATGCGCTCCATGAGCTTGGTTTTGTTGACCTGGTAGGGGATCTCGTGGACGATGATGGCTTCGCGGCCGCCGGAGATCTTTTCGATCTTCGTCTTGGCGCGCATCATGAAGCGTCCGCGGCCGGTGCGGTAGGCGTTGGGGATGCCGGTCTTGCCGAAGATGAGGCCTCCGGTGGGGAAGTCTGGACCGAGGACGTGCTCGAGGCAAAGGGCGAGGTCGCTGGTGGTGTCCTGCGGGGACTTGTTCAGGATGGCTAGCGAGGCGTTGAGGACCTCAGTGAGATTGTGCGGGGGGATATTGGTGGCCATACCCACGGCAATGCCGGAGCTGCCGTTGACGATGAGGTTCGGGATGCGGGCGGGCAGAACGGCTGGCTCGAGCGTGGACTCGTCGTAGTTGGGGACGAAGTCGACAGTGTCCATATCGATGTCGGCGAGCATTTCACCGGCGATGCGGGTGAGGCGGCTCTCGGTGTAGCGCATGGCGGCAGGTGGATCGCCATCGACAGAGCCGAAGTTGCCCTGGCCGTCGACCATGAGGTAGCGCAGGGAGAAGGGCTGCGCGAGCCGGACCATGGTGTCGTAGATGGCGGAGTCGCCGTGGGGGTGGTAGTTGCCCATGACGTGGCCGACGACCTTGGCGGACTTGGTGTACTTCTTGTTGAACTGGAGGCCCATCTCCTGCATGCCGTAGAGGATGCGGCGGTGGACGGGCTTGAGGCCGTCGCGGACGTCGGGCAGGGCGCGGCCGATGATGACCGACATGGAATAGTCGAGGTAGGAGCGGCGCATCTCCTCCTCGATGTTGATCGAGAGCATGGAGAGGGCGCCGCGGCCCTGAACGCTGGACGGGCTG
>CAXUNR010000008.1:0-23599 GCA_964252655.1 uncultured Acidobacteriaceae bacterium
GCTTCTACACCATGCAGGACGACTATCCCGTCTTCCACCTCACCGCCATCACCCACCGCAAAAAACCCATCTATGCCGCCACCGTCGTCGGCAAGCCGCCCATGGAAGACGCCTGGATGGGCAAGGCCGTCGAGCGCATCTTCCTCCCGCTCATGCAGCTCACCCTGCCGGAGATCGTCGACGTCAATCTGCCCTCGGCCGGCGTCTTCCACAACCTGATGATCCTGTCGATCCGCAAGTCCTATCCCGGCCACGCGCGCAAGGTGATGAACGGCATCTGGGCGCTCGGCCAGGCCATGTTCACCAAGTGCATCATCGTCGTCGATGAGGACTGCGACGTGCAGGACCTCAACGAAGTCACCCTCCGCACCGCCAACAACATCGACCCCGAGCGCGACATCCAGTTCACCCTCGGTCCGGTCGACTCGCTCGACCACGCCAGCCGCCTGCCCAACTTCGGCTCGAAGATGGGCATCGACGCCACCCGCAAGTGGCCCGCCGAAGGCTTCGTCCGGCAATGGCCGCCGATGCTCGCCATGCCCAAAGAAGTCAAAACCAAGGTAGACACCATGTGGAAGAAGCTCGGCATCGAGTAGATCTTCTGGCGAGCGTCTAACAGATCGCGCATGTCACGTTTGCCTGCTGATTCGTCGACAAAGTTAGAGTCGACATTCATACTGACAATATGAAAATGACTGAGCGGGGACAGATCACGATTCCCAAAGCCATCCGTGATAAATGCGGCTTCACCCCAAACGGGGAGATTAAGGTGACGGTAAAGAACGGGGCTGTCACCGTTCAACCCAAGCGCGATCAGAAGAAATTTGATGACGCCATTAAGAAGTGGTACGGCTCCGGCGCGGAGAGAATGAAAGAGCTCGGCTTTGAAAACTCCGACGACCTGGTCGAAGCTTTGCGTGGCCGATAGTTCATATGCTCTCTGCAGTCGACTCCAACATTTTGATCGACATCCGGCAGGGCAATCCCACTTTCGGTCCAACCTCAATCGCTGCCCTGAATGCCGCCAGCATGCGCGGACCCCTCTTGATCTGTGACATCGTGTATGCGGAGGTATGCACGCTCTTCCCCAGTCAGCAGCTCTGCGATGACTTCCTTGCAAGCTTGGATGTACTCCCAGAGTCGCTGAATCGGGCCAGCAGCTATCTTGCATCTCGTTCCTGGTCGAGTTATCTGCAATCCGGAGGCAAGCGTATTCGCATCCTGCCCGACTTCCTAATTGCCGCGCACGCCACCAACCAGGCTGACGGGTTGATCACCCGTGATCGAGGCTTCTACCGCGAGCATTTCCCCAGGCTGAAGGTCATCGACCCCACCAGGCCCTGATCCTCAGGCCGCCGCTTGCTGAAGGCTTGCGTACACTGAAGCTCATCGTGAAGAAGCAAAACCCAGACCGGCGCCACCCCAATACCCAGACTCCCGAAGAACTCCGCACCCTCGGGGCAGGGAAGCGCTCCGCCTGCCCACGCGACAGCCTGGCCAAGTGGAACCCCTCCCTGCGCAAGCGCCAGCCTGAAGAGCTGCTCACCGAATCGGTCCAGGGCCGCCTGCCCAAACTCATCGCCCTCAAGAATCAGCGCATGGCCGCCTCGCCCTTTGGCTTCTTTCGCGGCGCCGTCCCGGTCATGGCCTATGACCTCTCGCTCGTCCCCAACACCGGCATCCTCACCCAGCTCTGCGGCGACGCGCACGTCCAGAACCTCGGCTCCTTCGCCGGGCTCGACGGCCGCCTCATCTTCGACATCAACGATTTTGACGAGACCATCCAGGGACCCTTCGACTGGGACGTCCGCCGCATGGCCACCAGCATCGTCCTCGCCGGCAGTGCCGCAAAAATCAAGGACTCCGGAGCCGCCGAGGCCGCCGAGCTCTTCGTCCATAGTTACGCGAGCATGATGGCCCGCTTCGCCCGCATGCCCATCCTCGACGTCGCCCGCTATCAGGTACACCGCCTCGGCACCGTCGTCCCGATCACCAAAATCCTCCTCAAGGCGCAGCGCGAGACCCCGCTCAACTCCCTCGAACGCCTCATCCAACCGTCCACAGGCACGCCCACCTTTCGCTCCCAGCCGCCTGTACTCCGGCCCGTCCAGGGTAGCGAAAAGAAAAAAGTGCTCGCCTCCCTCGCCAAATACGCCGAGAGCCTGTCGTCCGACCATCGCCACTTCCTCACCCAGTTCCGCCCCCTCGCCGTCGCCTTTAAGGTCGTCGGCACCGGCTCCGTCGGTCTACGCGACTACTGCATCTACCTCGAGGGCAACGGTGGCAGCCAACAGAAGGAGAGAAGAGACCCGCTCTTCCTGCAGATCAAGCAGGAAGTCCGTTCCGCCTGGGCACCCTACCTTCACGCCGCCGACCCCGGCCATCAGGGCCAGCGCACCGCCGCAGGTCAGCGCGCCATGCAGATCCAGTCCGACCCCATGCTCGGCTGGACGCGCATCGACAATCGCGACTATCTAGTCCGCCAGCTCAACGACCACAAAGCCTCGCTTGACGTAACCAAGCTCAAGGCCGAAGACCTCAGCCAGTACGCCGCCGTCTGCGGAGAGATCCTCGCCCGCGGCCACGCTCGGGCCGGTGACGCCCGCGTGATCTCCGGCTACATCGGCATCAGCAACCGCTTCCAGCAGGCCATCGTCCGCTTCGCCCAGTCCTATGCCGACCAGACCATCACCGATTGGAAGCAGCTGTGTACGCAAATGAAGTCAGCCGAAACCTAACAGCATCTCGCTCCGCACAGCGTAAACCGAAGCCGGAACAACCCAGCCGCACTCCTTATGTCTCCTGCTGTCATCCCGCAGGGAATATGCTTTGTCTCTGTCATCACCTTGCGAGGCGAAGGAACCTGTATTCCGCCCTTGCCGTTACCCGTCTTCATCCACCCACCCCCACATCACGTCTCCTGAGCAAAGCAAAGCGAAGGACCCCTGTATCCCGCCGCATCCCCCAATCGAACTATCCCGAAGCCAACACCTCTCAGCTATCCTCGCCCTGTGACGAACGAACGCGCCTACGTCTGCCTTCTTGCGAACGGCTTCAAGCGTCTCTACACCGGCATCACGGCCAAACTCCCCGAGCGAATGCGCGAGCACAAGCTTCGCATCCATCCCAGCTCTTTCACCGCCCGACCAGCTCGTCTCCTTCGAAACTCACCGCAGCATCGTTTCGCTTTTAGGAAACAACCCTCACGGCACAGTCACCACCGTCAGCGACCGCAAATTCCGCACCCACCGCGCAGGCTTCTTCTCATCCGCGGACACCATCTTGAACGCCCCATCCGCCCCCAGCGGCTTGCCATCCACACGCAACGCCACAACCGCATCCCCAAGGTGCAACCCAAACTCCAGCTCCGCAGCCGAGTACAGCACCCAGTAATCATCCGTTCCCTCCGCCCGCACGTAACTGTGATAGATCTTCTGCGCGCCGTCGCCCTTGAGCGTCATCCCGTACTTTTCGAGCAGATCGCTCAAACCCACACCCGTATACATTTCGTCCACATTGCTATGGCCGTTGTGCACGGTCAGCGTCCGCTGCGGCATTGCCTGCAGGTCCGCCGCCGAAAGCGTCGCAGCCCTCCCGTTTACCGTCACCACCAGCTTCGTCGAGGCCACCGCAGGATTGTGTTCGTGATGCTCCTCGATCGGTTGCACAGGCGTCTGCTGGCCCATGCTCCTTGTCGCTCCACCCAGGCCCGAGCACACCAACAACACAAAACCCACAAACGTTTTCATCGCCATCCCTCGTGTCCGAACCATACCGCAACTCCATCCCGTCATCAATACGGAGTCCAGTCAGCCCGGCTATACTAGAATCCATGTCCATCGTAGAGAACGCCGCCGCGATCGCCAAAGGCATGAGCATCACCTTCCGCGAGATGTTCCAGCCCACCGAGGTCGAAAACTATCCCGACGGCAAAGGACCCATGCGCGGTGCGCAGTTTCAGCAGCGCTTCCGCGGCAAGCACCAGCTGCAGCGCGACGAAAACGGGCTTGAGAAGTGTGTCGCCTGCTTTCTCTGCGCCGCGGCCTGCCCCTCGAACTGCATCTACATCGAAGCCGCCGAGAACACCGAGGAAGTCCGCATCTCCTCCGCCGAGCGCTACGCCAAGGTCTACAACATCGACTACAACCGCTGTATCTTCTGCGGCTACTGCGTCGAGGCCTGCCCCACTGACGCCATCACGCACGGCCACGGCTTCGAGCTCGCCTCGCTCAACGCCACCACGCTCGTCATGCGCAAGGAAGACCTCCTCGTCGGCATCCAGCCCGCCCTACCGCTGGCTCCCGGAAGCAGCAGCGACCAGGCCGACCGCCTCCTCTAGCTCCGCGCTTGCCACAGGTAATCCAAAGCTGCACAAAAACACATCATCCTGAGCCTAGCGAAGAACCCTGTATTTCGTCTTTGCCGTGGCACTTCTACCTCAAAACACAGCTAAACTCGCTGATACGCCATCCGCAAGCTGCCTACCGCGCCCGCATCAGCAGCAGATGCACATGTCCCTTCAGCACCTTCACCCGCGCACCCACCGACCACGGCGACATCCGCACCAGCGTCTGGTGATACCGCAAATGGGCCTTGCGCGAAGACTCCGTCAGCCGTCTCGACTCATTCGAAGCCTGTCCCTCATGCTTGCGAAAGCCCAGCTGCGGCGGCCCATGCGTCTTCATAATCGGGTAATGCGCTGAAATCTGCAGCCAAAGGTCATAGTCCTCCGAGTACGTATCCGCCGCGAACCCTCCCGTCTTCCCGTGCACCGCCCGCCGCCACATCACGCACAGCCCCACCCGGCACCGGGGCAGCAGCGCAGACTGAGGCTCCTCCGTCACCATCGGGTACAGCACCTTGCCCTCCGGGTCGATCTGCTCCATGTCGCAATACGTCATCCCCGCCTCAGGATGGCCTTCGAGCTCAGCCAGCATCACCCGCAGCGCATCCGGATAAAAAACATCGTCCTGCGCCAGCCGCGTCACAAACACACTTCGGCTTGCGTCGAGTGCCGTCTGGAACGCCCGCCCCTGTCCGCCATTCTCTTCCCGCGCAATCACCCGGATCCGCGCATCCCGCTGTGCCAGCTCTTGCAGAAACGCAAGCGTGTCGTCCGGGCTCTTGTCATCCACGCAGATCAGCTCGAAGTCGCTGAAAGTCTGCGCAAGACAGCTCTCGACCGCCGCTTGCAGATACTGCACGCCTCGATAGCAGGGCATCAGGATCGACACCTTCGGCATGACCGCCAACGCGCTCTGCTCCTTACCTTCCTGCAACGGGTCGCTCCTCCATTCGCCTCGAAAACGTAGTATCGCACTCGTCTGGCGCGCGAGCCATCCCCCTGGGAAGGGAAGCAGCATCCCCCAAACAGGGGATAGCCCTTCACTGCACAAAAGTGTGCATTGCAGCCGTCTCCCTCTCTATGATATCGTTTGATCATTCCAGTCAGCTTCGGCTGATTTGAATTTCATGCAGAGTGGTTGAGGGACGAGCCCTTTGACGCCACGACAACCGGACAGAACAAACGCGTACCGGTGTCAACTCTCTCCTGGATAGCCGTCAGCGGCGAACAGGGAACATGAGATTCGGAGCAAGTGGAACGGCTCAGCGTACACGCACCTTGAGCCCAACCGCAGACCCCGCACCTCCTTCCCCCCTCCATCAGAGTTGCGTCCAGGTCGCCAGCCCCCTCAGCCACGGAGAACCAAGGAGAGCTGAGCAATGGAATATTCCTGTCAGACCTACCAGTTGAAGTGCAACGAATGCGGCCGCACCTTCGGCAATCGTCCCCTCTCCGGCTGCCCCGAGTGCCTCGCCCCGCTTGAAGTCCACTACGACCTTGACCTCATCCAGCAGCAGGGCCGCTTTACCCGCGCCGCCATCGCCGCCGGCCCCTTCAATATCTGGCGCTACGCCGCGCTGCTTCCCATCCCGGAAGGCTTCGAGCCAGACCTCCCCGTAGGCTTCACCCCGCTCGTTCGCGCCCACAACCTCGGGAAACGTGTCGGCGCCGACCATCTCTTCCTCAAAAACGATTCCGTCTGCTTCCCCACACTCTCCTTCAAGGACCGCGTCGTCTCGGTCGCCCTCGCCAACGCGCAAAAGTTCGGCTTTGAGACCGTCGGCTGCTCCTCGACCGGCAACCTCGCCAACTCCGTCGCCGCCCAGGCCGCCCGGCTCGGCCTCAAGGCCTGCATCCTGATCCCTGCCGACCTCGAGCCCGCCAAGATCCTCAACACCCTCGTCTACGGCGCGCGTCTGGTCCGCATCGACGGCAACTACGATCACGTCAACCGCCTCTGCACCCTGATCGCCGACGAGTACAGCTACGGCTTCGTCAACGTCAACCTGCGCCCCTACTATGCCGAGGGCTCGAAGACCCAGGGTTACGAGATCGCCGAGCAGCTCGGCTGGCGCCTGCCTGACAATGTCGTCTGCCCGATGGCCGGAGGTTCGCTGATCCGCAAGCTCCGCAAAGCCTTCAACGAGCTCATCGCACTCGGCCTGGTAGAAGACAAGCCCGTCCGCTTCTTCGGCGCCCAGGCCACCGGCTGTTCGCCTATCTCGCACTCCGTCCGCGAGGGCTGGGATTACATCGAGCCGCAGCGCCCCAACACCATCGCCCGCTCGCTCGCCATCGGCAACCCCGCCGACGGACCCGCCGCCTCCAAAATGATCCGCGCCACCGGAGGCTGGGCCGAGGACGTCTCGGACATCGAAGTCGTCTCTGGAATTCAGGAGCTCGCCGAAACCGAAGGCATCTTCACCGAAACCGCCGGAGGCGTCACTACCGCCGTCACCGCCCGCCTCTACGCCCAGGGACGCATCAGCCGTGAGCAAACCACCGTCGTCTGCATCACGGGAAACGGCCTCAAGACCACCGACGCCCTCGCCGGACGCTTCGACCACCTCGACGCTCGCGCCGTCCGCCCCAGACTCGCAGACTTCACCGAATACCTGCGCGAGCTCGACGGCGTTTCTGAACCCGAGCTCGTCGCCGCCGACTAACCGCGCTACGGTCGTCCCTCACTCCGCTTACGGTCGTCATTCTGGCAAAGCCAGAATTCCCGTATTTGCCCCCCGCACGTGCAAGGATCCAAGGAGCACTCCCATCGTCATCAAGATCATTCTTCCCACCGCCTTCGTCCGCCACACCGAAGGCCAGAAACAGCTCACCAGCCAAGCCCCAAACCTTCCCGCGCTCATCGAAGACATCGACCAGAACTTCCCCGCACTTTCCACCCAGATCAAGGACGAGCAAGGAAAGCTCCGGCGCTTCATCAATATTTACGTCAATGACGAAGATATCCGCTTCCTCGGCGGCGACTCCTACGCCTTCCAGGACGGCGACGAAGTCATGCTCATCCCCTCCATTGCCGGAGGAAGGTAGGCCGCCAGAGCAAGACAGCTTTTCGCGACATGATACCTTCGTTGTAGAGCAACGTAACACATACGTTGTGTGTCTCATCATCGATATGCAATGAGCTAACGTCGTCCATAGCACGGACGACAAGGCACAAAGCCATCAATCTCGTTCGAAAAGAAGGTTCTATGTTCCTCATTCTTGCGGTCGTTCTGGTACTCCTCTGGATCGGCGGTTTTACGATCTTCCACGTCACCGGCTTCCTGATCCACCTTCTGCTGATCTTCGCCGTGATCTCCGTAATCCTGAACTTTGTCGTAGGCCGTCGGGCTTCGTAAAGACCCGATGAAACAGGCAAGGCCGGATCGCCTGACAGGGGATCCGGCCTTTGCTTTGTCTAGCTCACGATATTACTGATGCGCAACCGGTTGCTGCGAACCAAGTACCGGCGGAATGACATGCTCCAAAGCCACGGGAGTCTCTTCTGCCAGCGGCGAGAGCTTTTCCTCAAGCGCAATCACCAACACCTCATCCATCTCTTCGACAAAGTGCAGTTTCATCGTATTCTTCAGCAGTTCTGGCAAATCTGCCAAGTCCTTACGATTGGCCGCGGGCAAAATCGCCTCAAACACTCCGGCACGATGCGCCGCCAGCAGTTTCTCCTTCAGTCCACCGATTGCCAGCACCTTCCCCCGCAGCGTAATTTCGCCGGTCATCGCGATGTCTCGCCGCACCTTGATCTTCGTCAACGCACTTGCTAAGCCAGTCGCAATCGTTATGCCGGCCGAGGGCCCGTCCTTGGGAGTAGCGCCCTCAGGAACATGCACGTGAATGTCAATGTTGCGATAGAAGTCTCGGGCCAGCCCAAGATGGCTCGCCCGCGACCGTGTGTAGCTCAGCGCCGCCTCCACCGATTCCTTCATCACATCGCCCAACTGTCCGGTAGCCGTCATTTTGCCCTTACCGTCCAGCACCTGCACCTCGGTCTGAAGAATCGTCCCGCCAACGCTCGTCCAAGCCAACCCAGTCACCAGACCAATCTCGCTCTTTTGGTGTACCTCGGAGTCACGGAACTTGGCCACGCCCAGCAGCCCTTCAAGCGACTCCTCCGTCACCGTTTCAGAGAAAGTCTTCGCCTCTTCCGGCCCGTTCTGCACGATCTTCCGCGCCATCTTCCGGCAGACATTCCCGATCTCGCGTTCCAGATTGCGGACCCCGGCTTCGCGCGTGTAGTAGCGAATCAGCCCCTTCAGAGCCGAGTCCTCCAAAATGATCTGCTCCGGCGTCAGCCCCGTTCCTTCCCGCTGCTTCTTCACCAGGTACTGCTTAGCAATCTCCAGCTTCTCGACCTCGGTATACCCATGCAGCCGGATGATCTCCATGCGGTCCTGCAGCGGTCCGGGAATCGTATCCAGCACATTCGCCGTAGCCACAAACAGCACCTGCGACAGGTCATACTCGACATCAAGATAGTGATCCTGAAACGAAGTGTTCTGCTCCGGATCCAAGACCTCAAGCAGCGCACTTGCCGGATCGCCCCGGAAGTCCGAAGCCATCTTGTCGACTTCATCCAATAGAAAAACCGGGTTCTTCGTGCCGGCCTTCTTCATCGACTGAATGACCTGCCCGGGAAGCGCTCCAATGTACGTACGCCGATGTCCGCGGATCTCCGCTTCATCCCGCACACCGCCCAGCGACATGCGCACAAACCGACGACCCGTAGCCTTTGCAATCGACTGCCCCAGCGATGTCTTGCCCACACCCGGAGGCCCGACGAAGCACAGAATCGATCCCTTGGGATTTTTCACCAGCTGCCGCACAGCCAGAAACTCAAGAATCCGCTCCTTGATCTTCTCGAGCCCATAGTGATCCTCATTCAGAATCTTCTCGGCATGCTCGATCGAACGGATCTCCTTCGATCGCTTCTTCCACGGCACTCCCAGGAGCCAATCCAGGTAGTTGCGGCTCACGGTCGATTCTGCTGACATGGGCGGCATCGCCTCAAGTTTCTTCAGCTCCAACAAGCTTTTCTCCAGCACATCCTTCGGCATACCCGCCGTTTCGATCTTCTTCTTCAGCTCATCGAACTCGCTCTTCTCGCCGCGCCCAAGCTCTTTTTGAATCGCCTTGATCTTCTCGTTGAGGTAATACTCTTTCTGCGCCTTCTCCATCTGCCGCTTCACCCGGCTCTGCACCGTGCGGTCGATGTTCAGCTTCTCAATCGCGACATCGAGCACATCCGCAATCTTCGATAGACGAATCTCCGGATCAAAGACCTCGAGCAGCTCCTGCTTTTCTTCGATCGACAGCTGCAGGTTCGCCGCAATGGTATCCGCAAGCTTTGTCGCCTCGTCACCACGCACACTGGCCGCCATCGTCTCGTAGTTCAAGCTTTGCTGCAGCTTCACATACTGCTCAAATAGCGTATGCACCCGCTGCATCATGGCCTCAACCTGCGGCGTCATCTCAAGCTGCGTCCGGCCCGTCCGGACAGTCGCGACGAAGAATCCATCTTCGTCATTGACCTCGATCGCCCGCGCCCGCTCTACACCCTCGACCAACACCTTGATGTTGCCGTCCGGCATCTTTACGCTTTGTACAATGTTGCCGATCGTACCTGTCTCAAAGATATCGTCCGCGCTCGGCTCGTCGACCGACGCGTCGTGCTGCGTAGCAAGGAATATCTTGCGATCTCCCGTCAACGCTTCCTCAAGTGCTTGCACACTTGAATCCCGCCCGACGACAAACGGCGTCATCATATGCGGGAAAATCACCATGTCCCGAATCGGCATCATGGGAAGCTTACGAACGTCGCGGCTCAGAGTTTCTTCTTGATTGGTCTTCATATCTCTCCCGAGTTTAGACGCTCTCACGTGAACGTGGATGCACCCCGTTCAACGCGTTGCACCGATTGTAAAGGGGAAATGAATAGAACACCCGTCGATCGTTCCGGACGATCACTACCGGGTGAACACCGTTACACACGTCAAATACTTGTTCCGGAACAACCGCAAAACCCACTCACCCGGCTTTTTCAAGCAACATAGGAAGCGTCAGGGAGTGCTTCTTCACCATCTCTGCCGTGATCGAAAGATCCTTCACCTTCTTGTTTCCCGGAACGTAATACATCAGGTCCAGCATCAGCTCCTCAAGGATCATTCGCAGGCCCCGCGCTCCCACCTTACGCTGCAGAGCTTCGCGCGCAATCTCCCGCGCAGCATCGTCGGTGAATGTGACCTTCACGCCTTCAAACTCGAACAGCTTGATGTACTGCTTTAAGATCGCGTTCTTCGGCTTGGTCAGGATCTCGATGAGCGCATGCTCGTCCAACTCTTCCAGCACACCCAATACTGGAAGACGGCCCACAAATTCGGGAATCAGTCCATACTTCAAGAGATCCTGCGGCTCGGCCTGACGCAGCAGCTCAGCATCGCGCTGCGCACGAATCGGTGTCACATCCGGGTCGAGTGCATCCGCAGCGGCCACCGTCTTGAACCCCAAGGCTTTCTTGCCCACCCGCCGGCCAATGACCTTCTCGAGTCCAACGAAGGCTCCGCCGCAGATAAAGAGGATGTTGGTCGTGTCGACTGCCGTAAACTCCTGGTGCGGATGCTTGCGCCCACCTTGCGGAGGAACGTTGGCCACCGTTCCTTCGAGCAGCTTTAAGAGCGCCTGCTGCACACCCTCACCGCTCACATCCCGCGTGATCGAAGGATTCTCATCCTTGCGCCCAATCTTGTCGATCTCGTCGATATAGATCATGCCTTGCTGCGCCCGAACCACATCTCCGTCCGCTGCCTGCAGCAACTTCAAAATGATATTCTCAACATCCTCGCCGACATATCCAGCCTCGGTCAGCGTCGTTGCGTCAACAATAGCAAAAGGTACATCCAGCACCTTGGCTAAAGTCTGTGCCAACAGCGTCTTGCCCGAGCCCGTTGGCCCAACCAGCAGGATGTTCGACTTGGCCAGTTCCACATCGTTGCCGCGCGTCTTGTTCATCTGAATGCGCTTGTAGTGGTTGTAGACAGCCACCGCCAGCTTCTTTTTGGTCTGGTCCTGCCCGATCACATACTCATCCAGAAATGCCCGCACCTCCTGCGGCTTGGGCAGATGTGCCGGAGCCGCGCCGGGTGTAGCCTCGGTGCGATCATCCTCCAAGATAGAGTTGCACACCGCCACACACTCATCGCAGATATACGCCCGCGGATAGTCCGAAGGTGAGCTGATCAGCTTGGCAACCGCATCCTGTGTCTTGTGGCAAAACGAGCAGCGAAGAGATTCGTCGGAGCCCCGTGATGTTTTCATAGATTGACCAACCCCGTGAAGACCGCATTCCCTTTAGCTAAGACGCTCAGTTTACACCTGTTCGGTTGCGAAGCAGACCCTGCAGGCAGGCGAACCACCACCCTAAGTAACCCTTTCGTGGTAGATCACCGCCTTCGCCCTAAACCCTCATCCTAGCTGCGCGGACGATCGATGATGTCATCAATAATCCCGTACTCTTTGGCCTGTGGCGCCGTCATGATAAAGTCGCGTTCCACGTCCCGCTCAATCTGTGCCAACGGCTGGCCAGTACTTTTGGCCATCAATGTATTCGTGATCTCGCGAATACGCAGGATCTCACGAGCATGAATATCGATATCCGTTGCTTGCCCGCTCAGCCCACCCATACTAGGCTGATGGATCAGCACACGGGCATTCGGCAGCGCAAAGCGCTTGCCCTTCTTTCCCGCCATCAACAGAAAAGCTCCCATCGAAGCCGCTTGCCCAATACAGAATGTCACCACATCGTTCTTGATGTACTGCATCGTGTCATAGATCGCCAGACCCGCCGTGATCGACCCGCCCGGCGAGTTGATATACATCTGGATGTCCTTCTCCGGGTCCTCACCTGAGAGAAACAACATCTGCGCAATAATCACGTTCGCCACATTGTCATCGATCGGCGTACCTAAAAAGATGATGTTGTCGCGCAGCAAACGGCTGTAGATGTCATACGTCCGCTCACCGCGGCTCGTCTGCTCGACTACATACGGAATCAAACCCATTTCGTTCTTCCTTTCCAACCACCACAGAACCGGATACCCACATCTTGCATCTGAACCTGTAGCTTCCCAACTGGCTTCAGAGTTACTTCGCCAAACGCTCGTAAATCACTGTGCCCGTCTTCTCACGCCGCATCTGCTCCCGCATCCGGTCCATCGTGCCATCCCCGACCATCCGGGCCCGTAACGCATCCAGCGGCTCGCGCGCCTGCAGGGAAGCCATCAGCAGTTCGCGCTCCATCTCGTCCTCGCTCACTTCAATTGCCTCCGCCTCCGCTAGGCGATCAAGAATCAGCGACGCCTTCACCTCGGCCATAGCTTGATCGCGCTGTGCCGCACGTAATCGGTTGAAATCGAGCTTGCGCATGTCGTCCGGAGTCATGCCCTGCTGCGCCAACGCCCGTAGTCCACGATCCAGCCGTGCATCAATTTGCTGCTGCACAAACGTCTCCGGAACCGGAAACTGAAACCTGGTAATCATCTCGCCGAGCATACGGTCCCGCGCCTGATTCTCGAGTGCGTCTTTCTTCCGCCCGCTCGCCATCTCTCGCAGGTTCGTCGCAAACTCATCCCAGCTGCCAAAATCGCCTAGCTGCTTGGCAAGCTCCTCGTCCTTCTCGGGATAGGTCTTTCGCTTGATCGCCTTCACCGTCACGTCGTACTTGACCGTTTGACCTGCTAACTGAGGCTCGCCAAAGTCTCCGGGATAGGTCACCTCGAAGGTCATCTCCTGCCCGACCTTCTGCCCACGCAACGCATCCGTAAATGCCTGCAACGTATTCGCGCCGCCGACCTCGATCAGCACATCCTCGCCGCTGATCGGTGCCGCTCCGCTGCTCGGCTGTTCTTCGCCAGCTACCTGCGCCAGCTGCTGAACCTCGCCCTTGAACTGAATCTCCGCCCAGTCTTCATCCACCAACTCCCGCTCTTCTTCAACCGTCTCTACCGTCGCGTACTGATCCATCACGCGGGCCATCTCCGCATCGTATTCGGCATCCGTTAACGCCGTCTCCGGTTTGGCAACCTCGATCGACTCGTAACCCGTCACGTCAACCTCCGGCCGGATCTCAAACGCCGCCTTGAACTGCAAGGGCTCGCCATCGACTAGCAGAAAGTTGGTCAATTGCGGCTGCGACACAGGCGTAAGCTTCTGCTCTTCAATCGCCTGTCGGAAGCGCGCCGATACCAGCTCGTCGAGCACCTCCTGCCGCACTTCCTTTGCAAAGCGGTTCTTGATCACCGTCTCCGGAACCTTGCCGACACGGAACCCTGGGATGCGCGCGAGCCGCTGGTACTTCTTCAAAACGGCGCGAAAAGCCTTGGAAACCGTCTCGGCGTCGACTTCAACAGCAATCTCCCGCGTCAGTTCTGGATTCAACGTAGGTTGAGCGGACGCAGATTCCTGCTCTCGACCCTCCGTGCCGTGCTCTTCCATCTGCCCCTGCGTCCCGTCCAGCAATTCAAGAGACACCGGTGTCTCTGCCGCGTTTTCCGTCTCAAGTATCTCGTTGAAAGCCAAAATTTACCCTTCGTGGCGAATCAAAATACCGCAATCACGCGCATCGAGCGCTCACCGCGGTCATCGCTTACATTCACTCTACGGGTCTGGGACAGGCAGGGTCAAACGCCTCCTCTAGCCCCAGGCGGCCCTCTACGAACAACCCGCCTTCCACCGCCTTTCCGTCAAGGAGAAGCGATCGCAAACAGCTCCACGCGCACCTCTCATTGCAAGGATTGACCAGACTCAAGAATCGCAATTCCAGGCTCTGTGCCCGCGGCCCACTTCTGCCGCGTGGGCCGTCGAAGTTGGTCTGTGTGCCCAACGAAACGTACCGCAGCCGGAGAACGCGCACGCATAACCTGAATACTTGCCGAGTCCACCAAGATACGCAATCCGAAACGACTCGCCGCATCGCGAAGCTCCGCTGCCTTTCCATCGTCCAGCAACGCCGGCTCCACATGGACCAGGAACACATCCAGGCTCTCTCCGCCAAGCCGAACAGCATGACCCAGCATTTGCCGCACAGACGCGTCCGGTCCGCTGAACTTCCCCCGATAATGAAGTCGTCACCATCTTTGTAATCTCTATCTGATCGTCCATCCAGTCCTGACTGACCTCAATCCTCGCCGACGTCGTTGCCCTCTCCATGTCCTCGACCGTCGGAGCCGCCGGCGGTTGCACCTCACCGCGTTCCGGCAGCGAAGCTGTAATTTGCAGCACATCCATTCCTAGTCCGGGCAAGATCGTTATCGAGCAAAGCTCCGGTACGTCGCTGCCCAGGCTCGGCCGCTTCAACGTCGAAAAACGGCCCCGCATATCCAGGGCATAGCCAAAACTGGGCAGTGCCATCAAGAGGACGATCACCAGAAAGGGAAGAGCGCTGGACCGACGCAGCCCGCAAGGGAACAACTTATCCCTCCGGCTCATACACCAATCCCACACCAGGGTCCAAGACATCATGCCAATGCGCTGCTCTCCCAAAACTTTTTTCCTAGCCGCTGTTGTCTTTATCGGCACAAGTGCGGTTTTCATGAGTGGAAAAGTGAAAATCCTTTACCGGCCTACAAAACACATCATGGCGCTGGAGAAAAGAGAAATTTTGTCCCAGGCTGCCAAAATCCCTCATACGGGTTTTTCCATTGTGCTTATCGTAGCGGCCTTCAAACGCGGCGACACACCTGTCTTTCCCTTTCGGCGAGCCGGCGGGCTGTATAGCAAGGCCGATCCTGTGACGTCCGAACCGTTCCTTGCCACCCTGCCCCAAAATTGCGCAGGCAGAGCCGACAGCATCTCATGGAACGCAAGCCACGTACATGAGCACACTCTCCCCGTGGCTCGATTACACTAGGCCCAAAGCATCTGTCTGGGTAAGAGGACGTCTCCAAGCGAATGGACCAAAGCGATTGCAACCCGAACGGCCGAACGACCACTCCGCCGGATAGCCTCTTCGAGCGTTGCGCATGGTTCTACGCGCTTTGTCGCGAGTACCTCTTTCGCGACCACACCCCCGAAATCGTTCAGTCGCTCTTTCCCGACGAGCCACCTGCTCCAGGCACACACCTCCTCGAACTTGGCTGCGGCCCCGGCTTTTACGCCTGCCGCCTGTCGGAAGAACTGCCCCGCATTCGCACCACAGGCATTGATCTTTCGCATAACCTCATCCGCCGCGCCCAGTCCCGCGCCCGTAGATTTCGTTTGCCAAATTGCAGCTTTGAGCACGCCGACGCCCACGCCTTGCCCTACTCCACCGGCTCCATCGACGCCATCGTCGTCTCCCGCCTCTTTCTCATAGTGCCTGACAAGGAAGGCATCGTTGGCGAGGTCTTCCGCGTACTCCGTCCCGGCGGTCGCTGTTTCATCGCCGAGCCCACCTCCGGCTTTCGCACCCGCTTCCCGCTCGCCTTCTTATGGCTGCTCTCCCGCCTCACCACCAGCCCCGCCGGCAAATACCGCGAGCCGCAGCAGGCCGACGTCATGAGCCGGCCCGACTTCGAAGCCCTCATCGCTACCCAGCCTTGGGGTTCCATGCAACTTGAAGCCGACAACTGGTACCAATACGCCGTCTGTCAGAAAGCTATTGCCGTTCCCACCCTTAAAGAGGTCGCTACGAGCCAGCCCCGTGTGCTTGAACTTCGGGGCGCCTTCTAGCGCATGTCCGTCCTCTCCTCCACTCCCAGCCCGTACCTGATCCTCGACCCCGCGCACCCCATCCCCGCGCTGCGCCATCTCTGCGCGTTGACCGTCATGGCCAAGGCCCCCAGGCCCGGCCGCGTCAAAACACGTCTCTCGCCGCCGCTCACCCTCAATCAGACCGCCGCCCTGAATATCTGCTTCCTCCGCGACACCACCGAGAACCTCGCTACCGTGACCCACGGAGCCGGCCTGATCTCCTACACTCCCGTCGGCGACGAAGCGCTCTTCGCCGGCCTGCTCCCCGAGACCTTCGCCCTCGTTCCGCAGCGCGGCAATGGCTTCGGCGAGCGCCTCCTGGCCGCCGCACAGGACATCCTTGCCCTCGGTTATGGCTCGGTTTGCCTCATCGACTCCGACTCGCCCACCGTTCCCGCCGCCGCCTACGCCCAGGCCGTCCAGGCCCTCGCCGCACCCGGAGACCGCGTCGTCCTCGGACCCTCGCACGACGGCGGCTATTACCTCATCGGCCTCAAGCAGCCGCACCCCGAGCCCTTCGAGCGCATCTCCTGGAGCACCGCCACCGTCCTCGCCGAAACCCGCCAGCGCTGCATCGAAGGCGGCCTCGAGCTCGTCGAGCTCCCCCTCTGGTACGACGTCGATGATGCCGCCACCCTCGCGCTGCTCGAAGCCGAGCTCCTGCAGGATCAGCCTCCCGCCTTCACCTCACTTCCCGGCTACGCAGCCCCGCATAGCCGCAAGTTCCTCCTCGCGCTTTCGCAAGCCGCCGCACAGGAAGGGAAACCGGCGTGAGCCTCGCAAGCCCCTCCATCGCCGCCGTCCATGCCCCAACCGCCTCCTGGCGCGAGCTCCGCCCCTGGCACACCAACGCCGCGCTCCTCCTGCTCGGCTTCGGCATGATCGCCTACACTCGCCAGCTCGTCACGGAGTACGACCACTACAGCATCGGCTTCTCCGGCGTCTCCGCTGCACATCTCATCCTCTACGTCGGCGCCGTCCTCGTCTTCCTGCTCAAACCCTCGAACGTCGACCGCTTCACCTTCCCTATCATTCTTGCCGTCGCCATCGCCTGCCGTCTCGTCGTCCTCTTTCCAGACCCCGAGCTGTCCTCAGACGTTTACCGCTACGCCTGGGATGGCGTCGTCCAGCACGCCCACATTAGTCCCTACCGCTACGTCCCCGGCGATCCCGCACTTGCTTTCCTCCGTTCGCCCAACTACGACCTCTTCAACAACATGAATCGCCGCGACTACGCGCACACCATCTACCCGCCCGTCGCGCAGCTCCTCTTCTACTGCATCACCTGGATCTCTCCCACGGTCATCTTCATGAAAATGGCCATGGTCCTCTTCGAGGGCCTCACCTTGATCGGCCTCATCCACCTTCTCCGCCACCTCGGCTTCCCCCGCGAGTGGACCCTCCTCTACGCCTGGTTTCCCATGCTTATCTGGGAGATCGGCAGCTCCGGTCATCTCGACTCCGTCGTCATGACGTTTCTCGTCTTCGCCTTCCTCTTCCGCTACCGCCGCCAGCCCGTCCTTACCGGACTTTTCTTCGGCCTCGCCGTCCTTACCAAGCTCTACCCCCTCGTCCTCTTCCCAGCCTTATATCAGCGCGGCGACTGGAAGATGCCCGCCACCCTGGCCGCGCTCACCGCCTTCACCTACTCCCTCTACCTCTCTGCCGGACGCCTCGTCTTTGGCTTCCTCGGCGGCTACGTGCAGGAAGAAGGCATGAGCAACGGCACACGGTACTTCCTGCTCGAGTTCGCCCAGCACCGCCGCGGTCTGCACTACCTTTCGAGCACCGCCTACACCGTCTTCGCCGGCCTTGTCCTCTTCGCCCTCACCCTCTGGGCTTGGCGCACCGCCTGCCCACCCGGAAGCCCGCGCGCAGCCTTCCTTCCGCCCGCACTCGGCCTCGGCTTCGCCCTCATGCTGCTTTTCTCCCCGCACTATCCCTGGTATGTCGCCTGGCTCGTCCCCTTTCTCATCCTCATGCCGTCGCTCACTCTATTTACCTATATCGGCGGATTGTTTTATCTCTGTACTACGTCTATTGCGGTAGGCTCCGGACCAAAGCAGTATCTGCTCAACCAAATCCTTTACTCCCTGCTCGCCGTTGCTTTTATCATGGAGATAATGTTGCGCCGCTTGCCGCAAACCCGCACCTTCTTTAACCGTCTCCCCTCTCCGAGGCCCCGATGAGCACCCTGCTCCCTATTCTTCCGCCCAGCGACCTGCTCGACCCCCAGTCTCACAATCAGTCCGACACCCTCAGCCCTGCCGCGCAGGCCGCCGAAGAAGAAAAGAACCGCATGCGCCGCTACTTCCAGAAACCGGAAGAGCAGCTCACCTCGGTCGCCGACCAGGAACCCGTCTGTCTCTACCTCGAAACCACCAACCGCTGCAACCTCCTCTGCACCACCTGCCCCCGCACCTACGAGCAGCTTGAGCCCGAGGCCGACATGCCCTGGGACCTCTTCACCTCGCTGATCGACCAGTACCCCAACATCGCCCGCGTCGTCCTCCACGGCATCGGCGAGCCCATGCTCGTCAAAGACATCGCCCAGCGCGTCAAGTACCTCAAGGACCGCAACATCTACGTCCTCTTCAACACCAACGGCACCCTGCTCACGGCCGCCAACGGCAAGGCCCTCATCGACGCCGGCCTAGACGAGCTCCGCGTCTCGCTCGACGCCGCCGAGTCCGAGGTCTACCAGATGGTCCGCGGCAAGGATTTCTTCGCGAAGATCGTCGAAAACGTCGGCAACTTCACCCGCCTGCAGCGCGAGCTCAACGCCCCCAAGCCCCGCGTCAGCCTCTGGCTCACCGGCCTCCGCGAAACCGTCGACCAGCTTCCCAACTTCGTCCGCCTCGCCCACCGCGTCGGCGTCTTCGAGGTCTACCTCCAGCGCCTCGTCTTCTTCGACGACCCTCTGAGCACCCAGTCCCTCGCCCGCGCCGAGTCCGCCCTCTTCGAGCACACCACCTCTCGCGAGGAGGCCCTCATCCAGGAAGCGCAGGACGTGGCCGCCTCACTCGGCGTCATGTTCTCCGCCTCCGGAGCCGTCGACCCCGGCGAGTCCATCCGCAAGCAGCGCGACGACGCCCCCTGGTCCCTCTGCCGCCGCCCCTGGTCGCTTATGTACATCACCGCCAACGGCCGCGTCCTGCCCTGCTGCATCGCGCCCTTCTCGATGAAGGGCTACGGCTCCTTCACCCTCGGCGACGCCACCCAGAACTCCCTCCGCGAAATCTGGAACGGCCCCGACTACCAGCAGTTCCGCGAGGGCCTCCTCACCAGCGCCCCCCCGCCCGCCTGCGCCAACTGCGGCCTAAGATGGAGCTTGTGACGGCCATGCTGCGATTGCCCCGCTCGTCAGTGGACTATCCGCTTTGCTCAATCGATGGACTAGACGGCATCTGGGAGAGTCTTAGAAAAGACTAAGCCGTCGGTATTAGTAGCTGGCGGAGACGGCGTGTACCAGGACCGATGCGTCGGAACCGTAGCGCGTGTATATATCGGACTGTCTGTTTCGGGCAAGATACTGTCGACCATTCTTGATCTAGCGTCTCGAATCTAGGCTCGCAGACCGATTGAGAGAGTCTTGGATTACTCCTTCAAACCGAGCGCCCCCAGGGATGATCGCGTCTCCGCCATGGACCATTACACCACCCAGCGGGACGATGGACGCAACCTCAGCCTTCTTCATGTGATTGGCTCCTTCCATCGTCTCCACTCCTAAAAGGGATACTGTCGTCCCATCCTGTAGGCGGATCGACCGTGCTGAGAAGCTGAGGATGCCAGGCAGACCCTGCACGCGGGAGTTGTCCACCTGTGTGACCACGGTCTCAACAGGCGAGCCTTTTGGAGCAACGAGCTTATCTCCAAGAAAGAGGTCCACCGCGAGGAGAACGGGCAATTGGTCACCAACCTTTGTACCCCGCGAAGAGACCGAGACTGAAAATATGAGAGGCAATCGGATCCCGGAGGAGAGTTGTTGCACGCGTACGGAACCGGAAGTCATAACAGGTGTCATCATCGTCGGAGCAAGAGGTAGAGCAGACACATAACTTCGCAGGCCGCCGGCCACGATGGCAATCGCTCGTACGGTGACCTTGCTCCGTACTGTAATAGGCCCGGCGTAGCGATTCGAGGCCGCCGTCGGAGTCCAACCGTCCGTTGTATAGAAGATAGAGGCACCTCGGGACGGGTCTTGCATGTGAATAACAATGGTTCCTGGCTCCGCTCCCGGCTCCTGCTGGATTCGCGGAGAACGCACTCCAAGTCGGTAACCTGCCAAGCCGGCATTCGCTCCTAGAGCCAGTTGCTGCTGGTTTATTAAATCAAGCTGTTGCTGCTGCCACTGTTGCTGCTGTATCTGTTGCATTTGCTGTTGCTGCATTTGCAGGATCTGCTGCGTCGCATCTTGCGCAGCAGCTGTGCCACTCACTATCAAGCTCAGAAGGAACGGGCAAAAGCGCATTTGTCTGCCTCTGGTGCTAAATGGCCAGCATCACGCAAATCATACTCTTGCGATCGCTCAGTCGTTTCTCCTGACGGTAGCTAACGAGAAGTCGCATCCTGGGAAGAAATAACTTAGTGATTAAGATCGCGGGCTCTCAACCATTTTGCTAACTCATCCAACTTTTCACGCCTCGGTCTCACCGTAAGAAAGCGACCAGTGGTGAAGCAGAGACAATAAGGTCGTGCCACAAATCTCCATGCTTGAATCTATCGGCCAAGTTGTAGCTAAGAGGTGTTCACGGGCCGAGAGTGCCATGCCGCGATACTCTATTCTGGTACGAAAACAGGAAGGACAACATGGATTGGACAGGCTGCGAACAAGTTGAGATCATCCCGGGCAAAGTCTCCGGAGCGCCCATCCTCAAGCACTCCCGCGTTACCGCTGACGCCGTCCTCGACAGCTACGAACTGGGAGAAAGCGTCGCCGCAATTGCCTTCAGCTTTAATCTCTACCCAACTCAGATCCGCCAGGTTCTTAGGTTCGCGCTCTAAGTGCCGCAAATCTCCATCATCATCCCCGCCCTCAACGAAGCCGAATCCATCGGCCACGTCGTCCGCGAGATGCCCTGGCCCCTCCTCCGCGAGTGCCTCGTCGTCGACAACGGCTCGACCGACCAGACCGCCGAGATCGCCCGCGCCGCCGGAGCCCGCGTCATCCAGTCCCCCCGCGGCTACGGAGCCGCCTGCCTCGCCGGCTCGCTCGCCGCCGACCCCGCCTCCGACATCCTCGTCTACATGGACGGCGACGGCTCCGACCTCATCGCCGGCCTGCCCGCGCTGGTCCAGCCCATCGCCGACAACCAGGCCGACTTCGTCCTCGGCTCGCGCATCCGCGGCCGCCGCGAGCCCGGCTCCATGCTCCCCAGCCAGGTCTTCGCCGGCCACCTCGTGGGCTTCCTCCTGCACCTCTTCCAGGGCGTCCGCTACACCGACATGGGTCCCTTCCGCGCCATCCGCCGCTCTTCGCTCGAGCGGCTCCGCATGTCCGAGCTCACTTACGGCTGGAACCTCGAAATGCAGATCAAAGCCGCCCAGCACGGCCTCCGCATCCGCGAGATTACCGTCGACTACCGCTGCCGCATCGGCGGCGTCAGTAAGGTCTCGGGAGACTGGAAGGCCTCGCTCAAGGCCGCCGTACGCATCCTCGAAGTCCTCTTCCGCGTCGGCCTCCGTCGTTCTCCTGCCGCGTCGTCCTTGTAGCTGTCAAGCCCCATCAGCTTGCCGGATTAACTTAAGTAATTCATTCGAAACAACTTCCACCTCAAAGAAACTTGGCACAACCACCGCCACGCTTTAGCTACAATAAGAGGAGTGGCTATCTTCAAGCGGAATGTTCGCCGCCGTAAGGTCTCCCAGCTAAATCCAATTGTCATTCTGGCGCAGCCAGAATCCCCGTATTCGTTCTCGCACAGCTGCCGCACATCCTCAAAGTCCGCGCTAAGTGCTTTACTGAGACGACTTTGCCTGTAACTCTTCCAGAATGACGACTTGCAAAGGAGTTCCCGCCTATCTGAGGCAAACAAGGAACTTACGTCTTCCCCGGGGGGAGGGTACCCCCCAGCCGCACGCAAACTCAGAACCCCTGATCTCATCCGGGTCGAGCTTCAATCAAACATCCGCTGGTCGGGGGATCGCAAACCCTCAGGTCGCAGATCACACCCTCTGCGAGTTGCAGTCTTACACACTGCGCAGGGGATTCAAAATAACGGCTCACTGGCGCAAGCTTGCTTCATCAGTCGAACTCAGGGCGACACCAAATCCTGAGCTCAAACACTACTTTTCTCGAGGAGACTTTCCCATGCGCGCCATTGTCACAGGCTTTTCAGGGTACGTTCGGATGAAGGATGGTCGCAGCGAGTCAATCAAGCTCGTCGACACCGCCATCACCGTCGTCGCAACTCTGCTCATCGCCACGACCTGGGCCTTGCTCCGATAAGCTCAGCGAACCCGCAGCACAATCACCGTCTCATCGTCGAAGTGCTCCGTTCCCGACTGAAACGTCGCCACGGCTTCTCCAATCGCATCGACCGCCGCTGCAGAACTTCCCGCCGCTAGGGGATGCTGCTGCAGCAACGCACACAACCGGTCGCCGCCAAACTGCTCTCCACGCGAGTTCACCGCGTCCGTAATACCGTCGGAGAAGAAAACCACCACGTCCGCCGAGGCCAGCGGCACGGAAACCTCGTCATAGCGGACGCCCGAAAACATACCGAGGGGAAATCCCGCAATGGGAATACTTTGCGACTCAAGCGCGTGCGTCAGCGCTCTTTCACCCTCAGACGCCGGTCGCCGCGTCAGCAGGATCGGCTGCGCCGATCCTGCGTTCGCCACATGCAGCATCCGCGTTGCGTCATCCCACAGCGCGATCAGCATGGTCACGTACTGTGAGTCCAGCCGACGCTCCTGCAATTGATCGTTCAGCGCCGCCAGAAGCGCCGCCGGAGAGAGATGTTGTGGCGCGAGCGACCGTAGAATGCCTGAAACCAGCGCTCCGTAGAGCGCCGCCGGAGCTGCCTTGCCCGAAACATCGCCCATCACAATCAAGGTGCGCGTCGGAGGAATCAGCGCCTGCAGCACCTGCGACGAGCGCTCGGCCAGCGGAGCCGGTGTGTCGGTCGCCGCAGCCTTGGGCAGATCCTCGGCCAGATCCTCGGCCAGGCCCTCGATCGGTGCAGGCCCGTAGTCCAGAAAGTCGTACAAGTCGCCGCCGATCGAGCGCGCCGGTCGAAAGCTGCATGCAATCTCGGCGTTCGCCGGCGTCGGCACCGCAGGAGGGAGCAGCCGCAGCTGAACCTGCCGCGCCATTTCTAAATCGCGCTCCATCCGCTGTTCTTCCTCGTGGATACGCTGGTAGAGATTTGCATTTGCGATCGAGATGGCCACTTGCGAAGCCAGCGTAGTCAGTGTGCGTTGGTGGTCCTCGTTGTAATAGTTCACCCGCGTATGTTCCAGGTCGATCACGCCGATCACCTTGCCCTTGTAGATCAGCGGAACCGCCAGCTC
>CAXUNR010000008.1:23699-87540 GCA_964252655.1 uncultured Acidobacteriaceae bacterium
ATCAGCGGAACCGCCAGCTCCGACCGCACCGCATCGTTTGCATTGATGTAGTTTTCCACTTGCTTCACATCTTCGACCAGAATGGACTTGCGCTGCAGCGCTGCCTGCCCGGAGATGCCGCGGCCCAACTTGATCCGGATCCGCTCCACATCCTGCGTATGCCCCGTCTGAAAGCGCATCCACAGTTCATGCGTCCGATCGTTGATCAGCAGGATGGCAAAAATGCGATAGTCAATCACCGCCCGAACCAGGTCCGCCACACGATGCAGCAAGGTATTCAGGTCGAGCGTCGTGTTGAGCGCGTCCGCCAGCCGTATCAGGAAGTCCAGCTGCAGGGGCTCCACGCGGATATTTGGCTCCGCCGCATGCTGGTGCAGCAGCGGACGCACGACGCGCTCCCTCGAGGGCGAACGATCTACTTTCTCCAGACCAGAAGCGTCTGGACCAGAGCCGTCCAGAACAGAAGCGTCGCTCTTAACCTCCGGCTTGTGCAAGGACGGCATAGACTCGGATAATACTCCCGACTGTCCTCAGTACTGGGTGGAACTCGGAGCACTGCTGCTACCACCCGAAAGCTCGGCGACGATGCGTACACTTGCACTCGCCCCGAGCCGCGTTGCTCCCGCGGACAGCATGGCGGTCGCGTCGGCCAGCGAGCGAATGCCGCCCGAAGCCTTCACTCCTGCGCGAGTTCCGGCCACGCCGCGCAACAGTGCAATGTCGTCCACCGTCGCGCCACCCGAGGAGAAGCCGGTCGAAGTCTTGAGAAAGTCGGCTCCCGCGCTGAGTGCAATCTCGGACGCACGCAGCTTCTCCTCGAAGCTGAGCAGGCAGGTTTCGAGGATCACCTTGACGATCGCGCCAGCGCCGTGGGCAAGCTCTACCACGCCGCGAATGTCCTGCCGCACCGCCTCAAAATCCTCTTTGGTGCCGGACTTCAGCAGCCCGACGTTCAGCACCATGTCCACATCGTGAGCCCCATGCCGCAGCACGCGGGCCGTCTCGTCGCGCTTCGAAGCGGAGAGCGTCGCGCCCAGTGGGAAGCCGATCACCACGCCCACCGGCACGTCTGTCCCGGCGAGCACCTCGGTCGCCGTTGCGACCCAGATCGGATTCACCATGGCGCAGGCAAAACGGAACTGCGCGGCCTCCTGGCACAGCTGAATCACCTGGTCGCGCGTCGCTTCCGGCTTCAGCAGCGTGTGGTCGAGCACCGCTGCTAGGCTTGCCGGAGAAGAAAGTATTTGTTCCGTGAACTGCATCGCATCGAGGGGCGAGATTTCTGTCTGCATGTTGCTCCTGCCGGGCCGCGCTTTGGCCTCCAGCTTTCTACCACAGCCGCGTTACGTCCGGCTGGCTTGCCAGGCGCGCGCCAGGTCGTCCGTCAAAAAGGTCTGCAGCTGCACACGATTCGGCTCATCGCGCGCCCGCAGCACGGCGCTCGGATGGATGGTCGCAAAGACCCGGTCCGCAAAGGGTGTTGAGAGCTGCTTGCCATGATCCTTCATCAAGGCGAACGTTCCGCCCAGCAGCGACTTTGAGGCGCTCGCCCCTAGGCAAAGCACCACCTTCGGCTTGACCGCGTCGATCTCTGCCAGCAGCCACGGCCGGCAGGCCATGATCTCGCTCATCCGCGGGTTCTGGTGCAGCCGCAGCTTGCCGCGCTGGATGAACTTGAAGTGCTTCACCGCGTTGGTCACGTAAAGCTGTGCACGTGGAATGCCAATCTCGTCGAGTACCCGGTCGAGCACCGCGCCGGCCGGCCCGACGAACGGCTCGCCTTTGCGGTCTTCCTGGTCGCCGGGCTGTTCGCCGACAAGCATCAAAGCGGCCCGGCTGTTTCCGCGCCCGGGCACAACCTGCGTCGCGTGGCAGTAAAGCTCGCACCCCTTGCAGGCGGGCAGAGAAGCGGTGAGTGCGTCGATCGTGTGCTCTTCCGGAACAAATGGCTGCGCATTCGGCTGCGCCAGCTGCCGGCTGACCATAGACTCCACACGGGTCTTCGATTGAGTAATCAATGTAGGCAGCAGCTGAACCTCGGGAAGATTCTTCCAGTAGCGCACCGGCATCTCGGAGCGCATGGTGCTCTGGTTCAGCCGCGCCGGATTGTAGATGCTCGCATAGTAGCTCCGCCACAAAGTTTCAAGTTCGTCCTCGGCCGGAGCCGCCTCGCGCGGCAGTCCGGGCGCAAACGCAAGCTGCTTCGCGACCGGATCCCAGGAGACACTCGCGTCGGGAGTCAGAATGGTCCAGCGCATGATGGCGAAGCGCTCCGCGAAGAAGGGAGCGGCCATCGGCAGGATGCGATGGTCCGGTTGGTACCACGCAATGAAGTGCTCGCAGTCGGGCTCTGCGGCGGGTTCGGCCGGCGCGCAGGATTCGATCTCGGTGCGCAGGCTGCCGAACGGAGTCGGCGTCTCGAGCATCAGGTGATGCGCTTCCGGCTCAGCCGCAACCAGCACCGGCTCATCGACCACCACCGGCCGCTCCGCCGGGCTTCCCGGCTCCAGCACCTTGCGGAAGCGCACAAACGCATGCATCTTGTGCAGATCGCGTCGTACCTGCGCCTCGAAGCGCAACATCTGCGCAACGTCGTCGTCGGTCTCAAGCTTTAGCAGATCGCGCTCCGTCTGCAGCCGGTAAAGGATGCGATAGAGCAGGTTCCAGCGCTGCGGATCACGGTGCACAGCGACGACCTGCGCCGCATCGAGAAAGGCTTTCGAAGTATGTGGCTTCGGGTAAGCTGTGCCGGTCGGCGCGTCCTCGGCCTCTAGTTTCAAAGATAGGGTTGCGGGTGCAGTCCCATCTTCAAGGTCGAGCTGATCCGGCCGATAGCCGGCACGCAAAGCGTCTCGCGCGGCTCCACGCCAGGCGTCGAAATCGGGTTCCAACGGAATATGTTTCACTCGTCGCTAGGATGCTGAAAGCGGATCGTCCGGAGAGGAAAGTGCGTGAGTGCTAGAGTCTTGATCGGATGGGCAGAAGGGTCGCGCGGACACGCCTTAAGGTTCGTACGTCGATGGTCAACAGGACACCACTTTCGAGAGCCGACGCCGTTCGGTCTACGTTGATTACCTGATGAGCGATCCCATTGGACTGACATCCCGACTTCGCAGCTGAACGACGTTCGGAGCGCTCATCCGCCTGCGGGCCAAAGCAACGCCGAAGTCCAGGTCCTGGGTGAGTACAACGTAATTTTGGCTTACCGCGTGCGCGATAATCTCGTCATCGGGCGCGTCTCCCGATCCGATATACGACCAGTGACTTGCCTCAAAGCCGCCATTCGGAGTGCTGCACCCAATCGGGCGAGAGGTTTTCATCGGTAAGGATCTTCAAGCTTCGGCAAGTTCCACTTCTTGTTTCCATCACTCCAGGAGTTCGGGTGATCCGGTCGAAGTCTTCCATAGCTATCCTCCGCGTGCGAGTATACGTCCGTCACACACTTCCCGTGAGCGCGCTGACCGGCGCAAACAGATCCATTTGCGAAGCCGCGGGAGCGAGCGCAGGCAGCGCTGGACCGGGCAGATGATCGACCGCCACCAGATATGGCAGCGCCAGCTTGACGCGCACATGCAGCTTGCGCAGGTCGTCAACCAGCAGCGCATGGTACTTGCGGATGTTCAGGATGCGGTCCACGTTGCGATAGCCGATGCCTGGCACGCGCAGAATCGACTCCCGCGGCGCACGGTTCACGTCTACGGGGAAGAATTCCGGATGCGTGCGCGCCCAGGTCGTCTTCGGGTCTTCGGTCAAGGAGAGCGACGGCTGCTCGTCGCTGGTCAGTTCGCTCGCCTCAAAGCCGTAGAAGCGCATCAGCCAGTCGCTTTGGTAAAGCCGGTGCTCGCGCATCATGGGCGCGGCCTGCAGAGGCAGGCGCGCGTCTGCCTCCGGATAAGGCGAGAAGCCGGTGTAGTAGATACGCTTCAGCTTGTACTGTCCGTAGAGATGGGTTGCGGTCGAGAGAATCTGGCGATCGTTGGCTGGCGTCGCCCCGACGATCATCTGCGTCGACTGCCCAGCCGCCGCGAACTTCGGCGCCAACGACGAGCGCTTGCGCTCCTCATCGGCCTCGTCCTTGCGCTCTGCAATCTGCGCCATGGTCGACTCGATGACCGCCGACTTCTTCTCGGGCGCCAGCTGCACCAGGTCGCCCTGCGTGGGCAGCTCGATGTTGGCCGAGAGCCGATCGGCAAACAGACCCGCCTCTTCCATCAGCAACTGCGACGCGCCGGGAATCGCTTTCAGGTGAATGTAGCCGCCAAACTTATGCACCTGCCGCAGCTGCTTGGCCACCGAGATCAGCTGCTCCATCGTGTAGTCCGGCGACTGGATGATTCCGGACGAGAGAAACAGACCTTCAATGTAGTTGCGCTTATAGAAATCGATGGTGAGGTTCGCGACCTCTTCCGGCGTAAAGCGCGCGCGGCGAATGTCGGACGAGACCCGGTTGACGCAGAACACGCAATCGTACGTGCACATATTGGTTAACAGAATCTTCAGCAGCGAAACGCACCGGCCGTCCGGCGTGTAGGAGTGGCAGATGCCCATGCCATCCGAGTGCCCTATGCCTTCGCCGTTACCGCTGCGCTTGGCTCCGCTCGAGGCGCAGGAGGCGTCGTACTTGGCCGCATCGGCGAGAATCTCGAGTTTTTGCTGTGTGTTCATCGCTATCGTACGTGTTGGATGCCAACTTTCAGTATAGCGAAGAGAGAGCGAAGGAGTGGTCTAGCAGTGTGGCAAAACGGTTTAGGATCGTGGTCAAACAAACAGAAAGGAAGGCTGGCGAGGCTCAAATCAGGCCAGGGACGCTCTAGAACAGCAAAAAGTGCCTGTGCCAGGTTCCGACTTGTAGATCGTTTACGCAGCCGACATTGAAAGATCTGATCACAGCGTTCGCCATGGATTCAGCAGCTGGACACCGCAATGATCGAAATCAGCAGTGTTGCGAGTTGCGATCGTGTGACCATGTTCCTTTGCTGCGGCTGCGATCATAGCGTCCCGGTCAGACCGGCGGTCAGGGACATGCATTGCGGCGCACAGAATGGCCGAGGTGCTTCCGAAGGGCAGTACCTGTGAGGAAAACTCCTTCATCACGCCCTGAAGCCATGAACGCAGCATCTGGCCTTGTTGAGCGTCCTTCCGCTCCATCAGCAGAACACCCGTCTCCAGTTCGAGGATGCTGACGGATGAAAGATAGAGCTGATTACCAGGGATGTTAGCCGCCCACCGACGTACGGCGGCAGATGGATTCGCCTTGCCCACCCGCAGCTCCGAGATCACGTTGGTGTCAAGCAGAAACACTATTCCAGCTCCTCCGGCTTAAATCCCATGCTGTCCAACTTTGGCGGGTCGAACTCACATTGGCTGCCGGGCAGCGAATCCATAATGTCGAGCAAACTTCGAGGCTTTTCGCCGGCCAGCTTGTAGTAATCCTCAATCTTCAACAAGGCAAAGGTCGGCTTGCCTCGATCCGTGACAAATACCGGCCCTGCTGTCGTTGCACGCTTAGCTTGCGCCAAATCACGAGCGAAATCCCGTGATGAAACAGTAGTGATGGACATCGCTGCTCTTCCTTTGTTTCCGATGTTTGTATGTTATGACAAAACGGGGCAAAAAAATTAGAGTGTCGAATGCATACTTCAGTGCCCGGCTGTCAACTCCTCCGGAAACAACCGGATGTCCGCTAGATTGCGGTAGACCTCCGCGTAGTCCATCCCGTAGCCGATCACGAAGCGGTTGGGGATCGAGAAGGCTACGTAGTCGGCCTCGATCGGTACCAGACGTCGCTCCGGCTTGTCCAGGCAGCTGGCGATCTTGAGCGAGGCGGGCTTGTGCTGCAGCATCAGTCCGCGCAGATAGCTGAGCGTGAGCCCGGTGTCGAGGATGTCCTCGACCAGGATGACGTGCTTGCCTTCGATCGGGTTGTCGATGTCCTTGATCAGCTTGACGGCGCCGGAGGAGACGCGGGCGCGGCCGTAGCTCGACACGGCTACGAAGTCGAAGGTGTTGTCGACGCTGATCGCGCGAGCCAGGTCGGCGAGGAAGATAGCCGCGCCCTTGAGCACGCCGATCAGGACGATCGACTCGCCCGCATACTCCTCCGAGATCTGCCTGCCGATCTCCCGCACGCGCTCGGCGATCTGGGTCTGGGTGAAGAGCACCTCCATCGAGGCGGCGGGGGGAAACGGAACGCTGGGCGCGGCGGTCTTGAACATGGTGTTAGGTTAGCGTGTTTCAACTTCTTCGTGGAACGCCGGCCGGTGGCAAGCCGGTATACTGACCCTAAGCGACTATGTATCCGTTTCTCACCCTTGGCTCCTTCCATCTCGGCACCTTTGGCTTGTTTTTGTGGCTGGCGGCCGTGCTGGCGGGGATGGTGCTACACCTGAACTTCAGCCGGAGCGGCGTGGATGCCGATGCACTAAACATCGTTTGCCTGGTGGTGCTAGGCGGCGTGCTGGGGGCGAAGACGTGGCACGAGCTGCAGAATCCGGCCGAACTTGCCCTGACCATGCGCCAGATCTTTCATTCCGGACACGCATTCGCAGAATTGCTGGAATGGATGCGCAGCGGTATTGCCTGGTTCGGCGGTCTGCTGGCCGGCATCGCTCTTCTGTTCTGGCAGGGCACGGTGGCGCGGCCGAACGGACTCCGTGGAGCGCGGGCCGGCGTACGGATGCTGGACCTCGCGGCGCCGGCTGCTCCCATCGGCTACGGCATTGGGCGCATCGGCTGCATGACCTCAGGCGATGGCGACTATGGACGTGAGACGGCCGGCTGGATCGGTGTACATCTGCGCAATGATGCGCTGGTTCCCACGCTGCATCATGGCGCGAAGGTGCTGCCCACGCCGTTCTTCGAGTGTGCGCTGGCGTTCCTGATCGCCTGGATCATCTGGCGGCTGGGCAGCCGAATGCGTCCGCTCGGATGGCTGACGGGAGCGTATCTGGCGCTGAGCGGCGTGACTCGGTTTGGGATTGAGTTCTACCGAATCAACCCTAAGCTTTACTTTGCGCATCACTTCAGCAACGCGCAGGTGGCGGCGCTGGGCAGTGTGCTGGTTGGGCTAGCGATCATGCTGTTGGTTCGCTCGGCACCGGCGATCGGCGGGCTGTCTTCGCTCTCGCCGCGCGCTGAACGTTCTGTCGCGTAGCAAGCCTGGATGCTTAGACAGCTGGAACGGCTGGGAAGGCCGGCGGATCAGGCGTTGGTGAGCTCCAGAATGGAGGCGCCGAAGCGGTCGAGTTTCTCGGGGCCGATTCCGGGGATTTCCTTGAGTTGAGACAAGGTGCGTGGCCGCTCGAGCACGATGCTGCGCAGGGCGGAGGTGCCGAGAACGAAGAACTGGGGAAGACCCATGCGCTCGGACTCGGACTTGCGCCAGGCGCGGAGGCTGGCTTCCAGAGTCTGTTGGGAGGGGGTGAGCGTTGCGGCGGGATCTGGCTCGCGGGAAGGGCGTGTGAGGGCAAGGGCTTCGCTTTGCCGCTTCGTTTGCTCGGCGACATAGCCATCATTAATGACTCGGCAAATATCCATTCCAAATTTTCTGACCACCTCGGAGGTAACACCTGGTACAGTTCTGAGTTCTCCGGTGGTAGATGGGCGTGCTAAAACGATCTCGGCTAACACTTTGTCCTGCAGAATCGAGAATGGTGCGACGTCGGCCTGGTTGGCCCTGGTCGCTCGCCATTCTTTTAAATCCAGCTGTAAATCGAGCTGCTCCTGGCTGTGTGTCTGCAACGGGTTAATTGGCTTAGCCTTATGGGCAACGTGACTCGACTTTCCTTGGACTGCGCCGGATCGTATGGAGTCTCGCAAGCCGAATTGCTGTAATGGCGCTCCTTGTGGACGAGGCTCCCGAAGCTCGACTACTATGTCGCCAAAGCGAGTGGCGTCTTCCGGTTCGCTGCGGCAGATGGCGGTTAGCTCTGCGCCGTAGCGGTCGGTTTTATCTGGGCCAAAGCCGGAGACGGCGAGGAGCTCGGGGAGGGTGCGAGGCGCGGCGAGGACCAGGGCGGTAAGGGCGGAGTCGCCGAAGACGATAAAGGCGGGCTTGCCGGTTTTGGCGGCCTCGGCTTTGCGCCAGGCGCGGAGGCTAGTTTCGAGGGCTTTCTGGGCTGGGGTGAAAGTTGACGAGCCCACCTCAGCAACGGTCGAGCTGTTGCTGAGATGGGGCACCCGTGAGTTTATGGTGGATCGAGACTTCGATTTCGTGGTGATTGCGGTAGAAGCGGCGCTGAGGAGGACGCCGTGCGGAGCACCCGGCGAGACTTCGCGGCCCTCGTGGGTAAGCGATGCCTTGCGGAAAGCAATGACGTTGCCTTCGGGGTTGGTGAAGGTTTCGGACGTAAGCGCGATGAGGCCGGCGCGAGCCAAACCGTCGAGCAAGCCGTCGAAGGTCTTGCGGTCCTTGGTCAGCGCGAGGTCGGTGAAGAGCTTGCCGGTGGCGCGGGACGTTCCGTCAAGGGCGCGGAGGATCGCGCGGAGATGCCTGTCCTGGTCGGCGTTTGGCTCGGCGAGGGTTTGGGAGGTGGTGCCGGCGGGATTGCAAAAGTCGCAATGGCCGCACGGACGGGCAGCATCGGAGGTATCGCCAAAATGCCGGATCAGGGCGGACATGCGGCATTGCTGGTTTTGCGCAAAGTCCATCATGCGGTCGATCTGGCCGCGGCGGAAGTCGACCTGCTGGGTGTAGCCGGCCTGCCAGGAACTGCCTGCAACGCCGGCACGGCGCAGATTGCCGGCCATGTCGAGTTGCGCGACGCCCTGGGCGGCCAGTTTTTCGACGGCGCGGGCGAAGATGTCAGGGGCCATTTTGAGGCGGGGCATGAGATCGCCCGGTAGCTGAAAGTCCTCGGTGAGGGCGGCGGCAACGCGGTTGAGATCGGTCAAGACGGGGTAGTCGCGCTCGAGGAAGAACTCATGGGTCTTGCGGTCGGCATAGCTCCAGAGCAGGACGGTGCGGGAGGGCAGGCCGTCGCGGCCGGCGCGTCCGATCTCCTGGTAGAAGGCTTCGACCGAGGCGGGCAGGGCGATGTGCAGGACGGTGCGGACGTTCGCTTTGTCGATGCCCATGCCGAAGGCGATGGTGGCGACGACGACTTCGAGTGAGCCGGCGAGGAAGTCGTGCTGGACGCGCTCGCGGGTGCCGGGGTCCAGGCCGGCGTGGTAGGCAGCGGCTGCGTGGCGGCCTATTTTGCTGCTTGCCGCGTGGTTGAGCGCGCCCGCCAGCTCTTCGGCGGCTTTGCGGGAAGGCGCGTAGACGATCGCGGGGCGGCGTGCGGGGTCGCGGAGAAAATCGACGGCGAACTCGGTGCGCTGCGGCTTCGAGAGCTCAAAGACTTCGATGGCGAGATTGTCGCGGCGAAAGCCATGGATGAAGAGGGCGGGTCGCTCCAGGTGAAGCTGGGTGGCGATGTCGCGCTGGACAGTCGGCGTGGCGGTGGCGGTGAGCGCGATGATGGGCGCGGGGCGCAGGGCAGGGAGGAAGTCGCCGAGGGTGCGGTAGTCAGGGCGGAAATCGTGGCCCCAGGCGGAGATGCAGTGAGCTTCGTCGATGGCGACGAGCGAAGGTTTGCGGCGGGCGAGCATCTCCGGAAAGCCGGGCACACGCATGCGCTCGGGCGCGATGAAGAGAAACTGCAGGGTGCCGTTCAGGTAGTCGCGGCAGGCCTGGCGGCTGTCGTCGCGTGAAAGGCCGGAGTGAATGCGAGCGACGCGCAGGCCGGCGGCGGTGAGCTTGTGGGCCTGGTCGTCCATGAGGGCGATTAGCGGGCTAACGACGAGTGCGGCGCTGCGTTCGCCGGCAGACTGGCGGGCGAGCGCGGGCAGTTGGTAGCAGAGGCTTTTCCCTGCGCCGGTGGGCATGACGAGCAGGACGTCCCGGCCGTCGGTGGCGGCCTGGCAGACGGCTTCCTGGTTGACCCGGAAGGCGGGGTGGCCGAAGATGGAGCGGAGCAGGGGGAGGAGGTCGGGCATGGCTCGGTGCCTCAAGGGCCTGGGGTTAGTTTCGCATAGTGTTCGCCTGGCAGAACGTGCTTTATCGTGAGGATGACAAATCAAGCGGAAATGAGATTGTCCGGTTGCGTATTTGTGCTTTTACGGTACTCAAATCTATGCGGTTCAATGGAGGCTTGGTGCGACGAGTCTTGATGATGGCAGGGATGGTTTTGGCTTCGGTGAGCGTGTGGCCGCAGGAGGGATCACATGTAAAGCTTGAACCTTTCACGGGAAAGGTGATGGATGCTGAAACCGGCAAACCCATTGCCGGGGCGATGGTTCAATATTTGGACGACAATCCGCCGGTTTATGCGGCCACCAATAAGCCTGTGCGCGGCATCACGCAAGGCAAGCTCACGACCGGTACGGATGGGAGCTTTACGCTGCCTGCGGACTTGCCGCTGGCAAGCTACAAGATTCGCGCTGAAGCACCCGGCTACTTCGCGGCAAGCTTTTACGATACGCAAAGAATTGTTCGCGAGACCATGCCGGCCACCTTTCCTCAGCCCAGTCACAGTCTGCGGCTGCAGCCAAACCATGGCATGGTGGCCATGGGTGCGAGTTTGTTTGGAGCTTCCAGCACGAGCGGGCCCGGAGCTGCAGTGGTGCTAGTAGCAACGTTCGCGCCGGATGGTGAGTCCCTGGCGTTGTCGCTGGTCGGGCCGTCTCTTTGGGTGATAAAGCTGAAGGACAGTCACGCGATCAGAATCGAGCTACCGGCGGAGATTGCTACAGCCAAATCGTCGATTAGCCAGATTGGCTGGGACGGGCAGCGACTCGTGTTCACTGCCAACGATACGCAAGGACATGGCGTGTTGGCGTCGGCCCAGGCTCCTGAATTTAAAGTCAAGCTGGTGCCGCTGCCCGATCCGGGAAGCGTAAGGGTCTCGATTCAGCCAAAGTCGGAGAGCAGCAACTACACGCTGGACGAGGAGGACTCATGCACCGAAAACTCCGGCCCGCATTGCGGGCAGAGCGGAATGCTGGTGGCTCATGAAATAAGCTCAGGCCAGTTGGTACCGGTGAAGCAAGGCGGCTCAGGTGACTTGACCTATGTGCTATGGGGTGACCTGGTGGCATTCTCTGACTCCAAAGAGACCACGCATGTGCAGAGAAGTGTCTTGACGTTGCTGAACCTGGATACGGGCGCACGTTCGCGTGCAATAGTTCCGTACGCAGAATTTATGACAGTGCTGGCGAGCGGTGCTGCGATGGAAGGAAACCAGCGCATCATGCGTCTGGCCTATAGCCGTGAAGGCGACTGCGATCCGAAAGCAACAGACAAAGCTCAGCCATTTGCGCCGGGCGGCCCTGAAGGATTCACCGAGAACTCGTGGAGTGTTTGTGTTGTATCCTTGCCGTTTCCAAGGGAGCCGGTGGTACGGAAAAGCACAACGAGGACGAGGTAAGGATGGTCGTGATGGCATGGCCGCAACTTCAAATGCTGGCTCGTCTCATCATCATTCGTGTAGTAGTCGGACTCGCCTGCAGCAAAGGCGCGTACGCCCCAATATGAGTAGCGGCAGCCTGAATTGCTGCTTGGGCCACAATGAAACTTGGTTCACCTCCGAATACTCCTATGTCGAAGGAGAGTGATTGGTTGATTACAGATATTAGTTTGTAAATGCATGTGTGCCGGAAAACACACAGGTTCTCCCAGCACACATACACCAACAAAATGCTTCCTAAGCCTGCATGATCTTATCCGGCGTAATCGGATAGCTCCGGATACGTTTGCCGGTGGCGTTATAAATAGCATTGGCTACGGCGGCGGTGGCTCCAGTGATGCCGATTTCACCGATGCCTCGGGCGCCTAAGGGGTTGAACTTCGTGTCGGGAATGTTCAGGCAGGTGACATCGACGGCGCCGATGTCGGCATTGACGGGAACATGGTATTCGGCGAGGTTCTCGTTAGCCGTCCGGCCGAAGATTGGATCGATGTGGGACTGTTCGTGCAGCGCGAAGGACACGCCCCAGACAATACCTCCCATGAGCTGGTTGGTGCCGGTTTTGTCGTTCATCAAGGTGCCAATGTCGTAGGTGGCCACCACGCGGCGGACCTTGACCATGTGGGTGTCCTTGTCGACAGCCACTTCGGCGAAGACAGCACCCCATGAGTTAGCCGTGTAGGCCGAGGCACCTTCACTCTTCTCTGCGGAGCCCATGGCTTCGACAGGCTTACCGCCGCTCTTGGCGACAAGGTCGGTGAAGCTGACGGACTTGATCCCGTTCGATCTCGCGCAGACGTAACCATCTTTGGTCTCAAGATCGGTGGTCGCCATGCCATGAAGGGGGCCGGACGAGTCGTTGATGGCGATCTCGTAAAGTTTGAGCTTGGCCTGACTCACAGCGTCCTGCACCGCAGGCGTTACCGAGGCGGTTGATTGCGAGCCGCCCGAGACTGGTGCCTTCGGTAGGGTGGTGTCTCCGAGCTTGGCTTCGATAAGGTTGGGATCCATGTTGAAGGCGGAGGCGGTGGTCTGCGCCAGCATGGTGTACATGCCGGTGCCCAGGTCTTGCGTTCCGGAGCCTACGAAGACTTTGCCACTCGGCAGGATGCGGACTACGGCAAGCGCGGAGGAGCGATTGGCTGGGTAGGTCGCGGTGGCCATGCCTACACCAATCAGGTTGTTTCCCTCCACGTGCTGGCCAGGGACAGTATTCCGCTTTTCCCACCCGAAACGCTCAGCAGCTTGTGCATATGCTTGCTTCAGGTGCTTGCCACTCCATTCTCTGTCCTCAGACGGGTCTTTCTCCGCGTAATTGACCAAGCGCAACTGCAGGGGATCCATCTTCAGCTTCTCGGCTAGCTCGTCCATGGCGATCTCCAGGACGGCGGTGCCGGGAGCTTCGCCGGGGGCACGCATGAAGGTGAAGACTCCGAGATTCATGTCGACGACCTTGGCGGAGACGGCATTGGCCTCAGACGCGTAGAGCATCTTGGTAGGGCCCTCGGCGTGCTCAACGAAATCTTCGAGCACGGAGGCGGTCATACGGACATCCTGCTGCATAGCGAGCAACTTGCCTTCGGCCGTAGCACCCAGCTTGATCTGATTGACCGTACTGGGACGCGCACCGACGGGGCCGAACATCTGTTCGCGGCCAAGCACCAGCTTAACCGGCTTGCCCGTGACCTTGGCGGCCATGACCGTGAGCGGCACGTGCGACCAGGAAGAGCCCTTAGAGCCAAAGCCTCCACCGGTGTTTGGACACTCTACGCGGACGAAGTCGAGCGGTATATTGAAGAGCTTGGCGACAGTCGTCTTTACGCCAGAGATGTATTGGGTGGAGTCATGGAGATTGAGCCTCTCGCCATCCCACCAGGCAATGGTGGCGTGGGGCTCCATCGGATTGTGGTTCTGAATCGGCGTCATGTAGGTTTGCTCAAGAATCACCGAAGATTTGCCGAAGCCGGCGGTGAGATCTCCGCGCTTGTTGCCGGCGGGCTCCTTGCCGGGATTCTTGGGCCAGCGAGCCTCGGTGAGACGGCTCTCGAAGTCGAGCTTGGCCGGCTTAGCATTGTAGGTGATCTTGAGCTGGCGAGCAGCGAATTGCGCTTCCGGCAAAGACTTAGCGACGACCACGGCGATAGGCTGACCGTTATAGCTGACGTCGGTGTCCTGAAGCACAGTAAGGTTGCGTCGCGCAGGAGGTTGCGGGGGAGGTGTGACGAGCTTGGGAGCATTGAAGGGGGTCACGATGGCGACCACGCCTGATGAACGCTCCGCGGCAGTCGAGTCGATTGCAACAATCGTGCCATTCGCAATGGTGGACTGTACCATGTACGCGTACAGCAAATCCTTGGACGGGAATGGCTCCTTGAACTCCGCGGCGTACTTCGCTTTACCGGTGACTTTGGAGAGGCCTTCGTAGCGGTGGTCCAGCTGGCGAAGTCGAGGATTGGGAGTGTCGGGCTTGATGGCGGCGGGCTTTGCGGCGTCCTGACTGATCATGCGTTTGCTCCTGTTCCGGCGGCGGCTACGGTTAGGGCGCGAACGATCCCTTGCTTGGCCATTTGGATCTTGAAATTGTTGTGTTCGTAACCCTTGGCGCCGCGCAGAGCGATCTCGGCGGCCTGGGCAAATGTTTGGGAATCGGCAGGCTTGCCGGCGAGCGCGCGTTCCGCTTCAACCGAACGCCAGGGCTTGTGCGCGACTCCGCCGAGAGCCATGCCGGCTGACTTAATCACAGCACCATCCATCTCCAGGCCGGCCGCAACGGAGATCAAGGCGAAGGCGTAGCTGTTGCGATCGCGCGCCTTGAGGTAATAGGCGTTGCGTGCGAAGCGCGGTGGCGGCAAGGTTACGGCGGTGATCAACTCATCCGGGCGCAGGTTGGTGTCAAGCTGCGGAGTGGTTCCGGGCAGACGATAGAACTCGGCCACGGGAATGCTGCGTTTGCCCTTCGGGCCTTGTACCAGGATCGTAGCCTCGAGCGCGGCCATGGCCACGTTCATATCGGAAGGGTTGGTCGCGATGCAGGTCTCGGCGTTGGTCGGTCCCTTGTCGGTTTGGCCAAGGACAGCGCAGACGCGGTTATAGCCCTGGAGTGCGCCGCAGCCGGAGCCGGGAACACGTTTGTTGCAGGCGGGAAAGGTAATGTCGGTGAAGTAGTAGCATCGGGTGCGCTGGAGCAGGTTCCCGCCGGTCGACGCCATATTGCGCAACTGAGGTGAGGCGCCGCTCAGCAGAGCTTGGGAGAGCAGAGGATACCGCTGGCGAATGATCGGGTGGTCAGCAAGATCGGAGTTCCGCACCAGCGCTCCGATGGTCACCCCACCATCAGGATTTGAGAGGATTTCAGCAAGCGCGAGGTGGTTGATGTCGACCAGCGTGACAGGAGTTTCGACGCCATCCTTCATGAGGTCGACGAGGTTTGTCCCTCCGGCAAGAAACTTGGCTTTGGGGGCTGCTCCCGCGTGGATCGCAGCGTCGGGGGCGGAGACACGTTCGTAAGTAAAGGGGTTCAAGCGCGGGCTCCTTTGGGCAGTCCGGATCCGAGCTGACGCTGTGCGTGCCGGACGGCGGCGACGATGTTGGGGTAGGCGCCACAGCGGCAGAGATTGCCGGACATGCGCTCACGAATTTCGTCATCGGAGAATTGGGGAGCCTCAGCTTCGCCGCTGTGCCAACTGACGATGGACAGATTGTGCTTTGCGAACTCGTCGATGGCAGCGACCGCGGAGCAGATCTGACCGGGTGTGCAATAGCCGCACTGGTAGCCGTCATGCTCGAGAAATGCTGCCTGGACGGGATGAAGACCATCGAGGCCCTCGCCATGCGCTAGACCCTCGATCGTGGTGATCTCAGACCCCTCAGCCGCGAAAGCCAAGGTCAGACACGCGTTGACTCTGCGTCCATCCACCAGCACGGTGCAGGAACCGCACTGGCCGTGGTCGCAGCCCTTTTTGGTGCCGGTCAGGTCGAGGTTCTCACGGAGTGCGTCTAGAAGCGTCGTGCGCGTATCCACGGTAAGCGGATGGGAGGCGCCATTGATCTGCAACGTGATCTGACGATCCTGCTCTATTTGAGAGCGGCCGCTCTGAGCCAGAGCTGGCATTCCGACGGCAGAACCAGCGGTAACGACGCCAGCGGCCATCAGGAAGGTGCGGCGGGAGAAATGGGATTCGTCGCTTGTGCCGGCGGAGGCTGGCTGTTCGCCTTCGAACTCCGGCTGAAACTCAAGAGTAGTCCTACGAGAATCGTTCATGAAAGGCCTCGGATAGATCGAGTAAGAGCGGAGAGGGAGCATGGGAAGGACGCACCTGAGTCCCAAAAAAGGCTCTACTGGGTTAGAACACTTACTATAGATGACGTTACAGACAAAAAGATGCCCCCCGAAGTAGGACGAGGCTTGCGAGTCGGCTGACTTGTGTGAAAATGGGAACTCCATCTACAGCCGTTTGCTTTGATTTCATCGTCGGCCTACGAGCCGTCGCAGGAGAGTTCGTGATCCGTTCCTATGTGCGGTTTGGCCTGGTTCTATCGCTTGCAGCAAGCGTGACCTCTACCGTGGCGATGGCGCAAAACCCCACCACCCGGCGCGGTACGCAGGGGGAGGCGGCGACGACCAACGCGGAGGAGCAGAGTGTGCCGATCCCTGCCGAGACCTCGTCGGTGACCAAGCATGACTGGACTGCGGGCGGCACCACCCTCCACTACACGGCCACGGCGGGCAATCTGCTGATTCGCGATGAGGCGGACAAGCCGAACGGCAGTATCTTCTATGTGGCTTACACGGCCGACGGAGTGGACCCGGGGACGCGGCCAATCACATTTCTGTACAACGGCGGTCCGGGTTCGGCGTCGATCTGGCTGCACATGGGTTCACTGGCGCCGGTGCGGGTCTTGACGGCGAGCCCGGAAGCCACGGGCCCCGCACCGTTTCGCGTGGTGCCCAACCAGTACAGTCTGATCGACAAGAGTGATCTGGTGTTTATCGATGCGCCGCTGTGTGGCTTTTCGCGCGCAGTGGGCAAGGGAACTGCCAAGGATTTTGCCGGGGTGGATGAGGATATTCGTGCCTTCGACAAGTTCATCACCCGCTACATTACGTTGAACGCGCGCTGGAACTCGCCCAAGTTCCTCTTTGGGGAATCTTACGGAACGACGCGTTCCGCGGGTCTGGTGGCCGCGCTGAATAACGATGGCATCCAGTTCAACGGGGTGACGCTGCTCTCCTCGATCCTGAACTACAACGTACGCGCGGCGGGCTACGATACCGAGGCGGTGGGTTACTTCCCGAGTTTCGCCGCAATCGCCTGGCAGCACAATAAGGTCAAGCACACGGGAACGCTGGCGGAGTGGGTACAACAGGCACGCAAATTTGCCGCAGGACCGTACCTAGAAGCATTGCAGCAGGGCGATCAACTCGCTCCCGCCGAATATAATGCGATCGCCGAGAAGGTCGCAGGATTTACCGGTCTCAGCGTGGCGTATGTGAAAGAGAGCCGCCTGCGGATCAGCGCGACGCGGTTCCGCAAAGAGCTGCTGCGGCCGGAAGACCAGATCCTCGGCCGGTACGATGCGCGCTTTGAGGGCTTCGATGTGGATGATGCCGGAGAGAACCCCGGGTATGATCCGTCGGACACGGGCATCAGCGGCGTCTATGTGGGCGCCTTCCACAACTACCTGCAAACGGAGCTGAAGTACATGAGCTCGGAGCCGTACTATTTGTCCGGGCCAGGATTGAACAACTCCTGGGACTTCACCCACCGGCCCAGTGGCATGCAGGGGTACGGCGGGGGAGGACGCGGACAGTCCCAACCGGACGTGGCGATCGACCTTGCGGACGCGATGCGCAAAAATCCCAAGCTAAGGGTCTTCTCCGCCAACGGTTACTTTGACCTGGCCACGCCCTTCTTTGAAACCGAGTACGACCTGCACCATATGCTGCTGCCGCCGGCCATCGCGAGCAATGTGCAGTTCGGGTACTATCCCGCCGGACACATGGTGTATCTCAACGTTGACGCATTGAAGATGCTGAAGGGCGACATGGAGAAGTTCTACGGAGAGGCGACGCAGCGATAGCGGGCTGTGACACACGAGAGACTTCCGAGGCATTGGCCCGGTTGTACTCTGCGTTCATTCGGCTTAATATAGAGCATTGCAGATTTGCTGAGATCTTACGTAAGGATAGGTGGATGGCGAAGCGTCGTGGTAATCCGAATTGGGGGAAGCCGGAGCCGATCGGGCCGGTCGTGCCGACAGTAACCTCCTTCGAACTCGTGGTGAAAGAGTTCAAGCTGACCCCGGACCAGTACATCCGCTCCACGCGGCTGAGGGAGTGGGCGCGGCGGAATAAGAATTCGAAGTACATTCCTGAAGCGCTGCTCGAGGCGTGGGGTTTTGAGATTGAGTCAACTCTTTAATTGAACCAGACTGGATGACGACGCCGCCTTCTCGGGCGGCGTTTCCGTATCTGCGTGGATAATATTCGTATGGCAACCAATAGCGGATCCTTCGCGACGATCGAGCAGGCAATCCAGACCATTCGCGCCGGACGCATGATCGTCGTCGTGGATGATGAAGACCGGGAGAACGAGGGCGATCTAACCTTGGCGGCTGAGTTCGTCACGCCAGAGGCGATCAACTTCATGGCAAAGTACGGTCGCGGGCTGATCTGCTTGACTCTTAGCGAAAAGCGCGCCGACTACCTGCGCCTGGGGCCGATGACGAACGACAATACATCCCGGTTCGGGACAGCCTTTACGGAAAGCATCGAGGCTCGCGAAGGGGTGACGACGGGCATCTCGGCCGCAGACCGGGCCCACACGATCAAGGTTGCGATCGACTCGCGGGCCACGGCGAACGACCTGGCACGGCCGGGCCACGTCTTTCCTCTGCGGGCGCGCAAGGGTGGGGTGCTGGTGCGCGCCGGGCAGACCGAGGCGTCAGTCGATCTGGCGCGCATGGCGGACCTAGTGCCGGCAGGGGTGATCTGCGAGATCATGAACGACGACGGAACGATGGCGCGCGTGCCGGACCTGATTCAGTTTTGCGCTGAGCATGATTTGCTGATGGTTACGGTGGCCGATCTGATCCGCTACCGGCTGCAGCATGAGCGATCGATCCGGCGCGTGGGGGAAGGCGTACTGCCGACGGCCTATGGCGACTTCCGCATGATTGCGTATGAGAACGAGATCGATCCCGGCGAGTCGCATGTGGCCTTGGTGATGGGCGATGTAACGACCGATCAGGCGATCCCGGTACGCGTGCACACCCACTCGCTGGCGGAGGATGTGTTCGGGCTGGCGACGGCGGACAATCGCGGATTGATCGACGAATCACTGCGCATGATCGCAGCGGAGGGCCGGGGGACGTTCGTTTACCTACATAACGGCACACGCGGGTTTAGCATTGACCGGACCGTTGAACCGCACCGCATCCTGTTTCAACGCGAGCAGCGCAGCCGTGAGGGCGAAGACCGCAGCACTCGGACGCTGCGGCAGGTGGGGCTTGGGGGGCAAATTTTGTCCGATCTAGGAATCCGGCGGATTCGACTGCTCACCAACACGCCGACGCATGTGCCGGCACTGCAAGGGTTTGGGATCGAAATCGTCGAGCAGGTGGCGATCCCCGCACGAGCCGCGACGAAGCTTGCCCAGGCCCGAGCGCAATAGCCGTCAGGCGCGGCCATGCTGCCAGAGCATGCCCAGACCACGCGCATCCATCTTCGCCTCAAAGCGTGTCTGGTCGAGGTAGCGGATGACTTGCATGCCGGCGGCGATCGCGCCTTCTATGTTGTCTTCGCGATCGTCGACAAACAAAATCTCGGCAGGTGGTATGCCGAGACCCTCGGCAGCGTGGCGGTAGATCTCCGGCTCAGGCTTGGCCAGCAGCAGCGTATGTGACCAGAGCAGGAAATCGAAGCCGGTGAGCCATGGAAAGCTGTTTAGGACGCCGGTCGTCATCGCATCGCCGAGATTTGAGAGAATCCCGGTCTTTGTCCCGGCAGCTTGTAGACGCTGCGCCCAGTCGATCATGGCCTGGTTGGGCTGCGTCCAAAGCGCGGTATCCGCCTCGACGAGCGCTTTCACCTGAGCGTGGTCAAGCGTTACGCCGGCCTGTTTTCCAACTTCCTCCCAATAGGTCGTACCGGTGTGGGTGCCGCGATCGTAGGCTCGCCGCGGGGCCCAGTAGGCCGCGGAGAAATCCGTCTGCGAAAGACCGGTGACCTGCCGCATCTGCGCCCAGGCCGGAGGATGCGGTGGACCGGTGAGTACCTGACCATAATCGAACAGGACAGCAGAAATCAAGGAAGTCACAGACCTATTGTAGGCGACGGTTCTGCCGATAAGGTAAGCAGATGGGATTCTTCTCCACACGCACAGCCTGGAACACCGAGGAGAGCGCGCTGACCTGCGCAACACGGGAGGCACGCGAGCAGGGCAGGGAACTGATCGATCTGACCGTGTCCAATCCGACGCTGTGTGGCTTCAAGTATCCAGAGGAGGTGGTGCTCGGAGCGCTCCAAACGCCCTCGTCGCTGAGATATGATCCGGATCCTCGCGGGCTTCTGCTCGCACGGGAAGCTGTAGCGCAATACTATGCTGGACACCAGGCAGAGGTGACCCCGGAGCAGCTGATCCTGACGACCAGCACCAGCGAGGCGTACAGCTTTCTGTTTCGGCTGCTTTGCGATCCGCGAGATACCGTGCTGGTGGCCCAGCCCAGTTATCCTCTTTTTGAGTTCCTGGCGGATTTGGAGGATGTGCGGCTGGAGAGTTTTCCGCTCTTCTATGATTTCGGTTGGTGGATCGACTTCGCAGAGCTGGAGCAGCGGGTGACGCCGCGTACCCGGGCCGTGATCCTGGTACACCCAAACAATCCCACCGGTCACGCGACCGGGTTGGCAGAACGTCAACGGCTGCAGGAGCTTTGCGCGCGGCTGGGTCTCGCGTTGATTGTCGATGAAGTGTTCCTGGATTATGGGCTTTTGGGCCCGATTAAGACCTTTGCCTCCGGCCTGCATCCGGGGCTGACCTTTGTGGTGAGCGGTCTGAGCAAGATCGTCGCGCTACCGCAGATGAAGGTGGGCTGGCTGGCATGTTTTGGAACGCCGGAACTGCGACGACAGGCGCTGGACCGCTTGGAGGTGGTTGCGGACACGTTTTTGTCTTTGAGTGCACCGGCCCAGCACGCGCTTCCCCAGTGGCTGGCGTTAGGAGGCAAAATGCAGTCTCAGATCCTCGACCGGGTCAGGACAAATCTGGCAAGCTTAGCAGCGTGTGCAAGCCTTGAAAGCTTGCGTCTGGATGGCGGTTGGAATGCACTTCTGCGGCTCCCGTCCTCCCTAAATACGAAAGATCCTGCGCTCGAACTTGTTCGGGGATTCGGTGTGGTGACGCACCCTGGAAGTTTCTATGGACTGCCGGGGCATCGGTACGTGGTGATTAGCACAATCGGGCAAGTGGAAAACACCAAAGAGGGGCTTGAACAACTAAACAGCTGGTGTGAATCCAGTAAATTAAGGTTCGACGCACAAGGGACAAGCGGAGCTTGAAGGAAAGGATCAAACTGGTTCATTTCATGCGAGTTGCAGAAAGGGATTGCGTCTTCGTTCAAGTTCGATGGAGGTCGACGCGCCATGACCGGGGATGACCAGGGTCGGGTCCGGCAGCACGAGGAGCCGCTCGTGGATAGAACGGATCAGGGTCGCTGCGTCTCCGCCGGGCAGGTCGGACCGCCCCACGGAACCGGCAAAGAGCGTGTCTCCGCTCAGCAGCAGGGATGCGGATGGAAAGTAGAGAGATATGCTGCCTGGGGTGTGTCCCGGCGTGTGCAGGGCGACGCCGTCCAGCCCGTCAATATGCACTGGAAGTTCGTCGCTCAGGTCGACATCCGGCGCAGTGACCTCGGGGGCTGCCATTCCAAGCCATGCCGCCTGCGCACCCATCATCGCGACTAGCGGCAAATCTCTTCGGTTGTAAAGGATGACCGCTCCGGTAATCCGCTGCAACTGCTGCGCGCCGGCAATATGGTCGATGTGAGCGTGTGTGACGAGGATCTGACGAAGGGTCAGGTGATGCTTGGCCAACAGCGCGAGGATGCGGGGAAGATCATCGCCCGGATCGACGACAATCGCCTCGAGGGAGTGTTCGTCACCAAGGATGCTGCAGTTGCATTGCAGCAGGCCAACCGGAAAGGTCTCGCGAATCATAGCAAGTCTTCTCGGCCGAGCTACTTCTTGGCGGCCGGAGCGCTTTGCGTGGACTTAAGATTCGACAGAACAGAGTGGTCAGAGCCGCCGGTGCGGGATAAGACAATCGTGAGACCGATGGAGGTAAGCATAAACAGCACAGCGGCATAGCTGGTGAGCTTCGTCAGCAGATTAGCCGCGCCGCGTGGACCGAAGGCGGTCTGCGAGCCCTGTCCACCGAAAGCACCGGCGAGATCGGCTGATTTGCCGGTCTGCAGCAAGACGACCCCAATCAGAAACAGGCTGATGATGACGTGCAGTGCTACGAGCAGATAAAGAAGAGCTGTCATGTTCGGTTATGCAAACCTTTGTGCCCGAAGGCGGAAAGTTGGTGCGGAGGAGGGGACTTGAACCCCTATGCCAGTGAAGGCGCTAGCACCTCAAGCTAGTGCGTCTGCCAATTTCGCCACCTCCGCAGGGAGCCGGAACTGTTCACAACGACGTGCGTTGACCTTGATCCGGTGTGGCTTGACTTGAGACCAATTGTAGCATTCAGCCCTGGCGCCTAAGCAAACGCGTCAGAAGTGCCTTAGCAACTCAGCGAAAGAGGGCAACTCCAGCAACTGTTGACCGGAAGGCGGTGCGGCAATGACCTCATGCTCGAGTACCCAAGTAAAGTCGTGCGGGATGAAGACTGCGTTGAGGCCGGCCGAGAGCGACGGGTTGATGTCCGACTTGGGACTATTTCCGATCATCCAGCTGCGTTCCGGCTCGCAGGCATGGTGCGCGATGAGCACGCGATAGGCGGAGACGGTCTTTTCCGGAAGCACCTCAACGCCGGTAAAGAATGACTGCAGGCCGGAGCGCGTAAGCTTGTCTCGTTGCTCAACCGGGTCGCCCTTCGTGACGAGGATAAGGCGATGCCGGTCGGCCAGTTCGGTAAGCGTCTCACGGACGCCGGGAAGCAGCTCGATCTCCTGCGTGCTGATCGAGTCGACAAAACTGACGATCCGCTCATGTTTGTCCGGGGTCACGGCCACGGTCGTCAGCTGCTCAAAGCACGCGATCAGCGATTTGCGGAAGCTCTGCAGACCATACCCGTGCTGGCGAATAGTGGTCTGCTCGATCAGGTTGAGCCGCTCGCGTACCTCTTCCGGGGTATGGACGCGATGATCGAGAAAGGAGATAAAAGCAGAGATCGCCCGTTCGAAGTAAATGTTGTTTTCCCAAAGTGTGTCGTCGGCGTCGAAGAGCAGCGTCTGCTGTAGCGTCTGCATGGAGGAAGTGATCACCGTTCGATTGTAGCGAGCGCGGGCCCGGCAGCTTCGGCATGCAGGGACAGATCTATTGAGGGTTATGATGATCCTTGCTTAGCTGTGCGGACTTACAACGACTACGCCTTGACCGCCTGCGAAAGGGCTTGCGATGACGCCGGAGATCGGCCGGAAATACGGACCGTACGAGATCCTGGGCCGACTGGGCGGGGGCGGTATGGGGTCTGTGTTCCGGGCCTGGGACGCGCGGCTGCATCGGGAAGTTGCCGTCAAGCTGCTGCACGACGAGTACGCCATGCCGGGAATGCGCGAACGTTTCTTGCGCGAAGCTCGCGCCGCCTCTGCCCTGAACCACCCCAACATCTGCACGATCTTCGACATTGGCGAGCAGGATGGTGATCCGTACCTGGTAATGGAGCTGCTTGAAGGCGAGACTCTGCGCGATCGCATCCATCACAGCAGCCTGCCGGTTGAGGAACTTGTCTGCATTGCGCGTGAGATAGCGGAGGCTCTGGCAGCCGCGCATGCAAAGGGAGTGGTGCACCGTGACATTAAGCCGGCGAACATCTTCCTAGTTCCGAAAGCGAATCGGGGGCTTCAGGCCAAGGTGCTCGATTTCGGGTTGGCCAAGATCGACAAGAGCGGACCAGGAGCCCGAGCCTCCAGGTCGCTTGATTTGACGGCATTCGGCGCCACAGTGGGAACCCTGGCCTACATGTCTCCCGAGCAGGCGCGCGGCGAGTCGCTCGACTCACGCTCGGATCTGTTTTCTCTGGGCGTGGTCATGTACGAGATGGCCACGCGGCAGGTTCCCTTTCAGGGGGCGACCAGTGCGTTGGTGTTCGTTCAACTTTTGAATCATCCTCCGGAACCGGTGCGGAGCTGGAACGAGGCCGTTCCACGAGAGCTTGAGAAGATCATTTTGAAGCTGATGGCAAAGGAGCGAACGGCTCGTTTCCAGACGGCGCAGGAGCTTGAGGAGGCTTTGACTAGGCTTTCCGACAAGAATGCGGGCTGGCTACGAAAGGCTGTGGCGACGGTGCCGCTCGTGCGTAGCCCCGATCCGACGGCGCGGGACAAGCGGCCGCCGCGTCGGCCTGACTCCGACATCGATGCGGCCCGAGATCCCTCTGCGTTCCCGCGGTCGCGTCCGCTCGCGGAGAGCCCGGACCATCTGCCATCCAACCGGGGTTTACTTGGCCTGTCCGGCTCCCAGCTTTTACGTCCGGTAGCACGTGTGCCGACAGCGGACAGGGCGGCCCAGCCGGATCCCCCGCGCGCGGGGTTAGTCGCTTCTCCCTTCGCCAGCGGACGTTCGGCGGAGTCCTCCGGCGCGGGACTGGCGGTCGCGCAGGAGTCGCGCAGCCGCGCAGTTCCCAGCGAAGCCGGTCCGAGGCCGTCGCGCTCGCTTGTGCTCTGCGATTTGAAGGTCGAGGAGGCTCCACCGGACCTGCCTGGGCTGTTTGAGGAGGAGCAAACGCCTATGCGTCGCTCCCGTCCAGTACGCCTGGCAATGGCTCTGACAGCCCTGCTGTTGATACTGGCTAGCGGCTTGTTCGGTCTTAGGCGCGGAATCTTTCGACGTCCGCTGGTTGCGGATCAAGGCTCGGTCATCGTGACGGAGCTTGACAACCGAACTGGAGACCCGCTGCTTACCGGGTCCGTCAGCCAGGCACTGCAGCTTGCCCTGGCGCAATCGCCTTATCTGGTTTTGCGGAGCGCGGACTCCTACGAGCTGGCGCGGCGCGCTCTGATCGCAGAGACCGGATTGAGCAGTGGAAAACCTTTGGCGCAACGGATCGCTGTACGCACCGGGGCGAGCTACTATCTTTTCGGAAGCATCTCAGGCGCAGGTGCTCCCTACCTGATCCATGTCGACCTGCTCGAAACTGCTTCAAACGAGGTTCAGACGAGCGTCGAGCAGAAGGTTGTGAATCTTGATGCTGTTCCTGCCGCCGTCGACCAGGTTGCTAAATCGCTTCGTCGGCAGGCTGGCGAGAGCGACCTGTCTATACGGGATGCGGCGCTGCCACTGAGTCGGGAGGCCACGGGCAACCTACAGGCGCTGCAGCTGCTGTATCAGGGCAATCTAGCGCTGGCGGCGCGACAACCTCTTCCGGCGCTGCAGTTTTTTCAGCGTGCGGCGGCCCTGGATCCGCAGTTTCCCGATGCCCAGCTGCGGCTTGCGATGCTGTATCGGCGGCAACGGGCTGAGGTCGCCTCCGCCGAGGCTGCCAGGTTGGCGCTGGCCGCGGCTCAGCATGCAAGCGAACGGACCCGGAGACTCACGCAATATGAGTATCAGATGGATACGACCGGAGATCTCGTGCGTGCCGCAGCCGTACTTCGCAGCCACTTGGAACACGTACCAAGCGACTCGTCCGCGCTGGAAGCCTTGGCCCGGACGCTGGGCCTTCAAGGAAAGATGACCGAGGCTCTGCAATTGGCTCAACAAGCCTATGCGGAGAACCCGTACAACGCAGAGGCTTACCGGCAGGCGGAAAATGCTCTCTTGGCGCTGGACCGATTCGAGGCAGCCGAGCAGGTGGACGCTCAATCGCAGAAGGTAGGTATTGAGAGCAATGGAATCAGCCTGACCACGAGATATCTCGAGGGCCGGCAGGAAGGATTACCAGCCGCAGTGCGGGCCATGCAGACGGCCCCGGCAGGCAGTCGGACAGGTTGGAACTACGGTTTGTACCTGGATAATATTGGCCAGCTTACCGCTGGTGGGGCGGTCTGGCGGGATCGTGCGCGTGGGGCGGCGCAAGTTCCCGGGCTGGGTGCCGCGGCGGCTTATTTGCTGGCCCAGGGCGCCATGGACCGCGCACTGCTCGGTGACTGTAAAGAGGCTCTGGGCCTGGCGCGCGAATCGGCAGACCATCCGCAAGGCATGAACACGCTCTTCAATGCAGGGATTGCTGAAGCCACGTGCGGGGACACTGCGGATGCCGAGCACATCATCCTTCGGCTGCAGCAATCGTATCCCCAAGGTTTTGCCGTGAACGGCTACTATTTGCCCGACCTGAAGGCCGCGTTGGCCTTGCATGACGGTAATCCATCGGCCGCACTGGAGATCCTGAAGTCGGCGCGACAGTTCGACCTGATCTCACTCACTCCGCTTCTGCGCGGGCAGGCGCACGTAAGACTGCATCAGGTGCAGATCGGAATCGTCGACTTCCAGACTGTGCTCTCGCACCGGGGCCTGCCGTTTGTCGTGGGCAGCGTCGTTTATCCGGTGGCGGAGATTGGCTTGGCGCGGGCGTTCGCGGAGATCGGAGACAAGGGGAATAGCGCCGAGGCTTACCGGACATTTCTGGAGATGTGGCGCTCTGCCGATCCGAATCAGCCGCTCTTGACGGAGGCTCGCGCGCATACCGCAGAAATGATCAACTAGGGGTTACGCAGCTCAGGTGCGCAATCCATTCTTAGGTATCTTTATCGCAGCGCGAGCATTCCGTTAAGGCAGGCAATGACCCGGATCCTAAGCTGCTAGAATCCGCGGGCCACTGTGGATATATCGGACCGCCGTGTCAGTTGGTCACGATCACCCGTCCGTCTACTTCCGGCCGGATGGTATCCATCCACGGATCAATCACGATCTTGGTTACTTGCTCCTGCTTTTTCTGCCAGATGGGGTAAAGCTTGGGTGCCTGCTCAATGCCAATGATGTGCGAGATGATGAAGCTTGGGTCAAGCTGACCTTCTTCGATCCGCTGCAGCAACGGCTTGAGATACTTGTGCATGTTGGTCTGACCCATGGCCATCTTGATGCCTTTGCCGAAGGCCGCGCCGAAGTTTACTTTGTTCAGTACGCCGCCGTAAACACCGGGGATGGAGAGTGTTCCTCCTTTGCGAATGGCCTGGATCGCTTGGCGGAGCACAAAGGGACGATCGCTTTCGAGCATCATGGCTGTCTCCACCTTGTCATAGAGCCCCATGGCGGAAGAAGAGTGGGACTCGATGCCGACCGCGTCAATGCAGCTATCCGGGCCAATGCCACCGCTCAGATCGCGTAGCGCTTCGACGATGTTGACGTCGTCTTGATCGTAGTTAATCGTGGTGGCACCAAGATCCCGGGCGAGCTTGAGACGCTCCGGATAGCGATCGATGGCGATTACCTTTCCTGCGCCGAGCATGAAGGCGCTGGCTACGGCAAAAATACCGACCGGTCCGCAACCCCAGACTGCGACCGTGTCGCCAGGCTTAATGTTGGCGTTTTCCGCGCCCTGGTAGCCCGTAGGAAAGATGTCCGAAAGGAAGAGGACCTTGTCGTCATGCAAGTCATTCTCGATCTTGATCGGGCCTACGTCGGCGAAGGGAACACGAGCGTACTGAGCCTGGCCTCCGGCGTAACCTCCATAAATGTGCGAGAAGCCGAACAAGGCAGAGCCGGAGTAGCCGTAGAACTCCTCCGCGATATGCGCGTTAGGGTTGGTGTTGTCGCAGAGACTCCACAGATTGTCTTTGCAGAAAAAGCAGTTTCCGCAGGCGATGGTGAAGGGAATGACGACACGATCGCCGCGCTTCAACTTCTTCACCGCAGAGCCAACCTCCTCGACGACACCCATGAACTCGTGTCCGAGGATGTCGCCCGACTCCATCGTGGGGATAAACCCACCATAGAGGTGCAGATCGCTTCCGCAGATAGCACTGCGTGTTACGCGGATGATGGCATCGTGCGGGTTGATGATCTCCGGGTCCTTTACGGTGTGGACTTCAATCTTTTCTTTTCCCATCCAGCAAACAGCTTTCATTGCATCTCCTATGCGGTACGTATGCCGTTAGAGTTAGGTGCGGTCGCTCGAACCGGGCGGAGTTGGATTACTTTCACCGTACATCCATTTCTTGATCCCTCCGGACATGCCTCTGGGCCCATGGGGCTGACCAGCTACCGAGGGGATCTCCCCGGCCTCCGCCATCTCCTTAAAGTGACGCAGATTTTCTTTGACGGTTTGCGCCGGGCCACGAGCCACGATCGAGGCGATGGCGTTCCCGACCCGCCCGGCGGGGATCTTAATGGTTTGAATCAGCGTCACGAGTGTACCCCGCCCGGAAGCGGCTTGCTGAAACGTGACCGAGCCGTGTTGCTCAACCTCCGGAGAGACCGACCTCCAGGCGATCTTTTCCCCAACAATATCTTCGGTAATCACGGAGTCGAACTCGAAGCGCTTACCGTCCTCGTCGTCCGGATTACCCATGACCCAGTGGCTGGTCTTCTCGCCGGTCGGCGTGACTGAGACGACGAACTCCTGCCAGCGGGAGAAGCCTGTGACGTCGGACCAGACTTTATAGAGTTCCTCAGCGCCAGCATTAATCGTCTGCACGGCGTGCGCGGTAACGCGGCCGTCGTCGATGCCCTCCGGCAGAGGAGCGTACATCTTTCCCGCTAGGCTTTTTTCTTTTATCGGTTCCATGTCATGCTCCTTGCGTCGCGTATTGCTGTTATCGGTCGGTGGGCTTGGCCATCTTTTCGTGCATAGCTGCCTTAATGGAATCGGGAACCAAGTTCGCAACAGCCCCTTCGAACTTCGTTTTGAGGCTGGCCGCATAAACGTGTTTGTCGCCGTTCATCAATGCTTTGAAGCCTTGCTTGGCTACGTCATACGGTTCACTTTCCTTCTTACCTTCCTGGCCGACCTGGGTATCATCCATGTCCGCGCGGTGGAAGAAGTCGGTGTCGACGGGCCCGGGCTGTAGTGCGGTAACGGTGATGCCGGTCTCCTTGAGCTCCGATGCCAGACTTTTAGATAAGGACAGAACAAACGCCTTGGTGGCCGCGTACACCGCCTCGCGGGGAGCCACCATTTCAGACGCGATCGACGCGGTAAAGAGGATCTTTCCCGAGTGATTTGCGACCATATGCTGCACCACGTGCTTGGCCAGATGGGTCGTTCCTTCCACGTTGAGGCGAATCATGTTGAGCTCGGTTTTCAGATCGGTTTCCTGAAAGAGACCTCCAAGGCCCACACCGGCGTTGATAGCCGCCGCATCCACCTTGCGTCCTGAAGCCGCGACTGTCTTCCAAAACTCATCGATACCCTCGAAGGTGGCAAGATCAGACTGAACTGCCGTGACCTTAACGCCGAGTGCTTTAAAGTCGGCTTCCGCTTTGTCAAGGCGATCACCATTCGAACCGATGATGAGGTCAAAGCCGTTTTCAGCAAAGACCTTTGCCAAGTTGTACCCGATACCGCTTGAGGCTCCCGTTACGATTGCTAGTTGCCCGCTCATGCTTGTCTCCACTCTCACGTTGACGGCCAGAATCAGGCACCTCCGAATCAGTCATGCCTACCAATCAACACCCTTTAGGAGCCCATGCCTACCGCACGGGGTTGCCCCTTGGAGCGTGAGCGAGTTAGGGAGGCTTTTTCCTCACGCTGCACCGGAGGCGCCCGTGAGCGGGGCAGGATGGAGCCATAAAATGGAGGGATGGGCGCCGAGTTTACGCATCTGCACTTGCACACCGATTATTCGCTTCTAGACGGAGCCTGTGACGTCGACAAAATGCTGGCCCATGTGGACCGGATTGGACAGAAGTCGGTCGCCATGACCGATCACGGGAACATCTTTGGGGCCGTGCATTTTTTTGATTCGGCAAAAAAGAAGGGAGTCAAGCCCATTCTCGGGTGCGAACTGTATATCTGCCAGGCGGAGGATCACCGGGCCAAGGGAGATGGGGACAAGTACAACCACCTGCTGGTGCTCGCCGAGAGCGAGGAGGGATACAGGAACCTGGTGCGGCTGACGAGCGAGGCGGCCCTGCACGGCTTCTATCGCAAACCACGGGTCTCGAAAGCCTTTCTGGCGCGGCACACACAAGGCTTGATCGGGTTTTCAGGGTGTCTGGCGGGCGAGGTTTCGCAGCAACTAATGGCCGGCGAGTACGAGAAGGCCCGGGCAACCGCTGGCGGGTTTGAAGAGATCTTCGGTAAGGGGAACTTCTTTCTGGAGGTGCAGGACCATCATCTGACGCCGGACAAGGCCGTGGTCGAGGCCATGTTCCGCATGGAGAAGGACCTGAACATTCCGCTGATCGCCACCAATGACTCGCACTATATCGAGAGCGGAGACAGCCGCGCGCATGAGGTGCTGCTGTGCGTCCAGACGGCCGGCTCGATGAACGATCCGAAGCGGTTCAAGTTCGACACCGAAGAGTTTTACATCAAGACCGCCGACGAGATGGCGCGCATGTTTCCGGATCACCCCGAGGTACTGAGCCGCACCATGCAGTTCCCGGAGCGCTGCAACCTGAAGCTGAACAAGGTCGACAATCCGTTTCCGGAGTTCCCGGTTCCGGAGGGCTTGACGCTCGACAGCTTCTTCGAGCAGGTGTGCCGGGAGGGCCTGCGCAAACGCCTTGCGACCAACGTGGCCCACCTGCGCGCCCGCGGCCTGCTGCGCAAGACCGAAGAGGACTACCATGCCCGACTTGATCGCGAAATAGAATGCATCAAAGCGATGAAGTTTCCCGGCTATTTCATGATTGTGTGGGACTTCATCCGTTATGCGCGGGAGCAAAACATTCCGGTTGGCCCGGGACGCGGCTCGGCGGCAGGCTCCCTGGTGGCCTACGCGATGGAGATCACCGATGTCGATCCGCTCCAGAACGAACTGCTGTTTGAGCGCTTCCTGAACCCGGATCGTATCTCGATGCCGGATATCGACATCGACTTTTGCATGAATCGCCGCGGCGAGGTGATCGAGTATGTGCGGCGCAAGTACGGCACCGACCAAGTCGCACAGATCATCACCTTCAACACCATGGCGGCCAAGGCAGCGATCAAGGATGTCGGCCGCGCGCTCGATATGCCCTACGGCGAGGTAGACCGGATCGCCAAGATGATCCAGGGTCGCATCGGGGTCACGATCGCCGAGGTGCTGAAGGACAATGGGCCGCTGTCACAGGCATATGAAGGCGAGCCCAGGATCCGGGAGTTGATCGATACGGCGATGCGGCTCGAAGGATTGGTACGCGGCGCGGGTGTGCATGCGGCTGGCGTGGTCATTGCGCCCAGCCCGCTGACCGAGCTGGTACCGGTGACACGGACCAAGGACGAGGCGATCGTGACCAGCTACGACATGGGTGCGATTGAAAAGATGGGCCTGCTGAAGATGGACTTCCTCGGCCTGACGACGCTCACGGTGATCGACGATGCGCTGAAGCTGATTGAGCAGACGCGCGGTGAGCGGCTTGACCTGGCGATGATTCCCCTGGACGACGCGAAGACATATGAGCAGGTATTTCACAAGGCGCTCACCAGCGGCGTCTTCCAGTTTGAATCGGGAGGCATGCGCGACGTGCTGCGACGCTACAAGCCGACCCGGGTCGAGGATTTGACGGCGTTGAACGCGCTCTACCGGCCGGGTCCGATGGGCATGATCGATGACTTCATCGAGCGTAAGTGGGGCCGGCGCGCGGTGGAGTACGAGCTTCCGGTGATGGAGACGATTCTTCAAGAGACCCTGGGAGTGATGGTCTACCAGGAGCAGGTGATGCAGGTGGCCGCAGCGGTCGGCGGCTACGCGCTTGGGGAAGCCGATCTGCTGCGCCGGGCGATGGGCAAGAAGGACCACGCCGAGATGGCCAAGCAGCGCGAACGCTTTATGGCCGGCGCCGCGGAGAAGAAGTTCACCAAGGAAAAGGCCGGCAAGATCTTCGACCTGATGGCGGAGTTCGCGGGCTACGGCTTCAACAAATCACACTCGGCGGCGTACTCTCTGCTGGCCTACCACACGGCTTACCTGAAGACCCACTATCCGGTGGAGTTTATGGCGGCGCTGCTGACGAGTGAAACCTCGAAGCCCGAAAATGTGGTCAAGTACATCTCCGAGTGCAGAGAGATCAACATTCCGGTGGTGCCACCGAACGTGCAGGTCTCGGACGCGAATTTTACCCCGGTCAAAACTTCCGCGGGCGAGGCGATCGGCTTCGGTCTGGCGGCGATCAAAAACGTGGGCTATAACGCTATCGTTTCGATTATCGAGGCCCGTGCCGGCTTGATTGCAGAAGGGAAGGCTGGTTTTGCGAGCCTGTGGGAATTCTGCGAGAAGGTTGACCTGCGCCTACTGAACAAGCGCGTGCTTGAGTCGCTCATCAAGTCCGGCGCAATGGACTGCTTCGGCAAGCGAGCCGCGGTCATGGCTGCGCTCGACAGCGCCATGGAGCGCGCGCAGAAGGCGCAAAAAGACCTCGCCGCAGGCCAGCATGGGCTCTTCGGCATTTTTGACTCAGACTTTACGGCGGCCTCAAACAGCAAGGCCGAAACCTTGCCGAACGCTCCGGAGTGGGATGAACATACACGCCTGCAAAACGAGAAAGAGGTGCTGGGCTTCTTCGTCAGCGGGCACCCCATGGACAAGTACCGGGAGAAGCTGCGCAATCTGAAGACGGTCGACACCGTGACCGCCTGCGAGATGAAGCCGGAGCCACAGGTCTTCCGTCGCGGCGGCAACGGTCCGGAGCCAAACGAGATCACAATTGCGGGTGTAATCACGGGGCTCAAGGTGGCCAAGTCGAAGAAGTCCGGCGAGTTTTATGCGCAGGCGTGCCTGGAAGATACGGTCGGGAAGATCGAGCTGATCGCCTTTCCGCAGAGCTTCGAGAAGCTTGCCGAGAAGCTGAAGATTGAGGTTCCCGTCCTGGTGCGCGGATCGCTGCGCGGTGAGGAGGATTCGGCGCCCAAGCTGGCGGTCTCGGCGATCCAGGCGCTGGAGGACGTGAAGCTCAAACTGCCGGACGCGCTGCGGATCAGGGTTCCGCTGCACTCCCCGGACGCGGCGCTGCTCGAAAAACTGTCACGGCTGTTTCTCGCCTCTCCCGGCGCGGGTAAGCTGCTGCTCGACTTTGAGGAGCCAGGTGAGTTCTGCGCCGTGCTTGAACCCAGCACCGTGATGGTGGCGGCGGACCGATTGTTTATCGATCGGGTAGAGGAGCTTGTGGGGCGGGGTGGCGTGCGGGTGATCCAGTGAAGCGTGATCGCGCCCTGGCCTATGCCTTGCTGCGGGTGGCCTTCGGCGTCAATTTTGCCGGGCATAGCCTGGTCCGGATCCTGAATGGGGTAGGAAGCTTTGCCGGCGCCACCGCGGAACATATGGCAAAGTCGCCCCTGCCGCACGGCTTGATGCTGGGCTTTGCGTACGCCATTCCGTACCTAGAGGCGCTGCTTGGCGCGGCGTTGCTACTGGGCCTGTTCACGCGTCTTACGCTGATTGCGGGCGCGCTGTTCATGATGGCGCTCACGGTCGGCGTAACCGCCAATCAGCAATGGGACATAGCCGGCCAGCAGCTTGTGTATAGCCTCATCTTTTTCGTTCTGCTGTCTTTGCTGGAATACAACGTGCTCTCGCTCGACCACTGGTTACGAAACAGGCACCAGGCGTGACGGATACAATAGAAGCGATGGAAGAGCAGGACACAGGCAGATTGGCACAGACGCAGACGGCGGCCGCAGCCGTTCCCGATGCGTGGATTCGGACGGAGAAGGCACGCGACCCGGCCAGACCTTACCCCGTGGATTATATTGAGGCGCTATTTACGGATTTCACCGAAATTCATGGCGATCGCGCCTTCGGCGACGACAGCGCGATGACCTGCGGCATGGCCTGGTTTGAGGGTGAACCGGTGATGGCGATCGGCAACCTGAAGGGCCGGACCACCCGGGAGCGCATGGCGCGCAAGTTCGGCATGCCGGACCCCGAGGGATACCGGAAAGCTCTGCGTGCAATGAAGATTGCCGAGAAGTTCGGCCGGCCCATCTTCACCTTCATCGATCTCACGGGGGCATATCCGGGCATGAGCGCGGAAGAACGCGGTCAGGGGGAGGCGATTGCTCGCAACTTGTTTGCCATGGCCACGCTGCGTGTGCCGACCATCGCGACCATTACCGGGGAAGGCGGATCGGGCGGAGCGTTGGCGCTGGCAGTGTCCGATCGCGTGCTGATGCTTGAAAACGCCATGTACTCCGTCATCTCGCCGGAGTCCTGCGCGTCGATCATGTGGAAGGACGCGGGCAAGAAGCAGCAAGCGGCGGCGGCGCTCAAGTACACCGCGGCCGAGGTCAAGGCGCTCGGCTGTGTAGACGACGTGATTGCCGAACCCAGGGGCGGAAGCCAGGCGGATCCACCCGCCGCTTTCGGCCTTGTGGCGGAGCGCCTGAGAAAGCACTTAGCCGCGTTGAAGGCTTTGCCGGTTGAGCAGCTGCTTGCAAAGCGGTATGAAAAGTTCCGCAACATAGCCCAGTTCTACACTGTGGCCTAACCGGTGGCTGCGCCATGGATGCCCACTCCAGAGCCGCTTGGCAGCGCGGAAGCGACCCGTTCCCGAAACCTTGGGGGAGTTCCGCTGTCCAAAGGCATGCATCTGCTTCTGTGTCTCGTCGCCCTGGCTTGGGCCGGAGCCGCCGATGTGCTAGCTTCGAAGTCGGCGCAGGGACTTTCCGTGCGGTTTCACCTGGGCAGCTTCGATGCGCTGATTGCGGCTGTGTTTCTGCTGTTTCTCGTCGTGGTCGGCCTTCACATGCTCGATTGGATTGCCACGCGGGGACGTTTTGAGCAGGAGATTCTGCCGCTGCCGCAACGCGCCACCGCTTCGTCAGAGTGGGGCGTCGGTGCCGCCGTGGGCTGGGGTCTAAGTCTGGCCGCGACGCTGCCGCTGCTCCTCAGTGCGCACCTGCACGCGCGCCTAAATCTGCAAGGCGCTAGCGTTTTGCCGATCCTGATCACCATGATCACCATCCTGGTCGCGTCGCTGGCCGAGGAGGTAATCTTCCGCGGCTTTGCCTTTCGGCGGCTGATCGAGGCGGTTGGACCCTCTTGGGCGGCGGTACTGCTCTCACTGCTCTTTGCGGCTGTTTTAGTGTTATCCAACCCGCCCGCCAGTGTGGCCCTGTCTTTGCTCAATGAGACACTCTTCGGCGTGCTGCTCGCCCTGGCCTGGCTCCGGACGCACGGGATTTGGGTTGGCTGGGGACTGCACTTCGCGCGCCGGGCCGTCACCGCGGCGATCTTCGGGCTGCCCGTCGCAGGTTTTGGCGTCTTCGGCTCCGTGGCTGATACCTTTGCGACCGGCCCCCGTTGGCTAAGCGGCGGGGCTTTCGGCCTGGACGCCGCTCTGCTGACTGTTCCGATCTTGCTTGGCGGCCTCTTTGTGCTTTACCGGGTGACCCGTCAATATGCCTGGGAATACACGTTCCCGCAGTTGCATCCGGCCGGCTATGCTGTGGCCGTAGCTCCGCCTCCTGCTCACGCCGCCATGGAAAAAGCCGCGCCCCCCCCGCCCCTGGTCCAAATCCTGCCGTCGACCCCGAGAAGCATGGAGGAGCGTTCCCCGGATCACTAAAGAATCGCGGACGTCTTACCCATACGCGACTGTGGTCGTTTGAGGCCATCACCCTCCCACCTAAGCTCACTTGCAATACAGCGGAAAAGGGTGCACTCTTTCTCCATCAAGGATGCGTCCGATGAAAATGGTAGCGCACACCCGTTTGGTAGCCCACGGCTTAAGAACTCTTCCGGCGACCCTGTTGCTGACCTTCGGCAGTGCAGCGATTGCTCCCATGTCCGCCCAGGTCTTCACTGTGGGCGAGAAGACGGCCACTGCCTCCCTCAAGACCGACTTCACGCCGACCCGAGTCGAGCTTCCAGACAAGCCCATGACGGAGCGAGGTCGACGTGAGTTGATCCGTGACCTCGAGGCGGAGCAAGGCTTCGCTCACCGCGTGCTGCCGCTCGGGGCGATTCTAACGTTGGAAGCGAACGGCAATCTTACTCCGCGCCCAGAGCAATATAAAGAGGTTATCTATAAGAAAGGTCAGTCCGCCGCGCCGGGCGATCGCGTGATGGTCACCGCGCTTGAGATCAAGCCGGATCGCATCCTCGTCGACCTGAACGGGGGGCCCTATGTACGGCATCGTTTTCTGCGCCACGTACAGATTGGCGTGGGGGGTGCCGTCACAGCACCGCCGGACCTCAGCGAGCAGGCTACCGGCTGCCGCATCATGCTCGTCTTTGAAGGCAAGTTGCCGGAGGTTTCTGCGCCTGAGGTGAAGGCGCTGCTGCAGCCCGTGGTCGATTTTGGAGCCAAAACCGGGGAAATTGCATACGCGGAGACGCTGCCGGCTCCGATCAAGAGCGCGATCGACTCGCATGAGGTGCTGGTCGGCATGAACCATCGCATGGTGCTCGCCGCGCTCGGCCAGCCGGAGGCCAAGCTTCGCGAAGGTGCCACCGAAGGCCGCTACGAGGAGTGGATCTACGGGCATCAGCCGCAGCCGGTCAAGTTCGTTCGCTTTGTCGGCGATCGCGTCAACCTGGTCAAGATCGCTGCGGTCGGTAAGCCGGTTGAAGTCCACGACCAGGATGAAATGGCCGGCTATCTACCCCCCGTGCCGACGCGCACAGTTGCACTCGGCGATCAACAGCCAACCCAAGACAATCGCTCCGGGCCGCCTACGCTGAAACGTCCCGGAGAGACCTTACCGGTGGAAAACGGCGGAACGACCAATCGAAAAGTCCAATACCCTGAGGATCAGCCTTCGGCAACGTCCGCTCCCGCCGACTCCACCTCCCCATCGCCCGCTCCTTCCAGCTCCGGCCACGCAGTAAGCGGCGTACCTCCGCAGTAATGGATTGAGCAACGTTGATGTACTCTAAAGACTCGGCTTGTGCCGCGGAAATCGCATTGGTGCGAGGAAAGACGGTCGCTTTCACGTCTTCGTACACGCACACTAGCCAGATCAAACTGCATCAGGGAGAGCAACAATGGCAAAGGTAGCAAAGACTGGCGATCGCCAGAAAACAGCGGAGGCAGGTAGGAGCACAGATTGCCCGAAGTGCTCGAAGCCGACCCGTATTGTGAAGCGGGTCAAGGATCGGGAGCGCGGTGTACCGGGCGGTGTGTACATTTCATGCTCGGCGTGTGACTTTTTTGAAAAGCTGTAATTTTACTTGAGCGATGGTGGCGGAGGTGTCTGTCCAGCCTCTGCCTCAGCTTTTCGAAGTGCCTCGGCAATTTCGTTCAGCATGGCTGCATAAGTGGCAGCGGGATCGCCCGCACGGGTGATCGGCCGTCCCACCACCAGCTTCGAAGCTCCTGCCGCGATTGCCTCAGCTGCGGTTGCAACCCGGCGCTGATCCCCCAGTGGACTTCCAGGTAGGCGAATGCCGGGCACCACCAGTATGGGACTGCTGCCAAGATCTGCACGCAGACGACCCACTTCTTCAGACGAACAGACAAGTCCAGCAATCCCGGCAGCCAGCGCCAGGCGTCCGAGACGAAGTACCTGTTCCAGCATAGGCGCCTCCACGCCTACGCCGGCCAACGCGTTGTCGTTCATGCTGGTTAATACCGTGACCGCCAGCAGGGCAGGAGGATCGGGCAAACCTGCCACAGCCTCCGCAGCGGCTGCCAACATCTCTGCGCCGCCTGCCGCGTGCACTGTGAGCAGGGAAGCTCCACAGCGGGATACGGATCGCACCGCACTGGCGACCGTGTTGGGAATGTCATGCAGCTTTAGATCAAGAAAGACTTTAAAGCCCTGCTCCCGTAGCGTGTAGACAAAGGAGTTGCCTTCCGCCAAAAAGAGCTCGAGCCCTACCTTGAACCAGCGACATTGTTTGTCCAGCCGCTCCACCAGCGCCAGGGCGGGCGCGGCGGTGGGGAAATCCAGAGCGACAATCAAACGCTCCCGTGCATCCGGGTAAGGATTAACCTGCATAGATCTCTTGAGCTCGCGTTGCGGGTAGAACTAGACGGCGCTGACGGGAAGTGAAGGAAGCTTAAGTTGCGACTGAACCATGCCCATGAAATTTCCCGGCCGAGGTAGAAGGGGAGCCGCCGCGACTTCTAGTCGCACTCGACCGATGCCAGTCAGACCTACGGCTCGGGCCGCGGCATAGGACAGATCGATCACCCGGCCTTCGACCATCGGCCCGCGGTCGTTGACACGCACCAGGACGCTGCGCTGATTGCGCAGGTTGGTCACTCGCAGCCAGCTGCCGAGAGGCGCGCTACGATGGGCGCAGGTTAGACCGTTCATGTCATACGGTTCTCCCGTTGCTGTATGGTGGCCCTGAAATTGCAACCCGTACCAAGAGGCCTTTCCGGTTTCAAACCAGCGATGTAGAGCCGCCACTGCGGAGGTTTTTGGCATGAAGTGACTGACGACATGCAAACTGGAGGCTGGTGGAGCGGCTGCGCCGGTAAGCCCGGAGACGGTGATCACTGCTACGATCGCCGAAGATCCGTAGCGCTGCAAGTACGCAGCCAAATCCCTCTTTCGCATACTCGCAAGCTGTGTCACAATCCGTTGAATCATGCCTCCATTGTCTTTACGTCCAATAGCTAAGTCAAGCGCAGACTATGACTTACGTGTGCCCTCGATTGCCGGTAGAACGTACTTCTGGTATAGGATTTCTGGCAAGTGGAGCCGAATGGACCCCGGCGATTCAGGTCTTGACCGCCTCTATCGGGCAGTGTCGTTCTCAACTTTTGCAAATCTACTCATTTCTTCTGTAGCTTCTAGCCCGCATCGTTGGCCCGCGACATCGGCAAAGCTCGGCAAGGTATGTGGATGAAGACTTTGCTCACCATCGCAGGCTTCGACCCATCTTCGGGAGCCGGAGTGACGGCAGACCTGATGGTCTTTGCTGCAGCAGGATACTTTGGCGTCGCTGCCGTTACTGCCCTTACTGTGCAGTCCACCTTGGGCGTCCAGGCAAATTATCCAGTCGACGAGCAGCAATTGCGCGAGACCCTGCAATGCCTTGAAGCGGACTTGCCAGCAGCCGGCATCAAGATCGGCATGCTAGCCAACGCGGCCAATGTGGAGTCCGCCGCTGACTTCATCCACCTCTATAAAGAGGAGAGCGACGCATCGCCCGTCGTGCTTGATCCAGTCTTTCGCTCAAGTTCCGGACGAGAGTTGCTCAATGTGCCCGGTCTTGCTCAGCTGAAGCGTCGGCTCTTGCCGCTGGTCGACTGGATCACACCCAATCTGAGCGAACTCGCCGAACTAGCCGGGATGCCCGCAAGAACCCCGCTCGAGATGGAGGCAGCTGTGCTCGCGGTCCAGAGTTGTTACCCCAGACTGGGGATCGTAGCCACGGGAGGCCACCTGGACTCTGCCGATGATCTGGTTGCGGCCCCAGGTCAGCCGATGCATTGGCTGCGCAGCCCGAAGATCGTCTCGAAGGCGACCCACGGAACCGGGTGTGCCTTCGCCAGTGCTTTGCTCTGCGGCCTGGTAGACGGCCGGGACGGCCTCACCGCCGCCGCAGATGCCAAGCATTTTGTTGCCCAGGCGATGCTGCAGGCCGAGCCCCTCGGCCATGGGCAAGGCCCGATGAATCTGCTGTGGCCGCTTCGGGATCGATAGCCGATTTCCGAGGGCGAAAGAAAAGAGAAAAAATCACGTTTTTTCACTCATGACTTTCGAACTCCTGCCGATAAGGAAATTGGAGGAGATACTTATGCCCGTCTCAGTCTTTTCAGAACTCAATCACGCCGAACTCAGTGCAGAATTTGCCTTTGCTCAATCCACCTCAGTGTCACAACTGAAAGCACGCCGCGCTCAGCCGGCTTACATTCGCCGCAGAGGCTCGGCTGAGCAGGGACGCGCTCTCGAAACGCTGGGCCACGCCGTTGAATATCTGGTGGATTCGCGGTTGCGCTTTGGTGATCCACAGGACGCCGCCTCCGAGCGGGAGGCAATCGAGATTCTTATGCGCCTGAACCGCTCCGTCTTCTCTGAGTGTCCCGAGGTTGTTCCCTTCGGCCGCCGCGTTCGCGAGTGGTTCGTCGCGCACTTCGTGCGTTCCTGAGTTCACATCCGCTAGACCCGCGGCTAGCGCGCACTGCCCCTAAGTGATCCTGATAGCTTGGAGAGATGGCCATCTCTCTCCTTGTGAACGGCGTGACCCGGCAGCTGGAGGCTCTCGACGACGAAAGTACGCTCGAGGCAGTGGTCATGCAGTTAGGCCTAAAAGCCGATCGGATTGCGATCGAACATAACGGCAAAATTGTCCCAAGAAAAATTTGGCCTCAGCTACCGATACATTCAGACGATCGTTTGGAGATCGTGCACTTCGTCGGAGGTGGCTCAGAGAGAAGCGACGGTGTCCGTAACTTATGTGCCACATCTGCTAAGACCGAACGGTCACAAATCGTGCACGCAACACAGCCTCACTCTGTCAACGGACCCGCGAGTAAGTGAGTCGCCTAAAATGCTGGCTGCGCGGATTTGCCGAGGTCGGCGAGCGTGCTGCGAAGATACTTATGCGGGTTGACGGGAATATTGTGGATGCGGACCTCGTAGTGCACATGGTTGCCGGTCGCGCGCCCGGAGTGGCCAATATAGCCAACCACTTGGCCGCGCGAGATGGACTGACCCGCCGTGACGGCGAACCCGCTCATATGGCCATAGCAGGTCTGCACGCCATGACCGTGATCGATGCGAACCATACGTCCGTAGCCGTTCACCATCTCGGCGCCAGAGACAATACCGTCGGCAGTAGCATAAATGGGAGTTCCCAGTGGTCCAGAGATATCGATACCGGGATGAAACTCGGCTTCACCTCCGCCGAGCACAGGGTCTGCACGTTCCCCGAAGCTGGAGGTGATGGGTCCGATCACGGGCCACAAACTGGGGGTGGTCGAAGCATCATCGTTTGTGTCAGGTCCGATGAGATCATGACCGGCAAGCAGGGGATTGGCCATCCGTCCAAGGGTCGGGGTAGAACCATTGAATAACCGGGCCGCGTCGCTGCTCATGTCGGAATCACGCAAGGCGTAGAACGCATCGATGGAACGATAGTAGGAGGCAGTGGTGTAGAGCGATGCGTCTTTCAGGGGAGCCGTGGCGACGGCATCCGAGGCGGCATCGCGAACCCGTTTTCCTCCTGAATGTAACGTCAATCTATCAGCAGTAAGACCGTAAAGAGCCGAAACTTCAGTTGCAAGAGAGCCCAGGGAGGCAGCTTGAATATCCTTTTGATGAGCCTGCTCAGCAAGATGCGCATAGTCCTGCTGCAAGGTTTGATGATCCTGCCGAAGCTGATTGAAGCGAGCGGTTTTAATCAGCATCCGCGAGTACGAACCGGCCAGCCCAGTCACTGTAAAGAGACCAACCACGGCGGCGGCAGCAACAAGGTACGCGTAGTGAACCGGAACCGGAACTTTCTTGATGGTTCCATCTTCGTCGCGGCTCACCAGCAAAATGTATAAACGCTTTTTTGAAATCAAGGCAAATACCCGGGAAGCAAAGTTTAGGAGAACTTCAAAATAGACGAGCTATTTGTGCAATGCGACTCAATCAAGACAATGACCAAAGCGGAATGTCATTTGTCAGTCGCACAACTCACTCCGCCAGCCTATCAAGAGCGCCCTCTTCCAGCAAGGAGGAGGTATGCTTTGAGGACGATGGGCCAGAGAGGGAGACGCGTTCCGGTAGAGGGTGAACTGGGGCTGATCGCCCGGATACAAGAGCGCACCTTGGTTCGGAATCGGTCAGTACGAATGGGAATCGGAGATGATTGCGCGCTTCTAAAAATTCCAGCAGGTGCGGAATTGGTGATCACGACAGATTTCAGTCTGGAGGGACGGCACTTTCACAGAGACTGGCATACGCCGGAGTCGGTGGGACATCGTTGCCTAGCGCGCGGACTGTCCGATATCGCAGCAATGGGAGCCAGGCCAATCGCGGCATTCCTTTCACTTGCTATGCCGGCGCCGCTCGATGTTCGCTGGTTTGACCGATTTATGAGAGGGTTTGGGGCGCTGGCGAAGCAGTGGGGGACCGAGCTGGCGGGCGGAGACACAAGTGAGGCGCCGGGAGCGGAGATCCTCGCCGACGTGATCGTAACCGGCGTCGTGGAACGAGGGCGAGCACTGCGTCGGAGCGGAGCCCATGTCGGCGATGACCTGTATGTGACGGGAAGCCTAGGCGGATCAGCGCTTGAGTTGGCTGCTTTATCGGTAAGTTCCACTCAGCTACGAAACCCAAGCTCAGCGGAAGTGCATCCGCATACCTTTCCGGAGCCGCGAATTGGGCAGGGCCGCGTGCTACTCCGGAAGGGGCTGGCTACCGCTTGCATGGATCTAAGCGATGGGCTGTCGTCCGATGTGCGGCGGCTCTGTGAGGCGTCGGGCGTAGGAGTCGAGATCGACGTGGCGCGGCTGCCGCTGGCTGCTGGGGCCACGCTGGAGCAGGCACTCCATGGCGGGGAGGACTACGAGCTTCTGTTTACGGCGCGGGCGGGTACAAGGGTGCCAAAGACAATCACCGGAGTAGCAGTGAGTCGTGTGGGGAGGATCATGCGAAGTTCCTACGGCGTGCAGCTGTTGGGGGAAGACGGATCGGCGCAGGAGTTAAGAGCCGGAGGCTGGGAGCATTTTCGGAAGAACAAGCATTCGTAAACGCTTGTGGAAATCCCCTAAAGATTTCTGCTCTTCTGCCGATAAGGGATGAGATCGACGCGCACGAACGAAGGATAAGACACTGCAGTGAAGGTGCAAGTGAAGGAGTGTAAGAGGTGAGGGAAGCGACGCGGGTCATTCGTTCGACGCTGATGAAGCCGGTGCCGGGCGAGCCGTTGCATGCGGGGCCGGTGTTTGCGGCTCCGTTTCATGTGGTTGGTGATCCAGGGATGACGCCGTACACCTACGGTCGCTCCCACAACCCGACGTGGACAGAGCTTGAGCGGGCGATTGGGCAAATGGAGATGGCGGACGGACGCGAGACGGCGGGAGTGCGATGCTTTGGCTCGGGAATGGCGGCGGTTGCGGCTGCATTTGGAGCAACTCTGCAGGCCGGCGATACGGTCGTGCTAGCGGCGGGAATGTACTTTATGGCTCGGCAGCTGTTGGAAGAGATGTATGTCCCCGCTGGCGTGCGGATCCGGACAGTGCCGGCAGCGGAGCTGACACAGCCAGCGGCTGTGGCTGGGGCTCGGCTGGTATGGCTCGAAACTCCGAGCAATCCCGAGCTGGAGGTTACGGAGATCGCGGCGGTATGCCGAGCGGCGCATCACGCGGGAGCGCTGGTAGCGTGCGACAACACGACTTCAACGCCGCTGGGACAGAGACCGCTGGAGCTGGGTGCAGATCTCTCGGTGTGTTCCGATTCGAAGGCGATGAGTGGAGGAAGTGATTTGGTGATCGGCCATGTGGCAACGCGGGATGCGATGCTGCTGGCACGGGTGGATCGGCAACGAACACTGGTTGGTGGCATTGCTGGACCGATGGAGGCCTGGCTGCTGCTGCGCTCGCTGGCGACACTGCCGCTGCGGCTGACGCAGAGCTCAGCCAATGCGCTGGCGCTGGCACGGTTCCTAAACACGCGCGAGGAGGTAAGCCGGGTCCTTTATCCGGGACTGAAAACACATGCCGGCTACGAGATTGCGGCGGCACAGATGCGGCACTTTGGACCTGTGCTGAGTTTTACCCTGCGGGATCAGGCGGCAGCGGAAAGATTCTTGAAACGAGCGGAGTTGATCACGCAGGCGACGAGCTTTGGCGGAGTGGCCACAACGGCGGAGCGGCGCGCGCGCTGGGGGCACGACGAGATTAGCCCAGGATTTATCCGGTTGAGCGCAGGCTGTGAGGACGAGCAAGACTTGCTTGAGGACTGTCTCCAGGCGCTCGAGGCGACCATTTGAGCGCGGACGCAGGATTTGCACGGGCGTGGACGGCGGAGGTGCTGCAGAGGTCGCCGCTGATCGCTCCGGCTCGGCAGTATGTGTGGCCGCTCAGGGTTGCGGGGGAAGAAGAGGCGATGGCCCGCGGGGCGCTGCAGCTGGCAGTTCGTCCGCGGGAGGGTGGGCCTTATCTACTGACCTGTGCGTTGGGGTTCAGCGACCCAGGGATGCCGACGGGGCTGTATGGCTGTCCGAACCCGGACGAGTTGTGTGCGGTGGCAGGAGGATACGCCTATGTGGCAGATGCGCGAATGCCGGAGCGATGTACCCAGGTGGGGCTACGGCCGGTAGTGGAGGTACGCGTCCTCTCGGAGGCGCGGCTGCTACTCTTCGTCGGCTTTCATTCGCTGGTGGCGTGGGGAGCGGCCGGCCTGGCGTGGGAGACGGCGCGGCTTTCGTGGGAAGGGATTCGGCTGGATGATGTCGAGGACGGAGAGATGCGTGGCTGGGGTTGGGATCTCATGTCTGATCGAGAGCTGGCGTTCACGGTGGACTTACGTTCAGGAAAGCATACGGGAGGAGCGTTTCCCTCCGGATAGAAAGCTACGGTTCGGTGAGCCGATAGAAGCTTAGGGAGGTCTCTCCCTGCTTGAGCTGGCGATAGCGGATGAGGCGCCCATAGCGATCGGCGAGCGAGAAAGTTCCACGTGTGGCGTGCTCGGCCGTTATGAGGCTTTCAGGAAGCAGACGTCTGGCTCCCGCAACGCTGCCGAGCAAGCCTAGGCTTTGCGTGTACGCGTCTTGGTCTTCGTAAGGTGGATCGAGGAAAACGAGGTCCAGACTCTGCGTCAGTCTCTGGAGGAACGGCAGGGTGCCCCGGGGCTCGATCTTATAGCCGTTCGAAATGCGAAGAGAAGCGAGATTCGCGCGCAAGGCGTCAAGGGCAGCGGACGCATCTTCGGCAAACCATACCGAACGAGCGCCGCGGCTCAGCGCTTCTATGCCGACGGCTCCAGTCCCGGCGTAGAGATCGGCGAATGCAGAGCCGGACACGCGGGAGCCAAGAATGTTGAACAGCGTCTCGCGCAGACGGTCGCTGGTTGGGCGGGTAGCAGTTCCAGGCGGAGCGGTAAGGAGGCGCGAACGATAGGTTCCAGCGATGACACGCATGGGCCCTATCGTAACTGCGGTCAAGCAGAGGTGGAGGCGCATACAATCAGAGGTATGACGGGGTGGTCGTTCCGGTTGTGCAAAATCTTTGGGGTCGAGGTGCGGCTGCACTCGTTCTTTGTGTTTCTGTTGGTGCTCTCGATGACTTGGGCGACGTATCTGGAGCAGCCATTGGTCCGTGGCGCGGTCTTGTGGCTGCTGCTTTTGCTGGCGGTGGCGGTGCGGGAAGTGGCGCGGAGCGTAGCGGCAGCATGGTACGGAATCGATCTGAAAAGTCTTTTGCTGTTGCCGACGGGTGGCTTGCCGACCTACGCCTCGACCGAAGCAGTGGAGCGCGCAACCGAGACCAGAACCCAGAAAAGCATAGCGCTGGTTGGCCCGGTAGCGAACCTCCTCTTTGGACTAACCCTGGCAGGACTGATCCTGACGATTGCGCCTTCGATCCGAGTATGGGAGCTTCGCTGGGTGACGCCGGTACACCTGCTGCGAACCGCGGTGTGGGTCAATCTGCTGTTGGCGGCTTTGAACCTGTTGCCGGCCTGGCCGCTCGACGCGGGACGAGTGGTGCGGGCTGAGCTTCTGCGTGCGCCTGCAGGTGGGTCGAGCGCGGTGCAAAGCAATGCGCGGCTGAGCCCCATGATTGCTCTGAGTCTTATTGCGGTCGGCCTGGCTACAGGGAACTGGTGGTTGACGATGGCCGGGTTCGGGATCCTGCTGGGAGCACAGGTTGAGCGCCAGGGACTGCCGGGCCAAACCAACCCGGGCGGGGTACAGGTGAGCGATGTGATGCTGACGGACTACTCGATCCTGTCAGCCTCGGCAACGCTTGAGGATGCGGTCTTGCAGGCTCGGCACAGTCTGCAGGACGTGTTTCCGGTGGTGCGTGGCAGCAACGTGGTGGGTGCGGTGTCGCGGCAGACGATTCTTGAGGCGCTCGAGGCCTCGGGCAACGGCTACGTGCAAGCAGTGATGACGCGGACTTTTCAGACGGCGCTGCCGGCCGACCCGCTGATCGCCACCTTGAACCGCGTGACGGGCCAGCCGGGAGCCTCGTCGCAGCTGGTGCCCGTGGTTGAGGGTGAGCGCATGGTCGGCATTCTGACTCCGCAAAATCTGCAGCGTTCGATGGCTCTCTGGACGCGGCAGCGGCGATCTTCCGCTTGGCGGGCCGAGCAAGACGAGAAGCACTGATGAATCAGCCAGGCAGGGAAGTTGCGCTACGCAGGGTGCGTATCGGTCTAGCGATCCTCGCGCTGCTGGTGGTCGCGGCGGTGGGCGGCTTTTTGGGCTATGCGCGGTACAAGTTGAGGCATCTCGATCTGGGATTCGGCGGGCTCGCTGGACGTCTGGGCGCGACCATCACGCAGGAGAGCGACAACTTCACATACTCGCAAAGTGTCGGCGGCCGCAAAATCTTCACCGTGCACGCAGCCAAGCAGATTGACCACGGCCAGGGCATGTTTACGCTGCATGACGTAAACATCACGCTCTACGGTAAGGATACCGAGCATGCGGATCGTATCCGCGGCACACAATTTGAGTATGACCAGAAGAACGGCATTCTGCGTGCAGTCGGGGAGGTCTACATCGATCTGACCGGGCCGGCTCGCCCCGCAGACGCCGAGAAGACTCGCGTCACCGCGCAGAGTAGGGAAGAGGATGCGCGGGTCATCCACATCAAGACGAGCGGACTGATGTTCCAGCAGAAGGATCGCTCAGCAACGACAGAAGAGCAGGTGAATTTCCAAGTGGGTGCCACCACCGGGACGGCGCTGGGAGCGTCGTACGACTCCGGCTCCGGAGTAATCATTCTGAACTCTGCCGTCCAGGTGAGCGGTCTGCGGAGCAAGGATACGACTGCCGGCGCGAAGGCACGCCCCGTGAAGTTGACAGCGGCTCGTGCGGAGATGGATCGGGTCGGCAACGTGATAAGGCTGGAGGACCCAAAGCTGGCGACGGAGACCGATGCTGGAGCTGAGATGGCTTCCGCCGACCATGCCGTCATGCACGTGACCGGGGATGGGACGCCGCAGCAGGTGGACGCGGAGGGCCACGTGCTGCTCACCGCGGACGGTCGAAACGGAAGACACCAGAACACAAGCGCCGAGCGGATGCGACTCGACCTGAACGCGGAGGGTCAGCCCCGGTCCGAGCACCTCCTGGGCAACGTTCGATTCTTTGCCAGGAACGACGGATGGCACCAGGAGGGTCATGCGACCGAGGCGCAGGTGGCGTTCGACGCAGTAGGTCGGCCTGTGCACGCGCAGGGAAGCGGCGACGTAGAGCTGAAGGAAAAGCAGGGCGTCGCCGAGCGGCAACTGAACGCCGCAAAGGTGGATTTTACGCTGGCTGGAGGAGGCAAACAGCCTGTGCTGTTGACCGAGGCCGTCGCGTCCGGACGAGACGGAGCCGTGCTGCGAACGATCGATCAACGAACCGATGGTTCCAGCACAAGGAACGGTCTGCGTGGAGACGTATTGACGGCGCACTTTACCGGAAACGCATCCGACCCGCGGTCCAGGAAATCCCCGGAAACGCATTTGACAGGCCTGGAAGGACGGGGAAAGACGTCTCTCGAACAGGTGCTGAGAGATGGACGAGGTGTGCAAACCGGCAAGCAGACCAGCACGGGTGAGGCGCTCGACGCGGAGTTTGCGCCGGATGCGAGCGGGAAAGTTGAGTTGATCCGGGCAGTGCAACGAGGCTCGGTCAGCGTAGTGCGAGAGCTTCCAGGGAAGGCGACCAGTGGGGCTGGTTCGAAGCCGGCAGTAGTGCAGATGCAGCGTGCTAAAGCAGACATGGCGAATTACGACGCGAAGGCCGACCGGCTCTCGATGTCCGGAGCAGTCGAAGTGCAGGACGCCGACAGCGCGCTGTTCGCGGACCGGGTGCAAATAGACCATGCAACAGGAGACTCCTCCGCGGATGGTTCGGTACGGGTCAGCTATCTGCAGGCGGGCAGCGCTGCCGAGCCCATGCACGTACTGGCGGCGCGAGCGGTTTCGCATAACGATTCGGGAGTGAGCGAATTTTACGGTGGCCCGTCTTTCGGAGGCAGGGCCAAGATGTGGCAAGGCGGGTCGCAGGTCGAGGCTCCGCTGCTGGAGTTTCACCGCACGGAGCGGACGGTCGTCGCCAAGGATGAACATGGGACTGGGGGGGCCGCTGGTGCGGTCCATGCGCTGCTGGTAGATACAGGCAGCGGCGACCCCAAGCAGGGAGTGAAAGCGCCGAGTCCGCCGGTCCGGGTCGTCAGCCGGGAGATGACCTACGACGATGCGAAGCGGCAGGTTCACTTTGCCGGCGATGTGCGCGTGCAGGATAAGGAAGGCACGATGCATTCAGACACTGCCACGGTGTATTTGCTTCCGCCGTCTGCAGCAAAATCGTCCGCTACGAAATTGCCTGCGCAGAGTACTTCGGGCGGATCGCCCATGTCCCTGGGTGGCCGTGTGGACCACATCATCGGCGCAGGCGCGGTAGAGTTGGAGCAGCCGGGGCGCAGAGCCACAGGGGAGCGTCTGGTGTACACGGCGGCAGATCAGACGTTTGTGCTGACGGGAACGGCAGCCGATCCTCCAAAAATGGTAGATCGGCTGCAAGGCAGTGTCACCGGGGCTTCGTTGCGGTTCACCAGCGGCGAGGACAGCGTCGTGATCTCGGGCAAGGCGGACGGGGTGGAGAACCGAAGAGTGCACTCGGAGGTAAAGATGAAGGGTAAAGAGAGTCGCTAGAGCGCGCGGCCCAGGTACGTCCTGCAGGAGAGGTGCAATCGTGCTTTCAGGAAAACGCATACTCTGCAAGGTCTGAACGTTGAACCTGGAGTTTGGCTCGGTTCGCCCGAGTCGATGAAAGAGTCTAAGCCTTGACACATAGAAATGAAGCACTGACCTGCTGTGCCAGCCTATGCTTTCTGGTCGGAAACGCCGGAAGAAATGCCGCAAGTGGTCTGACATTTACCTCAGGTTTCGACTGCAAGCAGGAAAAACGATGCAACATTCGAAAGGATGGCAAGTGCAAGAGGGAGATCATGCCGTATATGGCAGGCCTGGCATAAGGCATCGGTCGATCGCGATCAAACCGCATTGCTATCGCTCTACGCAGACGACGCTATCCTTGAAGCACCTATGACTCCCAAAATTCTCAATCAGGAAAGTGGTGTCATTCACGGACGAGAGAACATAAAACATTTTCTCGACGAAGCTCGCCGTCAAGTCGCTCTGTCAGGCGGCCCAAAAACACCGATGCGCTGGTGGCGTGAAGATCACTTTTTGAGTGCAGGTGACACGTTGATCTGGGAGTAGCCACGGCAAACACCTGATGGCGACCAGATCGATATCGTAGAGGTCATGAGAATAGAGAAGGGTTTCATTCAGCATCATCGCGTGTACTGGGGCTGGAAGCTCACCAGTCCTGCTGCGCAGAAGTGAACCTAAATGCCGAAACAAGGTTGTTGCGAACACAGTCTGCGTCGATTAGGTTGCTGGCTTGACTTAAGAGTTAGGTGTCTCTGGAACATCGCCGTTCATTGTTCCAAGGTAGCTCCCGGGAAGTCGCTCGACGAGAAGTTACAAAGCAGCTTGAAGCCTTGAGTGCGACATCGGCTTGATAGCCCGGGATAGGTGAGCGTATGCAGCTATCTCTCGCCTTGCCTCTGCGAAGTCATGACTCCCGCCAAAGCTCACTTGTTTTATCGTGGTGTAAATGAGGGTTTTGCGCACGGAGTCCATCGGCAAGTCATACGGCGAACGCGAGGTGGTGCGTGGAGTCAGCCTCGAAATTGCGCAGGGTGAGGTGGTCGGGCTGCTGGGGCCGAACGGGGCAGGCAAAACGACCAGCTTTTACATGATCGTGGGCTTGGTGCGTCCAGATGCGGGACGTGTGCTGACGGACGATGTAGACATCACGCGGCTGCCCATGTATCTGCGCGCGCGGCGTCACGGCATCAGCTATCTGCCGCAGGAGCCGAGCGTCTTTCGCAAACTGACCGTCGAGGAGAATATCCTCGCCGTTCTTGAAGGACGTGAACTCAATCACACGCTGCAGCGCACACGCACCGAACGACTGATTGATCAACTGAATCTCGGGCACGTGCGCAAGACGCGAGGCTATGCCCTAAGCGGAGGTGAGCGGCGGCGGGTAGAAATCGCGCGCTGCCTAGCAATCGCGCCCGCCTTCATCTTGCTCGATGAACCGTTTTCGGGCATCGATCCGATCGCGGTGCTGGAGCTGCAGCAGATCATCTTTCAGTTGAAGGAGAGCGGCATCGGCATTCTGATCACCGATCACAATGTACGCGAGACGCTCAGCGTGACCAACCGCGCCTACATCATCAATGAAGGGCGGATCTTCAAGACGGGCACGCCGGGCGAATTGGGTCGCGACCCTGAGGTGAAACGGATTTACCTGGGCGAGAAGTTTTCGATGGATTAGCAACGAAGGGTCGGGTGCCGAGCAGACATGCCCGGAACAACTTACCCGATCTTAAGAGCAACATGGAATACATGCTGCAGACACGACCATTCTCTTGCTCTGAAGCCCTTCCCAGCACTACCACGAGCAGGCTGCGCACTCCTCCGAAAGGTGCATGGGCAAAGGCTGCACGGGGGCTTGCCAGAAGTGTAGACTCAGGTCCAACGGCGTCAGGAATCTGGTTGCGCGTAGCTCCATGAGAAAGAAGGCGTGCCTGTGTTACTTCAACCAAAACTCCATCTGAAGGTTTCGCAACGGCAGGTGCTCACTCCCGGCCTGGTGCAGATGGTCAGCGTCTTAGCGCTGAACAAGCTTGAGTTGAAGGACATGATCAACGCCGAGATGATCGAAAATCCGGTGCTCGAGGAGATTGAGGAGTGCGTCGCTTCGTATGACGAGCTGGCTGGCATCGAGGGCGATCGCGAGCGCTCGGCAGAAGCGGTCGCCGAAGAGACGGCGCGCGTTGAAAAAGACCCGTTTGAAGAGATCGACTTCGGCAGTTATTTCCAGGATTACCTCGACCCCGGATTCAAGACCTCATCCTCCAACTTTGAGGACTTTGACAAGCCTTCGTTTGAGCACTTCCTCGCGCAGCCGAGTACGCTAAGCGATCATCTACTTTGGCAGTTGGGGTCGCTGAAGCTGACCGCCGAGACGCGGGCCGCAGCTGAGCTCATCATCGGCAATCTGGATGAGTGCGGATACCTGACGGCGACCGACGCGGAGCTTGCGGCAGCGCTGGATGAGGCGGTCAGGGCGGCGGAACTGCCGGAGCCGATCCCGTTTGAGCGAGGCACTTCAAAGTTGCGCGCGAGTCGGCTCTGGCATGGGCAGGACGCGCGCATGCTGGGCTTTGATGGTGTGGTCGACCTGGCAGCGGAGGCGGACCCCGATCCCGACCCTGCTCTGGGGAGAAGCTCCCGCCAGGACGAGTGCCTCTATGCCGTGGTGCGGGCGCGCGAGCTGATGCATCAGCTGGACCCGGTAGGCGTAGGTGCGCGGGACCTGCGGGAGTGCCTGCAGATCCAGCTTGCAGGTCTGCGTCGCGAGGCGGCGCAAGCGTCCGGCGAGCGCGAAGAGAAGCTCTTCGATCTGGTGGCACACATCGTCCGCGACTGCCTGCCTCTGCTGCAGAAAAAGGACATGCGCGAGTTGACCAAAAGCTGCGGGCGCTCGGCGGAAGAGGTGCAGGCGGCCGTTGAGTTTGTACGCAGACTCGACCCCCGGCCAGGCCAGCGCTACAACCAGTCCGAGACGCGGCTGATTGAGCCCGACGTGGCCTTTGTAAAGCGCGATGATGGCTACAGCGTGCTGATGAACGAAGAGGACCTGCCGACGCTGCGCCTGAACGGCGGATACCGGCGCATGATGCGGGAGAAGAAGACGGAAAAGGAAGTGCGCGAGTATGTGAAGGATCGCTACCGGAGCGCGATCCAGCTGTTGCGCAACATTGAGCAGCGCAAGAACACTATCGTGCGAACGTGCGAGGTCATCATCCGTCGGCAAACGGACTTCCTGGAGCACGGTGAGCAGGCCTTACGGCCGATGATGATCAAGGAGGTCGCCGAAGAGATCGGCGTACATCCCTCGACGGTAAGTCGTGCCGTCGCGAACAAATATGTGCATACCGCGCAGGGTGTCTATGAGTTGCGCTTCTTCTTCTCGGAGGGCGTCAACGGCCCAGAGGGCGGCGACCTGCCGCTGGTGCTGTTGAAGCGTAAGGTGAAGAAGCTGATCGAAGAAGAGGACTCCCGCAAGCCTTTCACTGATGACCAGCTAGCAGCCGAGCTGCGGGCGCAGGGCATCAACGTAACCAGGCGCACGGTGGCAAAATATCGCGAGGACATGCAGATCCCCTCTACGCATCAAAGGCGCGTACGATAGTCACCTCCGCGTAACATGGCGGCATCTAGGCTGTAGAGAGGTGATCGCATGAAGCTCGAATACACCGGACGAGGCACCACCGTTACTCCGAAACTGAAGGCGCTGGCAGATGCTGAGCTTGCGCGCATCACGCAAATCGTTCCGCGGCTGGTGAGTGCGCACGTAGTCCTGACCGAGGACAAGTATCGGAAGATCGCCGAAGTGACCTTGACCGCGGCCAACGAATCGCTGGTCGCGGTCTGCGAGGGCACGGAGATGCAGCCGGTGCTGCATGACGCGCTGCGCAAAGTGGAGGCGCAAGCGATGAAACATAAGGAGCGCAAGCTGACCATGGAGCGACAGGCCAAGCCCAACTCGGCAGAGCCGCTGGTGGTCACGCCCGATGTGGTCACGCCCGGTGTGGTCAAGCCCACGCTGAGTAGTTAGGCTCATCCGTCCGGCTGTCCGGGCAGTGCTAGGATTCTCGCATGGCAGCGAAGAAAGCAAGCGTGCCCGGACGGCCGGAAAAAATGTCTGCCGTGCAAGGGACGGAGAAGCGAGCGCAAAAAAAAGCACGGCGCGCAACCGACATCGTCCCTCCTCCGCATGGCGAACTGGTCATTCTGACCGGCATGAGTGGTGCCGGAAAAGCGTCGGCGCTCAAGGCGTTTGAGGATCTCGGCTATTACTCGGTCGACAACCTGCCGCTCGACCTGATCCCGAGCTTCGCGGATCTGGTGCGGTCCTCGGCGGAGATTTCACGTGCGGCCCTGGTGATCGACGTCCGCGAAGGGATGCGGCTGGAACGTTTTCCGGCAATCCTCAAGAAGGTTCGCAAGGTGCTGAGCACGCGCCTCGTCTTTCTCGAGGCAAGCGAAGAGGCGCTGATCCGGCGTTTTTCGGAGACCCGCCGTCCGCATCCGCTGGGCCGCGAGGAGACCGTCGCGGAGTCCATCCGGGCGGAGCGCAAGCGGCTGGATCCAATTCGAAATGTCGCCGACATCCTTCTTGAGACGACCAAGTTCAACGTGCATGAGCTGCGGGCACACATCAACGCCCAGTTTGAGGGGCGCGGAGCACCGGAGCAGACGCTGACGGTTTCGTCCATGAGTTTCGGGTTCAAGAACGGCGTACCGACCGACGCGGACCTGGTCTTCGACGTGCGCTTTCTGCCCAACCCGCACTTCGTTCCAGAGTTCCGCGAACTGACCGGCAAGCACCCCAAGGTGGCGCAGTACGTGCAGAGCTTTACGCAAACCGAGGAGTTCCTAAAGAAGACGACCGACCTGCTGGAGTTTTTGCTACCCCACTATATACAGGAGGGCAAAAGCTATCTGACGGTGGCCTTTGGCTGCACCGGCGGCCAGCACCGCTCGGTGTTTATTGCGGAGGAGATGAAGCGAAGGCTGGAGCTTGCGGGCTATCGGGTCAAGGCGGCGCATCGGGATATGCCGCGCTGAGGCTGCCGAGACGCCTTGCGCGCTGTTCACACCCGGTAGAATGACGACAGTGCGAGGATGGCGTGACGTTCGGGGAGTGCGGCTTTGAGACGGATCCTCCGGCTGCTCGGGTATCTGCGTCCATACGCCCTGTTCTCGCTGTGCTCGGTCGTGCTGATGGCGGTAGTCGGTGCGATGACCGCGCTGCGGCTGATGCTGATCAAGCCAATCTTTGACAAGGTTCTGCAGCCGGATTCCCCTCCGGAAGATCTGCTTCGGTTTCCAATCACCTCGCTGCACCGAGTGATCGATCTACACACACTGGTTCCACAGCATTTTCACAACGCCTGGACGGTAGTAGCCTACGCTCTGATCGCCTCAGCGCTGCTGAAGTCGGTATGCGACTACGTGGGCACCTATTGTGTGAACTACGCCGGCTTCGGGATGATTACGGATCTACGCAATCATCTCTACGACGCGATGCTGCGGCGTTCGATGGCCTTCTTCCAGAAGCACTCGACGGGCATGCTGCTCTCGACGCTGATCAACGATGTCGAGCGGGTGCAGACGGCGATGTCGGCAGTGCTGGGCGACGCGTTGCAGCAGGTATTCACCTTTCTGTTTACGCTCGGCGCGGCGATCTTCTTTGGCGGCCGGCTGGCCTGGGTCCTGCTCTTGTTTGTGCCGGTGGTGATCTCTTCGGCGCGTCGCATCGGGCGCGGCGTGCGGCGGACCACACGCTCGGGCCAGGACAAGCTGGCGGAGATCCAGAACATTCTGCACGAGACCATCACCGGCAATGGCATCGTGAAAGCCTTTGGGATGGAGAGGTGGGAGATGGCGCGCTTTCGCGGCGCGGCCAGGCGCCTGCAAAGCGCAAACCTGAAGTCGGTCACTGTGCAGGCCATTAGCTCGCCGCTCATGGATGCTCTTGGTTCGATTGGCATCGCGCTGCTGTTGCTGATCGGACGCGACAGCATCAAGGCCCACCAGATGACGACGGGTGCGTTCATTGCGTTTCTGTTTGCGACCTTTTCGCTGTATGACCCGGTGCGGAAGTTTGCCCTGTTTTACAACAGCTTCCAGCAAGCGCTGGGTGCGTCGGAAGAGATCTTCCGGTTCATGGACGCGCAGGATGAGGTGGTCGAGAACAAAAGTGCGCGCGTGCTCGAGGGCTTCCACGACGCGATCATGTTTCGCGATGTGGACTTCGACTATCCGGACGAAAAGGAGACGGAACGGCGAGACCGGAAGAAGGTGCTGACGAGCGTGTCGCTGGAGGTGAAGCGGGGCGAGGTGGTGGCACTCGTCGGGCCAAGCGGGGCGGGGAAGAGCTCGCTGGTGAACCTGATTCCGCGCTTCTTCGATGTCACGGGAGGAAGCGTTACGATCGATGGGCACGATCTTCGCGATGTCTCGATCGCCAGTCTGCGGCGGCAGATCGGCAAGGTGACCCAGGAGACGGTGCTGTTTAATGACACGGTGCGCAATAACATCGCTTATGGCCAGCCGGATGTGCCGTTCGCGCGTGTCGAGGAGGCGGCGCGGATGGCTTTGGCGCATGAGTTCATTCTGCGCATGCCGCAAGGTTACGAGACGCTGATCGGGGAGAAGGGAGCCCGTCTGAGCGGTGGTGAGCGGCAGCGGCTCGCCATTGCCCGGGCGATCCTCAAGAATGCACCGATCCTGATTCTGGATGAGGCGACCAGCGCGCTCGATACGGAGAGCGAAGCCTATGTGCAGACGGCGCTAAGCAACCTGATGGAAGGGCGAACGTCGTTGATCATCGCGCATCGCTTGTCGACAGTCCGGCGTGCGACGCGGATCGTGGTGCTTGAGGCCGGTCGGATCACTGAGGTTGGTACGCATGAAGAGCTGCTGTCCCATTCTGGGACATACCGGCGTTTATATGACATGCAATTCACTGAAGATTCCAGCGAATCTGCCGATGAGGTAGAGGTAGCACAGGTGGAAGGGGCAAGATGAGCCGGGTGTTGTCGATGACGGGATTTGCGAGTGTGTCGGGTCCACTCGGTGCGGAGAGAGCCGGCGGCCGAAGCTGCACGTTGACAATCAAGGCGGTGAATCATCGCCATCTGGATCTTGCGTTACGCGTTCCCGCGGGCCTGGAAGCACTGGAAGCTCCGCTACGCCGCTGTGTCAAGGCTGCGGTGCGTCGCGGCCATGTGGAGCTGACGCTGGTGCTCGAGAAGGCAGCCGATGCGGCGCGGGTGGAGATCAACGAGGTGCTCCTGGATGCGTATGTGCAGGGCTTCCACCAGGCTGCGCAACGGTATGAGACGACTCAGCAGCCGGACTTTAACGCGCTGCTGCGTCTGCCCGGAGTCCTGTCGGCCGCGGTGGGCGCGATCGACGCGGCGGCGGTGGAAGGCGCGGTCCTGGTCTGGATGCGGGAGTTATTGGAACGCTTCAACGAAGCGCGCTATGCGGAGGGACGAGCGTTGGCTGCGGATCTGCAGAGCAACGTGCGCGATCTGTTGCGACTGACGGCGGAGGCGCGGCTGCTGCGCGAAGGAAGCGCCGAAACGGAGTTAGCGCGGCTTGAGACGCGTCTGCGTGACCTGGTGGGCGACGCATCGCTCAGCGAGGATCGGGTGCTTACCGAAGCCGCTCTGCTGGTTGCTCGCGGCGACGTGGAAGAGGAGCTGGTGCGGCTACGCACGCATTTGGAGCGATTTCAGCAGCTGCTTGACGACGGTGGAGAGGTCGGAAGACCGCTGGACTTTCTCTTGCAGGAGATTCATCGCGAGGCCAACACGCTGCTCTCAAAGACGAGCGGCGCTGCTGGAGGTTTGCGGCTGACGGATCTTGGCCTTGAGATCAAGTTAGGTCTGGAGCGCGCCCGAGAACAGGTGCAGAACCTGGAGTGAAAGGAAGCAAACTGCGTAGGCAAGCGCTATGCGGAATCGAGAAACGTTAGATCGGCGGAGACGTTTATGGCAGGACTTTTATTTATCGTTTCGGCACCCTCGGGTTCCGGTAAGTCGACCCTGGTGGGTCGGGTTCGGTCGCTGGTGGAGGGGCTTGAATTTTCCATCTCCTATACGACGCGGCAGCCGCGCGGCAGCGAGACAGACGGGCGTGAGTACCATTTCACTTCTCGCGAAGCATTTCGCTCGATGATCGAGCGCGAGGAGTTTCTGGAGTGGGCCGAGGTCTTCGGCAATTACTACGGCACGGCAAGGGCGGCGCTCGACCATGCGCGCGAGACAGGCAAGGACCTGCTGCTGGACATCGATGTGCAGGGCGCGCTGCAGGTGAAAGAGCGTGTTCCGGAGGCGGTGTCGGTGTTCATTCTGCCGCCGAGCCCGGAGGTGCTGGAGCGGAGGCTGCGGATGCGCAGCGAAGCGGAGCAAGTGACCGCGCAGGAGGTGATCGAGCGGCGGCTGGCGGAGGCGCGCAAGGAGGTGACCAGAGTGCACGAGTACCAGTACGCTTTGGTCAACGATGTTCTGGATGAGGCGGTGGCTGAGCTGCGGGCCATTGTGCTCGCACAGCGCGGGTACGGCGATGGCGTAGCGGAGCTGGCGACAAGCTGCCGCACAGGCGCGCCTTCCGCTCGCCTAGTGCAGGCCCTCTCGAGCTTCTAGACGATCTTGCCTGTGCCTAGGCTGCGAACGAAAGTTGTAGGTTGCTGATGCAAATGAATGACGAGGCAGACCCTATGCTAGAGATATTCCATGATGTGCCGTGGGCGAAATGCGTTCTTTAGGATACAGTCAGGGCACAGCCGAAAACTTGATAAGGGGAGAAATCTATGTCTGTAGACAATGCCTTGTTCAATAAGTACAGCCTGGTGAAGGGTGCGGCTCGCCGCGCTCGGCAACTTCAATCGGGAGCTCCTCCGCTGTCGAATTCGAAATCGATGAAGGCGTGTCGCGTTGCCCAGGACGAGATTCGTCAAGGGTTTGTGACGTTTGTGTTGCCGGAGCGGATTGTCGCGCCGGTGATAGATGACTCGCTCTCGCTGAAGCCGCTGTAAGCTTGAGCTATGGCCGTAGTTTCTGAACAGCTCGTGCAGCTTCGCGCCTACGTAGAGTATTACCGCGATCTGGGTGTGCTGGATTTTTATAGGACCGGCACCACTGAGTCTTCGATCGGCCAGGAGGCCGATCTGGTGTTGAGCTTGGCTGCTGCTCCGGCTTCTGCTGAAGTTGTTGATTCGTTGCAGGTTCCGCCTCTCTTGATGGAGCCTGCTGAAGAGTTTGTCTCAAAGACTGTGCCTGCGGAGCCTGATATCGCGAAACTGGTGCCCCTGAGTGCGCTGGCGCCCTTGCCGTCAGCGCGGGTCGCTGCCACGGACCGTGCGGCGGCGCTTGAAGCGGTACGAGCGGAGATTGGCGATTGCACACGGTGTCCGCTGGCGTATGCCGGCCGGCGAACGATCGTGTTTGGCGATGGCGATCCGCGCGCACGGCTGATGTTTGTCGGCGAAGGTCCGGGCGCGGATGAGGATGCGCAAGGGCTACCGTTCGTGGGCAAGAGCGGGCAGCTGTTGAACAACATGATCGGGGCCATGGGTCTTGGGCGCGAGCAGGTCTACATTGCAAACATTGTGAAGTGCCGGCCGCCGGCGAATCGGGCTCCGGAGCCGGTGGAGGCGAACACCTGTACGCAGTTTCTGGTTCAACAGATCGACATCGTGCAGCCGGAGTTTGTGGTGGCTCTAGGCGCGACCGCGGCGATGTACCTGCTGGGCGTCAAGCAGCCGCTTTCCGCGTTGCGAGGGCGCTTTCACGAGGTTCGCGGAGTTCGGACGGTGATCACCTATCATCCGGCGTTTCTGCTGCGCGATCCGCGCCAGAAGAGCGAGGCGTGGAAGGACCTGCAGATGGTGATGGCGGCGATGGGATTGAAAGGAAAAGCTTAAGGGTTGACCTGCGTGATGGTTACGGCTATGCAGAAGACGCAAATTCCTTTGGGAAGGACAACCAAGGGGCTATAAGTTTTTAGCTGCAGAGGGTACCCCTCCCCCCCTGGGTGAGATCGTAAAGTCGTCAAAGCAAAAGATTTAGGTTCTGGTGCCGGGTAAAGTCATGACACCAAAAGGGTTATGGGTAAAGTCGTCAAACGAAAGAAGATAGCTGCTTATGGAGAAGGCAAGCAACAGCATAGGCCGATACGGGGATTCTGGTCGATCAGAATGACGACCGTGAGGATTGTGGCTTCGCCTGAAGGACGACTGTGTCTGGATTCTGGCTTCGCCTGAAGAACGACTGTACTTTCAGTATAAAGCCTTGACCAGGGGAACTATGCCACACGTAAGCTGTTCCTACAGCGTGGCTTACCGGGGATAGGGGCTTGACAGGATGGAACCCGCGGCTTGTTAGAGTGCCCTTCTCTAAGAGGAACGTTTTCGCATTAGTGGTATTCTATGGTGGATCCGGTGACCGCAGCGGTGGTTGTGGATGGCTGGGATCGTGCTCTTTAGAGAGGGTGAGACGTTTTGATCGTTCAGGCTAGAAAGACCCGGCAGAAGGATGCCATTCGTGCGGCGTTTCTGAGTGCGAATCGACCGCTTTCTCCGGATGAGACGCTGCACCACGCCCGCGAGCTGGTGGAAGGGATCAGCATTGCGACGGTGTATCGCAACATTGGGAGTTTGCTTGAAGAGAACTGGCTGACTGCGATCGCTCTGCCCGGCGAGACCGCGCGGTATGAGGTGGCGGGCAAGGAACATCATCATCATTTTCGTTGCAATGACTGCCACAAGATCTTCGAGATGCCTGGGTGCGGGGTTCAGTTCCAGCCCAATCTTCCCAAGGGTTTCCGCGTGACAGGACATGAGTTTTTTCTGTCCGGCAGTTGTTCGGCTTGCCGTTAGGGACGGTCTGGTCCGGTTCCTGCTTGTGCCGTTTGGCAGACGCGACACGCAGATTCCCTTCGGGAAGGGCAACAAAAGGGAGCCCAGTGAACAAACGAGGATGGTTTGATCTCCAATTGATGGCGCAACTATGCCTTGCCTAATAAGAGTGAGGAGTCGTTAGCAGTGTTAGAGTGGCAGTAACCGATCCATTTGCTCTTGTATGCGGCTCCTTTAAGTTTGGGCGAGACGGGTGCACACGGGCGAGCTCACTGCGGGATAGGACTGGATGTTGAAGCTGAGACAACACGCGAGCACGTTGCTGCCGTATCCGGGTTGGATGCGGTGGATAGCGATGTTCAGCCTGGTGTGGATGCTGGTCGCGAGTTCCGCTCAGGCTCATCATGTCCACGGCGACTGGTTTGGGCAGACTAAGGTGCAGGTCGCCTCGCAGACGACGCTCCACGCGTTGCCCGAGGACGAGGCGGACTGTCCGCTTTGCGTGGCGATGCACTCTGCGCTGCTCTCCGCCACGGGATTCATTGGGCAGCTGCTCTTTACGGTGGATGGCCGGGTTGGTTTGTTGCTCGATCGGATTGCCTGGCGTTTGCTGCAGTTCTCGCTGTTCAGTCGGCCTCCTCCTGTGTCTTTTCTTTCGTAGGAATCCTTATTCAGTGAGCTCCACACTTTATGGCTGGAGATTGGTTCGTTCGGATCAACCGCTGAATGTTTTGATATGGATGCTCATCCTGCATCGAGAAAATGGAAGGGTTTCAGCCTTTCGACGTCTGAGCTTGTTTGCCAGACAGGAGTCATGCAATGGAAAGTTTCAGATTGAGTCCCAAGAGTACGTTTGCTGTATCGTGCGCGCTGGCCAGCGTTCTAGGCGCGGGTTCTGCTGTGGCGCAGAGCAACTCCGGTTCGGTCAGCGGACTGGTCAGCGATCCCTCCGGAGCGGTTGTTCCCGGGGCGACGATCACGGTGTCCAACCCGGGCAGCGGCTATACACGCAATGTAAGGACGGATGCTGCCGGGCGTTACCAGTTTCAGAATGTTCCGTTCAATCTGTACCACGTCCTGGTGACGGCTCCGGGTTTCCTGTCTGCGGAGAAGGATGTGCAGATTTTGTCTCCGGTCGCGGTTTCTTATAACGCGGCGCTGCAGGTGGGGGGCGCGAATACCGTGGTGAACGTGGAGACCTCGGGCGATCTGCTGGAGAATACTCCGGTATTTCATACCGATGTAGACCGTGATCTGTTCAACAAGGTGCCGCTCGAGACGCCGTCGTCTACCTTGAGCTCGCTGGTGACGTTGACCTCTCCGGGCGTTGCGGCCGACTCGAATGGTCTGTTCCATGGCCTGGGCGATCACGCTTCGAACTCTTTTTCGCTGGATGGCCAGCCTATTTCGGATCAGCAGAGCAAGGTGTTTTCGAACCAGATTCCATCGAATTCGATTCAGTCGATTGAGGTGATCTCCGGTGCGCCTCCGGCTGAGTACGGCGACAAGACGAGCTTGATTATCAATGTTACGACCCGCTCAGGTGAGGGGATTACGACGCCGACGGGGGAGATCAGCTCTTCGTACGGAACGTTTGGTACATCGACGGGTTCGATGGACCTGTCGTATGGGGGAGAACGTTGGGGGAACTTTTTTGAAGTGGACGGCTTGAATACGGGTCGCTTCCTCGATCCGGCGGAGTTTTCGGTGTTTCATGCCAAGGGTAACGAGGTCAACGTGTTTGATCGTATCGACCGGCAGTTTACGACGGCGGATTCGATGCACCTGAACCTGACGTACAGCCGCTCGTGGTTCCAGACGCCGAACAGCTATGACCAACTGAACGTGAGCAACGTGGTCTCGGGTGGGACGACGGCGAGCCCGGTGTTTGGCAATGTGGGCAGCTCGGACCAGAAGTCGAAGATTGAGACTTACAACATTTCTCCGACGTTTACGCGCACTCTGGGGGCGAACGCGGTCTTCAATTTTGCTCCGTTTGCGCGGAAGGATGCGTATGAGTACTACGGGAGCGGTAATCCGCTGGCCGACTACTTCGTAAACCAGGATGAGAGTATCGCGCAGGAGCGGACGCTGCTGAACACGGGTGTGCATAGCGATGTGTCGTATGTGAAGGGGCGCAACAACTTCAAGCTGGGGGGTGTGTACGAGCAGACGTTTTTGCGCGAGCACGACAACCTGGGTGTGGTGAACCCGACGTATAACTCGCCGTGTTTGGATGTGAATGGAAATCCGGTGGCTGGGTATACCGACCCGAGCCAGTGCCCGGTGACCGGTGCGGCAAACTCTGCTTTCAATCCTGCACTGCTGGGGTACGATCTGACGCGCGGCGGCTCGTTCTATAACTTCTTCGGCCACACGGATGTGAAGGAACTGGCGCTGTATTTGGAAGACCAGATGAAGGCGGGGGACTGGGTGTTCAACCTGGGCATTCGCGGCGACTTCTATAACGGACTGGCCCGGCAGCGGCAAGCGGAGCCACGGCTAGGCGCGGCGTACTCGATCAAACGGACCGGGACGGTGTTGCGGACGTCGTATGCGAGAACGCTTGAGACGCCGTTCAACGAGAATCTGGTGCTCTCGAGCCAAGGCTGCGGAAGCGACGTGCTGAATCCTCTACTGGCTTGCCAGGTGGGTGCCTCGAACACGCTGCAGCCGGGCTTCCGGAACGAGTTCCATGCCGGCCTGCAGCAGGGGTTTGGCAAGAACCTGGTCATCAGCGGCGACTATATCTGGAAGTACACGCACAATGCGTTTGACTTTAGCGTGCTGGGCAATACGCCGATTACGTTTCCGATCGACTGGCATAACTCGAAGATTCCGGGATTTGCGCTGCGCGCGGATGTTCCGAATTATCACAATCTGACGGTGTTTGTGGTGATGTCTTCGGTGGCGGCACGGTTCTTTCCGCCGCAGGTGGCGGGTGCGGGCGCGACGGTGGGGCAGAGCGGTTTTCCGTTCCGGATCGACCACGATGAACGCTTCAGCCAGACGACTCACCTGCAGTATCAGGTGCCGGTGAAACGGGGTCCGTTTATCGGCTTCAACTGGCGGTTTGACAGTGGTCTGGTGGCGGGCAACGCGCCTTGTTACGGGCCTGCCTCCGTGGATCCGAATACCCCGTGTGATGCATCGTCGACGACGCTGAACGGGCAGCCGGCGGTTTTGATGGTGAGTGCGATGGGGGCTCCGCTGAGCGCGGACCAGGAGTTCCAGGCAGGCCTGGTGTGCAATGGATTCAAGGCGACCCCGACGAATCCGATTCCGAACGGCGTTTGCCTGGCTTCCCAGTTCAGCTCAAACCTGATCAACATTCCCGCACCGAACACCGGAGACAACGACAAGAACCCGCAACGCATTGCGCATCGCGATCTCTTCGATCTGTCAGTTGGGCAGGATAATTTGTTCAACGCAGACAAGAACAGGACGAGTCTGCGCTTGACCGCGGTCAACCTTGCCAACAAGTATGCGCTGTATAACTTTCTCTCGACCTTCAGCGGTACGCACTATGTGACCCCGCGCGCGCTGACGGCGGAGATTGGTTTCCATTTCTAGGCCGGCGAGAGAGGGTTGTGGCTGGAGGACCTGGTGAGGGTCCTCCAGCTGCTTCTTGTTTAGGGCTGACGCCGAGGGTGTGTCGCAGGGATCAAGAAACAGCAAACGCAGATTCCTTCGCGAATGACAACGAAGGGCCGCTGCACCCTTGCTTATCAACTTTAGTTGCCGGCGTTGCGGCTGAAGTCTGTCGGGCAGTGGTCGGCGGCGTTGATTGGATTGCACCGAGCGACGACCTTGTCGGGGAGCGTGACGACGAAGCTTCCGGGCCAGCGGGCGGGCTCGTTGACGGGGTAGTCGGTGCTGAGAAGTTGGGCGCCGCCGGCCATTATGGCGTCGCGCATGGATGGGTCGTTGGTGCGGGCTTGTTTGGTGTCGGCGTCGGTGCGGGCGCGGACGAGATATCCCTGGCGGACGAGCGCGGCGATCTCTGCGGCGGGGCCGTCGTTGCGCTCGAGATAGGCGGCGTCGGGTTGACCCGGTTCGGCGTTGGTGAAGAGGACGCGGCCGCGCAGGGAGGGATGGCCTTCGAGGTAGACGGGGCCGACGGCGCGCTGGTCGAGGAGGAAGACGACTTTGCCGCGAGCGCTCTCGAGGGACGGCCAATGACCTGCGAGGACGGCGGCATTGAGCGTGGGATCGTTGCCGCGGACCTCATCTGGCGTGACGATCTCGCTGGGAGGGAAGACGGAGCGGATTTCGGCGTCGAGCGCGTCGAAGGTGGCTGAGGTGAAGGGCTCCGGTTGGGTGAGCTTGAGTCGCGGCGAGGAGCCCTGCTTGGTCTCCACCAGAATGAAGATGGGGATGTGGTGAGGGTGGGCGTGCGACCAGGCGCGTACTTGATTGAGGCAGGCGATGAGGGGCTGGCAGGTGCTGCGGTAGTCGACATCCTGGATGTGCATGACCTTGAAGCCGGGCTTGTCCATTTGGTGGTTGGGGTCGAAGGGGGGATC
>CAXUNR010000009.1:0-86129 GCA_964252655.1 uncultured Acidobacteriaceae bacterium
GTGAAGTCGCAATAGCGCTAGTTTGCAGCCGCAGGCTCGATCTGGAGAAGCTCAGCCCGCAGACTAGCCTGGACGGCATCTGTAGGGAACAACTGTATCTAGCACGTCGCCTCCGCAAAGCGCCGTACCTCATAAAGGCTACCCTTGGCCTACTCCTACTAGTGCGCGCATCTACAATGGGACGGTAAAATGAGCGCGAGGTGACCATGTTCGATTCCCCATGGCGACTGACATCGCTGATCGTTGCCGGAAGCTTTGTATCCGTCGCCGGTCTCATCGGCGGCAGTCTTCGTTCGGTGTATGCGAGCCTGTCCTTGCTCGTCATGTGCTTTGCGACGGTGGTGATTGGTGCTGTCGTGATGTACTGGGCCTCGTATCTTCTGCGTGTACAGGTGCAGAGTCAACGCTGGCCGGAGATGACTCTCGTTCCTTTCCGCCGGGTCGTCGAACACGTGTTCTGGAAAGTTGGCATGGGCGTCCTTCTGGTGGCAATGATGGCCAGTCTGATCCAGGCTCACCACCACCGCGAGTGGTTCTGGACCGTGTTCCTCCTCCTGCAGACGCAAACACAGATCAGCGCTGCCTTCGCACGTCCGCGGAAGCCACTCGGTACGACCTCTCGACCGAATTGGTCACAAATCGAGCCCTTGCATTCGGACCAATGGGGCAACGGGTAGCCACCGAGTGAATTAGTCACCGCAAGTCGCATGTCAGAAATAATCTGATCTCTTCCAAAAACAAAGGTTTGTGACCGGGTTTTGCCGGTTATGGTGGCACCAGATGCCTTCATCCACAGTCTGCGCTTAGGGGTCTAACGTGGACACTTGAGCTTAATGTAGTGAAAGACCGCGTAGGCATCCATTCCTCCTCGACTTTAGTGTCAGAACTTGAAGAGCAGATCCTCCGCCTGCGGCGAAGAATGACAACGGATGAAGAATGACAACGGGTATAGGAGCGAGCCGTACCTCTACAAAAGTGGTTTAGCTCGAATCGCTGACGAGGCTCTAGCGGGTTTGCTCGACGAAATCCTAAGGCCCTTGAGTTTGGCTGCAACCTGCGGAGTGTGGCGCGGCGTCAGCAGATAGAAGATACTCGGTATGGCGATGAGTCACACAACAAGTGCGAGCGGCAAGGTTGCAGTCCCGAGCCTGTTTCCAGGCAAAGCCTGGCAGCAGGTGCTCGAGCGCGATGCGCGGGCCGATGGGCAGTTTTTCTATGCCGTCAAATCGACCAAAATCTACTGCAAGCCGAGTTGTCCGAGCCGGCGGCCGACGCGGAAAAATGTAACGTTCTTTCCTACGACCGACGCGGCGCGAGCTGCGGGCTATCGGGCGTGTCTGCGCTGTGAGCCGGGCCGCACAGCGCCGAGGCCCGACCCGCAGGCGGAGGCGATCGCCCAGGTTGCCGATTATCTGAAGACGAAAGGCGGGGAGCGCACACGGCTGAAAGACCTTGCCAAGGTTACTGGCGTAGGCAAATTCACGATCCTGCGCGGCTTCAAGCGGGTGCTGGGGGTAACGCCCGGCGAGTACGGTCGCGCGCAAAAGGTGGCCGCCTTCAAGATCAAGGTGAGGCAGCCGAAGGTGTCCGTCACCGAGGCGATCCAGGACGCGGGATTCGGCTCCAGCAGTCGCCTGTACGAAGGAGCCGCCGCTACCCTGGGCATGACGCCGACTGCGCTCAAATCCGGCGGCAAAGGGCTGCGGATCCGCTACGCGGTCGCGGACTCACCGCTGGGAAGGCTGCTCGTCGGAGCAACTGACCAGGGAGTCTGCGCGGCCGCGTTCGGCGACTCAGATCAGCAGCTGCTGGAGGAGTTGCGCGGACGCTTTCCCCTGGCCGAGTTGAAGCAGATGGATCGCGAGTTGGAGTATGCGGTGGCGGCCGTCGTAGCGAGCCTGGGCGAACATGCCGCGGCAAGGTCGCTGCCAATGGATGTGCGGGCGACGGCGTTTCAGCATCGGGTCTGGCGGGAGCTGCAGGCGATTCCGCGCGGCGAGACACGGAGCTACTCCGAAATTGCCGCGGCCATCGGCAGTCCACGCTCGGGGCGGGCCGTGGCGGCGGCCTGTGCGGCAAACCCCGTAGCCTTAGTCGTGCCGTGCCATCGCGTGCTCGGAAAAAACGGGCATCTGACCGGCTATCGCTGGGGTCTGGAGCGTAAGCGCGCGCTGCTTGAGCGAGAGAGGTCGTAGCCCATGGTCGCATCGGTAGGCAAAGGGTATAAGCCGTGGATCGTGCTCAGCGTCGCGGTGCTGGTCAGCTCACTGCTGCTGCTGATCGTGACAGTCTTCATCGGCTTTGTGTACTACAGTGAAACCGGGCAGCCATTGTGGGTCGTGATGCTGGGCGCGCTGTCCGTAATAGGAATCGGGCTCGGCTTTGGCGGTTTCTTTCTGCTGATGATGACCGCCGGGTGGCTTTCGTGGCGGGAGGAACGCCGGGTCCAGGTGCTGCCGCCCGAGCACCAAGCCAAAGATTCACAAACAAACATTTTGTGAGTCGCACGAGAGGCTATTCGGCTCCAACGGTGAAAAGGTAAAGTAGGTCAATGGCCGCAACCGTACAACAAGAAAGTGAAGTCGACGGGAAGAAGCTGTTCAGCAAAATCTCGTGGCGGCTCATTCCTTACATCTTCATCCTCTATATCCTGGCGTATCTTGACCGCGTCAACGTAGGCTTTGCAGCGGTTGAGTTCAAGCGCGATCTGCACCTCACAGACACCATGTTCGGCCTGGGCGGTGGCCTCTACTTCGTAGGCCAGTTAGTCTTCGATCTGCCCAGCAATCTGCTGCTGCAGAAGACGGGTCCGCGCGTTTGGATTGCCCGCATCATGATCTCGTGGGGGATCATCGCAAGCTGCATGATGTTTGTGCAGGGCGAACACTCGTTCTATGGGATGCGGCTGCTGTTGGGCATCAGTGAGGCGGGCTTCTTCCCCGGAATGATCCTGTACCTGACCTATTGGTTTCCCTCGGGAGAACGGGCCCGAGCCGTGGCAAAATTTATGACGGCGACCTCCATCGCGGGTGTGGTAGGCGCGCCGCTCTCCAGCTTTCTGCTCAAGCTGGATGGCACGGCAGGGCTGCATGGATGGCAGTGGCTGTTCCTGATGGAAGGAGTGCCGACGTTCCTGATGGGGATCTCCGTGCTCTTTGTACTGAAAGATCATCCAGACGACGCCGGTTGGCTCACGGCGCCGGAGAAGAAGTGGTTAAATACAGAGCTCGAGCGCGACCGCAAAGAGGGTGGCGCAACCGAACATCACAACCTGCTCGACGCCTTCAAGCTGCCCATGGTCTGGGTGCTGGCGATCGTATTCTTTCTGGATCAGGTAGGCGTTTATACGGTCAATCTCTGGATGCCTCTGCTCTTGAATAGCTTCACGCACCTCGGTGGAGCGAATGCGGCAAGCGTCATCGCCCGCTACGCAACCGTGCCCTACCTGGCGGCGGCGATCTTTACCGTCATCGTGGGCTGGTCGAGCGACCGGACGGGAGAGCGCCGCTGGCACATCGCAGGATGCTTTCTGCTCAGTGTGATCGGCTTTGCGTGGGCGGCCTACGCGCATAGTCTCGTCTCGGAGCTGTGTGCGTTAACGCTTGCGGCGATGGGCTACTGGAGCATGATGGGACCGTTCTGGGCGCTGCCGACGCGTGTGCTCGGCGGGCAGGCCGCAGCCGGAGGCGTGGCAATCATCACCATGATCGGCAGTCTCGGAGGATTTGTCGGGCCGACGCTGACCGGCAAGCTGAAGGATGTGACCCACTCCTTCTCAGCCGGCCTGTTGGTCGTCGGAAGTATGGCCGCCGTAGGCGCCGGGCTCTGCTGGCTGCTGAAGACGACGCGTGGCGGGATGAACGCTGAACCGCGCACAAGCGAAGGCCGGTAGACGTTCAGCGAAGTGCAGAAGCGTGTAGACTTTGCTCGATATGCATATGCTCGATGTGCAAAGACAGATACGCTCGTTTCGCTGTGTGGTCGCGCTTACCCTTGCCCTTCTGGCCCCGGCTTTGTTCGCGCAGGCCGAGACGAAGCCGCTACGTGTCGCCATTGTGGGTCTCGTGCATGGGCATGTGCACGGCTTGCTTGGAGCCCTGCCCAAGCAAACAGACGTGCAGCTAATTGCGATTGAGGAGCCGGACGTAACCCTTTCGCGGCAGTATGCTACCCAGTATCACCTGGATCCGAAGCTGTTCTATACAGACTTGGAACAAATGCTTCAGGCAGTGCACCCGGATGCGGTACTGGTCTACACCACGATCGAGGGTCACCGCCCGGTGATCGAAGCAGCGGCGCGTCACGGCATCGCGTCGATGGTCGAGAAGCCGCTCTCGACGACGATCGAGGATGCGCTGGCGATTCGTGCGGCTGCGCGGGAGCACCACGTCCAGGTATTGGTGAACTATGAAACGACTTGGTACGCCAGCAACACGGAGGCGCTGGCGGAGGTCGCAGACGGCAAGCTGGGCGAAATACGCAAGGTTGTCGTGCACGATGGACATGAGGGACCGAAGGAGATTGGCGTCGGGCCGGAGTGGCTTCCATGGCTCACCGACCCGAAGCAGAACGGCGCAGGAGCCCTGTTCGACTTCGGCTGTTACGGCGCGGATCTGATGACCGGGCTCATGCGGGGGGAGATCCCGTTGAGCGTAACGGCCGTGGCGCAGACCGACAAGCCGGCAATCTACCCGAAGGTGGACGATGATGCGACCGTCATTCTGCGCTATCCAAACGCCCAGGCCGTGCTGATGCCCTCATGGGACTGGAGCTTCGCGCGCAAAGATATGGAGGTCTACGGCACACGCGGGTCTGTGACGACTGTGGGGGCCGACCAGCTGCGGGTGCACTACGTGGGACAGGCCGCGGAATCCGGCATCAGTGCGCCGCCGTTGCCGGAGACTCGCCGCAGCTCGCTCGCCTACCTTGCAGCGGTATTGCGCGGGACGATTCAGCCGGACGGCGATCTATCCTCGCTGCCGACCAACATGGTGGTGATGCAGATTCTGGACGCGGCGCGGCAATCGGCAAAGACGGGGCGCACAGTGGAGTTGCATCCGCTTGCTCGCTGAGTGCGCAATAGAAGAGTGCGCAATAAAAGGAAACGCGGTTCGTGTGTACTTGATCGCAAAGGCTCGGCTTTTCTGAAGTGCCAGGGCGCCCGATGCTATCCTTAGGGTGCTTTTATTTCGATGAACCTCCGAGGTTTTATGGCGACTGCAACGATCGGTCAAGTTGAAAAGACGGTAGCGCAGGAGTACAAGATAGCAGACATCTCCCTGGCCGAGTTTGGGCGCAAAGAGATCGAGATCGCCGAGCAGGAGATGCCGGGCTTGATGTCGATTCGGCACAAGTATGCCGCAGGCAAGCCGCTCCAGGGCGTACGCGTGACCGGCTCGCTTCATATGACGATTCAGACCGCGGTGCTCATTGAGACCATGGTGGATCTCGGAGCCGACGTCCGCTGGGCGAGCTGCAATATTTTCTCGACCCAGGATCACGCCGCAGCGGCCATCGCGGCGGCCGGGGTGCCGGTGTTCGCCTGGAAGGGCGAGTCGCTTGAGGAGTTCTGGTGGTGCACGAACCAGTCGCTCAGCTTCCCGGACGGCAACGGCGGTCTGCTGGGGCCGCAACTGGTCATCGACGATGGCGGCGACGTAACGCTGCTGATCCACAAGGGCTACGAGTTGGAGAATGACGCTGTGGCCGGCAACGCCGCCACCTGGGTCGATTCACCTTCTACCTCCGCCGAAGAAGCGGTCATCAAGACGCTGCTGAAGAAGGTTCATGCCGAGTCTCCCACGCGTTGGCACGATGTGGCCAAGGAGTGGAAGGGCGTCTCGGAAGAGACGACGACCGGTGTGCATCGGCTCTATAAAATGATGGAGAAGGGCACGCTGCTGGTTCCGGCCATCAACGTCAACGACTCGGTGACCAAGTCCAAGTTCGACAACCTGTATGGCTGCCGTGAGTCGCTGGTCGACGGCATCAAGCGCGCCACGGACGTCATGATTGCCGGTAAAGTCGCGGTAGTCTGCGGCTTCGGCGATGTAGGCAAGGGCTCGGCCGCTAGCCTGCGTGGGCTAGGAGCGCGCGTCGTAGTGACCGAGATCGATCCGATCAATGCACTGCAGGCGGCGATCGAAGGCTACGAAGTCACGACCATCGAAGAGACCCTGGGCCGCGGCGATATCTACGTCACCTGCACGGGCAACGTCGACATCATCACGCTTGAGCATATGAAGCTGATGAAGGACCAGGCCATCGTCTGCAACATCGGCCACTTCGACAACGAGATCCAAATGGAGCCGCTCAACGCGTCGGGCGCAGTGCGGACCAACATCAAGCCGCAGGTGGATAAGTACACCTTCGACAACGGCAACAGCATCTTCGTGCTAGCCGAAGGACGGCTGGTCAATCTAGGTTGCGCAACCGGGCATCCCAGCTTTGTCATGTCCGCAAGCTTCTCCAACCAGACGCTTGCGCAACTGGATCTCTGGGAGAAGAAGGATGAGTACAAGGTCGGCATCTATATTCTGCCAAAGCGGCTGGATGAAGAAGTAGCTCGGCTACACCTGGAGAAGATCGGCGTGAAGCTGACGACACTCTCAGGCAAGCAGGCAAAATACCTCGGGGTTGCTGTAGAAGGCCCGTATAAATCAGAGATTTATCGTTACTAGATTTTGTAGAGGTCAGAGCTAAGTCAAGTGACACACGCTAGTTCGGTGTGTCACTTGACTTAGAAACACATAAGCCACTTCTTCGGAAGTGGCTTATGTGCGTTTGTAGCGCAGTAGAATGAGTTCAGCGGACGTGCAATCACAAGAATTCAGTTGATCGTATGGCTTCTGTGCTGCCCGGTAAAGATCGATCAGCAATGAACCATTTGCATCTTTCTCTCTACAAATAGACCCGGGTAGAATCACAGTGTTGCGCGTCCACATTGAATTTCCGCTACAGACGAAGGGTTAGCGCGGGCCGGCAAAATCTACGGCGGCATGAGCCGGTAAGGAGCTAACCCGTAGATGGTGGCTCGTAGTCTGCCGCGGTCACAATCTGCACTCCAGGCGTAGTAGCAAGGTGGGGATCGATCAGGACAATCGTTGACGCGCTGCCGGGAACATACGCCACGGCCGCTCCACTATAGAGCGTGCTGCCGCTTGCCGTAGGAATCGTTCCGGTAGGCAGGGCGATTAAAGTGTAAGTGCCGGCAGGTACGCTAACATATCCGGTGTTCATGTTGAAGCTTATGCCGGTAGCGACGGGCCTTTGAGTCACCACCGTAGCTCCGCTCGGAACAAGGTAAAGGTCCAGCGCTCCGGCGCGTACGGATTGATCGATAAAGCGAAGATTGATTTGTCCCACAGCCGAGGCGGTGCTCTGGTCCTCGAGAATCAGCTCTTGTAACGCGTTCGAGTCATTGCCGACAAGCACGGTGTACTGCGCGTTCGCAGCAAACACGCCAGCGGCGGAGACGAGCAGCGAGTGCGTCCCGGCCCGGTTCGCACGGATGTCGTAAGTCCCGGGAGTAATCGGCACGTAAGAAGTAAGCGTGCCAAGGCCCAGGTTGTAGGCCAGAACAGCTGTACCCTGGTAGAGATCCAAACCAGGCGCATCCGGTGAGGTGTCAATCAGGCGCACCAGCGAGACCATCGGTGTACCCGTCACACTCTGACAGCCAGGCAGCAGTAAAAGCAGCGCCGAACCAGCCGCCAAAGACATAAGTCGGCGTCCGCATGTGCGCAGGTCGATCCTCAACCGTGCCATGCAGTCCAGCTCGAGGAAATCCTCATAGTGCCCTTATGCTAAACGATCCTTACGCGGATGGACCGCTGCCAGAGCCGCACTGCCTCTTCGCCGTGTACTTCTTTTGGGGGATTGGCTTTTACGCTACTTCGAGCGTTTCGCAACAATCATGTTTTGAATCCTGGTGTAGCTGTTCCCCGGCAGAATTCCCTTCTGGATCAGCTGATTCTTAGCCGAGTAGGGTCGTCCCTTAATAATCCGATCCGCGTAAGCGTCGCCGATTCCGGGCAGCGCCTTCAACTGATCGCGGCTCGCCGTGTTGATATCGAGCGGATCTCCCTGAGCGGCGGCCCCGGAAGAGGTGCCGGCCTGCGCAGAAGCAAAAGGTGCTGCAGGCGCCAGGGCCAACGCGAGAACAAAAGTAGAAGTCAAAAGCCGACGTACAAGATTCATGGTGAAAGGCTCCAGGGAGTCCGAGGATCTACGATGCAGCTAGACTACCGGAGCAGTGGAGCCTCGTCGCGCCCATTCTTGAGACTAGGCCAAGTTTTCTCAAAAGGCGCCACAGAAGACCGGCGAGATCCCGTCAGTCGTTCTCTTCCGCCGCCGGAAGGAAAATCTTAAAGGCAGTTCCTCTGTGGCCGGCGCGTGTACTGCTGCGCACAGAGAATTTGCCATGATGGTCTTCGACGATCTCCCGGACCAGAGCTAAGCCAATTCCCATACCCTTCCGTCTCTTGGTAGAAAGCAAGGAAGGATCGTGGGAGTCCTGACCGAGAGTGATGCCGTGACCATTGTCGGCAATCAAAAGATGAACACCATTCTTACGCCGGCGAAGCCGTAAAAGGAGAGTACCCTCAGGATCCAGACCCTCCAATGCATGAACGATGAGGTCAGACAGAACCTGCAGCATCTGGCCGCGATGCACTCCCGCCACAGATCCCTTCGGCAGCTCTTTCACCAAACGGATCTGCTTGGATTGAATCGTCTCGTAGTGCATCTGGAGCGCGGATTCAGTCAACTCCACCAGGTCCGTGGCGGCGGGATGCTCTGAGATCTCCGCAAAATGCATTGTTCGACTGGCAATCTGGTTGATCGTCGCCAGGTGTTGGTGCGCCAAACGCATGTAAAACCTGACTCGTTCCGGGTCCCCGCATTGCTGCTCGGCAAGATAGGCCAAATATCCCAGGGTCTCCAGTGGCGTACGAATCTCCTGCAGCAATTCAAAGGCCGCCAATCCAACGTTGCGGCGTTTGCCCGAAACCAACGAGGGTCCAGCCGTATGCGAGGAGCCAGAGCTCTGATCTGCACCCAGGCGCAACGGAGGCACGGAAGACTTCTTCATTCTGGACAATCCGCTCCACTTGGGAATGTTTTCTTAAATCCATGTGATGCGGCTTTGCCGCAGGACGCCTAGATAGCTAGGCATCCGCCTCCGCAGCCAGCATCGTGTCGACCATGTCGATCAACGCGCGCGGACCGTCAAAGGCACTCACCATCGGATCGCTCCGCCTCTGCTGCAGAACGGGACGGTTCGCCGTGATCAGCAAACGCTTGATGTCGGCCCGACGATCCAAAAACGACCCCGTCTCCTCACGCTCTTCCTGGGTCAACGTGTGGCACAACACAACAAGAGCGACACGCGCATCGTCCGCCGTCTGCTCCAGTTCGGATCTGCGAGACGCCTGCAACACGCGATAACCCGCCGACTGCAGCACCCAACTTCGGGTGTCGAGCAGGCTTTGGTCATGCCCGTACACAACAATGGCAGTTTGAACTGGCATCAGGATCGTTATAGCGGAAAGCAAGAAGCTCGAGCAGGAGTAGTCTAGCGGAGCAGACCGTAAGTCGTGCACAATAAGACCGAAAATAAGCAAAATCAATCCGATTGACGGCCCCAATCTGGCCGCGACCCGTAGCAATCCTTCGAAGGAGAGCGACTGCGCGTATCGGCACGAAAAGATCGTATGCCAGGCCAAACTGAAGAGATGGCGGAAGAGGAGGGATTCGAACCCCCGATACCCTCTCAGGTACGCCAGTTTTCAAGACTGGAGCCATCAACCACTCGGCCACTCTTCCCTGAATGAAGTTTAGAGCAAATTGTCACAGTTGGGCAGCAGAAGATGCAGGCATCGGCAAAGCGTGCATCGCTGCGATACTGGAGTTCGTCTAAACGTAAAATATCCATGCCGATCGTCTCCTCCAATCCGGCAGCCGAAGCAAACTCCGCCGCAAGCGGATCGTCCTCTTCCCATCCCCGTGCTCCCGGCATCCTGCCCGATGTGCGCGCGCGCAGCTTCGATGCCACGCTCGCCAGCGCGACCTCCTCCATCGCCTTTCGCGAGACGATCAACCTTGCCATTGACAGCTTCCGAGCCTCGAAAGTCCGCTTCCTCCTCACGATGCTCGGCATGGTCATCGGCTCAGCGTCGATCATCCTCGTCGTAGCGGTAGGGCTGACCGGGCGCAAATATGCCCTGGACCTCATCTCGGGAATCGGCCCGAACATGATCGAAATGCAGTACGTCGGGGGAACGGTAGCGGGACCGGAAAATACCAGTACGCCGGACTCTATGACCCGTGAAGACATGGCCGCTGTGCTCGACCAGGTGCCCGGCATCGTCGCCGCTTCGCCCATGCTTGAGTTCCACGATCGTGTGTCGATCGGCAGCGGCGTCTCCAAAGACACCATGCTGCTGGGCGTCTCGCCGCAGTACAAAAACGTACGCAACCTGAAGATCGTCGCAGGCCGCTTCTTCGACGAGCAGGATGCCGCCGCGCACACCAAAGTCGCCGTCATCGTCAATACCTTTGCCAACGAGCTTTACTCCTCGTCGGACGAAGCGATCGGCAAAAGCATCTCCGTCTCCGGCATTCCCTTCGTCATCATCGGCGTCTTCAAGGAAAGTACGGAGACCTTCGGTCAATCAGAGATCTCGAACCAAACCATGCTCATTCCGTATCCGGTGGCCCGCTACTTTCAAGGGACGGACACAGTCAAACAGATCTTTTTCACCGTGGCGAACGCCGCCGATGTCCCTCTCGCGCGCGACCGCATCTCGGCGGTCATCCGTTCACGGCATCGGTCGACTAGCGTCTACAACGCTTTCACCTTGACGCAAGTGCTCAACGTCATGGGCCAGATCGCCTACATGCTGACGGTCGTGCTCCTGATCGCCGCGTTCTTTACCCTGCTCGTCTCCGGCGTCGGCATCATGAACTCCATGCTCGCCAACGTGGAGTTTCGCATCCGCGAGATCGGCATTCGTAAGGCTCTGGGCGCAACCAGCCGCGAGATACGTCTGCAATTCCTCACCGAAGCGGTCTTCCTTTCGCTCTCAGGAGGAATCGTCGGCACGCTAATCGGCTTGGGGATTCCGCTCGTCGTCTCCTTCTTCAGCCCGTTGACAATCCCGCCGCCACCCTGGTGGTCCGCGCTCATCGCCCTCTCCACCTCGGTCATCGTAGGCATCGTCTTCGGCACGCGCCCCGCCAACCGCGCCGCCTCGCTCGATCCAGTCGAGACGCTGAAGTACGAGTAGGCATGCTTCATCCATAAACTCAGAACATGCCCACCCTCGTCCGCTCCTTTTCGAAGATCAATCTGGGCCTGGCGATCGGGCCGCCGCGTCCGGATGGCTTTCATTCGCTGCTCACGCTCTACCAGACCCTCGCCCTGCACGACGTCGTGTCGGTCTCCGCGCAGTCGGCCGCTGAAACCTGTGTGCGCCTCACCTCGAGCGACTTTCGTGTTCCGCTGGACGCGCGGAATACCGCTTGGCGCATGGTCGATCGGGCGCTTGCGCTCTGCGGTGTCACTGCGGAGGTAGACGTACACATCGCCAAGAATCTGCCCATCCAGGGTGGCATGGGCGCTGGATCGGCGAACGCCGCGGCCGCTCTGATCGGGCTCGAACGAGAACTGGGGCTTAAAATCCCGGCGGACAAACGCCTCGCCCTCGCCGCCGAGATCGGCTCCGACGTGCCGCTTTTTCTCCTCGGAGGATCGGTGCTGGGATGGGATCGCGGGCAGAAAGTTACCGGCGTACCCGACGTCACGCACGCCGGCGGCGCACAAATTCCCTGCGTCATGGCACTGCCATCGATCGGGGTCTCAACGCCCAACGCCTTCCGCGAGTGGGACCGGCTCAGCTCCTCCGCCGATGGCTTGCAAAATCCTCCAACTCGCGATACTCTACATGAGTTGAGCCGCATCTATGCGTCGCTTCTCTTGCAGCACAGAGACGATCCGATGCTTCGTCCATCCGAAATATTCCCCGATCTGAGTCCTGTCCCAAGCCTACAAACGGAACAGAACAGCCCTGAAAATCTGCAGCGGCCTCCCGGTGAACAACGTCACTCTACTCTAAGTATGCGGAGCGGAGTCGAGGAATATCTTGTAGGAACTCCCCTTCTCGCGCTTCTTCACGCCGGTCAAGGATTCGAGTTGGAAAACGACTTTGAAAAAGTCGTCTTCCCTCAATATCCAGCCTTGCGTCAGATCAAGCACCAGCTCTTGGGTTTCGCAAGTGAGCATCCCGCGCTCTACGCGGCGCTCTCCGGATCGGGCTCCGCGCTGTTCGGCCTCTACGCCGATCAGGCCGGCGCGATCGCAGCTCAACGGCGTCTCCAGCAAGAAGGTGTTCGGGCCATCGTCACATCGACGCTTCCCCGCCGGATTTACTGGAGCAGCATGTTTGCAGAGTGACTTTTGCTCGGCTTCCTCTACAATGAGAGGTAGGCAACCTCACAAGGGATTGGGCGATCGATCAATGGTAGGTCAGGTGCCTTTGGAGCACTTTATCTAGGTTCGAATCCTAGTCGCCCAGCCAATACCGGTAGATCGATCTATTTCCGGGTAGAGTCACAGCTCCTGGTTCGCCGCGGCAAGGTGTAAATCCAGCCGCTAAGGATCGAAGACAAGCAGCAGGCAAGCTCACGAAACTACGTGAGTGGAACCAAACGGATTGCGAACCAAATGCCTTCGAACCTGGAGGCAGCGCAAGACGAAAACAGCAGGAACCGCCGTAGGGTCAACCAGCCTGAGGAGTTTCAAACGTGACGCAAGCCAACACGACTGTGGTTCTTTCCCCTGATCTGGCGCGCGACGAAGAGCTGAACCAACGCTCCTCAGTCGCGCCTTCACTTCCGCAAACACCCCCCACAAAAGCCGCGCCAGAGCGACGACGCCCCGGCCGGCTAGGCGAGGCAAAACGCTTCAAGATCTTTTCGGGAGAGGCTAACCTCGCGCTCTCCGAGGAGGTCTGCCAGTTTGTCGGCGTACCTCTGGGCCAGACAAAGATGCAGCGCTTCGCCGATGGCGAGATCTACTTTCAGCTGCTGGAAAACGTCCGCGGCGCGGATGTCTTTGTGATTCAGCCGACTTGCCGTCCCGTCGACCAGCATCTGGTCGAGCTGCTCATTATGATCGACGCGCTCAAGCGGGCTTCCGCCGCGCGCATCACGGTCGTGATCCCGTACTACGGCTACGCCCGGCAGGACCGGAAAGATCGTCCCCGGGTCGCCATCTCGTCCAAGCTGGTCGCCGATCTTCTCTCGACCGCCGGAGCCAACCGCGCTCTGCTCGTAGACCTCCACGCAGCGCAGATCCAAGGCTTCTTCAACATCCCCGTCGATCACCTGTTTGCCAGCCCGGTGCTGGTGGATTACTTCCGCAAGCTCAACCTGCCTGACGTCACCGTCGTCAGTCCGGACGCGGGAGGTGTGGAACGGGCTCGCTTCTTTGCCAAGAAGCTCGACGTTCCGCTTGCCATTGTCGACAAGCGACGCACCGACATCAACGTCACCGAGGTCATGAACGTGATCGGCGATGTTCGCGGAAGAACCTGCCTCATCCTCGACGACATCGTCGATACCGCCGGTACGCTCGTCAAAACTGTCGACGCGCTGCTGGCTCAGGGGGCAACTCGGGTCTACGCCTGCGCCTCGCATGCAGTGCTCTCCGGGCCTGCGATCGAGAACATCCGCAAGTCGCCCCTGGTCGAGCTGGTCGTGGCCAACACCATCCCGTTGAGCGAAGCTGCCCGGCAGGTAGAAAAAATTAAGCCTCTCTCGATTGCCGGCTTGCTGGGCCGCGCCATCGAGAGCATCCACATGGAGACCAGCGTGTCTACATTGTTCAACTAACCCTCAACCCCGGCGGAACCAGCCGCAAACGGAGCGGGCTTGGCAGCTTTTTCTGCCACCCGTGCCCGAAAGGAAACACCATGGCTCCATTGAAGTTTGACGCCGTCCTCGCCACCCCACGTACCGGCAAGTTCAACAAAAATCACGCCCGCCGCGTGCGAGTCGAAGGCAAAATTCCAGCCGTTGTCTACGGAGCCGGCCAGCAGGCTGTCGCCGTGGTCGTCGACCCCAAGGTCGTCACACGCATCCTTCACTCGGAGTCCGGCCACAACACCATCTTCGACCTCAACGTCGAAGGCTCGGCCCTGGTCAAAGCCATGATCGTCGACTGGCAGCATGAACCCATCAAGGGCAAGCTGCTGCACATCGACTTCAAGCGCATCGCCATGGACAAAGCCATGCGCGTCTCCGTTCCCGTGCTGATCACCGGCTCCCCGGTGGGCGTGCGCGTCGGCGGAGGCGTACTCGACCAGATCATGCGCGAGGTCGAGATTGAGTGCCTTCCGGGAGACATTCCGGACCACTTGGACGTCGACGTCACGGATCTAGAGCTCTACGGCGGAATCCACATCTCCGACCTGCCGCACTCCGGCTCGATCAAGTACCTCGGCGAGGACACCGCGCTGGTGGCGCACGTGACCCTGGTCAAGGAAGAGGTGGTCGAGGACGCGGTCGCCGCACCGGCTGCCGCCGAGCCTGAAGTCGCCAAGAAGGGCAAGGGCGATGCTCCGGCTGCCGATGCTGCCGCGGCCAAGCCCGACGCGAAGAAGAAGTAAGCGGCTGGCGTGCGATGAAGCTCATTGTCGGACTTGGCAATCCCGGAATCGAGTATCAGTTCACGCCGCACAACGCCGGCTTCCTCGCCATCGACCGTCTCGCCTCACAATGCGGCGCGACGGTCGCCAACCGCCGGGGACGCGCCCTCACGGCTCGCACCACACTGGCCGGCCAGGACGTTCTCCTTGCCAAGCCGGAGACCTTCATGAACCTCAGCGGGCTCTCCGTGGCCGCACTCATGAAGGAACTCGCGCTCGACAAACCCGGCTCCGACGTAGTTGTCCTCTACGACGAGCTTGCCATTCCGCTCGGACAGCTTCGCATCCGCGAACGCGGTTCGGCCGGAGGGCATAACGGAGTAAAATCAATCTCTGGCACACTCGGCACAGAAGAGTGGACCCGGGTCCGGATCGGCGTGGGCAAACCTCCCACCCAAAGCGGACGCGAGATCAAGGCCGGAGGCACGGACTACCTGCTCTCCCCTCTGCGCAGAATGCAACTGCAGGAGCTCGACGAAGGGCTCGACCTGGCCGTACGCGCGGTCGAGATGATTTTTACCGAAGGCGTGGCGAAAGCCATGAACCACTTCAACCGCAAGGTCAACGGCACCGCCGAAGACCCCGCAGCGTAACAGACGTTGGACTCGGCTTCCCTGAGTCCGTTCTTTCTCTCCAAACCGTTGGTGCCTCTACGGATCCGGTGCGAAGCAGAACTTCGCAGAAAGTAAGCCCATGAATCGCAGCTACGAAATCATGTTTATCGTCCGCCCGGACGTCGAAGAAGCCGACCTCGACAAGCTGATCGAAGGCTTCTCAAAAAATGTCACCGACGGTGGGGGCACCGTGCGCTCGACCGAAAAGATGGGCCGCCGGCGCCTCGCGTACACCGTCCGCAAGTTCAACGACGGCTTCTACGTCCTGCTGACGATCGACGCCGCGGGCTCCCTGATCGCCGAAATTGAGCGCCGTCTGCGCGTCACCGAGCCGGTCATCAAGTTCATCACCGTGCGCATCGACGAAGAAGAGAAGCGCCTCGGCAAGATCAAGGCGCACCGCGAAGCCCACGTGAAGCGCAGCGCTCAACCCGCCGCCCAGCCGGCCCGGACTCCTTCCGCCGACGCCGCTACGCCTCCGGCCGAAGCCCCCGCCGCCGAGACTCCGGCCGCGGCCGCCGTGCCCGACGAGCCACCCGCGATCCAGGCCGAAACGCCGGTCGAAGCCACCGCCTAACCTTCGTCCGCGCCCTCGCGGACCACGCAACCTCGCAACGCAACCGAATTTTAGAGGACATCATGGCTGACGAAACAAGCAACGCATCTGACTCATCTTCCGCCCCAGCGGCATCCGCTCCCTCGACTTACACTCCGCGTCCCCCGCGTCCTGCGGGAGGCCCCGGCGGCCCCGGAGGCCCACGCCCGGCCGGTGGCCCCGGAGGCGGACCCGGCGGACGCAAATTCTTCCGCCGCAAAAAAGTCTGCAAGTTCTGCACGGAAAAGATTGACGCCATCAGCTATCGCGACGTGCGCCTCCTGCAAGGCTTCGTCGCCGAGCGCGGCAAGATCGTTCCGCGCCGGCTCACCGGAGTCTGCACCCGCCACCAGCGTCGCCTCTCGCTCGCCATCAAGCAGTCGCGCAACATCGCCCTGCTGGCCTTCGCAAACCGCTTCTAACTCTTCCTCGCGGCTGGAGTAGAACCCGCGCAAGAATATTCGGAGATTCATTATGGAAGTCATCCTCAAAGAAGATGTCCAAAAGCTCGGCAACCGCGGCGACGTGGTCAAAGTCGCCGACGGCTATGGACGCAACTATCTCCTGCCCGGCAAGCTGGCTATCGAAGCCACTACCGCCAACAAGGCCGTCATCGAGCAGATGAAGGCCTCCGCCATCCGCAAGTCGGCCAAGGAGAAGGCGCAGTCCGAAGAGCTCGCCCGCACGCTCTCGCAGGTCGAGCTCTCCTTCGGGCGCAAAGTCGGTGAGAACGATCACCTCTTCGGCTCGGTCACCTCGGGCGACATCGCCCAGCAGCTCGAAGCCAAGGGCTACACCGTCGACCGCCGCAAAATCGCGCTCGAAGATCCGCTCAAGCAGCTCGGCGAGTTCCATGTGCCGGTCAAGCTGCACCGGGACGTCACCGCCCACGTCAAGGTCACCATTCATTCCGACACGCCGGAAGCAGTGGCCGTTTCGGCCTAACCTCCAACCCGGAGCCCCAGGTCTCGCGTTTGAGACTTGGGGTTTCCTTTTGCAGTACCGTAGAACCTATGCAGCTCGATGCCACCAGCCTTCGCGTGCTCGGCGCCTTGATGGAGAAGGAGATGACCACTCCTGATCTCTACCCGCTGACCATCAACGCGCTCATCGCCGCCTCAAACCAGCGTTCCAGCCGCGATCCGGTCATGGATCTATCCGAAGACGAAGTCCGCACCGCACTCCACGCCTTGCAGGATTTCGAACTCGCCGTACCTGCCCGCGATTCCGGCCGCGCCGCCCGCTACGAGCACCGCATCCGCACCGTGCTCAACCTGCGCCGCGACGAGACCGCCGTGCTGTGTCTGCTGCTTCTCCGCGGCCCGCAAACACCCGGCGAGCTCCGCAGCCGCTCTGACCGCATGCACACCTTTGACGAACTGGCCTCAGTCCAAACCACCCTCGAGCGTCTTGCCACGCGCGAGACTCCGCTGACCGCCGCCCTGCCCCGGACTCCCGGCTCCCGCGAGGTTCGCTGGATGCATCTGCTCGGTGCGCCCGGCACGAGGCCTGCGCCGCAGCCCGAGGCGCACCGGGATCCATCACGCCAAACGGAGCAAATAGCGCTTGAGCAGCGTGTCCGCCTCCTGGAGGAAAGACTCGATCACCTTGAAGCGAGCTTCGCGGAAGGGCGAGCACCGGGCGCGGAGAACTCCTAGCGCCAGGCCCCGCAAAGGATGTCTGCTCAGCCCTCTCCATCGCCCATTCGTAAACCTTCCGGTAGTTCGAACGCGCGTCACCGCGCCTTCGACCTCGGTGCGCAAAAGCCGCAGATCCCAGCAGCTGCTTCACCTGCTTCGTGGTCCAGGATGCGCCTTCCTCATCGCGCAAGCTCTCTTTGGATTCCCACCAAGACATCCTGAATGAATGCCTGGTGTTGTTCTCCCGGTTGCCATCCTTTGAGGAAGTCCACCATCGGGTCGACGACATCGCTCTTGCGTCCTGAGAGTTCTTCCATAATCGCGACTCCGCAATAGGGAACATACGCTTCGGAGTAGCCGCCCTCGTGAATCATCGCAAGTCTTCCTTGGCAGAGTTCCTCGGCCGCCGCCATCATCATCCTGGTCATTTGCCGGTACGAATCGCTGTGCAGCAACATGCGAGCCAGAGGATCCACCGCGTTTGCGTCGAGCCCGCTGGCAACGATCAGCAGCTCTGGACGAAACTCTTTCAACTTCGGCAGAACAATCCTCTCCATCCCAGCAAGGTATGCGTCATGCCCGCTTCCGGGCGGCAGGGGTATATTCACGTTCGTTCCGCGGCCCTTTGCCTCGCCCCGTGCCTGCGGCAAGCTGTCCTCCAGCTTCTGGCCGGGAACAAGACAATGCAGCTGGTGCATGGAGATGGTTAGAACATTTGGATCTTCGTAGAAGATGGCCTGGGTCCCGTTGCCATGGTGAACATCCCAGTCGACCACCGCAACCCGTTCCACCTGCTGCTTCGCCTGGGCCGCTTTGATCGCAAGCGCGATATTGGCGAGCAACGCAAAGGCCATAGGTCTACCCGGCAGACAGTGGTGCCCCGAAGGCCGGCAGAGTGCGTAGCCGTTGTCGCTGCTCCCATCAAGCACATCAGACACCACCCGCATTGCGAGACCGGCGGACATCTTCGCAGCCTCATAGGTTCCGGGACTGAATGGAGCCAGATCCCCTAAATCCCCTCCGGCTTTGTCACTCAGTTCCTTGAAATCTTGAAGATATTTCCTTGTATGCACGCGCAGAAGGTCCTCCTCGGTAGCCGCGTCCACAGCCGGAAAGGCCAGATGTTCCGCGAGGGAAGACACTTTCAGCAAATTGAGAAAACGCCTTTTGGAAGCGGGAGTGTCGGCCCCGTAGGTGCCCTCGGGCGGCTCAACCCAACCGCCGATCGGCATAAACAGGGACTGAACTCCAGTGCTGTACCAGAACGTACGTTCGTGTGTGTAGAAGGAAGATTTTTTCTCGGTCATCATTGTTCCTGGTACTGAAATCCCGCTTCAACCTGACTTCTGGTGGAGCGACAGCCTCCAGTCTACCGAACTCCTGCCACACTCTGTTCGCTGGGTACCGGTCCTGAACCGAGCAAAGTTTGGCTTGCAGCGTCACCGATCCCGCTTCGTCGACCCGAATCGTAGGAATTAAGCACAGCAACCAAGCAGACACCCTGCTAAGCAAAACCCGCATTCCTGGGCCATCTCAGAAGATCTGGAAGTTCACCTCCACGTTCATCTCAACGGGAACGGGTTTGCCATCCTCAAGCGCCGGCCTGAACTTGTACTGCCGCACGGCCTCCACCGCCTTCTCATCCAGCCCCAGCCCGATGCCCCGCAGCACATGCACATGCGTCGGTCGACCCTGCGCATCCACCTGCAGGTAGACCAGAACATTGCCCGCAGCTTTCGCCTTGCGCGCCTCTTCGGAGAACTCCGGCTCCGGCGCAAACAACACGACTGGCGCCGAGACCCCGCCGCCGATCCTGCGCAGGCCGCCACCCATATTCCCGCTGGCTCCCGGTCCGATGCCCCCGCCCATCCCCGTACCAATCCCCGTACCCTTGCCATTGCCGAGCGACGTCCCGACCGCAGGAGCATTCGGCATGCCCAGATTCGACAAATCGGTCTTTGCCATCTTCAGGTTTGGGTCTACATCAACGGTCATCGGTACGTTGATCCTCGGCTGGTCGAGCGGCAGAGCCTTGGGTGGGTTCAGTCGTTCCGCAGCAAACTTAGGCGGGTTTCCCTTACTCACCGGCACGGGGCCAGCCTGGCCGCCGCCACCGCCGGCCAGCTTCGCCCCCGGAGGGACAGCCGGAGGCGGTGCAACCAGCGTAACTTCGGCCAGCGTCCTCCGCGCTTCCGCCGTACGCACCTTGCTTACCTGCACCATCAGCAGCAGCAGCGCGGCTACGTTCACCAGCGCGGCAACCGTCACCGCGCTCGGCGACATACGACGTCCGCCGGCTCTATTCATTGACGCGAAGACCAACACACTTCTTTCTGCAATCGCACCCATGGCAAAACTCCCTTCATTCAGCTGCTGGGCAAAGCGCGCAGACATCGCCGGGTTCGCGATCTCCGCCAGAACTTCCTCGATCAGGCCGTCCAACTCTGTTTCCTTCATCGCCGCACCTCCCCCGCCCGCGCCGCCCCGGGCCGCGCAGCCAAAAAACGCCGGCGCAGCTCCGCCTTGGCCCGCATCACCCGCGTCCGCACCGTGCCTTCCGGAATGCCCAAAATCGCCGCAACCTCATGCGATCGCATCTCCTCCATCGCGCTCAACACCAGCGGCTGACGAAGCTCCTCCGGCAGCGCGTTCACCATCCGCCTCATCCACTCCCGGTCCGCCGCCCCCAGGGCGCTCTGTTCGGGATTCGGACCGCTTGCCTCGATCTCAATTCCCGTCACATCCTCGGCATGCTTCATGGCCTTTGCTCCTGCTGTCCCCAGCCTTGCCAGTCCGACCCGCCACACGGACCGCGCCAGAAACGCCCGTTCATCGTTCATCGCGCGCCACCCGCCCGTCCGGTACAGCTTCAGCAGCATCTCCTGCACGGCGTCTTCGGCATCCTCAGGCGTGCGCAGCAGCCCCACCGCAACCCGATAGAGGAATCGCGCGTGCCGGTTCGCCAAAGCAGCGAACGCCTCATCCTCCGCCTCCCGCGTCTGCGGCTCGTCCGGCACCGCGAGTTCCTCAGCCAATCCGTCCATCCATCCGCGCCCTCACTGCCTAAGACCGGCCTCGGCGGGCAGTTGTTCGCAAAAATTTCATTGGTCCTGCTGTAACCCGTTCGGGGACTTGCACTCTCTCCCGAAATGGCGTAGCGAACCGCGCATGCCGTCTGGTATACCTCAGGTCAAGGGCAAACCCATGAGACTCTCCGCTGCTGCCTTGCTCGGCTTCCTCGGTCTAACCTGCGCTCCGCTATCCCTGCTCCCAGGCCAGAGCACCCCGGTCTGCACTGGCCTCGCCTGCCAGCAGGTCACCTGTTCAGCCGGCGCGACCACGTCGCTCACCGGCACCGTCTACGCCCCCAACGGCACCGACCCTCTACCAAACGTCCAGGTCTACATCCCCAACGCCGCCGTGCCCGCCTTCACGCCGGGAGTCAGCTGTCCGGCCGTAGGCCAGGCTCCGCTCGGCTCTCCGCTGGTCGGCGCGAACACCGCCGTCGACGGAACCTTCACCATCCAAAACGTTCCCGTCGGCACCAACATCCCTCTAGTCATCGTCTCCGGCCGCTGGCGCCGGCAGATCGTCATCCCCAGCACCGCCTCCTGCGCCAATACCGCCGTTGACCCCACTCAATCCCGCTTCCCGCGCAATCAAACCGAGGGCGACATCCCCAAGTTCGCCGTCTCAACGGGCTCAGTGGATGCAGTGGAATGCGTGCTGCGCAAGGTGGGTGTCGCGGATGCTGAGTTCACCGATCCCAGCGGCTCCGGCCGCATCAATTTATATGTCGCCGCAGGTGGGGCAGGCGCGGCGATTGATGCGGCTACGCCCCGCGAGAACGCGCTCATGGGCAGCAGCGCAACCCTGAACAGCTATGACGTGCTGATGCTTCCCTGCCAAGGCAACGCTTACCCGCAGAACAAAACCGCCGCCGAATACGCTAATCTGATCACCTTCGCCAACGCCGGAGGACGCGTGTATGGCAGCCACTATGCCTATCAGTGGATGTACCAGAATCCGCCCTTCGACGGCGTCGCGAACTGGGCCGTGAACCAGGGCTCGTATCCGGACGGCCTGGCCACGGTGAACCCCAACTTCTCCGCCAGCCAGACGCTCTCGACCTGGCTGCAGGACGTGGGCGCCTCGACCACCCCCGGCCAGATCGAACTTTCAGTCATTAAGCACGACATGAACGGGGTCATTGCACCGTCCGAGTCCTGGCTGAACCTGAACTCCACCGGAAGCGTCATGCAGATGGTCTTCGACACGCCCGTAGGCTCGACCGGCAACCAGTGCGGACGCGTCCTCTACAACGAGTATCACGTTGAAACTCCCACCACCGGCAGGACCTTCCCCAATGAGTGCGCCACTACCGCCACCATGACACCGCAGGAAAAACTGCTCGAGTACAGCCTCTTCGAGCTCACCAACGACGGCAAGAGCGGCACCCTCACTCCCGCCACCCAGGACTTCGGCACCGAGCCCGTCGGCTTCAACAGCCCGCCCCAGACCTTCACCTTCACCAACAACTCCAGCTTCGCGGCAGCCGTCAACGTCCTCAACGCCAGCGGCGACTTCAGCGTCACAGCAAACAACTGCAGCACGGTTCCCGCTGCCGGCTCCTGCCAAATCACGGTCGTCTTCAAACCCACAGCAGTCGGCCCGCGCACCGGAACGCTCACCGTCGGCTCCGGAGGCACGACCCTCACCTCCGCACTCACCGGAACCGGAATCGCGGACCTCGCCGTCAACGTCACGTCGCTCACCTTCGGCAATGTGGACGTCGGTGCCTCGGTCACCCAAACCGTCGCCGTCACCAACACCGCCCCGGGAGCCGTCCCGCTGCCTCCGCTCGCCGCCACAGGAGACTTCCGCGTCAGCGCCACCACCTGCGGAGCCACGCTCGCCGCCGGAGCCACCTGCACCTTCTCCGTTACCTTCACCCCCACCACCATCGGTCCGCGCACCGGAACCCTGACACCCACCTCCACCACCGCAGCCTACGCCACCTCCTCCACCGCGCTCAGCGGCAACGGCATCGACTTCACCCTCACCCTTGCCCCCGCCTCGGGCTCCGTCATCGCCGGCTACACCGTCACCGGCATCGCGACCACAGCCACCCCACTCGCCGGCTTCGACAACCCCGTCAGCGTCACCTGCTCGACCACGGTCCCCGGCTCCACCTGCACGGTCGTCGGAGGCAACTTCACCCTCAGCTCGGCCACCAACAGCGCCGTCACCATCACCACCACGTCCCAATACACCGTCATCGGCTACAGCGGCCTGGGCGGGCCGGGAGTTCTCTCTCTCGCCGGCCTCGGCACCGGCCTGCTCCTCTGGTTCGGTCGCCGGCGCATGCGGACCGCGATGCGCTGCGGGTTAGCCGTCCTCGTTCTCGGCTTCACAGCGTCAACGCTCAGCGGCTGCTCCGGCAAGCTGCCCGCTCAGAACCCCGTGTACACCGCACCCGGAACCTACACCTACACGGTATCGGCGACCGACGGCTTCCTCGTCCACTCCGCCACCTACGCGCTCACGGTGACGGTCAAATAGTCGGGCGGGCAGCACTTTGGTAGGAAAGGAGCGGGGTCACCTGCGCGGAGCGCAGACATGTATCCTGTGGGCACCGAGGTCCTTCCATCATGCCGCTCCGTACCTTGACCGCGTTGGCCTTGCTCCCGAGTTTTGCCCTTGCTGCCCAACCAAGCCCCGAGCCCAGCGGCCACGCCATGGTCGTCAGCGTCCAGCACGACGCCTCGGACGCCGGCCTCGCCATCCTCAAGCAGGGCGGCAACGCCGTGGACGCAGCCGTAGCCGTAGGCTTCGCCCTGGCCGTCACCTATCCCCGCGCCGGAAACCTGGGAGGCGGAGGCTTCATGCTCATCCGCATGGCCGAGCACGGAGCCGGCCAGGCAAAGAAAGACGCCTCCACCGACTTCCTTGACTTCCGCGAGCGCGCCCCCGGAGCCGCCACCGCCGGCATGTACCTCGACGCCTCCGGTAATGTCGTCCCCGGCCTCTCCACCCTCGGCTACAAAGCCATCGGCGTCCCCGGCACGGTCAAAGGCCTGGTCCACGCCCAAAAGCGCTTCGGCAAACTCACCCTGGCCCAAGACATGGCCCCCGCCATCCGCCTCGCCAAGCAGGGCTTCGTCCTCTCCGATTGGGAAGCCGGCACCATGCACAGCCGCAACCTCACCCAGTTCCCGGAGTCCAAACGCATCTTCCAGCGCGACGGCAACCTATATAAGGAGGGCGAAATTTTTCGTCAGCCCGACCTCGCCCGCACCCTTGAGCGCATCGCCGCCGGCCCGGACGAGTTCTACCACGGCAAGATGGCGCAGCAGCTGGCCGACTCCGTCCACTCCCACGGCGGGCTGCTCACCGTAGACGACCTCGCCGCCTACCAGGCCACCGACCGCGAAGTCCTGACCGGTCACTACACCGCCCACGGCCAGGCTTACGACGTCCTCACCTCGCCGCCGCCCTCCTCCGGAGGCATCGCGCTCATCGAAACACTGAACATCCTCTCCGGATTCGACCTCCCAGCGCTCGGCGGCGACCGTTCTCCCGCCCAGATCCACATCCTCGCCGAAGCCTTTCGCCGTGCCTACATGGACCGCGCCGACTACCTCGGCGACCCCGACTACGCCCAGATCCCGCTGGCCCAAATGGCCTCGCCCGCCTACGCCGCCGCCTGGCGCGCCTCCATCCTGCCCGACAAGCCCTCACCCTCGGCCGAGCTCAGGCGCCCCGCCGGCTTCCTGCCCCCGCCGCCCGCCTTGCCCGAGCACAAGGAATCCACCGAGACCACGCAATTCTCGGTCGTCGACGCCGACGGCAACGCCGTGTCGACCACCTACACCCTCAACGGCCTCTTCGGCTGCGGAGCCACCGCCGAGGGTCTAGGCTTCGTGCTAAACAACGAGATGGACGACTTCTCCTCCGCGCCCGGCAAGCCCAACATGTTCGGGCTCATCCAGGGTCCAGCCAACGCCATTGCCCCCGGCCACCGCCCACTCTCCTCAATGACCCCCACGCTGGTCACCACGCACCCCACTCCCGGTCATCCGGCGCGCCTGGTCTTGGTCCTCGGCTCCCCCGGAGGCTCGACCATCATCACCACCGTCGCCAACGATCTGCTCAGCTTCCTCGTCAACGGCCTCTCCATCCAGGCCGACTCCGACGCGCCTCGCTTCCACCACCAGTACCAGCCCGACGTGCTCGAGTTCGAGAAAGCCTTTCCGCGCGACACCGTGGACGCCCTGCAGGCGATGGGCTACAAAGTCTCGCAAGCCAACCCCGCCGACGGCAAGATACCAGGCGTCTGGGGCGGCAGCGAGCTCATCGCCATCGACCCCAAAACCGGCAACTTCAGCGGAGCAAACGATCCACGCTATCCCGCAGGCAAAGTGTCCACATACTAAGCTGCTCTTGCCCTTGCTCTTTGGTGTCATTCCCGCAGGCAATCTGCGTCTGCTTCTGCCCTTGCTCTGCCCTTGCTTTCTTAATCTCATTCAACAAATCTGCATACCAACTTCCCCAAAAGCCGTCATTCTGGCAAAACCAGAATCCCCGTATTGTTCTTCGCTCACCCACACCCACCCCGCCCAACCGTGTCAAGCCTCAAGCCTTCCTAAACACCACATAACCCACACATAATAAACGTTTTAGAAGCCGAAAAAAATTGGCACAATCACCCTTTCCGCCCTGCTATCCTGAACACACAACAGAAGAACAGCTCCTCCCGTCCCACTTCAATCTTCCAAAATTCGTAAGTCTTTTCTTTTGACGACTTTGCCTATAAGTCCAATCAATAGAAGACTTTACCGACACAGGTTCGCAATCTCGTTCATTCGAAGGAACTTACAAGCAGGGGGAGGGGGGTACCCCCCCGGCAGCAGTTCCGCCCATACGCCCGCCACGGCTGCTCTAGGACCAGTTCCGCGTAAACTGGAAAGCCTATGAACTCCGCTCCCGTCGCCACCATCGCCACGCTCGCCGCCCACGAAGGCCAGACCGTCATCCTCGAAGGCTGGCTCTACAATCTGCGCGCCTCAGGCAAACTGCTCTTCCCCATCTTCCGCGACGGCACCGGAACCCTCCAGGGCATCGTCCCCAAAGCCGCCGTTTCAGAGTCGCTCTTTGCGGAACTCAAAGACCTCACGCTCGAGTCCTCGCTGCGCGTCACCGGCCGCGTCCGCGCAGACGCCCGCGCGCCCTCCGGCTTCGAGCTCGACGTCGAAGGCCTCGAAATCCTCCAGCGCGTGGCAGACGAGACCCCCTTCCCAATCACCCTCAAAGAGCATGGCGTCGACTTCCTCATGGAGCATCGCCATCTCTGGCTGCGCACCCCGCGGCAGTCGGCCATCCTGCGCGTCCGCGCCACCATCATGCGCGCCGCCGCGCAATACTTCGATGACCACGGCTTCCTCCGCACCGACCCACCCATCCTGACGCCGAACGCCTGCGAGGGCACCAGCGAGCTCTTCGAGATGGACTACTTCGACGACGGCAAAGCCTATCTCACCCAATCCGGCCAGCTCTACGTCGAGGCCACCGCGCTCGCCCTCGGCAAGGTCTACAGCTTCGGCCCCACCTTTCGCGCTGAAAAGTCGAAGACTCGCCGCCATCTCACCGAGTTCTGGATGGTCGAGCCCGAGATGGCCTTTGCCGGCCTGCCCGAACTGCTTGAACTCTGCGAGAACTACCTCAGCTACATCGTCGCAGAGGTCCTGAAGAAGCATCGCGGCGAACTGAAACTCATCGGCCGCGACGAGGCGTCCATCGCCCTGCTCGAACAGGTACAAGCGCCCTTTCCCCGCGTCAGCTACGACGAGGCGCACCGCATGTTGGTCGACGCCCACGCCAGGGACCTGGTAGAAACGCTGCACCAGGAGGGCGACGACTTCGGCTCTCCGGACGAAACCTATCTGTCGAGCCAGTTCGATCGCCCGGTCATGATTCACCGCTATCCCTCGGCCATCAAGGCGTTCTACATGGAGCCGGACCCCGAGAATCCGCAGCGCGCCCTTTGCGTGGACGTGCTCGCACCCGAGGGCTACGGCGAGATCATCGGCGGGTCGCAGCGCGTGGACGACTACAACCTGCTGAAGCAGCGCATCGAAGAGCACCATCTGCCGCTGGCCGCCTTCGAGTGGTATCTCGATCTACGCCGTTACGGTTCGGTCCCCCACTGCGGCTTCGGCATGGGGATTGAGAGGGTGGTGGCCTGGATCTGCAAGCTGGACCACGTACGGGAGACGATTCCGTTCGCACGCACACTGAACCGCATCTATCCCTGACAAAGCACTCCGGTGTTTACCATTTGCTGCTTGGCTTGCGCTTACACAAACCAAAGTTCTTCCTTATCGCACCGCGAGTGGCTTATGGACGACATTGCCCGGATCCGGCAAAGTTTTCGCACGTAAAAGTACAACTTGCGGGGTAGGATCAAACTACAGAAGTGGTAACTAATTGGCGTTGGCTATGTTCCAACGCTTACTTGGAGAATTAGATGCTTAGCCGCGTCGCTGTTCTATCTGCTCTCGCTCTCAGCAGTGTTGCCGTCGCCCATGCCGATACTTTGTCAGGGGCCTTTGCCGCCGTCGGAGGTGATACCTTCACCACCGCGGCACCATTCACCATTACCTTCCTCAGTGGCAATGTCCTCGGCGGGTCCGCGACCGGAGGCTTCGCACCGTACCTCACTCCGGGAGGCGAGACCATCTCGTTCTTTCCGGCTCAGGGCGGTGTTGTCCCCTTCACGCCCAATGCCACAACAACCGTTCCTTCAAGCCTCTTTGCTCCTGGACAGACTGGGGCTCTGCTGTTAACCGTCGCCGGGACGAGCGCTGTGGGTTCTGAGACCTACAACCTCTTCCTCCAGTCCTACACCACCTCCGAAGTAACAGGAGGGCCGACCTGCCCCGCCCAGAGCACCGGCACACCCACATGTCTTAATGTGAATGGAAGCGGATACTTCACCGGTACAGGAGCGGTGACCTACACCGCGTCTCCTTCCGCCTTCTCCTTCTCCTCGCAGGAGGTCGTGGGTCAAAACAACATTACCTCGTTCTCCGCATCCACGAACGCTACACCCAGCACGCCCCCCGCAGTCACACCTGAGCCAAGTTCCCTGGTCTTGCTCGGAACCGGCCTGATCGGTCTCGCCGGAGCAGCACGCCGCAAGTTCCGCGCCTAGGGTTATCGTTGGTCCTTCTATGGGAGCCGTACGCGGCTCCCATCGTCTTTTAACAAACCTTGCGCCCCGCGTCGTGTCTTTCGCTTGCCGACTGCTCTCGCCTCATTGCTCTTTTCGCCCGGTCAGTGCACCAACGCATCCAGAGTAGCCATGCTTGTCTTCCCGTGTGGACGGCAATCAAAGAGCCTTTCGATTCAGAATCGATTGTGACTTTCTGCGGTCCTCCGTCGCCGATCCTGAGGATCTCAGCAGCAAACCCTTGCGCATCGAAATACCCTTGCACTCTCACGGATGCCGAAGAAATTCAGTGTAACTACGTAAACAAAATCGGGAAAGAGTAAGAATGCAGCTTTCAACTTGGAAAAGAACTTCTTACCAGACCTAAGTAACTCGGACGGAGTTAGAGGTAATAAATACAGACTAGCTTCTACTTCTGAGGCAACTCACTCTTTTAGGTCACTATGCTTCCAGAAAGTTGCAGGAAAATGAGCAAGCTTTCTCTTGTTATTGATGGGTGCTCGGCTATACTTCACGCATAGTCGCAGGAGCGTTCTGCTGTTATCCAAGGTGTTTCAATCTAAAAAAGCTTCCGCTGACCCGACTATCTAAATTCAAAGCGACTTAGTAACAATCAGGGCACACTTCCCAGGAGTCATCCGTACATGCGTATTGCATCCGTTGGTACCGCGTTTCCGCCCCATCGTTACCCACAGGCAGAGATCACGGAAGCTTTGAAAAAGCGTATGCAGGATAAATTAGAAATTCCTGCCATTATGAATCGGCTGCACTCAAACTGTGGTGTGGACTATCGCCATATTATGTTTCCGCTCGATACCTTAGGAGCGCGTAATGGCTTCGGCCCGAGCAATGACCTATGGATCAAGGGTGCCCTCGAACTTGGCCAGCAGGCTATCCAGAAAGCCCTCGACCACGTAGGACTTACACCCTCCGATATTTCAGCGATCTTTTTTACCTCAGTTACGGGAATTGCTTGCCCAAGTATCGATGCTCGCCTGGTTAACTTAATGGGTTTTCCGAATGACATTAAGCGAACACCCATCTTCGGCCTGGGCTGCGTCGCGGGTGCGGCTGGGATCGCGCGGGTCTCCGACTATGTCAAGGCTTATCCCAAACAATATGCGCTTCTGCTTTCCGTCGAGCTCTGTTCGCTGACATGGCAGGAGGATGACTACTCCATGGCGAATCTGGTCGCGTGCGGACTCTTTGGGGACGGAGCCGCCGCCGTTGTCATTGCCGGAGAAGAAACCGAGATCGCGCAGCGGCCAACGAGTGTAAAGAATCCCTGCCCCCGCGTCGTTGATACTCGCTCTACCTTCTACCCTCACACCGAGCACCTCATGGGTTGGAACATCGATGAAGACGGCTTTAACATCGTCCTTTCTGCGGATGTACCGGAACTTGTCAAAACGCAGCTTCGCGCCACGGTTGAGGGTTTCCTGACCGACAACGAAATGACCATGCAGAATATTTGCAGCTACATCTTCCACAGCGGCGGGCCCAAGGTCCTGCAGGCAATGGAGAGCAGCCTTTCGCTTCCCGCAAATGCATTAGCTTCGTCCTGGAATAGTCTTCGCCAGCGCGGTAATCTGTCGTCCGCATCCGTGCTTACCGTCATGCAGGATTTCTTACTCAATCGTCCGGGAAGCCCCGGTTGTTACAGCATGATGGGTGCCATGGGCCCCGCCTTCTGCTCGGAGCTGCTTTTGCTTCAGTGGTAGCAAGCAACGTTTGTACCTCTTTTCTTTTTGGGCTTGGACATTGATCGGCTCTCTTGGTGGGTCGATCACTGTCCGGTTCTTAGCGCATGTCGAGGCGTTTATGTCAGGTACTCTGCTACCCGTGTGCCTCCAAAGCTTGGCCCGGCTCTGCTCAGCTATAATCTTCGAGAGCGTTACCTCAGCGCATTCAGGAGCAGCCTCATCCCCGAAGTCAGCGGCTTTACCCCTCTCAAAGACCTACCTGCCCTCAGCCCGGGCGTAGACATGAAACAGCTGATCGGAAAGCCGCATCTTTTCGGCCGAGTGAAGCATCTGCGTGCGGGCTTGCTGGTCGAGCCTATTGGGCTGATTACGTTACAGCCGGATGGTCGCATCTCCGGCTACGGAAATCCCAACGAAGGCAGCTGGATTCCTTACATTCACGGCGAGGTCGCGGGCGATCAAGCCTTCGCCTTTATCACTGCCGGCAATAAATGGATTCCAAGCTCGACCTGGACTCAATCGATGGGCAACATTCCCGTCGGCTTCTTCTCTGATGAGCCGGAACTGGCCTACTCAGCCCAGAAGCTGTGCTTGCTTCCTCACACTCCCTTGCCGGCTGATACGACTATCGTCTATCTCGTAGCCACATGCTTGAAGTTCTACGAGCGCACCGTTCCTGCGCTGCTACAACAGCTATTCGCGGAGGGCATCGAGCCTGCTCGCATCAAGGTTGTTGTGAACGGTTGCACCGAGTCGTCCAATCGAACCATCGGCGGCGTGGATTACGCGTTTAGCACGCATGACGCTTGGGAGTGGAGTGCGTTATATGAGGCTCCGCTGCGCTGGCACTTCGACTACGCCTTTCTACTTCACGACACGAGCGTAGTCTTTCCAGGTTTTCGTCGCAGCGTCGAAGAAATCAACGGGCACGTCGCTTGGGACCACCTGCCGGCTTCACCCATGGCTCGTTGTTTGCTGGGCCTCTACTCGCACGCTTTTCTCATGCGCTGCAACCCCTGGCTTAGAGCAACCGATCACATCGATAAACAAAATGGAGTGCTTGCCGAGGTCGCAGGGGAACTCCTGTTGCGCGCTCGTACCGCCTTGGTTATCGGAGATCCTGAGCTGGACGGCGGAGCCAGAGCCGCAGTCTTTCGTGAGACTGTGGATTACTTTAACACTGGTTCGCCGCGCGTCCGGAGGGTTTTTCCCGCCATTAAGCTGCACAAGTTTCTCCATAGCGGGACAACGAACGTCAACGCACTATAATTTCGCAGTCAAACCGTCGTCCTGACTGCGCTTGAACTCGTAATAGACTGATTGCATGGCATTTCCGACAAAAATCTGCGTGGTCTGCGAGGAAGAGTTTGAGTTGAGGCCAGGCAAACCGGGCTTTGCCAATCGCTGCCCGGAGTGTAGTGCCCCCGACTCCAGCGACGATGGCGATAGCAGGAAGATGGATGCCGATGAGCGTAAGTCGATGGCCGAAGCCAACGAAGCTCGCCGAGCTGCGATGCGGAATCTGCTTTATCGTAAGGACAGCTAAGTAGCTGCCGTTCGCTTCCGGACGGCCAGCCCCTCGTGCCTGTCAATCATAGATCACACGATGCCGTGCAAGCCACCAACAGGCACCACTTCCGGCCTGGGGAAAAAGTGAGTGGCTACAGTCCACTTGCTCGCTGTCCTCGGGAAAGTACTCTTCCTTACTGCCCTTAAGTTCAGCAACCTGAAGGCGCCCGACCGTTATCTGCCCCATTCCCGTTCCATGGGCCATCCTCAACTCCCAAAGAGCCCAATCACCGATGTAGAGAAGCCCAGCTACGAGCAAACATCCAAGCACGTACTTACCCAGAAGCTTCATCAAGAGTCTCTTTCAGTGGACTGGCATCGAGATCTGCGAGCCTACTCTCACTCCCCTCAAAAGCGGATGGTCCTCTGAACATATTCAACTCATCTCACTGTTTGTGTTGCTTGTATTCACACAAGCTTCGGGCGCGTTAGCATCGGTCCATGGGCTTGTTTAGGAAGAGGCTGAAACAGGAACACAAGATTATGCTACAGGCGGAGCGTGCCGGAGGCGCGCTGCTTCCGGAATACCATCGCGCTACTCCAGAGTGCCCGCACCCGCAGCGCTGGCATATGTACGACTCCATGACTGCCGAAGCGGAGATTCTTGAATTTCTTCGGTCGTTCGTGACCACACTCAAACCAGAGTTAATCGTTGAAACGGGATCGTTTCTTGGTGTCAGCACCTTGTGGATGGCAGAGGGCTTACGTTCGAACGGTTTCGGAAAAATTATCTCTTGCGAGTTCGATCCAATTGTCTTCGCCAAGGCGCAGGAGAAGGTTGCCGGTTCCGATCTACGAGACGTAATTGAACTGCGTAACGAGTCTTCGCTAGAAATGGAGATTCCGGGATCAATCGATCTACTGTTTTCAGACTCCGACGTGTCCATCCGCGAAGCTGAGGTTCGGCGCTTTCTTCCGCAAATTCGTTCTACCGGTGTAATCCTGCTGCATGACGCGAGCTCACACTTGAAGACGGTGCGTGAAGCAGCTTTTTCGCTCGAATCTGAGGGACTCCTTTCCTGCATTTTTCTTCCCACGCCGAGAGGGCTCGTCATAGCTCAGAAGCGCGAAGGAAGAGTCTGACAGAGTTACGGAAATCCTCTGCTTGGATACCGCCTTCATCAGGGTTTTCGGATGATGTCACGATGCGGCTACTCAGCCCGAACATGAAAACGTAGGCCTCGGCTTCGACTCACCCTCCTGTCCTGATATGCCGGGCACGGCTCTTACCATAAGAGGAGATAGAGACGAGCGATCTGGGATGGGTAATGTGTTGTCAATCTGCTGCCATGCCTGCCGAACCTCTAAAATAAGCCCGATCTGCTTTTTCAACGTTTCCGAAGAGAGCTTGAACTGTGCCGTCAGCATCTGACCGCGGAGAAGATTGTAGAACCGACGATTTTTGACGGCGGTCTCTCCCCCGCGTTCCATATCCAGCATGGCATCCAACTGCTGCAAAACCTTGAAACCATGAATCAGTTCGTCACAGCGGCTCTGGATATCACCTCTCTCAATGGCCTCCGCGGCACGACGAAGATTACCGATAAGCGTATCGTAGAGCGCAATTACGAGTCCGACGACGGAGGCTTGCCGTGTTGCCGCCTGGCGATATGCGAGGGAACTTATTTTGCTGGTCATAGGGGTCATGATGAGGAACTATCCGCGTTCGGGTTCAGAAGCGCTTGAATCTGTTTAATATGTTGCGGCAGTTGCTGAATTGCAATGTCAGCAGCGTTGTACTGGGCCGTGAGAATCGTCTGCTGAGAGGTGAGATACAACTCCAGCGTGTTGGTCTGATCGGTGAGATCCTGGTTTTCACTGCTGATACTTTGGAGATCTACCTTAAAAGCTCCCTCGGTCGGATCCGTAAAGGCATTGAGTGTGCTGCTAAGCGATCCTGCAAAACCGTTGTTAGCTGTACCCTGAAAGAAGGAAGCCACAGCTGCGCTGTTAGTTGAAATAGCATTGTTGAGTGTGGCGGAGTTTACTGAGAGCGTTCCGTCCGAATTGGTGGTGATACCAAGCGAGGTCAGGGTAGTGTAGGTCCCGCTACTTGAGAGATAGTTGCTCGCTTCGAGTAGCTGGCTTTGCAATCCTTGAACAGTGCTATCTTGTTGCAGGGTACCTGCAACGTTCGTAGCTTGGTTGTAAGTAAATTGGGAGTTCACATTCGCAATTAGGGTGTTGTAATCCGAAACAAAGCTATTGATCGCGGAACTGATCGAGGCAGTATCTGGTCCAATCTGTAAGCCAATTTCGGTCTCCGTCGCAGCGCCTTGGAGATTCAGAGTTACGCCGCTGAGCGCGCCGGTTACTGTGTTTGAAGTACTCTTAATCGGAACGCCGTCGACCGTAATGGAGGCGTCCTTACCGGTATTCGCGCGGGTAAATGCTAAGCTGCTGTTGCTGCTTGTGACGGTAAAGTCTGCCGCGGCTCCAGAGTTGTCGGCAACCAGGGAAAGACGAGCACCGCTGCTGTCTGTAACCACGTTGGCCGTGACGCCGAGCGACTGATTGTTAATAGAGGCTGCGAGTTCGTCAAGCGTGTCCGTACCAGGACCTATCGCAATGGTCGTAGGATTGCCGGTGCCTACCGTGATTTGAAAGCTGCTGCCATCGGTCAGGGGGGCGGAACTGCTTGTCTGCGCGGCGCTATACCAGGAACCCGTTACCGCGAGATTGTTGATGGTGATCAGGTGACCGCTTGAAGGAGTACCTGGCACTGCGCTGGCGGTCAACAAGCTGCTGTTGGTCGAAGTCGCCACTGCGGAGGTGAGAACGCCCGTCGGATCCTGCAATGTGCTTAAGTCGTTGCTAAGGTTTGAGGATTCCGTTTGGAGCTGATTGAGGGCGGCTGTCTGATTAGACAAAGTTGTCTGTTGCGCTTGCCAGGCACGCTCAGGAGCACGATTGGCATAGAGGATCGCATTCACCGCCGATGTGACGTCAATGCCGGTTGAGCCGCCAAGTGCCGATAGGACGGAATTAAGGGTGGACGTAGTCCCCATACGAAATAAACCTCATTCTTGTAAAGCTGCCAGAAGCAAGCGGGCGTCTGCCGCTATTCAACAGACGCCCCGGTTGTTTATTGCAGCAGTTTGAGGACCGTTTCGGCCTGCTGATTTGCCTGCTGGAGAGCCGAGATGCCGGTCTGCTGCAGGATGCTGTACTTCGTGTCGTTGGCTACGACAGTGCTGATGTCGGCCGAAGTGATGTTGCTCGAGGCGCTGACCAGGTTTTGGGATTCGTCCGTGTCGACGGTGGAGGCTGACTGTAACTGCTCGACAGCTGCGCCGAGCGTACCGCGTTCGGCCGAGATGGTCGAGATTGCCGCGGTGATCGCGGTTAGCGCGCTGGCAGCAGAAGTAGAGGAAGTCAGGCTGGAAGCATTTAGGGCAAGGGTAGTGATGCTGACGCTGCCCACCGTAGCACCGATGCTAACCGTACCGTTGGTTGTTCCATCGCTGGTGAACGCTGAAACCGTAGAACCAAACACAGCGGTTCCGTTGAAATTAGTGGAGGTGCTGATATTGCCGATCTGTTTGAGAAGTGCCTGAAACTCGTTGTCAATAGCAGAAGCTTGCGAAGTGCTGAGACCCGTGTTGGCTGCTTCTGTAGCGAGGGTCACAGAGCGATTGAGAAGAGCGGTGACCTGTGCCAAGGCACCGTCCGCGGTCTGAAGAGAACCTACGGCGTTGGTCGCGTTGAGCGAGCTCTGGTTGAGCGCAGCAACGTTTGCATTCAACCCGTCGGAGATGGCGAGGCCGGCGGCATCATCCGAACCGGAATTAATCCGAGAACCGGAGGAGAGCTGCTGCAAGCTTTTGTTAGCGGCGGCGGTTGTGATGGAGAGTTGATTCTCGGCCTGCAGAGCAGGAATGTTATTCAGGATGCTAAGTGACATGTATTACTCCTTTTGTTTTCGACTTCTAAGCTTGATTGCCACTTCTGAGCATCGCTCTCTGAGGGCAGGTCATTCGTGCTGCAATACGTTTATCGGCGGATCGAGTGATTTCGTTCAGAGCAACTCCACTTTTTCTTCGCCTTTTCGAAAACTTTCTCGTTGACCGACGCCGCTCATCCAACGCTCACGATTGTGCCGGGGCAACACTTCACTGCAGCTTTCTCAGAAAGCAGAGACTTTCTTAAGGATTTGGGTCCAAACAGGTCTTCTACGGCCCCCGGCAATGGCACTCGGCTTGCACACATGATGGTGGGCTTAGTTGACTATGAGTAGACGACACATCGATCGAGGCACCCTGCTAGGAATGCTCCTCGCAGCTACGGGCGTCATTGCGGGTCTGCTGCTGGACGGAGGTAGCCTCAGCCAGATTGTGCAGCCTACTGCCGTGCTCATCGTGCTGGGCGGTACTCTTGGAGCGGTGATGATCCAGTTTCCGCTGCCTGCTTTGTTCAATACGGCAAAGGCGCTGCGCCACACTCTGTTCGAGGCTCCTATTGTTGCTGGCCAACGAGTTGAACAGCTGGCGGGATACTGCTCGCGCGCTCGACGGCTAGGTGTGCTGTCGCTCGATGCTGAGTTGAATGAGATCGAGGACCCGTTTCTCCAAAAGGCGCTGACACTCGCAGTGGATGGGATCGACCTGGGCGAACTCAGGGTGGTTTTGGAAATTGACCTTCTACAACGACAGGAGCGGGAGGAGCAAAGCCCGAAAGTCTTGGAGGCGGCGGGTGGTTTTTCGCCGACACTCGGAATCGTTGGCGCCGTGCTCGGACTCATTCAGGTCATGCAGCACCTGGACAACCTCGGCGACATTGGACGCGGTATCGCGGTGGCGTTTGTGTCGACGTTCTATGGCATTGGTCTCGCGAATCTGCTGCTGTTCCCACTAGCCGGCAAACTCCGGATTCGCCTGCGGGAGCACCAGCTGCTGCGCGAGATGACGCTTGAGGCCATGATCGCTCTGCTTGAAGGACTCAGCGCGTCGGCTCTCAGGCAACGGCTTGAGCCATACCTGGTGACCCGCTCTGTGAAAACGCGATCGCTGGCTTTGCCGGAGTTAGTCTCCCGATGAGCCAACCGCGCCAAAGAACGGCCAGGCGAAAAGCGCATGTTCTTCCGCCGCCAGATCGTTGGCTCTTGTCCTACGCGGACTTTGTGACGCTGCTGCTGGCCGTCTTTATCGTTCTCCTGGCCTCGGTCTGGCATCACTCGCAGCCACTCGCGACGATCAACCATTTCCACTTCAACGGGTCGACTGCAGGTGAGGCTCAGCCTGAAGCTTCCGGTGTGGCCTCGTCTCTGCCCAAGGTTCAGAAGTCTGTCCCCGCTGACAAGCCTGTTGTACCGCAGGTTGACTCCGCGGCGCTCACGCGCGAGCTGAGAGCTGTGCTTGGAACGGCGATCGACCGGGATGAAATCGTCCTACAGCAGACGCCGGAAGGCTTGATCATCAGCTTACGAGAGCTAGGCTCCTTCCAATCCGGCGAAGCGGCCCTGCTGCCGGGGGCCGCCGACAAGCTTCGCGATATGGCGAAGGTGTTCGTGCAGCACAGCCTGGATCTGCGAGTCGAAGGCCACTCAGATGATCAGCCGATTCACACGGCAAGTTTCGATTCCAACTGGCAGCTGTCCACGGCACGAGCGATGAGCGTGCTGCGCCTGCTCCTGGACGAAGCGGGTTTTCCACCGGAAAGAGCCTCGGTTGCCGGGTACGGGCCTTACCACCCGGTTGCGGACAACACCACGGCCGAGGGACGACGTATGAATCGCAGGGTCGATCTAGTCGTGATTGCTCCTCAAAGCGGAAACCAGGACGGGAAAAAATTGATTGGAGACATCCTCCGCTGATCCAGGAGAGCCTATCCCGAACACCGCGTCACCCAAGTACAACCACAAAGAGGGCTACTCACGATGCAGGTGCGTTTTCTCAATCTCGACCGGAGCGAAGACCGCTTAGCGACATTTCTAAATATCAACCGACACCTCACCGACCTCCTCCGGGTGGCGGCCGTCGACGGCTCTGCTTACTCCCGGCAAGCTCTTCGCGCCGCCCACGTCCTTGCCGACGAAATGCCCGCCTACACCGACGGAGCGATTGGCTGTGCTCTGTCGCATTTGGGCGAGTGGGAGCTGGCCAGTAAAGGAAACACCCCTCTTACGCTGGCCGAAGATGACGCTGTGCTGCATCAGCAATTTGAGCCGCTCGCGGAATCAGTGCTGGCTTCCCTGCCCGCAGACTGGGACATTATCCAATGGGGCTGGAACTTCGATTCCATCCTCGCCTTCGATCTTTTGCCCGGGGTCTCCCCATGTGTCGGAGTTTTCGATCAGGCGAGCTTGCGAGCGAACACCGTTGCCTTTCAGAAGCTGTCGATAAGTCCCACGACCTATCGTTTGCAGCGTTCTTTCGGTACGCTCTGCCAGTCGGTTTCGCCGCGCGGTGCCACCAAGCTGCTGAGGCACTGCCTTCCGCTTCGCCCGATGGACGCGTTCTATCCGATTCTGAACCGCCTCCTGCCGAACACCGGGATCGACAGCATGATGAATGAACTGTACCCACGCATCAACGCCTATGTCTGTCTGCCGCCGCTCGCGATCACCTGCAATGAGCACGCTCACTCTACAGTCCAGAGGACCGCGCCGGCGGAGCCCGCGGCTGCAGCAGCATCGTGTTGAGCAACCAACTTCGACAAGCAGTCCGCTAACGTTTGAACGACGGAGCTCCAACGGTTCGGCTCCGATTGCCGGAACAACCTGGCAGATGGATACCAAGGGCTGTCTTCCCGATCGAGCAGCCACCGCCAGTCCGCGACATACGGCAGCAAAATCCACACATCGCGGCCGAGCGCGCCTGCAAGGTGAGCTACGGCCGTGTCTACCGTGATGACCAGATCGAGGTGCTCCAGTGCGGAAGCAGTCTCGGCAAAATCTCCGGATTCGGGAAGTGATCTAGTGAATGCCAAGCCGCTCGAAGCGACCTCGCCCGACGCGCCGACGCGCTGTAACGAATAGATCGCCACTCCCTCCACTTCGAACAAGGGGCCAAGCTCAGCCAGAGGAAGAGATCGGCGAGGATCTACTGTGTTTTTCGGATTGCCGGCCCAGACCAGACCGACCTGCAGCCTGCTGGGCTCTACGGGTCCAAGCCACGCTGGTCGCTGCTTCCTAGGTATCGCCAGGTACGGCGTCTGCGAAGGAATCGTAGCGAGGGTTGTTGAAAAGGCGAGCGGAAGGCTCATCAAGGGGCAGTGGCAATCAAAGGGCGGGAGCGCCTCACCGCGAGCCAGCACTTGCGTAACGCCGGCAAGACACGTGGAGAGCGAGAGCAGCTCCGGCGGTAGTTCCAGCACGATCCGGGCACCTTGCTCTGCGAGCAACGGAACGTAGCGAAGCATCTGAAGCGTGTCGCCCAGGCCTTGTTCCGCATGCAGCAGAATGGTCTTCCAACCGAGAGATTCGCCGCGCCACTGCGGCTCTAAAAACTTACGCGCGGGCGAGGGAAACTGCGGCCATTGCCAGCGCCACTCCGCCTCCCTCCATCCCTCCGTCAGTTCACCGCGGCGCAGCAGGTGCTGGCTCAGGTTGACGTGGGCGAGAGCAAGACCCGGCTTCTGCTGGAGCGCGCGCCGGTAGTGCGCTTCGACTGAGGCAAACTTGCCCTGCTCTGCGAGTGCAAAACCTAGATTGACCGAGGCTTCTGCATAGTCGGGATGCAAGGCGAGCGCCCTCTCAAAAGCATGCTCCGCATCCGTGAGATCTCCCGCTTGGCGCAGGGCATTTCCCAGATGATTGTGATGGATGGCCGCATCTGGCTCAAGGTGGATCGCCTCGCGATAGCTTGCGATGGCTGCCGATATGTCTTTCCGTGCGAGCTGTACGTTGCCCAGATTATTGTGGATCTCTGCCAATCCCGAGTTGAGCGCCAACGCGGCGTTGAAGAACGTCAACGCGGTCTCGTAGTCCCCGACGGATGCAAAAAGCGTCCCAAGATTGTTGTAGGCCTGGAAGGATCCCGGCTCAAGCTGGATTGCCCGTCGATAGGCGAGCACCGCGTTATGCAAATCACCGTTCTGCTGCAGCGTGTGCCCGCGCGCAATCTGCCCGTCGGCACAGTCCGCCTTCACGCGTCCAAGGATCCCTGAGCGAGTCCACTTCGCGACGGAGCTACGTGGATCGTTCTTTCCTAAGGCTCTCCCGAAGCCAGCTGTATGCTCCACCCGTAGACACTAACCAGGCTGGAAGACTCTGGCCATACGTCGAACGTGAGCGCGCGTACAACCATCGTGCAGCATCGTTCCGTCGTCCGCCGCGTTAGGGTTTCTAGAGCTATGACTTACTCCGAGTTGTCTCAGTCGCGCAGGAACCATGCTCCGCCACTTGCCACTCTTCCGCCCAGCCAGATCGATGAAGATTTTCTGGTGCGTCCCCGCATACACGTGGTGAAAACTCCCATTCCCGGCTGCTTCGAACTGCGTCCTACGGTGGCCCGTGACGCCCGCGGTTTTTTCGCCAAGGTCTTTCATCGTCCGCTTTGGCAGGATCTTGGATTGCGCACCGATTTTGCCGAGGAATACTCGACGTATTCGCTCCCTTGGACCCTGCGCGGCCTGCACTTTCAGACCCCGCCCATGCAACATGACAAGGTCGTGCTTTGCCTGCGTGGAAACGCCTTTGACGTAGCTGTTGATCTGCGCAGAGGATCTCCTACCTATGGAGAACACCTCTCCGTCAATCTCAGTAGCATGCAGTCCAACGCGCTTTATCTTCCGGCCGGCGTAGCGCATGGCTTTTGCGTTACCGGCGATGAAGCTCTCCTCTACTACAAGCTCACTTCGGTCTACGCGCCGCAGCAGGACGCCGGGATTCGCTGGGATTCCGCTGGAATCGCCTGGCCCATCACCGATCCCGTCCTCTCGCAACGTGATCGCGAACTGCCCACGCTTGACGCGTACGAAAGTCCCTTTGTCTTCTGAGCAGCCCATTCCCATCGAGCGCCCAAGAGCGCTCCTGACCGGCGGCACGGGTTTCGTTGGGTCAAATCTTGTCCGAGCTTTGCTCGCCGCCGATTGGGAGGTCCATCTGCTTGTGCGTCCAGGTTCGCGCCCGAACTTAGGACAAGTACAGACTCATCTGTATCAAGGAGAGACGGCGGATGTGCTCCGCGCAGTTGAGCGCAGCCGGCCGCAGGTCGTCTTCCATCTCGCCTCGCTCTTCCTTGCGCGGCACACATCGGAGCAGGTAATTCCGCTGCTCCAATCCAACGTACTGCTTGGGACCCAATTGCTTGAAGCAATGCGGGTTGCGGGCGTGCACTCGTTGATCAACACAGGTACTTGCTGGCAGCACTTTGAAGGCGAGACCTATGCTCCCGTCAATCTTTACGCCGCGACGAAGCAGGCTTTTGAGGACGTGCTCACCTATTACGTAGAAGCGGCGGGTGTGCGATCCGTTACCTTATCGCTCTTCGATACGTACGGTCGCGGAGACTTAAGAAACAAGCTGCTGCCTTCTCTGCTGAACTGCCTGGAAACCGGGAACACCCTCGAAATGAGCCCGGGAGACCAGGTCCTCGACCTGCTTCACATCGACGATCTCTGCACCGCGTATCTGCAAGCTGCGGAGCTGGTGCGCGACCTCGAGTGTGCCCCGGCGGTCACCTATGCCGTCAGCGGAGGACAGCGGAGGACGCTGCGGGAGATCGCAGCCCTGCTCGAGCAGGTTGCCGGCCAGCCGTTGCGTGTGGCATGGGGAGCAAGATCCTATCGGGAGCGCGAAATCATGCAGCCTTGGAGCGGAACGCCTTTGCCGGGCTGGACTCCGCGCATCGATCTGCGCGACGGTTTGCATAGTTTGCTCGAAGAGAGAGGGCTGCTGCAAGCACGGTTCCTCGATCTAGCTTTGGCGAAGTGACCTAACACCTAAGGTGGATAGCAAGGTTCTGGGCGGCTCGGTAAGCTTGTTCAATAGATTGGCGAAGGGGCGCAGGAGGCCGACGAGACCAGATGGAAAGCCGCACCACGCAGCCTTCAGTACATGGCGATACGACCACGCTTGAACGCACCATGTTCGAGAATCAGCAGGGCAGCGAAAGCGGCGTGCTCGCCGAGATGGTCCGCCATGGGCGAACCTCCGAGGCCATCCAGCAGGTCGAGGCGGCGCTGCTCAGTGGGGAAACCGCTGAACTCTGGAATGATTGGGCCACTTTGCAGTGTGGCGCCGGCGATCTCCCGAAAGCCGAACAGGGCTATCGGCGTGCCTATCAGCTCGACGGCGCGCACCGCCAGACCGCGATCAACCTCGGCCTGCTACTGCTTGCGCAAGGGCAGTGGCAGGAGGGCATCAATCTTCTCACTCCGCACGCCGCCACGCTGACGATGGAGGAAAAGGGAGCGATTGAAGCACTGACAGCCCCGCATCGCGCAGCTTTGCAAGGCTTCCCTGGCACCGCTTCCATCCACAACCAGAGCGCCCCACCTTATTCTTCGTCACATTCAATCGGACAGCGCAAGTATCTGATTGTCGTGCGCGCCGGCGATGCCTCCCTGCATCCCACCTGGCTTGAGGGCTCGGCGGACCGCCACTGGGACCTCCTGGTCCACTCCTACGGAAATGAGTGCACCTGGAGCGACCAAGAAGGTGTCGAGATCATCCGCGCGGTTGGCTCCGATATTCAGGGACCCAAGATGCGTGCCTTGCACTCCCTCTACAGCCAGAAACGCGACCTCTTTCTCTCCTACGATTACATCTGTCTTGCGGACGATGATTTGGCCGCGTCCGTAGACACCTTCAACCGTATGTTCCTCCTTTGCGAGCGCTATGGCCTCGAACTCGCTCAGCCTGCCCTGACCCACGACAGCCACATGGGCAATTGGGGCATCACCATGGAGAACACCTCCTTCCTGCTGCGTTATACCAATTTTGTCGAAGTGATGTGCCCGGTCTTCAGCCGAGCTTTTTTCGAGCTCTGCGCTCCAACCTTCCATGAAAACCTCAGCGGCTACGGTCTCGACCTTCTCTGGTCAAGCTGGGTCAGCTCACCGTGGAAGATCGCCATTCTGGATGCTTGCCCAGTAAGGCACACCCGCGCGTCGTTCTCCGGACATCTCTACAAGATGCTGGCCGAGATGGGCATCAATCCGGACCAGGAGTTGATCGACTTCATCAAGCGCTGGCACCTGGTGCGCGAAGCGGAGCAGATCCCGGGACAAGTGGTCGTGCCGACGGCGGTCAATCTTGGTGGAATCCTTCGCGACGAAACCCGTATCACCGCACTCGATGGCCAGGGCGTGGAGCTCATGCGAGCTCTTCTCAATGGCTTTCCACAGGAACTCACCGCCGATCCTCGCAAGGTTATGGCCCTTCTTTATCCAACGATGCAACAAACGCTGGCTTACTCTGAGCACGTTGACCTCGACCCCAGCCGTGCCGGGCATACCGATCCTCGGCTGCTGGCACCTTGTTAGGAAGGAGTCTTTCTCATTCGACGACCGGTCTTCTCCAGGCGTATGCTCTGAACGCGCACGTTCGTGCTCAGCCTGGAGACGTATGCTTTCACGCCGCAAATTCAACACCCAACTCGCGCTCGCCGCCACTGGGTCCGCCATGGCCGCGGTCACTCCCTTCACGGCCAAGTCTTACGCCCAGATTGCCGGCGCGAATGAACGGGTCAACTTCGCCGTGTGCGGTCTTAACAGTCGTGCCAAGGCCCACCTGTCCGCCCTCGCAAACAACCGGTCCAACGCTTGCATCAGCTACGTTTGCGACGTAGATTCCACCATCCTGACCAGTTATAGTTCGCTGGCCACCCAAACGCTTGGGTATGCTCCAAAGTCCGAAGGTGACTTCCGCCGGGCGCTCGACTCCAAGGACGTCGACGTCCTTACGATCGCTACCCCCGACCACTGGCACACCCCCATGGCCATTCTTGCCCTTAAAGCCGGCAAGCACGTTTATTGTGAAAAACCGTCCAGCCACAACCCCCGGGAAGGCGAACTTTTGATCGCCGCTCAGCGCAAGTACGGCAAACTCGTTCAGGTGGGTGACCAGCAGCGTTCGTCGGACTACACGATCAAAATGGCAGGTATGATCCGGGATGGCATCGTCGGCAAAGCCTACTACGCGAAGACCTGGTACACCAATCATCGCCAGCCGACGAACTTCAGCAAAACCATTCCTGTACCCGCTTCGCTGAACTGGGATCTCTGGCAGGGCCCCGCCCCGCGCAGCGAGTACAAGGAAAATATCCACCCCTACAACTGGCACTGGCTCTTCCGTTACGGCACCGGGGAGTCGCTCAACAACGGCACGCATGAGGTCGATGTCGCTCGCTGGCTGCTTGGATTGAACTATCCTCAGGCGGTCACCGCATCCGCAGGCCGCTACGCCTTCAAGGACGACTGGCAATATTACGACACGATGATGACCAACTTCGAGTATCCCGATCACATGATCAGCTGGGAGTGCCACAATGCCAACAACATGCCCATGTACGGGCGTGAGCGAGGCACCACCATTCACGGCACGACGGGTACCGTCCTCATCGACCGCGGCGGCTACGAGATCTACGACCTCAACGGCCAGAAAAAGGAGGAGTACAAGATCGGCCAATCCAGTTCCACTGCCGACACCATCGGGGCCGACTCAATGACCGACGCCCACTTCGCAAATCTCATTGCTGCCATCCGCACCGGTGAAAAGCTTCATTCGCCGATCGACATCGCCAACGTCTCGGTCACGATGGTCCAGCTTTCGAATATCGCCTGGCGTACCAACAGCAAACTCCAGGTTGACCCTTCCAACGGCCACATTGTCAACAACGCAGAAGCCTTGAAGCTATGGGGGCGCGACTACCAGGAAGGTTGGGAACCGACAGTTTAGCTGGTGAGCCGCCGCTATACGACGACACACTGCCGTCGCTCTATCCGACGTTCCTTCTGCTCTGCCTGCGTGTTCTCGAGGAGACTAGTCCCCCCCGACAGAGTTATCCCGACTCACGTCCCACCTCCTGCTGTTTGCCGTCCTCTTCACGCCGCTTTCCTTTGTGGTTTGGGATGGCGTCCGTTATGTCGGACAGCTTTGTCTGCTCGCCTGCTGGCGGTACTCCTCCTGGCTCTTGTCAAGCCGTTGCCCGAGCAGGAAGGCAACGGCGCCCCTCTTGCGAGAAACCGCTCTCTGCCCCCGTCGCCATCCCCTAGAAGAGCCATTCGACCTTACCCCGTCTGTGCGGCCTTTGAGCATTGTCTTTGTTACCATGGGCACGTTGCTCAATTTTTCGTTTGGATTGATCTCTGCTCATGATTCCTCAGAAGATTCGCAAAGCAGTCTTCCCAGCCGCCGGCATGGGTACACGCTTCCTCCCCGCAACAAAAGCCACGCCCAAAGAGATGCTCTGCCTGGTGGATAAGCCTCTGATTCAATACGGAGTGGAAGAGGCGGTTGCTGCCGGCTGCACCGAGATCGTCCTCATCTCCTCCCGTGGCAAGACCAGCATGGAAGATCATTTTGACGCTAACCCCGAGCTCGAAGCCTCTCTCGCCGCCAAAAATAAGACTGCGCTGCTCGAGATCGCCCGGTCAGTCTCGAAGCTCGCCAAAGTCGTCGTCACTCGTCAACCCGAGCCGCTTGGCCTGGGCCACGCCGTCCTTATGGCGAAGGAAATCGTCGGCAATGAACCCTTCGCCGTCCTTCTTCCTGACGACATCGTCGATGCCGAAGTTCCCTGCATGAAGCAGATGGTTGACGCCTTTGCCGAGGTTCAGGCGTCTATTCTTGGCTCTGAGGTCGTCGAGGGCGACGCGATCTCCGCCTACGGCTGCCTCGACTGCACTGCCGATCCCAAAAACCCCCGCCTGCTCGATGTCAAGAACATGGTTGAGAAGCCTAAGCCCGGAACTCAACCCTCTCAGAACGCCATCATCGGCCGCTACATCCTCACGCCTCGCATCTTCGAGATGATTGAAGGAATTGTTCCAGGAGCCGGCGGAGAATTGCAGCTCACGGACGCTATTAAAGCTCTGCTCCAATTCGAAAAGGTGTATGGCTACAGCTATGTAGGAAAGCGCCACGATGCAGGCGACAAACAGGGCTTCCTGCGTGCCACGGTTGAGCTCGGCGTCAAACACCCGGCGCTTGGCGAAAGCTTCCGCTCCTGGCTGAGGACCCAGTCGTTCTAGATCAGCCTTTCACATCTATTCAGGAATGCCGGTAACAAACGTTTGCTCCGCTGCTGCCCCAATTACTCGGTAAAGTGCAAATTGCCGCGAGCTTTGTGCCCGCAACTCAAAGAGCAGCGATGCACGGTTCGATGCTTCAGCATCCACTGCATCAACCAACCGCATCCAGGGCGTGCGATCCAGATGCTTGGCATCCGTCACACTGGTCAGCGCCAATTTGAGGGTTCCGACAGGCTCGCGCTGAGCCACGACTGAAACGTAGCGGTCTACTCCGACTCCCGGCGAGATCGCTGTGTATACGTAGGTCGCTGCTCCGCCATAGCTGAGCGTGTACGCCCTCACGGACACGTCCTTCAGCACGATGGGCACAGGCACCGCAGCTGCCGCGGTTTTTCTCTGTCTAGCTCGCGCGGCTGCCGCCGTCGCGGAGCTTGTCCGCACGGGGGCTTTAGGCTTGGGTGCCGACGGTACGGAAGGAGTCACGACAGCGGCGGGAGTCGCCGGCAAATCGTATTTCGCCAGCTGCGCCCGCGCCATCTCCTCCAGGCTCGCCGTCACCTGCGTCCGCTCTTCGTCGCTCTCCCACGGGCGGTCAAACGGATGCTCCGGGCGATCCTTCGCATCGGAGACCGCCACGGCCTGCTGCAAGTTGGCAGGAATCCCTTTCAGCGGCGGCAGATCCTCTTCGTCCAGCCGCGAGGCCGGCTTTCCTCGATGTAGATTTGGCCGGTCAGGATCATCATTCAAGGACGTCGCGCCCGATACCGACGCTAACTCCCTCTTCTTTTGCGTCGCCTTCTGCTCCTCTGGCGTACGTCGCTTCAGCGTAGGCCGGTCTACATCCTTCGCGGAGTCTGTGTCCTTGCCTGCGGTATCCGCACTGCCATTCGCATCCGTGTTCCTTCTTCGCATCGTCGGCACGTCCGGGTCCTTGTCTGCCGAAACCGTTGTTCCTGCTCCTACGGCTCCACTTCGGTCGACAGGCTGGCTCGCGCCTTTGTCCGTGGAGGTTCCTCCGGCTGCCGCTCCGCCGCTGCTAAAGTGCGGTCCAGACCCTCCGCTCGTGACCACCTGCGGCAGAGGACCGCCTTTCTTGGCTGCGACCAGCGCCGGCTTTGACAGCGGTTTGAATGGCCCATAGCCGAGCCACCCATCGTCAAACGCCGCCACACCGTTTGATAGATAGTGACGCGTATAGGACAAATCCAGCGTTCCCTCCGGCTGCCCTGCTTTCTCAACCTCAAAGACCGTTCCGGTGTCCAGCTCAAACGGTATCGGCCGCGCCAAATAGACGCCCCCGTCTTCAAGGTGACCATCGATAAACACAGACACCGGAACCACGCGGCTGGCCGTCGGTTTGGCAGGATCCCCGGTCCATTCATAAACCGCAATCGCGCGCACGACGGTCTCCGGCTTCTTCACTGCATGCATCTGGGCCCGCGCCGTCCTCAGCCCGGCACCGCTCAACAAAGCACATCCTGTCCAAACTAAAATTCCGCGCCGCACCATGACTTCATTAGACGCGCAACCCACCTGTACGAGTTCCACGGTTCACCAGCTACCTAGACCTTATCGGCAGGAGGAGCCATACCATGAGCCCCCTCAAGCAGATTTGTGCACAAATCCGCAACAATTTAGAACTCGGCTGATACCTCGAGACCGCACGCAACCCTAGACTCTTCTCATGCCCTCTGTTCTGCTTCAAGTCGACCACCTCACCATCGCCTTTGGGCAGCGCACCGTCGTTACGGATCTCTCCTTCAACATCGCCCCGGGCGAAACCCTCGGTCTGGTTGGCGAGTCCGGCTCCGGCAAATCCGCTACTTCGCTTGCCTTGCTCCGCCTGCTTCCCCCGAGTGCCCGCGTCACCGGCGCGATTACCTTCGCCGGCCAGCGCCTGGACAGCCTGCCCGAAGCCGGCATGCGCCGCCTCCGCGGCAACGCGCTCGCCATGATCTTCCAGGAGCCCATGACTGCGCTCAACCCCGTCATGCGCGTTGGCGAGCAGATCGCCGAAGCCCTCCGCGCCCACGCGCCCAAGCTCTCCCGCGCCGACGTGCGGCAGCGTGTTCTCACCGCCATGCACGACGTCGCCCTGCCGGACGCCGAAGCCCGCCTGCGCGACTATCCCCACCAGTTCTCCGGAGGGCAACGTCAACGTATCCTGATCGCCATGGCGCTGGTTCACAGACCCCAGCTCTTGATCGCCGACGAGCCGACCACCGCGCTTGACGTAACCGTCCAGGCCCAGATCCTGGCGCTGCTCGCCGATCTCCGCCGCAGTCATGGACTCTCTATGCTCTTCATCTCTCATGACTTAGCTCTGGTCAGCCAGATCGCCGACCGCGTCGCCGTGCTGCAGCATGGCCGCCTGATCGAACAAGCCGCAACCGCCGAGCTCTTCCGTACTCCCCGGCATCCCTACACCCGGCAACTGCTCGCCAGCGCACCGACCATGCATACAGACCGTTCCCAGCCGCTCGCCACTCTCCGCTGATCGCACTGCCGGGCCAGCGCGATCCCGTCCCTGCGATAATGACGGAGCGCACCATGCGAGCTCTGATCGTCTCCGACATTCACGCCAACCTCCAAGCCCTGAACGCGGTGCTCGATGCCGCCGGCGCGCTCGAGCATGGGTACCAGGAAGTTTGGAATCTAGGCGACCTCGTCGGCTACGGAGGCAGTCCCAACCAGGTCGTCGAGCGTATGCGTCCGCTTCAAACGCATGTGGTGCGCGGCAATCATGACCGTGTCTGCTGCGGCTTGACCTCGCCTAACTCCTTTAATCCCGTCGCACGCAACGCAGCCTTATGGACGCGCGCCGAACTGACCGAAGAAAACCTGGACTGGCTGCGCGACATACCGCAAGGGCCGTTGGTCGCTGAATTAGAGGGCATTACGCTCGCCCACGGCTCGCCTCTCGATGAAGACGTGTACATCCTGAGCCTGCGCGATGCCTGGGCGCCGCTCCAGCAGATGGAGACACCCACCACCTTCTTCGGCCACACGCACATCCAGGGTGGCTTCGCGCAAAGAGGCCATGCGTGGCAGGAACTGCATCCCAAGTATGACTCGGCGAAGGCTGGCCGCGAATCCAAAGCCAGCACGTGGACGCTCAAGCTTCCACCGGCCACGCGCCACCTCATCAACCCAGGTTCAGTGGGCCAACCCCGCGATCACGACTGGCGCGCCGCCTTTGCCATCTACGACTCCGAGGCTTGCGAGATTACGTTCCACCGCGTTCCCTACGATCTCGTGGCCAGCCAGGGACGGATTTTGATGGCAGGACTTCCTGAGCGTCTGGCTGCGCGACTCCGCGAAGGCCGGTGAAGAACTTACCCGGATCTGGTTGGATCCAGATCAATTTAGGCGGCGCCCTCTTATGGCGCAGGATAAATCGGTGCCTTCGGGGTAAGGTGCTTCAGTAGAAACTCCTGGATTACATTCTGAGCCCCGTCCAAGCCAACCGCGATAAAACCATTCTCAAAGGTCAGTCCTACACCATTCCGGTCGTTGGCCGGATAATACAAATTCGACAGCGCACCCTCTGTCAGGTCCCCGGCGATCCCGGCATATGCCGGCTGCCACCTTCCGTTGTCTCCCTTCGCAATGACCGCTGTCGAGAGCGCGTAGAACAAGCGTGAACGAACGCTGCCTGTGCCCTTATAGAAATAGCGTGGGTCCTGATGCAGCAGCGCCGGGAAGACTGTGCCCCCCAGCAGCGTGCCGATGGTCTCATTGGCCAGCCCGGCCCCAAGCCGCTTCCCATAACCCTGCGCTCCCGGACCGTAACCGCTCAAGCTGCCCGTTGCCTGCTGCAGCCCTGCAGCGGCGGCCGTCAGCCCAAGCGTGACCGGGTCAATCAATGTCTTCCACGAGAGCTCGAACTTCTGCCGGGACGTCAACGGCGGCGCGTGCCAGTCATACACCACGAAAAAATTGGGGATCACACCCACCAGCCGTTGGTGCTCCTCGGCTTGCACCTCCGCCGCGGCCAACTCCTGCCGCGAGATGCTCACGTCTACCGCCTCGGACGCTCCCGCCTCCAGCACTACCGTCGGTAACTCCTGCTGTTCGTCCTGATGCAATGTACCGATCGCCTTCCCCGGAGCGAACCCTACGGCGCTCACCGTAAGCTGGAAGGCTCCGGCCGGAACACGGTCCAGCTGAAATCCCCCGTCCCCGGCCGCGGTCACGGTATGCATGGAGCTATCCGCGCCGGTGAAAACGATGCGTGCTCCCGGAATGCCGGCTCCATCTTTATCTTCCACGAATCCCGAGAGCGCACCGGACGTCTCTGTCGCCTGCCCCGGAACTACCATACCGGGGCTCGTTTGTGCGTACGCAATGGTGTACGCCGTTCCACAGAGCAGCAAAACTATTCTGCTGATCGTTCCCGCGCCGCGCAAAACCTCCCCAAGCCGTATGGACGATCGAGCGCCACGCAAAGCTGCAAAGCACTCATCTCGCCAGGGAGTCCTAAGTTTCGTTCCCATATCAGACCTAATCGCGCTGATCCTCGAGCTGCAGGCCCAAAGCTTCCCAGCGAGCCAGCAACTGCTCGTGCTCGTACCGCAATCGCTCCACCTCCACAGATGCCTTCTGCGACTCCTCTGCCGAGCTAAAAACTCCCAGCTTCGCCTCCGCGGATGCAAGCCGCTGTTCCATCTCTGGAATCGCCTCTTCCGCCGCGCTCACCTCATCTTCCAGCAGCTTTAACTTGATTGGGTTAAGCTTCTTCGCCGCGGACTTCTTTGTCTCTACCACGCTTGGGGGAGCAGCCTGCGTCGCTCCAACCTGCGCGCTGACAGAACTCGTCATCGCCGCTGTCACCTTCTCCGGCCCGCCCTGTTTTCTCCACAAGTAATCCTCATAGTTTCCAGGATAGACATGTACCCGCCGGTCCTCAACCTCGAAGACCCGTGTCGCCAGCCCATCAATGAAGTAGCGGTCGTGCGAGACAAACAGCACCGTCCCCGAGAAGTTCCGGATCGCATCCAGCAGCACATCCTTGGCGCGCAGATCCAGGTGGTTGGTCGGCTCGTCGAGCAGCAGCATGTTGGCCGGACTCACTAGCATCTTTGCCATCGCATACCGGTTGCGCTCCCCACCGCTCAGCACGCCAAGCTGCTTAAAGACATCGTCGCCCGAAAACATGAAGCAGCCCAGCAGGCTCCGCAGCTCGACCACCGGCACCTTCGTCGCTGTCCCCGCAATGTCGTCGAGCATCTTCGCATTGCCGTCGAGCACCTTGTACTGATCCTGCGCGAAGTAATCCGCCAGCACGTTGTGGCCTAACTTGATCACCCCCGTTGTCGGCTCTTCCTGACCGCTCAGCATCCGAATCAGCGTGGATTTCCCCGCTCCGTTCGCCCCCACTAGAGCAATCCGGTCGCCGCGATCTATCTGAAAGGTAACATCGGTCAAAATCTTCTTGATGCCGCCGTCCGGAGTCGGATACTCCTTCGACAGGTGGGTCACTTCGATCACAGTTCGTCCGCTCGCCGGCGGCTGCGGAATCGTAAAGCTGATGGTCGCCTCTTCCTCCGGCACCACGATCCGCTCAATCTTCTCGAGCTCCTTGATCCGCGACTGCACCTGCTTGGCCTTGGTCGCCTGCGCCCGGAAGCGATTGATGAACGCCTCTAGATCGACGATCCGCTCGCGCTGGTTCTTGTACGCGCTCATCAGCTGCGTCTTGCGCTCTTCCTTCTGGGTGACGTATTTCTCATAGCCGCCGGTGTACATGTGCATCCGCTTGTTCCACACCTCGCAGATCTTGCCCACCGTCACATCGAGGAAGTAGCGGTCATGCGAGATCAGCACGAACGCATTCTCGTAGTTGCGCAGATAGTCCTCAAGCCAATTCCGCGTCTCGAGATCCAGGTGGTTGGTCGGCTCATCGAGCAGCAGCAGCGACGGCTTCTCGAGCAGCAGCTTGGCCAGCGCGATGCGCATCTGCCAGCCGCCCGAAAACTCCTCCGTCCGCCGCTCCCAGTCTTCCTTCGCAAAGCCCAGCCCGCCCAGCACCGTGCCCACCTGCGAGTCCAACGTATAGATGTCATGGGTCTGCAGCACGTCCATGATGTACGAGTAGCGGTCGGCCGCCTCCTCGTACTTGGGCGACCCAGGCTTCTGGTCGCTGAGAATGCCGGTCAGCTCCTCGGCCTCGGTCTCCATGCCGCGCAGCTCGTCGAAGACGCTCAGGCACTCCTCGAAGACCGTTTTGCCGCGCATCGCCAGCCCGTCCTGTGGAAGATACCCGAGCGTCGTCCCCTTGTTCTTCGAGATGGTCCCGTAGTCCAGAGACTCCATCCCCGCCAGCACCTTTAGCAGCGTGCTTTTGCCCGTGCCATTGCCGCCGACCAGCCCGGTCCGCTCATTCGGCGTGATCAGCCAGTTCACCTCTTCGAAGAGGAGTTTCATGCCAAATCGTTTGCCCGCGCCTGAGAGTTGTAGCATCGCCTCTATTTTCGCATCTGCGCGTCCATCTTCTCAGCAATGCGAGTGCGTCGTTTCCACCCCGCAGCCCACCCTTCTGCTACCTTCAATATTGGAGAGCGCTCTACCCCGGATGCCTGTTCAGCCCCTCACTCCCGGCCAACCCGTATCCGGCCCGCCGCCCGCAGAACCTGCGACTGCTGAACAGGAAGGTCTGCAACCGGCTTCCGTCTGGCTGCAGCGCGGTTCGCTCTTCATTCTTGTGCTGTTTTGTGTCTATCTAGGCGCGTTGGTCGCCGTCCTCCCCTGGTGGTCCGCGGTCTGGGACCACAACCCGCTGCTGCTTGCGTATCCACGCCTCTGGGCCGTGCTTCGGACCGGACCCGCGCGCGGCATCATCTCCGGCTGCGGGCTGCTGGATATCTGGATCGGCATCTCCGAAGCTATCCACTACCGTGAACGCCGCTCCTGACCGAATCGCAGATCCTTCCATTCCTGACATGACCGACACACCCAAACCGTTGCCGCGCGCTCCCTTGGCCTATGAAAACACCGAGTTCCTCGAGTCGCCGGACGGACGAATCTTCCGCATTCTGGCCGAATACCAGGAGCCGCTCGGGCGCTTCCGGCACGAGCGCATCGCCGACACCGTCGTCTTCTTCGGATCGGCACGTTTTCGCGCCCGCGACGTCAGCCATGCCCAACTCGAACTTCTGGAAAACTCCTACTCCGCCATACCCGCGCCCCTGCAGGAGCAGCCCGCCTCTCCCGATGAGCAGGCGGCCGGCAAATCCACTGACCTCAAGCTCTCCCTCGCCCAGACGGCCGTCGAGATGTCCCGCTTCTATGAAGATGCTCGTACTCTGGCCCACATGGTCTCTACCTGGGCCAAAGATCTCTCCGGCCCGCTTCACCGCTTCGTCATCACCTCCGGCGGCGGTCCCGGCATCATGGAAGCCGCAAATCGCGGAGCCTACGAGGCAGGCGCGCGCTCCATCGGACTCAACATCAAGTTGCCCTTCGAGCAGTTTCCCAATCGCTTCGTCACGCCGGAGCTCAACTTCGAGTTCAGCTACTTCTTCATGCGCAAGTTCTGGTTCGCCTACCTGGCCAAGGCACTGGTCGTCTTTCCAGGAGGCTTCGGCACCATCGACGAAATGTTCGAAATCCTCACCCTCGTGCAAACAGGCAAGTTCGCTAAGCCGCTCACAGTCGTTATCTACGGCTCGGAGTACTGGAAGTCGGTGCTCAACCTGGAGGCGCTGATCGCGCGCGGAGCAATCGCCCAGCGGGATCTCAAGCTCTTCCAGTTCGCGGACACGCCGGAGGAGGCGTTCGCCCTGCTCCAGGCCGGCTTGTCGGCTCATCTGGAGACACCCACGCATCTAGACGATGATCCCGGCTCAACAACGAACGGACCGGCCGCGCCGCTGCAAGTGCTTTTCGGTCCTGACCTCAACAAGACCAGACCCTAATCCTCACTTCTCCCTTCCGGCTCGACACGTTGCTTACGCTTCTGCCGGCACATGACCCTGTCCATGCGGCTCCGCCAGCAGCAGAACCGGCGCAGTGCTCATCTTCTCCCGGGTGTGTTCCATCAGCTCCTGATGCGACATAATCCTGTTCTTGCCTGTACATTTCACCTCGTACATGGCATCGTCTGCCAATGCCACGAGGCGCTCGCCGCTGGCAGTCCACGAGTCAAGCGACGCAGTGCCCATACTGGCAGTCACCGGACCTCCGGGCCAGGATGTGCCATCGATTGCTTCCTTCAGGCGTTCGGCGAACTGCACGGCTCCGTCACCGTCGGTATTGGGCAACAAAATCACAAATTCCTCACCCCCGTACCGTGCAGCCAGGTCGGTCTCGCGCGCGCAGCTCCGGATCAGCGAGCCCATGCGCTCCAACACCTGGTCTCCGACCGCATGCCCGAACTGATCGTTACGTTTTTTGAAGTTGTCGATGTCCAACAGCACCACGGAGAGTGCCGTGTGGTATCGCCGTGCGGATTGGAACTCCCGCTTCACCCGGTCGTCCAAAACCCTCCGGTTGGCAAGCCCGGTCAGCGCGTCCGTCGCCGCCAGCCGCTCGAGCTCAACACAAAGCACTTCAAGTGCTTGCTTCTGCTTCATCTCGCTGGTCAAATCTACCGAGATGCAGCCGAGCATCGGCTTACCCTCGGCATTCAGCCAGGAAAACTTATGGGATTTCCATTGCATCAGGCGGCCTTCGGAATCGATGATCTGTTCTACCCGCGCCACCAGACAGCCGGAGGAGATGGCTTCCAGGTCGTTGGCGCGATACTCATCGGCCAGCTCCGTCGGAAAGAGGTCGTGCACACATTTGCCCATCCACTCGGTCCTGTTGACGCCAAACTCACGCGCCGTCCGGTCGTTGTAAAAGACGAACCGCCCTTTGTCATCCTTGATGAATCCAAGAAAGGGAGCGTAATCCATAAAGGTGCGGAAACGGTCTTCGCTTGAGCGCAGATCCGTAACGACCTTATCCCGCTCGTTGAGGGCCTCCATCAGCCGCCGTTGCTGTGTCCGTATCTCGATTTGCGTCTGCACTTGGTGCGTCAAGACCTTCAAGGCTTGGCACTGTGACGCTCTGAGCTGGCGTGGCTCTGTATCCAGTACACAGAGTGTTCCTAAGTGCGCGCCACTCCAGCCACCCAGCGGCATGCTGGCGTAGAAGCGAATGTTGGGCTGGGACGTCACCAGGGCATTGTCGCGGTAACGAGCGTCCTTGGACATATCTTCCACAACCACCAGATCGTCTTGCGCGATCGTGTGCCGGCAGAAGGACAGGTTTCCGGGGATCTCCCGCACCGGGGTGCCGAAGGCCGCCTTGATCCACTGGCGGTCGCTGGCAATCAGGCTGAACGCGCTAATTGAGGTTCCGCAGATCTCGGCCGCCAGCATGACCAATTCGTCGAAGGCGTCCTCCTCCGGGGTGTCCAAAAGGAAGAGCTTGTCGAGCGCAAGCAACCGTGCGGACTCCATCTCCGGATGCAGCATGAGCGAGGCTGGGTGGGGAGCAGTCATCAGTGTTTTCAAGCTACGCCCCTCACGAGCGATGTGAAAATACAACTCTCGTGAGAGAGACACGCAGCGAAAGAGCTATGGTTCCGAACGGTTGGGTTCTCTTCCGGTGCTGCCGCTTGCACCAGGCAGGCATCCTCACGCAGCTGGCGTAAAGTAGTCGCATGCGTCCGTTGCGGGTCGCCTATTTCCCCGATTCTTTTCACGAAATTAACGGAGTTGCGCACACCAGTCGCAACTTCGCCGCCTATGCACAGCGCCATGAGCTTCCCTTCCTGTGCGTGCGGGCCGGTACCCGGGCCAAGCCGGTCGAGCAGCACGGAAACCTGCGCTCGCTTGAATTGCCGCGCTCCGCACTGGCGGTGGGCGTGGAGAAGGACCTCTCCTTTGACCCGCTCTTCTGGCGGCATGCAGACGCGATCGAGGACGAGCTTCATCGGTTTGAGCCGGACCTGCTGCACATGACGGGGCCGAGCGAACTCGGCATGTTCGCCGCCTACTTCGCCTGGAAGCTGAACCTTCCTTTAGCCGCCTCGTGGCACACCAATGTCCACGAATACGCGGCACGGCGCCTGACCCGGTTCACGACTCGGATGGCCGGCGCGTGGGGGCAGGCGGCCGCGCAAGGCGTGGAGGGTGGCTCGCTGGCGGCGATCCTGCACTTCTACGCGCAGGCAGGGGTTCTGTTTGCTCCGAATCTGGAGCTTTGCGACATGCTGGCAAAACGCACCGGCCGTCCCTGCCACCTGATGCAGCGTGGGGTAGATACGACCGTGTTCTCGCCGAGGCACCGCGACGCAGCCAAGGACTCGGCGGAGACCACGCACGTTCTGGGCTATGTGGGCCGGCTCTCGGTCGAGAAGAACGTTGCGCTGCTGCCGCCGCTGGAGCAAGCCCTGCAAGCGGCGGGGCACCGCGTGCGTTTTCTAATCGTGGGCCATGGCGCGGAGCAGGAGAAGCTGCGACGCGCGATGCCCACGGCGGAGTTCGCCGGGGTGCTGCGCGGCGCGGAGCTGGCTCGAGCCTATGCGCGCATGGACGTCTTCGTCTTTCCATCGCACACGGATACGTTCGGCAACGTCGTGCTCGAGGCCCTGGCCAGCGGAGTGCCCGCGGTGGTGACGCCGGACGGCGGCCCACGCTCGATCGTGCGGGAAGGCACCCGCGGAGACCCTGGAACGGGCGTCCTCGCAGTCGACCACGACTTCACCGAAGCCATCGGCGCACTGCTGCACGATCCGGCGCGCCTGGCTGGCATGCGCAAGGCCGCCGCGGCCTATGCAGCCACGTGCAGCTGGGACGCGGTCTTCGACGGAGTCTATGCCGCCTACCGGCCACTGGTCGAAAGTCTGGACGAATGGCCCGGGCGATGCCTGGCGGGAACGGGAACGGACTCAAGCCCGGGTTGAAGCCGAAGCTCGCCCACGTACACGCCGTAGGCGGCAAGGGCGATGCCGCTGAGTGGCACCGGCCGGCTCAGGTCCGCAGCAGGCGCGGAGGACGCGAGGGTGCGCAACAAGCCGGTTCCTACGGCAATGCCGCGCGCGCGGAGCTCCGCCGTCAACGAAACCGTTACGGCGCGGGCTGACAGATTGCACAGAATGAGGACGGGAGCAGCGCCGATCGCTCCCGGACGCGGACTCCGGATCCAGGCGACGAGGTCCGGATGAGCTAGATGGTCCAGAGCTAAAACGTCCAGCGAGCCGGCGCGCACGGCAAGCTCGGCGTGGCGCACGTTGCTTAGCCGCCGGTACCAGTTCAGCAGCGAGTGCTCGTCCTCTTCCTCGAGCGCGGCCTGGGCACTCGACGCCTCCGGCGAGGGCTCGCCGGAGGCAGCCGCGGGAGGCGAGGAGGCGGTTTGCCTCCCGATCTCCTGCCCGGCGTACAGCTCCGGGACAGGCTGGCCGAGGAGCAGCAGCGCGGCGGTTTGTCTGGCAATCTCGACCGGGTGCGTGTCATCGCTGAACCGGTCAACGCTGCGCGGACGGCCTTCCTGATCGGACGCCAGTACAGGCGTGGCCAGCGGAAACACCGGATGCGGCGAAGCCTGGAGCAGGGCGCGCAGCTCCGCGGCCTGCCAGCGGTTCTGTTGCAGCAGGCGTCCATCAAGGACCAGTTGCGGCGCCTTGGCAAGGGAAGCTCCTGCAGCCGCGACCCTCGGCGCGGTCGCGGTTTGCCGATGCGCCGTTCGCCTGAGGATATGGCCGGGAGACGCGGCTGAGAGGCTGCTGGTGCTCGCAGACTCCGGCAGGTCCCAGAAGAGGATGCGCTGGCCAGGGTAGCTTGCACAGAGACGGCCGAGCATGGCAAGGCGGCTCGCGGTCTGGGCAGCCGTGAGGGCTCGGTTGCGCGGTGCTATTTCGGTGGGGCTGAGGCTGGCGTCGGTGAGGCTCAGGCCGGCAACGCCGCGGCTGAGCCAGAAACGCGCGGCGTCGGCGGTCTCGTCGTCTGACAGTGTGCTGTTGAACGGCAGGTCGACCAGCACCCGCATGTGACGGCGGCTGGCCTCCTTGACCAGCAGCGCCAAGTCGTCTTCGGTTCCGTAGGCCGCGTCGAAGGGCGCAGTTGCTGCCGATGCGCTGGGGCCGCGCGCACCGGCGGCTTCAAGCGGAAAGGGCGAGAGTACAAGCGCGTCCACACCGAGCGATTGTAGGTAGTCGAGCCGCTGGACGACTGCTCCCAGGCCTTTGGGATGCTGGAAGGTGAGCGGGTTGAGCCGATAAAGGATGGCCGACTCCCACCAGCGCTCGACCGTCCATCCAGAGCCTTGCCAGCCCGGCCGCGCAAGCGTCTGCGCAAAGCCGCTCGCAGAGACCATCGCCAGGGACAGAAGAAGCACAAGGCAACGGAGCAGAGAAGTCTCCATCGTCCGCAAGCTACCTACGGCTCGGCGCAGCGGTCGTTCCCGTGCCGGCGGGCTGGCGGTCGCGCAGGAACTGGTCGAAGTCCAGGCCAAACTGGGGCACGGAGCGCGTGCCGTGGATGGTAAAGGGAATCTCGACCCCAGCACCGTTTCTGCTCAGGTACTGGTCGACCGCGTGCAGCAGAAGCTGCTTCCACCAGCTCTGCACCATGCCGGACGCCTGCGCCTGGGTGCGGACTTTGCCGTGGAAGTCGAACTGCTCGCCGTCGAGCGAGTACACGCCCTGCATCTGGATCTGCGCGCCGGGAACCGTGTAGTTGAGCGAGTCGAAGTTCATGCGGCCGTTGCTCAGCGCAAATTGACCGTTCATTGCGGAGCTCACCAACGCGGGCCCGGGATGCGCGGCAGCCTCGGCGGCCTGCGCGGGCAGCCCTTGCGCACGCAGGCTAAGCTGGTCGACCTTCTCCTGAAAGGCTGCGTTGGCGAGATGGATCTGCCGCAGCGAGAAGTGCGCATGGAGCGCCAGGCGCTCGATCACGCTCTCATGCCCGGGGCGAAGATGCAGTTGTGCGGACGTGGTCATCTGCGCGGAGAGCAGCACGGGCCGCGTCTTGACTGCAAGCGCCAGGAAATCCTGGACGAATCCGTTCGGCACCTCGACGGTGAGATCGATCACGTGGCCTTTGCCTTTTTCGTTGACGATTGATCCCCGGCAGGTGAAGGCGGAGTTGCGGAGCTTGCCCTGGACCGGCTGGAGCAGCGTATCGCCTGTGGTGCCATCGACGATGGCATGAAAGGTGGTGCGCAGAGCCATGGGCTGGCGCGCACTTTCGAGTGCGAAGTCCGGCGTCTCGGTGGTTCCGCGGACGTCCAGCCGGCGCAGCTGCCCGCTAAAGTCCCCCTTGGAGCTAAGCGTGCCGCTCAGTCCGTGGATCGTGCTGAGATCGGCGTGCTCGAAGGTGTAGCGGCCGTCGAGCGGCGTGGCTCCGGGGCTCGCCGAGACCCATGGGCCGAAGCTACCGGCGACGTGTACGTCTCCGCGCGGAAGAGCGTTGACCAGGGTGGCATCGAAGCGCACGGGAGTGTCCTGCGCGACGCCTTCGAGGTCGATGCTGTCGAGGTTGAAGGTCTTGGGCGTCTTGGCTGAATCGCTGGTTTCAAGCACCAGGCGAGAGTCGCGGATGGAGAAGCGGTCGACCACGACCTGCGTCTGGGCGGCGCGGCGGCGCTGGGCATCGTCTCCCGGCTCGGTATGCAGGCCGTGCGGCGGGATGCGAATGTCGAGGCCCGACACGTGCACCGTGCCGATTCGCAAGGGCCGCTCAAACAGGCTGCGCAGGCCGGTGTGGAAGCTGAAGTGAGCTACGGTCACCAGCGGCTGCGGGGCGTTGGCTGCCACTTCCGTGGAGGCGAGCGGTGCTCCGATGCGCAGCCCTGCTCCGGAGACTTCGAGCCCATGCAGGAGGGACACCTCAAGCGAGTCAAGCTCCACGTGGCTGTGAAAGCGGGTGCTCAGGGCTGCAATCAGGCGCTGCCGAAGGATTGGTCCAACGCGGCGCGCGAGCACCTCTCCGGCGATGCCGAGCAGAATCAGAAGCAGCGCAAACGCGATTGCCCAGCCTCGCCATGCGCTGCTGGAAGAGCTCTTGCGCGGGCTGCCCGCGGACTTTGCCGTCTGTGTCACAGGCAAGTGAACACCCCTCGCTCCAAGATTACGCGAACGGTCTCTGTGAGATGACTCCCGTTTCTACTGACGCGATGGTTCATCGGGGCCGACTGCGGGTCGGTTGAAGATAGGGGGGTACCCCCGGGGGTATTTGGACGAAAGTCCTTGTTTTGTTTTAGATAGCTGGGTGAGCGAAGGTAAAGTCGTCTATCTAACGGGTTACGGGCAAAGTCCTGATTCTGAGGAACTTAGCATTTGTGCGCGATGCTGTGGAATCGGGAACAGCGAAGACGAATGCAGATTTGCTGCGAGAAGCACAGCCAAGCGGAGTGATTTCTGTTCTGTATCTATTATAGGAGCGCTGGGGAGGGAGTTATGCCAATTTTTCTTTGCTTCTAAGTAGCTGCAGATCAAGCAGTTAGCTGCCGCGATGAAGCTTATAGGGGTTGACAGGAGGCGAGCGGGCGAGGCCTAAGGCATATCCTCTGGTGCTTTGCGGGACTGTAAAGAATACGGGGATTCTGGCTGCGGCAGAATGACGACTCGCTCGGTAAGCTGCGTACCGCAGACTCACTGCGTTCCAGGCGGGATCGCTTAGCGGGTCTCGAGTTGGCGCTGCAGTTCTTCGAGGGTGAAGCCCTTGGTCTCCGGGAAGAACTTGAGGACGACGAAGAACTGCAGGACCATCATGGACGCGAAGAACGCAAACGGAAGCGCGACAGAGTGCACGAGCACGATGGGGAAGAGGCTGGTGAGCGTGGCGTCGGCGACCCAGTGGGTAGAACTGCCGAGGCTTTGGCCCTTGCCGCGGACCGCATTGGGGAAGATCTCACTGATGTAGACCCAGATGACCGAGCCCTGCGAGACGGCAAAGAAAGCGACGAAGCCGATGAGCGGAATGAGGATGAGGTCCGAGTGCCGGCGCGTGATGAAGATGAGCGCGACCAGGGTGAGACAGAGGAAGGTGCCGACCGCGCCGATGAGCAGCAGCCGCTTGCGCCCGACTTTATCGATGATGGACATGGCGACCAAGGTGAAGATGAGGTTGGTGGCGCCGATGGCCATGGCCTGGAGGTCTCCGGAGAGCTTGCTGAAGCCGGCCTGGGCGAAGATGTCGTTGAGGTAGTAGAGCAGCGGATTGATGCCGGAGAACTGGTTGAAGAGGGCGAGGGTAATGGCCAGGGTGACGGGTTTGCGATAGCGGCGGGAGAAGAGGGGCTGGGTGCCGGCGGCGCGATCGTGGGCGAGCGAGGCTTCGATCTCGGCCATCTCTGCGGCTGCGGCGCCTCCGGCGATTCTCTGGAGGACATCACGGGCCTCGGCGAGCAAGCCTTGCTTGACCAGCCAGCGCGGGCTGCGCGGAATGCGGAAGAGCATCAGGAAGAAGAGCAGGGCGGGAATGGCGGCGACGCCGACCTTCCAGCGCCACTCGGTGAGGCCGAGATTGAAGGTACCGATGGCATAGTTCGAGAAGTAGGCGACGAGGATGCCGAAGACGATGTTGAGTTGGAAGGCGCCGACCATGCGTCCGCGCCACTGGGCGGGGGCGATCTCCGCAATGTACATGGGGCCGACGACGGAGGAGGCACCGATGGCGATGCCGGCGACGAAGCGGAAGACGACGAAGGAGGCCCAGTCCCAGGAGAACGCGCAGCCGAGGGCGGAGGCGGCGAAGAGGATGGCGAGCACGCGCAGGCTGAAGCGGCGGCCGAAGCGATCGCCGACCCAACCCCCGGTGGCCGCGCCGAGCAGGGTTCCCCAAAGCGCGATGGCGACGGTGAAGCCGAGCGAGGTGGGCGTGAGATGAAAGCGGGCAGTGAGCGCGGAGGTGACGCCGGCGACGACCGCGGTATCGAAGCCGAAGAGGAGGCCGCCAAGCGCGGCGGTAAGGGTGCTTTCAACGACCAGGCGATTGAGGCGTACTGAGTGGGTCGTCTCAAGGGCCGCGGCGGTGCGGGCCAAGTGCATGCAGAACCTCAGTAAGCGTTTTCAGGAGATTCGTTCGACGCGAGAAGTCTACCCCAAAGCCTGGAGACCTCCTGTGGATGAATAGTCCGAAGTAAGTCACCGACGGTTAAGAACCAAGAGTTGTCTGCCTGATTTTGTATGTCGGCATCATGACAGACTTACCCGTAGATCCTCTCTAAAGTTGAAAATGCAAGGTTTAGATGTCTGGACGTGAGAATCCGTCCTTACTCCTTCGTCTCTTGCGACCCTTCGTCCTGGAGACTTTCGATGTCTGACTCGCCAACTAATCTGCTGCTTGATTCCCTTTCCTCCAGCTGTCGAAATCAAATTCTTGCCATTGCTAAACCCGTCTCCTTGCCGCTGCGCGAAAGCCTGATTGAGCCGGGAGTACAGCTGGAGTATGCGTACTTTATCACCTCCGGAATCGCCAGTGTTGTGATCGAGCTGGCTGAGGGACGGACGACCGAAGTGGCGCTGATTGGACGCGAAGGGCTAGTCGGGGCGGTGGATCTGCTGGGGCCAAACCAGACACCCTCGCGGTGTTTTATCCAGATGACCGGGACGGCCTACCGGGTACCCTGTGCTGCGCTGCGTGCCTTGTTCATGGCGAACGAGGAGATCCGGATGCGAATCCTCGAGTTCGTTCAGCAGCAAAGCATGGGCATGAGCCAACTTGTCGCCTGCAATAGACTTCATGAAGTGCAGCCGCGCCTGGCGCGCTGGCTACTGATGGTGCAGGATCGTGTTGAAAGTGACACGCTGCATCTCACGCAGGAGTTTCTGGCACAAATGCTTGGCAGCCAGAGAACGACGGTGGTGGCGACGGCCGGAGCTCTGCAGCGTCGAGGCATTCTGGAGTACAGGCGAGGCAAAGTTAAGATCATGTCCCGCCAGGAGTTGGAGAGTGCAGCGTGTGAGTGCTTTGCAATCTCAGAGCGTCTGCTTAAAAATCTCTACCAAAACAAGATGGATGATTTAAATGTTAGGTAAATTTCTTCACCGGCAGGGTCGGAAGACACTTTGTCTAAAATTTAAAATGGGATAAATTTTAAGCTATGACAGATTAAACGGCGATCCTATGTCGTCCGGAGGACATACCGGCACTAAAGGCCGGATCTATTCTTCGGTTCTCGTGAGTGAGGTGTCACGAAAGCCGCGCATCGTCTGTCTTGGACGTGACACTGAGTTGCTCACCGTTCGTTTGTATGTCCTGGCAACCGCCTTCGATGCCTTTCGCGCGGACAGCCTTGAAGAGCTAGCGACTTTTGTCGAAAATCCTTCCTTTTGTGTAGTTGTCCTTTGCCATACGTTATTTCCGGAAGAGTGTAACGCCTCTGTTGAGCTTGTGCGTCATCGCTGGCTGAAGGCAAAGGTGTTGCTTTTAAGCACCGGACTTAGCGATACAGCCTACAAATGCTGACGCCGTGATGTTGACTTCGTGGGGGCCAGAGGCGCTTCTGAGGTCCATCGATCAGCTGATTGAGTAGTGCTTCCTTGATTGGCTCGGTAGGGCCAAGACTCTAAGCTAGAGCATTCTTGTTGCTGATTCTGAACTTGCCGCGGCGGCCCTTCATCCCCCTCTTGGGTCATCGCCTTCGGCCGGATTCTACATCTTCGTTGTCATGGCGGGTTTTGTGCTTCGGAGTTAGTCTTCTCACAGCTTCTGGGATCGGCGGGAAAGATTGCTGACCGAACCAGTGTTTCAGGCTTGAGATGGTGTATGCCGATCGATCAGATCCTGTTGCTCACGGCGGGAGTGCTTGCCTGTAGTTTCGCCGGCACGCTCGCAATCCGGCTTACTAATGCGCGCCTGCTGGGCCTGGGCTGGCTCAGCGCGGCCTTTGCCGTTGGCAGCGTGGTGGCCATGCTGTCGTGCGTGGCGTACGCGCTGCCTCCGCTGCTGTCCGTGGCGGCCATGGACGTGCTGGTGCTGCTTTCCTTCGCGCTGCTCCATCTGGCTGTGCTTCACCTAATCGATGTGGAGATTACGTTTCAAATTGAGCTGTTGCTGCTCGGCTTGCAGACGGTGACGGATCTGGTTTCACTGCATTATGGAGTTCCGTGGCAGATCCGTGTTTCGATTGCCGCGCTTCTGCTTGCCATGCAAAGTGGATATACCGGAGGGATGCTGCTGCGTGGGAGGCGTCCGGGCACCGGAGTCGCCACATGGTTCAACGCGCTGCTGCTCTTTCTGGTGACACTGCTGCAGTTGATGCGCAGCGGAACGGTCGCATTCCGCCCTATCCGGGACGCGGCTATGCTGATGCGGCTTGAGAAGCTGACTTGCCTGATTTATATCGCGTTCAGCTTCGCTGTGGGTTTCGGTATCTTCTGGCTGGCCTCTTCGACACTCTTGACCCAGCTGGATGATCTGGCCAGTCTCGATCCGCTCACCCGTCTTTACAACCGGCGCGTCTTTCTTCGCTGGTGCGAGCGAGTGGAGGCACGCAGCCGTGAAAACAAGGCTGCTTTCTCCGTTCTCATTGCAGATCTGGACCACTTCAAAGCGGTCAACGATAAGTATGGCCATGCGATGGGCGACGTGGTGCTCTGTACTGCCGTCGAGCGTATGCAGGACGCGGTGCGCGGCATCGACATTCTAGGGCGCTGGGGCGGCGAAGAGTTTGTAGCACTACTGCCGGGTGCCTCGTCGGAGGCCGCGCTGCTGGTGGCGCAGCGTGTTCGACGCAACGTTGAACGCAGTGTGATTCCGCTTGGCAAACAGGTTTCGGAAGAAGATCCACAAGGGCTGCGCGTCACGCTGAGCGTGGGCGTGGCGTCCTATCAGGGCGAGGGCGACACTGTCGACCGCATGATGGAACGAGCAGACCACGCGCTCTACGCGGCAAAAGCGAGCGGACGGAACCAGGTCAGCGTGGATGGTCTGCAGGTTTCGGACTTCTTCTCGCTGCGTCATGCCCGCACGGGCACCCAGTGACCGGGGAGTCCCCGGCCGGCTGGATGCTTGGCGGACCGGATGCTCGGCGGGCTGGGTCAGAACATAAGCCTCCCGCCAAGCTGGACGAGGCGCGGGAAGCCGAGGGTGCCGGTCACCTGTCCGTACGCCTTTGAGTCGGCGGCCAGGTTTGGACCGTTGAATTGCGGCGTGTTGAAGGCATTCAGAGCTTCGGCGCGGAACTGGGTATGAATGCGCTCGGTGATGCGGAAGTCCTTGTTCAGGGAGAGGTCGGAGTTGCGATATCCGGGGCCGTAGCAGTTGCTGGTCCGTTCTGCCGACCCGGTGTTGCCTACGGTGGTGGGGGTGTAAGCCGCTCCATTGAAATAATGAAGGAGTCTGCTCTCGGTGGAGCCGGTGTAGCACGGATTGATTCCTGTCAGGCTCGGGCGGGTGGTTGCAGCACCGAACGACGAGTTCACGTTTGTCGACTGTCCGATCGGCAGCGGGGAGCCTCCCTGAAAGATGGAGATGTCGTTGAAGGTCCAGCCTCCGACGGCAAGATTAACCCAGCGATTGGCTCCGCCGAGGAAAGTCTTCCCGTGCCCGAAGGGAAGGTCGTAGGTAAGGGCAATGGATCCGCGGTTGGGGATGTCATTGATTGCGCGGGCGTACTCGTTCGAGAGATGGTAGATATCCTGCGGGCCGTTGTTGCCTGGGTTGAGGGTGCTCGATGCGCCCCACAGATTGTCCCAGTTGGACGCCCAGGTGTAGGCGGCCAGCACGGTCAATCCCTGGCTGAAGGTTTTCTGAAATTTGACGTCGAGCGCGTTGTAGTCCGAGACGCCATCACTGACGGAGTCGGTGATCGCCTGAAACTGCGAGAACGGCAGCAAGGTCTGGTATTGCTTGATTTTGGCGAGCCCGGGAAAGGAGCCGATGCCTGCGTAAGCGAAGCTGGTCGCCGGCGCGGTGAGTGCTGCTCCTTGACCCGCGTTGAGGTACTGCTCGCCAATCTGGTTGATGTTAAGGCTGTTCGGCAGGTGATGCCCGTGACCGCCGACATACCCTATTTTGAGGGACATGCCACCGGGGAACTGATGCTCCACGTCGGCCGAGTAGGATTTGTAGAGCGGAGGATGCCGCTGGTTGTCGATGACGCTCAGGGTGGTCCCGATGTTTTGGCTATACCCATTCACATTGCCAACCGGCTGGGTCTGCACGTTTGGGAACGGGTTGCTGAGGCTTGTGAGTCCGGAGGCCGAACCCGCGGAGTTGGTGAGGGTGTTAGTGAGCACATATCCCGGAGCGAGATTGGGAGAAGTGCTGTACACGATGGGGTAGTAGAAGAGGCCGTAGCCTCCACGCACCACGGTGTTCGGGTCAACGGAGTAAGCGAAGCCGCCGCGCGGAGACACCTTCGAACCCTGGCTGCCCGTCGTCGTCGGATTGCCATCGATCCCAGCGAATTCAACGCCTCCTTTGGCCTGCGGTCCGTTGCCAAAGGCGTTATAGACAACGTTACGATTGAAACCTACCGAGTAATGGTTGTTTCGTTCGTGCACGCCGGGCTCAAACTCATAGCGCACTCCCATGTTTAGGGTAAGTTTGGGAGTAAGTCGCCAGTCATCCTGGAGATAAGTCGCCTGGTAGTCGGTGGTGATGGCCAGCTTGGCGGGGATGACGAGCGAGCCGCTGGTTGGATAGCCGAGGTATAAATCGGCAATGGTCGATCCGGTGATGGTTTTATCAAAAGCAAACGTTCCGTTTCCATTCGAGATATTTGTGAAGGTCACGCTAATGGCACGATATTCATACCCGGTTTTTAGACTATGCCGGCCAAGACTTTTGGAAAGTCCAACTACGGTATTTCGAGAGAAGTAGACCGCGGGGCCAGAGTTTGCGGTCGCTTCCGGCGACAAACCGGAGTCTGTGGTGATCTGCGGGAAGGCTGCCTTGGTAAGAGCACCGAGATAATTCGACGGAAAACCTAGAGTCGATTGCTGAAATCCGTTGCTGATATCGACAGTGTTGTTAGGAAAGCGATTGAAACCGAAGCCTACGGTGAGTAGGGTGGTTGGATTAATGGTGATGGTATTTTGTAAGCCAGTTGCATCGACTTTTCGATAAAGGAGATAGGACGTCGAACTACCAGCTACGGTGGTCAAGGCATTGCCACCCGGCTCTTTGGATCCGTAATGCATGTAATACAAGTCGGCCAGCCAGCGTGTTCCGAATTGATGGGTTAACTTACTATCAAATTCATCGGCGCGATCGCCCAGTGTGTCACCGCCGTTGAAGTTTGTTACACCTATGGTGGCAATGCCTGTATTTGCGTGCGGATAGTAGTTGAGGATGGCCGAGCCTACCGCGTTGACCGAGCCGGATAGATTGTTATTGGGGAAGGAGAGACCGGTCACAGGATTGGTGGGGCAGATTGCATCCGTGCCATCCGTGCCCACGCCGCAGCCTGTGCTGTTAGGTGAGCCGATTTCGGAGAAGTCGCCGTTGCGCTCCTTATCGGTGGGAACGATAAAAGCGTTGGTGGTGATGGGCGAGCGTTGACGATAGCCTTCTTCGGCAATCCAAAAGAAGGTCTTGTCTTTTCCACCTAGAAACTGCGGCAGTGGGATAGGTCCGCCGATGGCTCCTACATAGCTGTAGAACTCGGCCGCGCCTCGAGGCGCACCGGTTTGGTTATTGAAGAATAGGTTGGCGCCCCAGTTCGTCTGCCGCGTTTCACCCTGCAAAACGCCGTGTAAGACACTCGAACCAGACTTGAGCGTTGTATTAAACATGCCTCCGGAGGTTCTGCCGATCTCTGCGTCGTAGGTGTTGGCTTGTACTTTGACTTCTTCGACGGCTTCGATACTCGGAATAATGACGGCACGATTGGAGAAATCGGTTATTGGAACTCCGTCGATGGAATAGTTATTTGAGCTGATGGGTGCGCCGGCGATCGAAATGGTTGAGGATCCACTCTGATCCTGAAAGCGTACGAAGCGTGGGTCGCCGACCGGCGTGACATTGTTATCCAGCTTGGAGAAGAGGAACGGATTCCGTCCTGGATTGGGGAGGTTTTCAAGTTTCTGCGAATCAATCAACTGGCCGTTGTAGGAGGTTCCGTTGTTGACCAAGGGTTCTTCCGCGCTCACATCCACACTGTCGCTTGTCTTGCCGACAGGCAGTTTAAGGTCGAGCGGGATGGTGTCTCCGGAGTCTACAACAAGACCTTTTTCATCGACGGTCATAAAGCCTGTTCCGGTGACGGTGACGGTGTATCTTCCCGGCTCTACGGCGTTGAAGACATACTCTCCGTCGCTATTTGATTTTGTGGTGCGGACGATCTTGGTCGATTCGGAGGTCAGGGTGACCACGGCTGTACTTACGACGGCGCCCTGCCCGTCGGTCACGATGCCACGCAGGGCTCCATAGTTAGACTGCGCTGCGGCGCTTCCCGCAACTGCGAACGCAAGCAGACAAGCGGCGGGACCGGACGTTCTAACAAGTTGCTTGACGGGCATGCAAGGTTCTCCTTGGAAACGGTTCGTCCTCAATCCAAATTGTTGTGCCAGTGGGTATCTCCTAAGCAGCGGAAAAAGAAGAAGAGGAACAAGTTACAGATGCGAAAGACACGCGTTCAGAGCCCTACCAGAACCTGGTAAAGGGGAAGGTGGAAGACGTTGGCTTAGCGAGTTTGCTTGCACTTCAAGATGCAAGCGGTCAAGCAAGTAGGGAATGCGCCATCACCCAAGTCATCTATTTGCGATAACCAGAACGTATAAGCGATGGGCTGGGGAGTCAATGGAGAAACGAGTGTGTGAGGTTTCGTTTATGGACGCGATAGAGAGTTACAACGATTGTGGCTGGCAAGGAAATTTCTTTTATTGCTTGAGCTAATCGGTTGCGATTTGCAGTACATTCTTCGTAAGACCCCGGTGATCGCTGCTCCCGCTGTCTATTCCGATCTCTTTGCTTAGCCTGCCTGGCTTCAGTTACATGGTTTCTCGAATCTCGCCCAACTACTACTTCTTCAATCTTCCCTCTTCGATCTCACGCTTACCTGCATAAGGAGTTCGCCCGATGAAACGTACTGACCCTGGATCTTCCCGCCGCTCGTTTCTGCGGTACGCGTCGCTGGCCGCCGCCGCCCCTATTTTTACCGAAGCTCATTTTGCGCTGGCAGCTCAGCAGACGACTGTGCCTGAGAAGGCTGCTGCTGCCCCGGCTCGCCGGAAGCGCGAGGCGATGCCGGCCGATGCTGTGCTGATCAACGCCAACGAGAACCCGCTCGGCCCGTGCAAGGCTGCGTGTGAGGCCATCGCTTCGCTTGGACCCCTGGGCGGACGCTACGATCTGCTGGGCGAGACCGACAAGTTGACCAAGACGTTTGCCGCGCAGAATGGATTGAAGGAAGAGTATGTCTCCGTGTATGCGGGTTCTTCGGAGCCGCTGCATTTCTCGGTCCTGGCCTTTACCTCACCGACGCGCGGCCTGGTGATGGCGGATCCGTCGTATGAGGCTCCCATGCGGGCGGCGATGGTGACTGGCGCGAAGCTCTCGAAGGTGGCGTTGTCCAAGGATTACTCGCACGACGTGAAGGCGATGCTGGCGGCCGATCCAAATGCGGGCGTCTACTACATCTGCAATCCGAACAACCCCACCGGCACGCTGACGGCAAAGAAGGAGATTGCGTGGGCGCTTGCGAACAAGCCGAAGGGATCGATCCTGCTGGTCGATGAGGCTTATATTCACCTCTCCGACTCGCCGAGCGTACTGGACATGGTGGCTGCGGACAAGGATGTGATTGTGCTGCGCACGTTCTCGAAGATTTACGGGATGGCGGGTATTCGTTGCGGATTTGCGGTGGGCCGGCCGGATCTGCTGAAGCAATTGCAGCCGTATGGGCAGAATGCGATGCCAATTACCGGTTCGGGTGCGGCGAATGTTTCGCTGCTGGATGCGGAGCTGGTTCCCGCGCGCAAAAAGATCATCGGCGATACGCGCCGCGATACGCTTGGCTGGCTGGCTGAGAACAACTACAGGGTGATTGGCGACTCGCAGTCGAACTGCTTCATGATTGATACGGGGCGCGAGGGGAAGTCGGTGATTCGCGCGATGCAGGCGGAGAACGTGTACATTGGCCGGACGTGGCCGGTGTGGCCGAATGCGGTGCGGGTGTCGGTGGGGACTCCGGCGGAGATGGCGAAGTTCAAGGTGGCGTTCAAGAAGGTGATGGATGCGCCGGTGGTGGCGGTGGAGGCTGGTGATCCGATGCATGATTTGGCTAGTTCGTTGACCTATCCACACTTTGCCTAAGGAGGGTGGTGTTAGGAGCGGGAGCCCTGGTGGGGCTCCCGCTTTGTTTGGGGAGGCGAGCTCGGCTAGGTGAAGTTTGTTCTCCCCACCTCAGACGGTGGGGCTGTCTAAGATGGGGCACCCGGAGATTTGTGGGGTGGGTTATTTGGTTTTGATAGCGATTACTTCGATCTCGAGCAGAGCCCAGGGTGCGGCGAGGGCCGCTACCTGGAAGGCGGAGCGTGCCGGTTTATTGGGTTGGTCGGGGGTGCCGAAGAATTTTACGTACTCGGATTGCATGCCGGCGAAGTCGAGCTTGCCGGTCTTTGGATCGGGGCCGAGAAAGACCGTCATCTTGACGACGTCCTTCATGTCGAGGCCCTGATCTTTGAGTGCTGACTGAATTTTGGCGAAGACGCTGGCGGCCTGGGTTTTGGTGTCGCCGTATTCGGCGACCGTGCCCTTGGCGGCGTCGGCGGGGGTGACCGGGCTGGCAAGCTGCCCGCTCAGGTAGTAGGTGTCTCCCGCCCAGACCCCGGTGGCGATGGCTGCTTTCTCGGTTTGCACATGTTTGACAACTATCTGCGCGGGAGCGAGCATGCCGCCCGCCATTGCCGCAGCCATCCAGACTCCACAGACTACCTTCATTGCACGTCTCTCCTTGAATTGCGATTAGGCGGTGGCGCTTCCTGCTGCGCCTGTCTGGGCCAACTTTGCTGCTTTGGCCTGGTCTGCTACCTGCTGCACAGCACGCAGTCCGCTGAGCGCGGCGCCCTCCTGCCAGGCGACGATGTGGCTGACGTGATCGCCTGCCATAATGAAGCGTCCATCGGGCTGGATGAGCGTTTCGTAGCCGACGTTGGTCTCGGTGCGCGCCTGGGTGGGATGTTGTGCCTGGCCGGTCTGCGGAGCGACGGCAACGCCCGGTGCGCGCTGCTGGTTGGGCACGTAGGAGCGGATCCAGGAGCCCTCGTTGTAGGGCATCTTGCCCCAGCCGACGTACATCGGTTTTTCGAGCTCATGGCCGTAGCCGGGATGTAGCCGCTCGATGGATTTGCGGCTCTCGTCAAATTTGGCGGGGACGGCCAGGTTGCCGAACGGGGTGTTCGACTCGTCGGTGTAGCCACTGACGACGACACCCTTCTGGCTGAACATGCCCGCGGAGGGAAACCAGATGGGGCTGCAGCCGGTGTTGACGAACTCGAGGCCGCCATAGATGTTTTGGTCCTGCTCCCAGAAGCGGCGGCTCTCCCAGGCGACTTTGTAGGCGTTCGCATAGGTGCATTCCGTGAAGACCTTTTTGTAGGAGGCGTCGAAGTCGTTGGGCACGGAGCGCAGGATGGTGAGCGGCATGGCGCAGATGCAGTAGTCAGCCTCCATCATCTTGGCCGCGCCGTTCTGCTTATAGCCGATTTTGACGCCCTTGGTGGTTTTGCGGATCTCGGTGACCGGCGAATTGTATTGGACGGTGCTGCCGAGCGCCTTGGCAAAGGCATAGGGGATGCGATCCATGCCGCCGACCGGCTGGAACATGGTGGCCTGCATGTCGAACTGCTGGTCGAAGAGCATGCCCTGCCAGAAGTTGCAATCGAGCAGCGTATGCATGTCGATCGGCTGGCTCAGGACTCCGGTTTCATCTCCCGCGCCTGCGAGCTTTGCATATCCGGCACGATCGCTTCCGTTGTATTTGCCGGCTTCGTCGAGCGAACCGTAGGTGCGCAGGAAGCTGAGCATGCGGTCGCGGTCTTCGGGGGCCATCTCGGAATCGAGCGCGCCCTGCTTGACGCTTTTCATCAGGAGCTCGCTGACGTGGCCGCGGGTATCGTTGACGGCCTGGCGCAGGACGACGGGCTTGCCGCTGTTAGCAGCGTCGTTCTGCAGGAAGGCGGAGTTGGTCATGTTGACTTCAACCTGGAGCTCGACTCCAAGCTTTTTGCAGTAGCCGAGAATGGTGGGGTGGATGGAAGGGAGACGGGCCGGACCGAAGTTCTGATAGTGGCCGGTCTCCCAGCTACAGGTCTGGGTAGAGCCGTCGAGGAAGACGACCTTGTCTGCTCCGCGGACGCTGTAGTTGCGCCCTCCGGGACGCTCGCGCGCCTCAAGGACGGTGACCTGATAGCCGAGCGCGGAGAGCTCATAGGCGGAGACGAGGCCGGCGATTCCGCCTCCCAGGACAACGACCCTGGTGCCCTTGCCAGAGCCAGCGGCGGCCTGCACCGGTTGGGACGGAGCCGGTTGCGCTTCCATCAAACCCAAGCCCTGCATGGTGAGAAAGGCGGCGCTGTAGCCGCCAGCCTGCCCGACCCGGCTTAGAAAATCGCGTCGCGTGATCCCCATCTGGATCGATCCTCCGGTATCTCTGTGCGGGCCTGCAGGATGCGCAGGAACCCTCACTTTCTTTTTGGTGATGTTTCGACGGTATACCAGGAAGGGAGCGGGAACTGGTGCAGTTTCCTATGGTCCAGATAGGGAAAACGATTGGAGGGTGTGAGGGTTGAGTCAGTGGGCGGCTTCAAAGATCAGGAAGTAGTCCTGGCCGTCCTTCTTGGTGAAGTCGTACATGGCGACCTTGCGGAAGCCGGCTTCGGCCATCTCGTGCTCGAGCGTGGCCTGGGGCAGGCCGTGGTCGGTACCGCTGCCGTTGCCGTTGCGATCGATAATGCCTACGCGTCCACCGGGCCGGAGCGCCGCGCGGACATCGCGCATAAACGGCACCGGGTGCGCGATCTCGTGATAGACCTTCAGCAGCAGAACCGCATCCACGCTGGCTGGAGCGAGCTTCGGATCGTCGGGGACACCGAGCAGGGTGTGCACGTTGCCGAGCTGCTCCTTCTTCGTCCGGTCGTCGATGGACTGGATGGCGTGCGGATTGATGTCCTCCGCAATGACCGTGCCGCCGGGGCCTACCCGCCGGGCCGCCCGCACAGTGAACCATCCGGAGCCCGCGCCGAGGTCCGCTACGCTCTTGCCCGGTGTGATCTTCAGCAAGTCCATGACGCGGTCGATCTCGAGCTTTTTGTCACGGTCCGGCGTTTCGAAGATCGATAGATCTCCCGAGTATGGCGTGCTGGTTGGCCGCTGGGCCTGCGTCTGTGGGGTTCCGTTGGTTTGCGCCGCAGCGCTTCCCTGCTTTTCACCTACGGCAAAACACGCGGCAAACGCGATCCCCGCTACCGTGCCGACCCAACCTTTTGAACGCAGACTCATCATGAGTCCAGCATCCGCCAAACGGCGCGGTCTCGCAAGCTGCGGTCGTGTGCCTGGTCTTGCGATGGCTCCGACAAGCACCGAAGCGGAGGACGCAGTCTGCCCTGCGCTGCGAAGAAAGAGTCGCTTTGCGCAGGCGTAGCGCATCTGAGAGTTGGGGTGTGATCCAAGCCGCCCGGAAGGTTGAAAGGAAGCGATCATGGCTTGGCAATTCAAGCGCAAGAGTCCGGAAGCAAAGCAGAACGACGGGGATCAGCGCAATCTTTCGCGACCCTCGGCCGAAGAGATTTATAAGCAGGTTGCGACCAATGCGCGGGAAGAGCTGAAGCGGACGAGTCTTTCGCTGGCTCTTTCGGGTTTCGGCGGCGGCACGTTCATGGGCTTGTCTGCGCTGGGTACCGCGATGGCGCTGGCTTTGCTGCCGGCGAGCCCGAGTACACAGATTATTTCGCGGCTGTTCTATCCGCTGGGTTTTATCGTCGTGATTATTGGGCGCTCTCAGCTGTTTACCGAGAACACGCTGTATCCGGTGGCGCTGGTGCTTGCCGAGAAGCGCGAGTTTTGGAACACGATGCGGCTGTGGGCGGTGGTGCTGCCCTCGAACGTTTGCGGTGCGTTTGCGTTCGCGTGCCTAGTCTCGCTGACTCCTGCGCTCAATCCGCGCTTTGTGGCGGCGTTGAGCCAGTTGGGCCTGGATGCGCTGGCTAATCCCTCGCCGACTGTGTTCTGGTCAGGCGTGATGGGCGGCTGGATTATTGCGCTGGCCGCGTGGCTAGTCTCCGGCTCGCACTCGATTACGGGTTCGGTGATGGTGATCTGGATGTTGACGTTTATCGTCGGTATGGGAAACTTTGCGCACTGCATAGCCACGTCAGGTGAGATTTTAGTGTCGGTGCTGACGCATCACGCGGCTTGGCAAGCCTACCCGCGCTGGTTTTTTCCGGCGGTCGCGGGCAATATCTGCGGCGGCGTGGGCATGGTTACTCTGCTCGAGTATGGACAGGTGATTTATGGCGCTGATATCTCACCGATAGAACGTGCCGAAGAGCCCGCGCAACCTACGTCTGAGGCGGCCTAAGGAGGCAGCACTCAGATACGAATTTGCCTCTGCTGGATAACAGCTTTGGGGAGGAAGGGCACCGGCTTAGCCAAGCAGGCTATGGCAGCTCTGCCTCCGCCCACAAGCTTCCTTTCGCGTCTTTGCCGCTGACGGAGGGCGTCAGTCCGTTGAGGGGCCAGGCGATGTTCAAGGTTGGATCGTCCCAGCGGATGGAGCGCTCGCCGGGAGGGTAGTAGCCGTCGGTGGTCTTGTAGAAGACTTCGGCGGTCTCGGACAGGACCAAGAATCCGTGGGCGAAGCCCTCAGGGATCCAAAGCATCTCCGGCTCCCCTGCCGCGTTGACCGGCTTGAGGTCGAAGGCTGCATGCTTGCCGAAGTCTGGCGAGTCACGCCGTAGGTCAACGGCTACATCCCAGATATGGCCGGCAAGGACCCGCACGAGCTTCCCTTGCGGCTTGCCGAGTTGATAGTGCAGGCCACGCAGGACGCCGCGAGCGGAGAAGGACTGGTTATCCTGGGCAAAGCGGGTGGGTAGCCCGGCCGCGGCGAAGCTGGCTGCATTGAAAAACTCGGCAAACCAACCCCGGTCGTCGCCAAAGCGGCGAGGACAGACAAGCTTGAGATCGCGAAGCGGCGTTTCGTGAACGTACATGCATCCATGTTAGACGACGGTACGTTTTACGATTGTTAAGGGGTGTAGGCGGAATCAGCTTGCGTTCCTCTCTGTTACAGAAGCTATTCAAAAGAAACCTTGTTGCGATATGCTGACCACGCCGTTCGATATTTTCTTAAGTTTTGTCCGTCTACGCCGAAAGACACTTTAGCCCAGAGATCCGGTAGAGAGCCTAGGGCGAGTCAAGCAAGCCGAGGATGGTCAGACGTATGGCGCAATGGGCAACAGGTACGTTGTTGGACGGTGGGCTGAGAGTTGCTGATGCCGCCGCGGAGGGTCAAGGAACGAGGACAGGTTGGGGTTCACGCGAGCGTACGCATGCCGAGTGACTTCCCTCTGGACGAGTCCCCTCTGAGTGAATCTTCCGTCAGCAAGGCGCTGGGGAACGAGTTTGGCGGAGCCCCCGCGGTCTTGGAGGGTGGACGCCCCCGGCGGCGCGACCGGAGTGCGTCTTGCATCCCGCCCTCTACCCTGTTTCGGTACCGGGTGCTGAAGCGCATTCTCGATATTTTTGTGGTGCTGCTGGGCTTGCCGGTGCTGCTGCCAGCGCTGCTGATCGTGGCTGCGGTGGTCCGCTTTACCTCTCCCGGCCCGGTGTTCTTCTCGCATCGGCGCGTGTGCCGAGACGGCGCTTTTTTCTCCATGTGGAAGTTTCGAACCATGTGCGTCAACTCGTCGGAAGTTTTGGAGCAGTACCTGGCCAAGCACCCGAGGGCACGCGCGGAGTGGAATCGTACGCATAAGCTGCGCTCGGACCCACGGGTAACGCCGGTTGGGAACTTTTTGCGGCGCTACTCCCTTGACGAGCTGCCGCAGGCCTGGAACGTTGTGATGGGGCAGATGAGCATGGTCGGGCCGCGGCCGATCGTCGCTGCGGAGGTGGAGAAGTACGCCGAGTGCTTTGACTACTACTGCCGTGTGAAGCCGGGCGTTACGGGATTATGGCAGGTCTCCGGGCGCAGTAAGCTGAGCTATGAGGCGCGCGTGAAGCTGGACTGTGACTACGTCGAGCACTGGTCGCTGTTCCGGGATGTTCGGCTGATGTTTGCTACCTTCCGGTCGGTCGTGAATCGTGATGGCGCGTATTAGCGACTCTGTCCGCAGCTAGACTGGATGCTGTGCGGGTTGCGATTGTTCATCATTGGTTTGTAACGAAAGGCGGCGGGGAGCGTGTGGCTGAGTGTCTGGCTTCCCTCTTTCCGGAGGCTGAACTGTTTACGCTGGTGGCTGCGCCGGAGGGTCTGCCGGGGTTGCTTCGCGATCGCAGGCTGCATACTTCGTTTCTGCAACGGGTTCCGCTGGCCGTGAGCCACCATCGCCACATGATGCCGTTGTATCCAGCGGCAGCGCGAAGCCTGGATCTACGCGGCTTCGATCTGGTGATCTCGTCCGATAGCGGCCCGGTGAAGGCGGTGCGCGTGGATCCGGGCGCGGTGCATGTGTGCTATTGCCACTCGCCCATGCGCTACCTGTATGACGGCTACGAGCAGTATCGCGGGCAGATGAGCGGGGTGGTGCGGGCGCTCTTCACGGCCAGTGCCGGGTTTGTGCGCCGTGCGGATGTGGCCGCCGCCGAGCGGGTGACGTGGTTTGTGGCGAATTCACGCTACGTGGCCGAGCGCATCCGGCGCGTCTACGGGCGCGAGGTCGAGGTGATCCACCCGCCGATTGATCTGTCGCTTGCCCGGATTGCCCGGCCGGGCGAGCACTATCTGTGCGCGGGGCGGCTGGTGGGTTACAAGCGGACGGAGATTTTGATCGAGGCGTGCCGGCGGCTTGGCCGCAAGCTGCGGATCGCGGGAACCGGCCCCGAGGAGGCTCGTCTGCGCCGGCTGGCCGGGCCGGAGGTGACGTTTCTGGGCCAGCTCCCGGACGAGGCGCTTTGGCAGCAGTATGCCGAGTGCCGGGCCCTGCTGTTTGCGGCCGATGAAGACTTTGGGATGGTGCCGCTCGAGGCGCAGGCGTGCGGGCGGCCAGTCCTCTGCTACGGCGCGGGCGGGTCGCTCGAGACGGTCTGTGGAGTCGGGGCGCAGGCGACCGGCGTTTATTTTCCGGAGCAGACGGCGAATTCGGCTCTCGAGGCGATGGAGCGGTTTGAGGCCTGCGAGCCGCAGTTTGAGGCCGCCGCGATCCAGGCCTGGGCTGCCGCGTTTGCTACGCCGGTCTTCCTGCGCCGGGTGCGGGAGTTTGTGCTGGCGCGGGTCCCGGACGCGGCTTCGGCTATGGAGGCGAGCTGAATGGAGCGGATGCGCGATCTGCTGAAGCGCAATCTTGGACGCAGCCTGGGCGGGCTGTCGGTTGCCGACCGCCTGGATGCGGCCTGGCCGGTAGCGTGCGGTCCGGCCATGGCCAAGCGCGGAGAGATCGTTGGGTTTGTCGGCGGCGTGGTGGAGGTGCAGGTGCAGGACAACGTGTGGCTGGACCAGATGCGGTCGATGGCGGGAGTGCTCGAGCGCGAACTGGCCCGCATCGCCGATGTGAAGGTGGCCGGGATACACTTTAAGGTGAGGGGCTCACGCCCGAAAGGCCACGGATGAGTGCGGTAACGATAGAGGAGGTGCGGCGCGTTGCCGAGCTGGCGAATTTGCAGCTGACGCCTGAGGAAGAGACGCGCATGGCACGGGATCTTGACGCCATTTTGGGCCACGTGGCGCAGCTGGCCGAGCTCGACACGGAGAACGTGGAGCCGATGGCACAGGTGAACGACGTGCTCGGCCTGGTAAGCGACGGAGCGGGCGGCAGTTTGCGGGAGGATGCAGTGCGGGCGTCAGTGGACCGGCGCGCAGTGATGGCTGCGGCTCCGGAGTCCGATGGGCGGTTCTTCAAGGTGCCGAAGGTGATTGAGCGGTGACGGTGCGCACGAGCAGCATGGGAACGATTGCGGAGGCACGCGCGCAGGCCCGGGCCGGCTCGGCGACTGCGTTGGCCGAGCGCCACTTTGCGCTGATCGCGGAGCAGGACGGCCCCGACGGGCTGGCGATCCATAGCTTTCTGGCGCTCAGCCGGGAGCGGGCGATGGCGCAGGCCGCGCGGGTAGACGAGCTGCAAGCCAAGGGGCAGGATGCCGGGCCGCTGGCCGGAGTGCCCGTGGGGATTAAGGATGTGCTCGCCATGACCGGTGCGCCTGCCACGGCGGGCTCGAAGATTCTGGCTGGCTACCATCCTCCGTACGACGCGACGGCGGTGACGAAGCTCGAGGCCGCGGGCGCGGTTCTGCTGGGCAAGTTGAACTGTGACGAATTTGCGATGGGGTCCTCGAATGAGAACTCCGCGTACGGGCCGGTGCGGAATCCGCGGGCGCTCGACCGGGTTCCGGGAGGCTCGAGCGGCGGCTCGGCGGCGGCGGTGGCGGCGGGTTTTGCGGTGGCCACGCTCGGCACCGATACCGGCGGATCGATCCGGCAGCCGGCGGCTTTTTGCGGTGTGGTGGGTGTGCTGCCGACGTATGGGCGCGTGAGCCGCTTCGGCCTGATCGCATTTGCGTCGTCGCTCGACCGGGTTGGGCCTTTTACGGCGAATGTCGCGGACGCGGCGACGATGCTGACGGTGCTCGTGGGAAAAGATGCGCTTGACGCGACCAGTGCGGACCGGCCGGATGAGGACTTCTCCGCCGCACTCGCGCAACCGGTCGACGGGCTGCGGGTCGGCGTGCCGGAGGAGTATTTTGGCGAGGGGCTCGACCCGGAAATCCGTGCCGCGATCGAGCGCACCTTGGACGGCCTGCGCGCGCGCGGGTGCGAGCTGGTGAAGATCAGCCTGCCACACACGCGCTATGCGATTCCGACGTACTATGTGCTCGCGACGGCGGAGGCTTCCTCGAACCTGTCGCGCTTCGACGGCGTTCGCTTCGGCCTGCGATCGTCGGAGAGCCAGACGCTCGCGACGATGTTCCGCCGCACGCGCGAAGAGGGTTTTGGTGCGGAGGTCAAGCGGCGCATTTTGCTGGGCACGTATTCGCTTAGCTCAGGCTATTATGACGCGTACTACCGCAAGGCGCAGCAGGTGCGCATGCTGGTTGCGCGGGACTTTCTGGATGCGTTTACGAAGTGCGATGTGCTGGTCGCGCCCATGACGCCGACGCCGCCGTTCAAGCTGGGCGAAAAGGTGGACGATCCCATTGCCATGTACCTGGCCGATATCTACTCGGTCGCGGCCTCGCTCGCAGGCGTTTGCGGGATGAGTGTGCCGTGCGGCGAAACCAAAGAAGGACTGCCGATCGGCGTACAGGTGATGGGGCCGCACTTCGGCGAGTCCGCCATGCTGCGCGCCGGGCTGGCGATCGAACAGATGCAGGAGAAGATGTGAGCGAAGAGACACAGGTAGCCGTGCCCGAAGGAATCCGGGCGTTCGATGGTGAGGGCCGCGAGGTTTTTGTGCCGCGGGAACAATGGCAAAGTGAAGTTCTGCCCGGCATGCTGCAGCAGGCCTGGGAGCAGCCCGACCAGCTGTATATGCTGATCGTCAACAGCCTGAACGATGGCTTCCTCGCCGAGGTGGGCGATGCGGCGCGGCACTTGTACGAGACCGACACGGTGCCCGCGCGCGGAGCCTGCATGTGGGCGATCGTGCTGATTCAGACCGGGCGGCTGGTCGAGGCGGAGATGGTGCTGACCGGCTTCGGCGAGCGCCACGGCGAGGACGCTTCCGTGCTGGTGAACCTGGCCAAGGTGTATGCGGCCAAGGGTGAACAGGCGCGCGCGGCGGCGACGCTCGACCGGGCGCTGGCACTGGAGCCGAACCACGAGAATGGCCTGGGCTGGTTTGCCTCGATGGCGCGGGAGCGCGGCGGAGACGAAGGCGCCGCCCGGGCGCTCGAGCAGATGCGGACCAATCCCGCAAGCTGGCGGGCACAACTTTGGCTGGCGCGGACGGAGCTCGATGGCGGCCGTCTCGACGCGGCAAAGGCGCTGTATGAGGAGGCGCTCAGTCGTGCGCCGCGGCCGGTTCCGGCGGACTTCCTGATGCAGATGAGCGGCGATCTGGGTGGGCGCGGACAGCTGCGCGAGCTACTGGAGCTGACCGCGCCACACTTTGTTCCGGAGATGCATGGGCTGCCGGTCGGCAACAATCTGATCAAGGCGAGCGTGGATACAGGCAATCTGGACATGGCGGCGGCAATCGTCGCAGCGCTGACGCCGTTCAATCGGCCGGACTGGCGCAATCCGCTCGCGTTTTGGGAGCAGGAGATTGCGAAGCGGCGTGGAGGGGATGCCGGCAGTGCGCCGGGCCCCGTGCCCATCGGGCAGCCGCAGCAGATCCAGATCGGCATGCTGCGGGTGGACGGGCCGGTGTGGCTTCCACCGGGGTCGCCGGCGCGGGCGATCTTTGGGGCGAAGCCCGCGACGGCTGCCTCGGTGACGTTTCTGGGCGGGACGGCGGAGGCTCCCGAGGGAAGCTCCGGCGAGCCGACGCCCGAGCAGAGGGAGACGGCCGATCATCTTGGGCGGCTGACGCGCTCGCTTCCGCTCTTTCTGGCGGAGCAGGCCGACCTGCGTACGTCGGCTGCGGGCCGGGCCATGCTGCCGTGGGCGGTGTCTCCGGCGGCCGCTGCGGGCGGACATCCGGGCGGCTTCGTGGTGGCCGCGGCGCAGTGGCCGGACGCGACCGCGGTGCAGGCGGTGCAGGATCCGGCCAATCGCAGCGACTACGTGGTGACGGTGCACATCGATGCGGAGGTCGAGCCGTGGGAGGCGTCGCTGGTCTTTCTCCGGACGAGCGACGGCGCGCGCATCGGCGAGTTGAGCGCGGAGTTCTCGCCGGATGAGCTGGAGCCTGCGCTTGAGGATCTGGCGGATGAGGTAGTCGAGCTGCTGAGCGCGCTCGGACCTGAGGCGGAGGCGTCCGACTACCAGCTTCCGGATAACTTTCCCGCCTACCTGGGGCAGCTGGAGCAGCTGCTCGCGCTGCGGTGCATCACGGTCGAGGGTGGGCAGGGGCAGCCGCTCAACGTGGAGCAGCCTATGCTCGAGAATGCGTTTGCGCTTGAACAGGAAGCTCCGGATAACGTGGCCGTTCGGCTGCTGCTGCTCGAGACAGTAGGGGCGATGCAGCGGAACAAGCCGGAGATTGCGGCGGAGTACCGTCCGCGGCTGGAGCAGGTGGTGCAGGAGCATCCCTTGGCGGCGGTGGATGCGGTGTTCGCGGGGATGTAGTTTGGGGTACCCCCCCGGGGGGTACAAACCGCTAAGTTTCTTGCTTGCAACAGATACGGCATGCCAAGCAGGTCAAAGTCGTCATTCCAAACAAGTTGCTCGTAAAGTCCTCAAAACACAGGAGATAGAGTCACTCGGACGGTGAGGCTCTGGGGAGTGTTGCTTTACTTCTCTTATTCTACCGGTTCCCGGGGGGTAGATATGCCAAGTTTGTTCTGGGCCTAAGTTATTGTTGGGCAATGGTTTAGGCTGTTCGGGCAAGCCGCGGGGGCTTGACAGGGAATGGCGTTGGCGGGTCGCGATGGAGTTTGAGGTCCTTCGTCGACCTCCCCACGTGAAGCTGTGGGGAGGCCGCTCAGGATGGGTTTGGGGCGGATCGAGCGTGGTGGCACGCGTGAACGCGTGCCCTTCCGGAGACAGAGGCGAGAGCTGATTGTCTGAGGGTGTGTCGCAGGGACGACGAACAAGCAAACGCAGATTCCCTTTGGGAATGACAACAAGGGGCCACGAGTTCTTACGCCATCAGCTCACACGTATCTTTACGCCATCAGCTTATTCGCTCTCGTTCCGTTCGGCTGTTGGATGGAGAGCCAGGCTTCGACTTCGGCTAGAGTTTTGACGGGCAGGGAGTTTCCGGCGCAGGCTGAGGTCTCGGTTCCGGCGATGAGGAAGGCCTGGCGCAGCCCGGCGGCGTTGGCGGCGGCGATGTCTGAGCAGCGATCGCCGATGAGGATCGAGCGGGTGAGGTCGATTCCGTGCTCGCTGGCGGCGCGGAGGAGCATGCCGGGCGAGGGTTTGCGGTCTTCGTGCTCGCGGCGGAACTCGCCCTGGCCGTAGTCGGGGTGGTAGGGGCAGTGGTAAACGGCGGTGAGGGTGATGCCCTGTTCGGCGAGACGGGCGCGCATCCAGTCCATCAGCTCTTCAAACTGCGCGGTGGTGTAGAGGCCGCGGGCGATGCCGCTTTGGTTGGTGACGATGACCAGCCGGTAGCCGAGCTGCTGGGCGGTGCGGCAGAGCGGGAAGATGCCGTCGAGAAAGCGGACGTCGGCCGGCCGGTAGAGGAAGCCGACTTCGTGGTTGACGACGCCGTCGCGGTCGAGGAAGAGCGCCGGGGGCTGAGTCATGCGATGGACTCCGCGATGCGGACGAGGGCTTGCGGAGGGACGGTACCCGCTGGCACGCGGATTTGCGGGGAGACGAGGGTTCCTTCAGCGCGGTCCTGGAGCATGGCCAGGACTTCTTCGAGGACGTGCTCCGGGGTGAGCTGGCGGAGGCAGTCGTTGGCGGGGCAGGGCGCGAAGGTGCGGCCGTCGTAGCAGGGACGGCAGGAGAAGCCCTCGCCTCCCCAGAGGGCGACGGCTCCGGGGCGCTGGGGGAGCTTTTCGCGAGGGTTGGTGGGGCCGAAGAGCGCGACGATGCCGGTGCGGGTGACGCCGGCGAGATGCAGCGGGCCGGTGTCATGAGTGATGGTGACGTCGGCGGAGTCGAGCAGGGCGAGCGTTTCGGGCAGGGACAGCTGGCCGATGAGGTCGACGACGGGGAGCGCGGTGAAGAGCGGCTGCACCCACTCGTCTCCGGGGCCGCCGACGAGGACGACCTCGAGGTTGCGTGCGAGGAGCATGGCTGCGAGGCGGACGTAGTTTTCTGCGGGCCAGCGTCGCAGGGCGTCGTCGGCGAGCAGATTGCGCGCGCCGGCAGGGACCAGCACGATGCGCGGCAGGCGGGACGGAGGCAAGGGGCTGTTGGGGAGGGCTTGCCGCGGAAGAGGGATGGGCGGCAGAAGCTGAGGGCTTGCCTGATCCGGACGGCTGAGCAGGATGCGGGCGAACTCATCGGTATGGTGGCGGCCGGGCAGCAGGCGGAGAGCGCGGTCGTGCGCCGAAAGCTGCATGCGGCGGCCTGCGCGGACCGGCAGGGCGAGCAGGCGGTAGCGGCGGTCGTAGTAGAGCGTGGCGATGAGGGCGTACGGCTCGCTTGCGCTGAGCTGGCGCAGGCTGCGCCACAGCCGGGCGAGCTCGCGCAGTCTTTGCACGGTGGAGCCGCGGAGGATGCGCTGCTCCTCGGCGACGAGCGGGCGGATCCAGGGGTAGAGGCGAAGGACGGGGAGGACGGCGGGGCCGCAGACCCAGTCTACGGAGTGTCCGGCGCGGTGGAGTTCAAACGCGGCCGGAATGGCCATGATGACGTCGCCGATGGCGCCGAGTTTGAGGATGAGGACGCGTGCCATGGCAGGTATCAGGATAGCGCAGGGGTAAAGGTGAGGGTTGGCGTTAGGGTCTGCGCCGGGATCAACACCTGCAGGCGCTTGCGTGGCCTGATTGCTATGGCCTGTGTGCTTTGCCTGGAGCCTGGGGAAATGCGTCGGGCCGGAGCGCCACGGTTACGATGCAGTGGTCAACCGTGTTCGAGCCTGGGCGCTGCAGGAGCACTTCAAGCGTCTGTTCCGGTCGCTTCCAACGCGCGGGATAGTAGCTGTCAAATTGCGAACTGGTGATCAATCCACGTTCGCAATCAAATTTGTACTCGGCTCCCTGAACCGTGGGGCCGGGGTCAGGAGTGGTCAGATTGGCAGTCCCTGTACCGTGGTTTCCATTGGTATCTTCCTGCCGTTGTCCATCCACGACGTGAAAGTGGAGTGGATAGTCGGGCGCGGGTCCTTCGTAAGCAAATCCCGGGTCTGTCCAAGGGTTGCGAAAGCTGGCTGAGACTCCATGAATGAAGCGTACGCGATTGCTTTCCGAGAAAGGCTGCGCCTCTAGAGCGAGGTTCAGCTTGCAGATGTGGGTGTACTTGCCTCCTATCTCCGTGGTCAGAATCTCAAGTTGATTTGGAGACTTCTTCCAGCGCGCCTGATAGGTGTCAACGGGAGCTGCATTAGGTTGAAATGGCGCGTCGCACTCAAAGGCGAAATCAAAACCTTGTACGCTGGCGGGATCAAGGAGATTCCCTGTTCCGTACCCGTGATTACGGTATCCAACCCCTCCCCAGCGAACGTCGAAGAGATGCACTCTGAGAGGAAAGGCAGGATTGGGAGCTGTAACCGCGATGTCTGGGTTCAACGTTCCCGTGGGAGACGGTGGGGCTTGGCTCCCACGCCCCATCTGACTTACTGCGATGGTCGAAAAGAGGAGAGTGGAGACGAGCGCGATGTACTTCAGGGCACAAAACATTGTGGTCTCTAGCGGAGAGCTTTCGAAGATAAGGACGATCTTATACGAAATACTCAGAGAAATGCTTTGCGATGGAGAGAGCCGATTGGCGGGATCTTACTCCGATGCTAAGTCCGTGAGGACTGCCTGGGTAGGTACTTTTCCAACACCACAAAGGCGAGATCCTCCCGAAGTGGTTTACCGAAGCGATGGTCATTGTGGAGAAAAGGCCTAGTTTCGCCTGTTCGGCGATAGCCTCTCCGCTCATACCAGGAGATCAGCGCGGCTCGAACATTGACGACCGTGATCTCGATGAGGGAGGCACCATGCGACGCAACGTAGTCTTCTGACGCTTGCAGAAGCTTTCGACCGAAGCCTGAGTTTTGTTGTGCTGGATCGACGGCGAGAGAACCCAGCTACCGCTTTTCAGCAGAAATGGGCTTCAGATTTACACATCCATCGAGCTTCGAGGTCGCTTGTCCTGCGACAACAAGCAACCGGGTATGATCGGACATTTCTTCAAGGAGTAGAGACTCACTTGTGCGATCCCCTGTGATGTAAGCGGACTCCGTGCTCCAGCCTTGCTGCTCTTTGTCGCTGTGAAAGGCGGCATTCCTGAGGGCGACGATCACAGGCAGATGTCCCTGCCTGCGATTCGAAGAAGGAGGGACATACGAGGATTGTACGAATAAGGTGGGAGACTGACTTGCGCGCCTCAGGCTTCCGATAGCGCAAAGTTGAGCGCGGCCTCGCAATGGACCAGTGCGGTGTCGAAGACCGGCACCGGGACGTTGTTCTGGTTGAGGAGCATGCCTATTTCCGTGCAGCCCAGAATCAAGCAGTCCGCTCCGCGCGCGACCAGGCGTTTCGCGATGGAGATGTAGGTCGCTTCGCTGCTTGCCAGCGTAGTGTTCCGGCAAAGCTCCTCAAAGATGATGCGGTGTGTCTCGCTACGGTCGGCAGGTTCGGGTAGGATGGGCGCGAGTCCGGCCGCGAGGAGGCGATCGGTGTAGAAGGTTTGCTCCATCGTGAACGCGGTCGCCATGAGGCCCGGGGAACGCAGGCCCCGGGCGTGGATGCTGGCTGCCGTTGCGTCGGCGATGTGCAGAAGCGGGATGGAGACGCCCTGCATCATCTCTGCGGCGAGCTTGTGCATGGTGTTGGTTGCCAGGAGGAGGCACTCGGCACCGCCGCGCTCCAACGCCTTGGCTTCACGGTTCAGGATTTTTGCCGCGGCATCCCAATCTCCCTTGGCCTGGAACGCTTCGATGACGGCGAAATCGAGAGAGCGGAGGATCACCTCCGGCGAGTGTAGGCCACCTAGACGCTGTTGGGTGAGTCGGCACAGTTCACGGTAGTAGGTCTGCGTGGAGGCTGCGGACATGCCGCCGAGGATTCCGATTGTTTTCATGAGGTCTACCTAGTGGCTGAAGGTACAAAAGCTATTCGATGATTTTGCGGCGATCCTGCACGCTGCATGGTCGTGGGACGTGGTCAGAGCTGATCGGTGAAGACGCGATGGCGCTCGGTGAGGAAGACGGTGACGCCCTTGCAGACCGCGGTGGCGTTGGCGAAACGTCCGCGGAGGAGGCGGTTGCCGAGGCGGAGGAGGAGGTAGGCGGCCATCGAGAGCAGCGGGTTGGGGGCGGCGCGCTGGAGCAGGCGCAGGGTGGAAGTGGTGGCGAACCGATCGATGAGTGGACTGCGTTTGGGGCTGCTGCCGCCCTCTTTGTGGAGGATGCGAGTCTCGGCGCAGACGACCAGCGGCAGGCCGGCGCGGTGCAGGCGGAGGCAGAGGTCGGAGTCGTCGCAGTACATGAAGAAGCCTTCGTAGAAGAGGCCGACCTGCTCGAGCGTGCGGCGGGGCAGGAGCAGGCTGGCGCCGGTGAGGAAGGTGTTCGCAGGGGCGAAGGAAGCGGGGGCGGTGAAGTGCGCGGTGTAAGCGGTGAGGAGGTGAATCGTACCTCCGCCCCAGGCCTGGATCTGGTTTGGGGCGTGCAGGTAGTGGAGGACCGAGCCGATGGCGCCGGCTTCGGGGTGGGCGAGGGCGGTGCGGACGAGGAGCGAGGCGGTCTCGGGCGGGGCGCTGGTGTCGTTGTTGAGCAGCCAGACGAGATCGGCCCCGCGCTGGTAGGCTAGGCGGGTTCCGGCATTGCAGCCGCACGCGAAGCCGAGATTTTCACCGGTTTCGTGCAGGGTGACCCAGGGGTGGGCGGTGCGGATGCGCTCGACGGAGGCGTTGGTTGAGCCGTTATCGACGACGATAACCTGAAGGTTGGGGTAGTCCTGGGCGCGAAGGGAGTCGAGACAGACGAGAGTGTCCTGCCAGCCGTTCCAGTTGACGAGGACACAGACGAGCCGAGGATGACTGGAGCCGGGGTTCACGCTTCGATTGAGTAGAGCTCCGCCATCACGTCGCGGAGCGAGAACTGCCACTGAGGGAAGGTGAACTTCAGATTTTTGGCTAGATGGGTGCAGTTGAGGCGCGAGTTGGCGGGGCGTTTGGCGGGGGTGGG
>CAXUNR010000010.1:0-84027 GCA_964252655.1 uncultured Acidobacteriaceae bacterium
ACCCCGACGATGCCGAAATCCCGGGAGCCACAATAACCCTGGCGCCGCTCTCCGGGAAAGCCATCACCGCCACCTCTGGTAGCGACGGCACCTATAGAGTACGCAACGCGCCCCCCGGAACCTACACTCTCACCGTCACCATGCCGGGCTTCGCTGCCTTCGTCCGCCAGGGCGTCCGCATTACGGCCGGCGCGCCTCTCACGCTCAACGCCAAGCTGGCCATTCAGAACGCCGAGCAGGTCGTCAACGTCACCAGCGACCAGGCCGCCGTCTCGGTCGATCCCAGCGCAAACGCCAGCGCCACGGTCCTCACCGGCAAGGATCTCGACGCACTCTCCGACGACCCCGACGAGCTCTCAAGCGAACTTACCGCCCTCGCCGGTCCCTCCTCCGGCCCTAACGGCGGCCAGATATATATAGATGGCTTCACCGGAGGCCAACTCCCTCCCAAATCCTCCATCCGCGAGATCCGCATCAACCAGAACCCCTTCTCCGCCGAGTATGACAAACCCGGCTTCGGCCGCGTAGAGATCTTCACCAAGCCCGGAACCGACAAGTTCCACGGCTCCGCCCAGCTCAACGACCAGAACAAGCTCTTCAACACCGGAAGCCCGTTCATCAATAACGCCACCCAGCCCGGCTACAACACGCTCTTCTTCCTCGGCAGCCTCACCGGCCCCATTACCCGCACCGCCTCCTTCGCCGTGGGTGGCTCCTACCGCGACATCCAAAGCAACACCATCGTCAACCCTCCCGCGCTCTACGCCACCAGCCAGACCTCCGGCGTCTTCTGCCTTCCCGGCACCCCCGGCTGCAACCTTTACGCCACGCAAAACGGCAACGGCTACAGCTTCGCCCAGTTCACCCCGCAGACCCGCTTCGATATTTCCCCCCGCCTCGACCTCGCCCTGGGCGAAAAGAACACCCTCACCGTCCGCTTCCAGTTCGAGCACAACAACCAGCAGGAGGAGGGAATCGGCGGCACCGACCTGCCCCAGAACGGCTATGGCACCATCGCCGCCGAGACCACCATCCAGGTCTCCGACACCCAAATTCTCAGCCCCAAAATCATCAACGAGACTCGCTTCGAGTACCAGCGGCCCACCTTCACCATCACCCCCTACTCCACCGCCCCGGAGATCATGGTGCAGGGAGCCTTTACCGCCGGAGGCTCGCCCACCGGCACCTCCCAGGACACGCAGAACCACGTCGAAGTCCAGAACTACACCTCCATCGCTCTCGCCAAGCACTTCCTTCGCCTGGGCGGACGGCTCCGCTACACCGGTGAAAACAACACCTCCACCGCGCAGTCGAACGGCATCTTCAGCTACAACAGCATCAACTCCTATCTCCAGCCGACCCCCGGGTGTGCCAGCACCACCTGCATCGGAAGCCTCTCTGACTTCACCATCACCGCCATCCCTCATCCCACCGTCTTCACCAACACCGCCGACGTCGGCCTGTATGCCGAGGACGACTGGAAGATCAAGCCCACCTGGACCTTCAGCTTCGGCGTCCGCTACGAGGCGCAAAACTACATCCACGACAAGGACGACTGGGCCCCGCGCCTCTCCACCGCCTACGGTCTTGGCAAAAAAACTGTTCTCCGCGCCGGAGCGGGCCTCTTCTACGACCGCTTCCTGATCAACAACCAGCTCTCCACCGCCCGCAATAACGGCGTCAACCAGCAGCAGTACACACTCTCCTCGCAAAACGCCACGGCCACCACCATCGGCGGCTGCAATCCATCCAACACCTTTGGCAGCGCCGCCGCTCCCTTCGGCTGCGCGGTCGGCGTCAGCCGACTCACCGTCCAGACCATCGCCGGGAACTTCCGCGCCCCCTACACCGCGCAGGAGAACCTGGGCGTCGATCAGCAGCTCTTCCGCAACGCCACGCTCTCCGTCAACTACCAGTACATCCGCGGCGTACACCAGTTCCAGTCCGACGCCCCCAACTACAACGTCACCACAGCGCCGCTGAACTACCAGTTCCAGTCCAACGGCGTCTTCACCCAGAAGCAGCTCATCGCCAACCTCAACGTACGCGGCTTTCACGGCGTCACCTTCGGCGGCTTCTACTCGCTCAACTTCGCCAAATCCGACACCAGCGGCATCACCAGCTTCGCCTCGGTCCCCAATCGCCTCGCCGCCGACTACGGGCGCGCCAGCTTCGACGTCCGCAACCGCATCTTCCTCTACGGCAACATCACCCTCCCCCACCTCATTAGCGTCAGCCCCCTGATCGCCTATCAGTCCGGGTCACCCTACAACATCACCTCTGGCCTCGACCTCTACTCCGACGACCAGTTCAACAGCCGCGCCGTCTTCGTTCCCGCCGGAACTCCCTCTACCGTCACCGAGGGCTTCGTCAAGTCCATCGCTGGCTGCGGCACCTTCGCCACGCCTGGCAACGCGGGAAACACGGGCCTGGTGCCCATCAACTACTGCACCGGGCCCGGAGCCTTCACCACCAATCTCCGCGTCGTCAAGACCTTCGGCTTCGGCCCCGCATCCGGTCCCCGGCCCGACCGTCAGCAGCAAGGCGGAGGCCAGCGCGGTCCTGGAGGCCCCGGAGGACCGGGCGGTGGCGGCGGAGGACGCGGAGGCGGGGGAGGCTTCGGAGGCGGCGGCGTCTCCAGCGGCAAACGCTACAACGCCAGCTTCGGCGTTCAGGCCCAGAACATCTTCAACGACGCCGACCGCGGCACGCCCAACGGTACCCTTAGCTCGCCCAGCTTCGGCGTCAGCACGACCCTTGCCGGTACCGGAAACAACGGTCTTTATACCAGTGGCTCTGCCCTTCGGCGCACTTACCTGCAGGCCTCGTTCACCTTCTAAACTCGCACTCTAAACCGTTCCGGCAAAGCCAAATTCCCACAGCTTCGCACAGACGTCAATCCGCGGCTTGTAGAGCTGATTCGCCTACGGTGGAGAGACTCTTGCTCCTTGCTAATCCTTGCCACAGGAAATCTGCGGTTGCTTTTCTTGATTCCTGCAACGCACCTTCGGCGAATCAGCTCAACTCAGCGATCCTGTTGCACTTCTTTGTCCACTCTTTGCGTTTGTCAAGACCCCAGCCTTTTGCAAACATGCGTATGTAGCCAAAACAAGCAACTTATGCCCAGAAGAAACTTGGCATAGTCTCCTCTCTGCCCTGATATTCTTAACTGAGTGCATTGAGGCAGTCGACAAGTTTCTGATCTTTGCTAAGTCTTTTCTTTTCAATACTTTGTCTGTAAGTTCAATGGATGCCCGACTTTACCTGACCCCGTTTTACATCCTATTCATTCTAAGGAACTTGTGGGATAGGATGGGGGGAGGGGGTACTGGAAGCAAACCTGCCAAGTTCACCTTCAGCGTCAAACGTTGCTTGCCACTTAGTTTGTCTCTGAAAACATCTCCTACTTGCCTCGCTGAATCCAAACGCTTACGAGGAAAACTGCATGGCACGCCCTTACTGGTCCGGACAGATCACCATTTCGTTGGTCTCTTTTTCCGTGAAACTCTTCGTCGCGACCGAGTCCAAGGGCGAGATTCACTTTCACCAGATCTCGCGCAAGACCGGCGAGCGGGTGAAGTATCAGAAGATTACCGCCTCCGCGCAGGAAGCGCAGCAGGCGGCTCCCGGTGAGGACACGCCTGCCGCCGCCGTCGTCGAGAAGGACGAAGTCGTCAAAGGGTACGAGTACGAAAAAGGCCGTTACGTCACCATCGAGCCCAAAGAACTTGCCGAGCTCCGCGTTCCCTCCAAGCACACCATGGAGGTCTCGCAGTTCGTCGATGCTGCCGACATTGACCCCGAGTACTTCGAAAAGCCCTATTTTGTCGTCCCCGAGAATGACACGCAAACCCAGGCCTATACCGTCGTCCGCCAGGCCCTGGCGGACACCAAAAAAGTAGCCCTCACCAAGGTAGCCTTCGGTGGCCGGGAGCACATCGTCGCCCTCACCCCAGCCGCAGACGGCGGCATGATGGCTTACACCATGCGCTACGCTGAAGAACTTCGCAATCCGAAGGAGTACTTCCGCGACATCAAGCAGGTCGAGGTCGACGAGGACTCGCTCGATCTTGCCAAGCAGCTCATTAAGCGCAAAGCCGCTAAGTTTGCCCCGGACAAGTTTGTCGACGGCTATGAAATTGCCCTCAAGGAACTCGTCCAGGCCAAGATCGAGCACGCGCCCATTCCGCACGATGAAGCCCCCGCGCCGCAGCGAGGCAAGGTCATTAGCCTCATGGACGCCTTACGCAAGTCAATTGGTTCCGATGACCCGTCAGCCCAGCAGCCCGAATCGGCCGCACCGGATACAGCCACACGCAAAAAGCCTGCTGCCAAGGCCGCACCTGCAGCCAAGGGCATCACCCTGATCAAATCCGAGCCCGCGGCCAAGCCGGCCAAAGCCGCAAAACGTAAGTCCGCCTGACCTAACACCGCCGTCCTTGCAAAGTAGAAATCCTCGTCTCGCTTTTGTGGCGCAGTACACTAGGAATCACACTCCCGATCCGGGAACACTAAAGAGGTTTGAATGAAACCTGCCACACCTATACTTGCCTGTCTGCTGGCCTTTGCCGCTGCCGGATGCCAGAATGATCGTCCTGCGGTCTACGCACCAGAGCATGCCATGGACGTCTACCGCGGTCGGCTTGCCTCAACCTGCCCGGAGAAGCATCGCGAGAACTTGTCCGCTGAGCAGTTCGGCAAATTTGGTCGCGAGTTCTACATCGACGCCGACACGCAAACGCAGCAGCTGATCGATCTCGACTCCCGTAAGGCATGCGGCCTGAAGGGCAGCACTCAAAGTATGAACAAGAGCGGCGTCCAGCCCTCAGGCGAGTGCTACCAAACGGGCTTCGTTCAAGCCTCAACTCAGATCGGCAACCTCGATGAGGTCGCCAAGGGCGTCTGCGCCTTCCACGCCGAGTAAGTTCTTACCTGATGGCGACCCGCAAGCGTGCACCGCGCGTCTCAACAAAGAGCACGGGGAAGACGACGACTCAGGACGTAACCGTGGAGGTGTCAGCCAGCGTTTCCTCCGGTGACGCGGTCGATGCTCAGCTCGCGCGCTATCGCTCCATGCGTGACTTTCAAGTCACGGCAGAGCCCGCCGGCCAAGCCGCTCCAGTTGCTCTCGACCGACTTCCCTTCTGCATCCAGAAGCACGCCGCATCGCATCTCCACTACGACTTCCGCCTCGGATGGAACGGAGTACTGAAGTCCTGGGCCTGCGCCAAAGGTCCGAGTTACGTCGTCAAGGACCGTCGTCTAGCCGTGCAGGTCGAAGACCATCCACTCGAATACGGTGGCTTCGAGGGCATCATCCCCAAAGGCCAGTACGGCGGCGGGACAGTGATGCTCTGGGACCAGGGCACGTGGGCGCCGCAGCCCGGCCATGAAGACGTGGACGCCGGGCTCCGCGACGGTCAGCTGAAGTTCACCATGGACGGCGCGAAGATGCATGGGAAGTGGGCGCTCATCCGCATGACTCCGCGCCCGAAGGAGACCAAGCCCAACTGGCTGCTTATTAAGGAGCACGACGAATTCGAGCGTGACTCTAAAGCTCCGGCCGTCACTGAAGTTGAGTCCGACTCCGTCATCACCGGCCGCTCGCTCGAGCAGATCGCCGCCAATCAGGACCACGTCTGGAACTCCAAGGAAACCAACACCGGCCCGCAAGCCTGGTACCGCCAAGACTCGCAAGCCGCCACAAATGCGGGTGCCCCAGGTCTCGAACCTGAGACCTGGGTTCCGAACATAAAGGTCAATTCGCTCCCCAAGGAACTCCAGCCCACTTTCCTCAAGCCCCAACTAGCCCAGGAATCCAAAGACCCACCGGAAGGACCCAACTGGATCCACGAGCTCAAGCTCGACGGCTACCGCATGCAGGCTCGCAAAGACGGCAAGACCGTCCAGATGCTCACCCGCAGTGGCCTGGACTGGACCGACCGCGTCCGCTCGGTCGCCGCCGCGGTCGCCGCGCTCCCCGTCGAAGCCGTCACCCTGGATGGCGAGGTCGTCGTTCTCGCCCCCGACGGGACCACCAACTTCGCCGACCTGCAAGCCTCCTTCCAGGAGGGCGCCCGCAACCCGCTCACCTACTTTTGCTTCGACCTCCTGCACCTCGAAGGCCGCAACCCCCGCGACCTCCCGCTCGTCGACCGCAAGCAGCTCCTCGGCGAGCTCCTCCACTCCGCCAACCCCGACCACCTCCAGCTCTCCGAGCACCTCACCTCGTCCGGCGTGGCCATGTTCCATAAAGCCTGCGAGCTCCACGCCGAGGGCATCGTCTCGAAGCGTGCCGACAAAGCCTATGCTCCCATCCGCGGCGTCGATTGGCTGAAGTGTAAGTGCCTGCACGAGCAGGAGTTCGTCATCGGCGGCTACACCTTGCCGGGAAAGGGCAACGCCGGAGGTCCCGGCCTGGGCGCTCTGCTAGTCGGCTACTACGACGACACCGGCAAACTCATCTACGCCGGCCGCACCGGCACCGGCTTCACCCACAAGTTCTCCGCCGAGCTGCGCAAGCGTCTCGAGCCGCTCGAAACCGAAACCACCCCCTTCCTGCGCCCCTCGACCGAAGCCAAACGCGGAGCCATCTGGGTCGAGCCCACCCTGGTCGCCCAGGTCCGCTTCGCCACCTGGACCGCCGAGCAGCAGCTTCGCCAGGCCGCCTTCCTCGGCCTCCGCGAAGACAAGGACCCCCGCGAAGTCCGCCGCGAAACGGCCGCGCCTACCCCGAAAGCCGACAAATTCCCGCAACCAGCAGTCAAATCCCGGGTGTCCCATCTTAGCCGCGGCCCCATCGCGACTGAGGTGGGGTCTCCATCCTCTCTCGCCCATCCACCCGTCCGTCTCACTCATCCTGACAAGCTCCTCGACCCTGCCTCCCGTCTCACCAAGCAGCAGCTCGCCGACTTCTACTGGGCCGTCGCCCCGCGCATGCTCCCGCACATCGCCGGCCGCGCCCTCTCACTCGTGCGCCTTCCCGAGGGTATTGGCAAGCCGCAGTTTTACCAGAAACACGTCACCAGCCTCCTCCCCAAGGGCTTCGACTCGGTCGACGTCCCTGATAAAAAGACCGGCACGGTCGAGCAATATATCGCCCTGAGCACGTCGGAGGCCATCGCCGCCCTCGCCCAGATGTCCGTCCTTGAAGTCCACCCATGGGGTTCGCTCGCCTCGGACCTTGAGCACCCCGACCGCCTCGTCATTGACCTTGACCCCGACGAGAGTCTCCCATGGGCCACCCTCACCGCTGCCGCCGAGGACGTCCGCAAGCGTCTCAAGACCATCGGCCTTGAATCTTTTGTCAAGACCACCGGCGGCAAGGGCCTCCACGTCGTCTTCCCCATCGTTCCTGAGCACGACTGGACCACGATCAAGAGCTTCTGCCATGCCTTCGTCGTCACCCTCGAGCGCGCCACCCCCCGCCTTTATTTGACCAAGATGACCAAGGCTGCCCGCACCGGTAAGATCTACCTCGACTATCTTCGCAATGAGCGCGGAGCCACCGCCGTCGCCCCCTATAGCCCACGTGCTCGCCCCGATCCCGGAGTCGCCATGCCGCTGGCTTGGATGGAGCTCAGAGCCAATACCCGCCCCGACTATCGTATCGCTAACTTCAACCAATGGCAGGTTCGCCTAAAGAAAGACCCTTGGTCCAAAATCAGCCAAATTCATCAAAACCTTTCCGTCGAGATACTTAGTTCACTGGGCGTGAAGGCCTAAGCGTTTTCCTTGGACTGGAAGCTGCTATCGACCGCTATGGTACACGGTGATCGTTTTGGAGAAGAGCGAGACCAAAGTCCTCAGCTCCTGGCAGCCAGCCACGCCACGGCGTTCGCTCGGCTCGCAGAAATTGGCAAATCCGGAGTTTGTTTCGAAGTCTGAGAGCAATCGTGTCATCCATTACAGATTTCTTGAATGCAGCTACAACTCTAAACTACTGGAGAACCTTTGGTGCTATTCCCGGGCCGCCGCTGATCTCGTATTCTACGTGTAAGATTACGAATGCCACCCGTTGGAAAGCAGCATGCCAGGTAGGTTAGAACTCATCACATTCTTTCGCGCTCTCCTGTGCGCCGCATTTGCCATCTCCACTCCCCTTCACGCTGCGCCCTGGCTTGCTCTTGGACCGGATGGTGGAGATGCGCGCCGTCTCGCGCCTGATCCACGTGACCCTCGCCACCTATTTCTCGGGGCCGTGGACGGCTGGATCTATGAGTCGCACACCGCCGGCGAGAGCTGGCAGCGCTTGGCTCAGGTCGGCCAGCGCGATGATCTTGTCCTTGACTCAATCGTCGTCGATCCAAGTAACCCTCGCCACCTGATCGTCGGTGCCTGGGTTCTTAGCCACGCCGACGGCGGCATCTTCATCAGTAACGACGCCGGTCTGCACTGGACCAACCAGGCCGATATGCGCGGCCAATCTGTACGCGCCCTTGCCATCTCTTCAGTTGACCCCAGAATCCTTGTCGCGGGCAGCCTGGAGGGCGTCTTCCGCTCTCACGACGGTGGAGCGCACTGGAGCCAGATCAGTCCCGTTGACAGCAAAGAAATCCACGAGATCGCCTCGGTTGCCTTCGATCCAAAAAACCCGGAGATCATCTACACCGGCACGTGGCACCTTCCCTGGAAGACCACCGACGGCGGCGAGCACTGGAATAACATTAAGGAAGGCATCATCGATGACTCGGACGTGTTTTCCATCATCGTCGATCCCGACTCGCCTAAAACCGTGTATGCCAGTGCTTGCTCCGGTATTTATAAGAGCGAAGATGCAGGATTGCTCTTCCATAAGGTCCAGGGAATCCCCTCGACTGCTCGCCGTACCCGCGTTCTGCTTGAAGATCCGCAGAACGCAAATATTGTCTTCGCGGGCACTACGGAAGGCCTTTACCGCACGGTCGATGCCGGTAAGACCTGGAAGCGCACTACCGGGCCGGAGATCACCGTCAACAGTGTATCGATTGATCCCACTACCCATCGCGTTCTGCTGGCCACCGATAGGGGCGGGGTTGTCGCCTCAGACGATGGAGGAGATACCTTCCACTCCGCAAACACCGGCTTCTCCGCCCGTCAGATTACCGCGCTTAAACGCGATGAACTCCATCCCGACACAATCTTTGTCGGCGTCGTCAATGACAGGAAGTGGGGCGGCGTCTTCCAGAGCGACAATGGTGGTTTCAACTGGACCCAGCGCAGCGACGGCCTGGATGGCAGGGATGTCTTTTCGCTCGGCCAAGCTTCGGATGGAACGCTCATCGCTGGAACCGCCCACGGCCTCTTTCGTCTTGATACCGCAAGCGAAAGCTGGACCAGCGTTCAGAACGTATCTATTGCTTTGTCAGCGCCCGCATCCCACCCGATCGCAGTTGCTCCTCGCGGGTTGGTGCTGCCCGCACGTCCTCTTCCACCCATCGATCGCAATCGGTATACCCAGCGCACGGGTATCGCAACCCGCAGCGCAGTCGTAGCCCAGAAGGCCACTGCTGGTCCACATAAGACAGCCGTAAAATCGTCCGCCGCTCGTAGCGCCTCTAAAGCTGTAGCGAAGCTGTCTGCCTCCAGTCCGAAAGCGTCCACCAGGTTGGCGGTTGTCGCGCCGCATACTATTCAGACAACCCCAGATAGGCAGACGACTGCTTCGTCTCCTCGCGAGCCTTCCGCAACAGCCTCGCCAGCTTTGGTTGGATTTAACGGCGGCGTCTACGCAATTACTACCTCCGCCGATACCTTGCTTGCCGCCACCTCGACCGGTTTGCTTTCTAGCACAGATCAGGGCCTCAGTTGGACCTCCAACGGGCCTGCCGACAGCACTAATTGGCGCCTGCTCGGCTCTGCCGGGCAGAATGCGGTCGCCGGCACCCTGCACACTGTCCAGTTCTCCGCCGACTCCGGTAGATCCTGGTCACCCATCCAGACACCACCGAAACTCACACAGGTTGACGCAGTTGCGGTTGACCCCGCCGGCACTGTCTGGGTTGGCGGCCCCCAAGGCTGCTTCGTCTCTTCCGACGGCGGCGGCACTTGGACTACGATCAAGAACCTCTACGTCCAGCTCGTTAATAATCTCTTCTATGACGAGTCCGATAGCCGCATGATCGTTACCCTCGGCGGTGCGGATAGCATGATCTTTACCGTTCAGCTGCCTCAGAGAACCGTCACCTACGCCCAATCCGGCTGGAATCTCCGCTTTGCTCGTCCCCTTGGCGATCATCTCGTTGCTGTCACCTTTTTCGACGGCCTCGTTGCCCAGCCTCGCATGGTTCCTTCGCCGCTCCCGGCGCAAACCGCTCACCTGCCTTCGACACCACTACAACAGCCGTGACTCGTATTTCATCCGACTCAGCCAGCGGGACTAAGATAAGACTATGAGCGCGCCGACCTTCCGTCCCCGTCACGGCTTTCAAACTGACGATTCTGCCCTCTATCCCATTGCGGACAAAGTGCAGTCCGGCCTGCGCCTTGACTTTACCGACGGCGTGACTCTGTACCGCTCGGGAGACATTCTTGCTGTAGGTTGGCTCGCGAACCTGGTTCGCGAGCGGCTTCACGGTGACCTCGCCTACTTCAATGTAAATCGCCACATCAATCCCACCAATGTTTGCATGGCTTCCTGCCGTCTGTGTGCCTTCGGCCGCAAGAAGGGCGAAGCGGGCACCTACACGATGGCTCTCGAAGAAGCCTGGGAGACCGCCGGCACAGGGCTCACGGAAGCCGTCACCGAGTTCCACATCGTAGGAGGTTTGCACCCCGACCTCCCCGTGTCTTACTTCCTCGATCTCGTCCGCGGTCTGAAACTCCGCTACCCAAAAGTCCATGTCAAAGCTTTCACCATGGTCGAGGTTAACTTCCTCGCCAAACGCGGAAAAGTCTCTGTCCCTGACCTGCTTAATCAGATGAAAGAAGCCGGTGTCGACTCCATGCCGGGGGGAGGAGCTGAGATCTTCGCCGACCGCGTCCGCCACATCATCTGCGACCACAAGATTGATGGCTCTGAGTGGCTTGACACTGCGCGTCTGGCCCATCAGATGGGTTTCCGCTCGAACGCCACGATGCTCTACGGCCACGTCGAAAACGATGAAGACCGGGTCGACCACCTGCTCCGGCTCCGTGCCGTCCAGGATGACACCGGCGGTTTCCAGACCTTCATTCCGCTGTCCTTCCACCCGGACAACACCGCTCTTGCCCACATCCCGAAGACCAGCGGCATGCTCGACATCCGCCAGATTGCCGTCAGTCGTCTCCTGCTCGACAACTTTGCCCACATTAAGAGCTACTGGCAGATGGTTTCCCCGCGCATGGCCCAGATCGCTCTTCGATTTGGCGCCGACGACATCGACGGTACCGTTATTGAAGAAAAGATCTACCACGATGCCGGCGCGACCACACCCCAAGGAATGCGTCGCGCCGACCTTGTCCGCCTGATCACCGAAGCGGGCCGCGTTCCTTTCGAACGCGACACGCTCTACCGGGCCGTCACGCGCAGTGAAGATACCTTCACTGTTGCCGTCTAGTACAGCACCTTCAGCCCGAACTGAATCACCCGCGGCTCAAACGTGCTGCTGATCTGCCCCGTGTTGGGATTTGGGCTTCCACCCACGATGCTGCCCAGCGGAGCCGTTCCGCCGACACCGAACGTCTGTCCCGCCCCCACCGTTCCCTGTGTCCCCGAAATCCCTCCCGGTAGATACAGGTTAGTGTGATTGAACACGTTGTAGAACTCGGTGCGGAATTCTACTTTTAGGCTCTCAATGGGCGTAGAGAATTTCTTGTTCAGCGCGAGGTTCGTCTCGTAGAACGGCGGCGTGCGTCCCGGGTTACGGCTCGCATTGCCAAACGGGCTCAGAACATTGCCGGAGGCGTCCTTGATCGGCGGCAGTACAAACGCATTCAGATTGATGTAGTTCACATAGCCGCTATTCGGAGCCCGGTTGTTTCTTCCTTGCGTCACCGACTGCCCCGCGACCCGGTTGGGCCGATATTCATTCGCCCCGCGATAGGTTGCCGAAATCTGTGGCGACAAAGCCTGCGCGCTGTTCGGAGCGTAGGTCACGTTGAACGGCGAACCGGCCTGCGCGGTGTTGATCGCGCTTACCTGCCATCCGCCCAGCACTCCATCCACTGCCCCATTGCGCGCGTTCAAGAAGCGGCGTCCACGGCCAAACGGCAGCTCGTAGACCAGACTGGTGATGTTCGCAAGCGGCAGGTTGTAATCCGACTGCGCATAGTCGGCACGTGTATTGTTCGCGTCCTGCGGAGAAGGTGTGTTGGCTTCGAGCGAGGCACTGGCGTTATCGAGCGAGTGCTCCCAGGTAAAGCTGTTCAGCAGTGTAAGTCCACCGGTAAAGCGTTGCTCATACTTCACCTGCAGTGAGTTGTAGTTTGAATAAAACTCGTTCAGCGCCTCTGTAATATCGGATGGCCAGTTTGCATAGGGACGCGCAAAGCCCAGCGCGGGATTTCTTTGGTTGGCGTTGAGGAATCCCTGCAGCTTTAATCCATGATTTCCCACATACGCAATATCTAACAATGAGTTCTTAATCAGAGCTCGCTGCACACTGATAAAGTAGCTTTCCACATAGCTGTCCCGTGTGTTCTTCGGAATATACGTAATGTTATCTGTAGCCGGGTTAAAGCTCGTTACCAGGCCCGCAGGATACCCTTGGTCCGCTGTCGCATAGCAGGAGGGTGTTGTCTTACCGACTGCAATAATCTGCGATGGTAGCGGCGTCGAGCAATGGTTGGTTGTGTTCGGCGCGATTTGCGTTACGGACGCAAACTGGGCTTGTGGTGCGTTGATCGCCAGGATGTCGCCTGATCCTGCGCGCGTGTAATGCGAGTAACTGATGCCGAATCCGCCACGCAGTACTGTTTTCGGGTCTAGTGAATACGCGAATCCCAAGCGCGGTCCAAAGTCCTTGTAGTCCGGATTGACCAGCGTATGTCCATAGGTGCCGCCCGGGGTGACTGGGGTAATTCCATTGCCCGCCACTGCTCCTGGAGCAATCGTAAATACTGTCTGCGATGTTGGATCGAAGTTAGAAATATTGTTGTGTAGCTCAGAATACGGCGACCCATACTCCCAGCGCAAACCTAGATTCAATGTAAGATTCGGACTTACTCGCCAGTCATCCTGGCCATAGATATTCTGGAAGGTCTGCGTAAGATGAGCTACATAGAAGTTAGCTAGAGAGTATTGATTGGTTGTTCCAAATAAGAAGTCTGCCCAATATGTATCGGCTACTGGAGAGGTTGGGGCTGTTTGGCCCAATGAGTTCTTCGCGCAGGTGGCGGATGTAGCCGCTGTGCACAGGCTATAGCCTCCGCCAAAGGTAAACGAGCCGTAGAGCGGGTTGTTATCGTTTACGGCCATCCAGCTATGCTCAAACTCATAGCCAAACTTGAGGGAGTGCTGGCCTCTTACCCAGGTGAAGTTCACCTTTGGATCGAGGAACGCCGGATCCTGCCACTGCGGATTGGTAGTCTGACGTCCAAAGCCGGTGAAGCCTCCCGAGATGCCGATCGACGGCAGCCCACCGGCCACCACGGGATTGTTGGTCGGCAGTCCGGGAATCGAATTGAAGGCCGTGTTGCCGATGGAAAGATTGAACTTGCCGGCCTTGGTGCGGTCGAGACCGAGGCGCGCATCAAGTACCTTGTCTGCGCCGAACAGATGGGTTATGCCCAACGCAATCTGTTGATCGAGCACCCGGATTTTGCCGTTCGTCTGTCCATCGAGCGGGATGGGAATCGTCGGATCATTGACCCCGTCCTCCTTGCGATCGCTAATGCGGAGGAACGTGGATGTCGACGGATTCACCTGCCAATCGAAGCGCAGATCGCCTTTGTCTGAGTTATCCGTGAACGGCACCTGGACCGCGTAGTCGCTGGTGGCGATGCCGGTGTTCTGCGCCGCAGTCAGGCTCGAGTTCCCCAGCCCCGCGGCCGGAAGCCCGGAGATCTGCTTGAAGTATGTGAGGATCTGCGCCGAGAGTGGATTGATGGCGCTCTGCGGGATCGGGGTACCCGCCGCGTAGTTGATTCCCGTGGTCGCGTTGCGCACCGGAACGACGAGCACACCGTTCAGCTCCGCCTGGCTTGGCAGCGTCAGCACGTTCAGCGGCTTCAGCACCTGGCGAAAGCCCTCGTAGTCCAGAAAGAAGAAGACCTTGTTCTTCACGATCGGTCCGCCGAAGTTCACACCGTACTGGTTGCGGTTGAAGACGGGCTTCTGGAACGGAATGGTCGTTCCCAGGTTGCTGACGGTGAGCGGCTTGAAGAAGCCTTCCGCGTTCAGGTCCGTGTTGCGGATGAATTCGTAGAGCGTCGCATGGAAGCGATTGGTCCCGCTCAGCGTGGCCACGTTGATGGTGGCGCCGGAGGCTCGTCCGAACTCCGCACTCTCGTTGTTCGTCACTACCTGGAACTGCTGCACAGAGTCCGGCGGCACCGCGATGATCTGATTGTCGAAGCCCTGGTTGCTTTCGCCGTAGGCATTGTTGTCGAGGCCATCGAGCAGGAAGTTGTTGAACATGCTGCGCTGCCCGTTGACGTTGTAGGAGCCGGCCCGCACGAGCGAGTTGATCGAGCTGGTTGTTGCCGCAGTGGGTGCCTGTCGCGAGCCCGGAATCAACGCCAGCAGGTCGGAATAGTTGCGCGTCACCAGAGGAAACGCTTCCGTCTGGTAGTTCGTAACGTTCTGCCCGCGTTCGCTGGTCTCGGTCTCGAGCTGCAGCGCCACGTCGCTGACCTCGACCGTGGTCGACTCTGAGCCTACTTTTAGAGATAGGTCCACATGCTGCCGGTTTCCCACTGAAACCGTAATGTTCTCTGCCTCTGCATCGGAGAATCCCGGCGCTGTGGCCGAGATGCTGTATACGCCCACCCGCAAGGACGGCACGTCGTAGTTGCCGGCACTGTCTGTTTTGCTTTGCGTCGCGTTGGCGGTCGCCGTGTTGGTGATGGTGACGGTCGCGCCCACGATCGGTGCGCCGGTGGCGTCCTTGATGATGCCGACAAGACTGCCGTTCTCAAATTGCGCCTGCAGCGCAACACAGGTAAAAGCCAATAGGCAAGCGGACACGGGCCGCACAGGAGAGCTTAGAAACTTTCTGGACATGCCTCGACGCTACAAGGCAGCCGGTTACGATTCGCTAAACAGACGATGAACGTCCGTTGAATCACTCCATTATCGTTCGCGACCGATCCGTGCGGGTGCTCTCCTCTCAGACGATTCCATCATCTGATGGGTGAGTGCAAGGCTGACCTGACAGGATGCCTTAGAAAGCAGCCCAGCCATGTCTTTTCGGTTTGTCCTTCGCGACGCCACTTCCGCCGATCTTGAAGCCATGCATCAGCTGGACCAGCTCTGCTTTGCCGAGCCGTTTCGCTTTGACCTGTCCACGATGCGCCACTATGCCTCCGAGCCCAGCGCCATCGTTTTGCTGGCCTATGCCGGCCAGAGCGATGCCCCGGAACTTCTCGGCTTTGTGCTGGTGAATCTGCTGCGTAAGCGCACCCTTCACTTTGCGTACGTCACCACCCTCGACGTCCACCCTGGCTATCGCCGGCAAGGCCTGGCCGCTGCGCTGATGCGCGAAGGCGAGGCTCGGGCCGCGGCCGCGAGCGCCAGTGTGCTACACCTTCACGTTTCCACCACGAATCGCGACGCGATCCGGTTCTACGAGCAGACCGGCTTCACTCCGCGCGCCTTCCTTCCCAACTTTTATGGCGAGGGGTTGGACGCGCGGATCTATAGCAAGGCTCTGGGTTGAATACGGCTCCTCATGAGTCGGAAGGTTTACTTCTTCCCAAACACATCGCCCATTCTGCGGATTTGCGCTCCCACCCCACGCAGCTTTTCTTCAAGCCGCTCGTATCCGCGGTCCACGTGGTAGACGCGGTCGAGAATCGTCTCGCCCTCAGCCACCAGCGCGGCCAGTACTAGCGACGCCGAAGCCCGCAGGTCCGAACACATAACCGCCGCCGACTGCAGCGGTGTGCCGCCATGGATGGTCGCTGTGCGGCCTTGCACGGTGATGTTGGCGCCCATCCGGTTCAGTTCCTGCACATGCATGAAGCGATTTTCGAAGATGTTTTCGGTCACCGTCGTCGTGCCCGCGGTTTGGGTGGCGAGCGCCATGTACTGCGCCTGCATGTCGGTTGGGAAGCCCGGATATTCCTCGGTCGAGATATCAGCCGCCTTCAACTCGCCACCGGAGCGCACCCGGATGTGATCCTTGGCTACATCGATCCGCACGCCGCATTGCTCGAGCTTGGCGATGAGTGCACCGAGATGAGCCGGGTCGCAGCTGTCGATGTTCAGGTCGCCGCCGGTGATGGCTCCGGCAATCAGGAACGTGCCGGCTTCGATCCGGTCCGGGTTGATCTTGTGCCGTGCGCCGTGCAGCTTGGCGACACCCTGCACCTTGATCGTGGAGGAGCCGGCTCCCGTGATCTGCGCGCCCATGGCAGTCAGCAGCGTGGCCAGGTCCGTGACTTCCGGCTCCCGCGCACAGTTCTCGAGCAGCGTCTCGCCCTCCGCGAGCACCGCCGCCATCAGGATGTCTTCGGTTCCCGTCACCGTAATCTTATCGAAGACGATGTGCGCGCCGTGCAGGCGGTCGGTCTTGGCTTCGAGGTAGCCGTGATCCTGCGTGATGACCGCGCCCATGGCTTCGAGCGCCTTCAGGTGCAGGTCGATGGGCCGGCCGCCGATGGCGCAGCCTCCCGGCATCGCCACACGGGCCATTCCGGTCCTCGCGATGAGCGGCCCAAGCACCAGCGAGCTTGCGCGCATCGTCTTGACGATCTCGTATTTGGCCACGGGATCGCTTAGCACGGCGCAGCGAATGTGCGTCCGGTGCTGTGCGCGTCCGTAGCCCAGCTCTACCTCGGCGCCCATGCTCTCCAGCAGCCGGCGCTCGGTCTCAATGTCGCGTACCTGCGGAATGTTCTCGAGAACGACTTCATCCTCGGTAAGAATGGCGGCCGCCATGCACGGCAGAGCGGAGTTTTTTGCTCCGGAAACCTTGATCGTACCCAGCAGGGGATTGCCCCCGCGTACTACAAACTTATCCATCTTGTGATTCTACGAAGGATGCCGACGAAAATGGGTACCGATCTGGATTCAAGCTGCCGTAGACGACACAGGCCACCAAGCTGTAGCTCGGTAGCCTGTCTCAAATGCAGATAGTTACAGCGAAGGGGAGGGCGCGGTCGGTTGCTGGCCTTCGCCATGCTTTCCGTGGCCGTGATGCATCTGGGCCAGCTCCTGCTGCTGCGCCGGGGTCAGGACTGTGTCCAGCTTTTGCTCCGTCTGCTGCTGGATGGCGCGATGCTGGTCATGCAGAGAAGCGGAATCTGTCTGCGTTCCGCTCGCGGACTTGAGAGCAGCGAGTTTCTGTGCGCGCTCGGCGAGGATCGGCTCGACTTGCGCCGCCTGCTCCGCCGAGAGACCCAGCCGCTTGGTCAGCCACTTCGTCTCATGTTGCGGATTCGGAGTGTGCCCGTGGTGGTGATGTTGGCCGTCCTGGGGTGCGGCTTGCTGTGTCTGATCGGGCGCTTGTGTGGCGGGCTGGGTCTGTGCCGCGGGCTGGGCCTGTGCCGTTAGAAGCACGCCGCTCATCGTAAGCGACGCCATCCATACTGATTGGGTCAATTGGTTCTTCATGCCTGTCTCCTCATTCCTTGCCGTTCAAGCTTGCGGGTAAATTCCAGCGAGCTTACACAGAAGTAAACCCCGGAAGGGAGCAAACAGTTTCGCTACAATTCAAGCCTGGAGTCGTCGATGGCCAGGCGCACGTTCCCATCGGACTTCAGGAGCCGTCGCACGGCCTCCATCTTATCCACGTTCGCCTTCAGCATGACGACTGCAATGGGAATCGACTTGCCAGCGGATTTGATGGTCCGGATCGCCGTTTCCCGATCGATTGCGCAGAGTTGCATCAACACACGAATGCCGCGCTCTACCAGCTTGGCATTCTTCATGTGCACGTTCACCATCAGGTTGTCGTAGACGTAGCCGAGCCGCGTCATCGCTCCCGTAGTGATCATGTTGAGGATCATCTTCTGCGCGGTGGACGCCTTCATGCGCGTCGAGCCCGAGATGACCTCCGGCCCAACATCGGCAACAACGGTTACGTCAGACACGTCGGCGAGCGGCGTGCCCTCATTGCAGGTCACGCAGGCAGTCTTCGCACCGCGTGCCCGGGCATACTCGATTGCGCCGACGACGTAGGGAGTGCGTCCACTGGCCGAAACGCCAACGATGATGTCCTTCCGCGTGGGTCGGCGCCGCGCGATATCCCGCTGACCGATCTCGGGCGAGTCCTCATTAACGTCGGAGGCCGAAGCGAGCGCCTTGGGCCCGCCCGCCATCAGGTACTGCACCTGGGAGGGTGAAGTGGAAAACGTCGGTGGACACTCGCTCGCGTCTAACGACGAGATGCGCCCGCTCGAGCCCGCTCCGACGTAGATCAGCCGGCCGCCATCGCGCAGGGAGCGGGCGACCGTATCGATCACGATGGCGATCTCCGGAAGCGCTTTTTTGACGGCAGCGGCAATCCTCGCATCCTCGTGATTGATGATACGCGCGATTTCGAGGGCGCTTTTGGTGTCGAGTCCCTGGGAAGCGGAGTTCGGGCTTTCCGTGATGAGGGAGGAGAGGTCGTTATGACCGCGCCCGTTCAGGATTTTTTCGGGCTTTTCAGACGGTGTCTGCTCTGACATGGTGAGAGTTGCCATATGTTTTTCAACGTGCCTGAGTATTCTATTCCTGCGCATCAAGGGTTGCATACCTGCGGCGCGGAAGGCTGCATCCTGCTCGGTGGGCGTTTGGCTGCGCGTAGCAGGAAGCCTGCACGCAAGCGGGAAAAGCGCTTCCATGCAAGGTGTCCTTGCAAACGGCTAAGATAGGCTTGCACCGCGGGTAGGTTGAGCCGCGCGAGGGTTGTGATCGTCGCATGAATCTGCCTTTGTCCCAAACTTCCGACCCCTCCCACCTGGATGCCGCGCTCCCTGCGCACCGCTGGAATGCACTTGCGTGGCTGCGCGATCTCGCTTTATCGGTGGCGGTCTCAGGCTTGATCATCATTTTCCTGTACCAGCCGGTGCGCGTGGAAGGAACGTCCATGCTGCCGATGCTCGAAGACCAGGATCGCCTGTTCATCAACAAACTGGCGTTCCGAGTAGGCGAGATCCACCGCGGTGATGTCGTCGTCTTTCTGTACCCGCGCGACCAGGCCAAAAGCTACATCAAGCGTGTGATTGGCTTGCCCGGAGACCAGGTGCGCATCGATCATGGCCAGGTTCTTGTCAACGGCCGCATCTTGGCGGAGCCTTACGTTCCGGCTCGTTTCACGGATGAGCGTTCGGAGCCCGAGAGGATCATCCCCAAGGGAGAGTACTTCGTTATGGGCGACCATCGATCGATCTCAAGCGATAGCCGGGACTTCGGGCCGGTCGAACGCAAGCTGATCTACGGCAAGGCCGCCTTCGTCTACTGGCCGATGGATCAGGCCGGCGTCGTGCACTGACAACAGTGGTGTGAGCCGCTGGCAGCGGTTTGGGCCGTAAACATGAGACGCCCGGCGCTACGACGAAGGTGCGTATTTTACGATTTGCGCAAAGGTCTCCGCATCCAGGCTCCCGCCTCCGACCAGCGCGCCATCGATATCCGGCTGTGCCATGAGCATGGCGGCGTTCTCCGGCTTGACCGATCCACCGTACAGGATGCGGGTCTCCGTGGCGCGCTCCGGGCCAAGCCGCGCAGCCACCTCATCGCGGATCATGCGATGCGCATCCTGCACCTGCGCCGGAGTGGCGGTGGAGCCGGTGCCGATCGCCCAGACGGGTTCGTAGGCGATGATGAGGGACTCAGACCCGGCAGGCTCGATGCCGTTGAGGGCGCAGGCCACCTGCCAACGCAGAACGGCGTCCGTCAACCCGGACTGGCGCTTGTCGAGCGTCTCGCCCACACAGACGACGGGCGTGAGCGCGTGCCCCAACGCGGCCTTCAGCTTCCAATTGACCATGTCGTCGGTCTCATGCGCGTAGATGCGGCGCTCGGAGTGGCCGAGCAGCACGTGCGTGCAGTGAATGCTGGCGAGCATGGTCGGCGAGGTCTGCCCCGTGTACGGACCCTCGTTCAGCCAGTGCATGGTCTGGGCGCCGGCGCGAACGTTCGTGTTCTGAACTGCATCGAGCACATAGCCAAGGGAGGACATGGTCGGAAAGAGGACGATCTCATCCCGCGTGTGATCTCTCACCAGGGGAAGAAATCGTTCAAGAAAGGAGAGCGACTCTTTGGGTGTCTTATACATCTTCCAGTTGCCGGCGATCACGGGTTTACGCATGGGATACCCAGTATGGCACTCCGAACAACGAGCTGGAAAGGGCGCGGACGTGAGTAGGACCGGAAGAGACGCGGCTGCCGCAGGCTTTACTTTCTCCTCGGGTACATCGGGAGCCCAGCATCCTAGCGGCTGAAGAGGTCTTTGACCTGCTGGAAGACGACATCCCGACTGACATCGGAGATTGCCTCGATCAAAGGAAGCTGCTTGGGGCACGCGGCGACACAATTCTGGGCCATGCCGCACTCCTGCACGCCGCCGTCGCCGGCCAGCGCGCGAAGACGCTCTTCTTTGAGCACTGCGCCGCTGGGATCCATGTTGAAGAGCTTGACCTGTGCGATGGTGGCGGCCCCAACGAAGTTGGTGGACTCGTTGAACTGAGGGCAGACCTCCATGCAGATAGTGCAGGAGATGCAGTTTGAGAGCGGGTAGCGCTGCTCTTGAATCTGCGGGAACTGGCGTGGGGCGGGGCCCAGCTCGTAGGAACCATCGATGGGCACCCAGGCCTTCACCGCCTTGAGATTCTGGAAGAGCACCGAACGATCGACGGCGAGGTCGCGGACGACGGGGAACTTAGAGAGTGGCGCGAGCGTAATGGGCTCGTCACCTTCACGCAGCTTGTCTACCAGTGCTGAGCAGGCCATGCGCGCCTTACCGTTGATGAGCATGGCGCAGGAGCCGCAGATCTCCTCAAGGCAGTTGGCATCGTAAGCAATCGCGGTCGTCTCGCGACCGTCGGCGGTGATGGGCTCGGCTGCGATTTCGCCGAGGATGGATGTGATGTTCATCCCGGGGCGGTAGGGGATCTCGAACTTTTCGGTACGTGCGCTAGCCTCTGGTGTGGCCTGGCGCTTGATCTCGACCTTGATGGTTCGGGTTGCGGTGCGCTGTGCAGCCGCGGTGGTGGTCGGCGTTGGCATTGTGGCAGTTGCCATGGTGGTGCCCTCGATCGGTGCAACCGCCCTCGCGGGAGGGCGGGTCAGGGTTGATCTTCACCATGCCGGCCAGCCAAATCTACTTCAGTGCTTCTTGGCTTCGGTCGCGATGGCGATACCTTCTTCTTTACTGATGGGCGGTCGGCCCTTGGCTGCGATGGTCGCCTGTCTGGTCTTCAGGTTGCGCGTGTAGACGAACATGATGATGAGAACGGTAAGGAAGATGATAGGTGCGCCAATATAGATGGCCATCGTGAGTCGGGGATCGATTTGCATCTTCCATAAGATGGCGGTTTTCGACTCGGGGAGTGTTGGCGTTGAGAATGCTTGCGCTCATACCGTTGCCGCGTAGTTCCTTGGCCGAGGCTTGATGTGCGAGATATCCACGTCCTCCCACTCGATCCTGGGGGCCTGATCGACGTAGGAGACCTTGGTGGTTTTCAGGAACTGCGCGTCGTTGCGCTCCGGGAAGTCGGGTTTGTAGTGGGCTCCGCGGCTCTCGTTGCGGCAGGCGGCACCCTGGACGACGACGCGGCTGAGCTCCAGCATGTTGGCGAGCTGGCGAGCGAAAGCGAAGCTGGTGTTCGCCCACTGGCTCTTGTCGGAGAGATTGAGATTTTTGTAGCGGGCCTGCAGTTCGACGATCTTGGCGTCGGCTTCGGCCAGGCCGGCGTTGTAGCGGATGATGGTGGCATGGCGGGTCATGGTGTCGCCGAGCTCGCGCCAGAGCTTGAACGGATTTTCGGAGCCGGTGGAGCTGAGCAGCTGCTGGTTGAGCCGGGTTTGGCGGGTGAACTCGGCAGAGTGGCCGCCATCGCCAACCTGAGCGGGGAGCGCTTTGGCGTAGTTCATGGCGTTTGGTCCGGCGACGAAGCCGCCGTAGATGCAGGAGAGCAGGGAATTGGCGCCGAGCCGGTTCGCTCCGTGGATGGAGTAGTCGGCCTCGCCGGCGGCGAAGACTCCGGGGATGTTGGTCATTTGGTCGAAGTCGACCCACAGGCCGCCCATGGTGTAGTGCATGCCGGGGAAGATCTTCATGGGAACGTCGCGCGGGTCGTCGCCCACGAACTTCTCGTAGATCTCGAGGATGCCTTCGAGCTTGCGGTTGAGCGTGGCGCGATCGATGTGGGTGAGGTCGAGGTAGACCATGGGTTCACCGTCGATGCCCATGCCATGCTCGTAGACGACTTTGTGGATGGCGCGGGTAGCGACGTCGCGGGGAACGAGATTGCCGTATTTGGGGTACCACTCCTCAAGGAAGTACCAGCGCTCACCCTCGGGGATGGACTTGGCGACGCGCTTGTCGTTCTTGTCGCGCGGCACCCAGACGCGGCCGCCTTCCCCGCGTGCGGACTCAGACATGAGGCGCAGCTTGTCTTCTCCGGGGATGGCGGTGGGGTGAACCTGGATGAACTCGCCGTTGGCATAGTAGGCACCCTGCTGGTAAAGTGCTGCTTGTGCGGAACCCGTGCAAACCACTGAGTTGGTTGACTTTCCGAAGATGGCGCCAATGCCGCCGGTGCACATAATGATGGCGTCGGCCGGGAAGGTGCGGACTTCCATTGAGCGGAGGTCCATGGCGGAGATGCCGCGGCACACGCCATTGTCGTCGAGAACAGCGGAGAGAAACTCCCAGCCCTCGTACTTGGTGACCTTCCCTTCGGACTCATGGCGGCGGACCTGCTCGTCGAGTGCGTAAAGCAGTTGCTGACCGGTGGTGGCTCCGGCGAAGGCGGTGCGGTGATAGAGCGTGCCGCCGAAGCGGCGGAAGTCAAGCAAGCCTTCCGGGGTGCGGTTGAAGGGAACGCCCATCCGGTCAAGCAGGTCGATAATGGCCGGACCCATGGCGGTCATGTTTTTGATGGGGGTCTGATTGGCAAGGAAATCACCGCCGTAAACGGTGTCGTCGAAGTGTTTAAGGACGTCATCGCCTTCACCTTTGAGGTTTTTAGCGGCGTTGATGCCGCCCTGGGCGCAGACCGAGTGCGAGCGCTTGACGGGGACAATCGAAAACAGATCGACCTTGCCGCCGGCTTCGGCGATCTTGATGACGGAGGAGAGACCGGCGAGGCCTCCTCCTACGACGATAATGCGGGGTGTAGTTGCCATTTCTTACCTCAAAGCGGAAGCGACAAAGAAGGAGCGCAGAATACGCCGGGGCCACCGTGCTTATTGTGGGGCAACGGTTCCCGGCTGAGATGGATTGGTGGAGTGCGGCGGCGCGACACTCGGCGCGGAGAGGACGACGCCGGCGGGCTGTTCGGGCATAACGTCGGCGGGAGCGTTGGCATATTTGGGGCTGACGAAGGCCCACATGCCGGCAAGTCCAAGCGCGCAGAGACCGGCGCCAACTGCGGCGCACACATAGCCGAAGCGCTTGCGGGCACGGTCTCCGGGAGTGATGCCCCACTTGACCGAAAAGAGCCAGATTCCGTACGCAAAGTGCCAGCAGGTAGCGACCATGGCGACGACATAAATGGCCAGCATCCAGGGATTCGAGAGCTCTACCTGAACTTTATGGAAGGCGGCCCCAGGGTGCTCCGGCAGGCTGACGCCGGAGAAGCGCTGGCGCCAGACATGCTGGACGATGTACGCAAGCGCGATGATGCCGGTAATGCGCTGCGTGAGGTACATCCAGTTCGAGGCCCAGGGGTAGACATTTACATTGGCCCGTCCACGGAACGTAATAAAGAGACCGTATCCGGCGTGGAAGAGCAATGGAATGAAGATGAAGGCCCACTCCAGGACGCGGACCAGCGGGAGGCCGTTGAGGAACTTGACCTGCTGCGCGTAGGCAAGCGGGCCGTTGAGGGCTTCGAAGTTCGAGACGATGTGCTCGACGAGGAAGGCACCGATGGGCACGATGCCGGACAGTGAGTGAAGGCGACGCCAAAGGAAGGAGTGGCCCTGGCCGGCGCGCAGCGGCTTCACTCCGCGGGAGGAGGCCAGATCGGGAGGTGCGACGGGTGCGGCGGCGGCCATGGTGACTCCTGCACAAAGAAACTCGGGCATCTGATTATTCCGCCGTACGCGGAAGAGCGTCAATGCATCCAAGACTGTTTCGTGCGTTTATCGACAAGTCTGTGCGATTTTGGCGCAGCTAATCCACCAGGCCCAGATCCTTCGCTTTGTCGAGAAGCGCGGCAAGGGCTCGTGCGCGGTGGCTGTGCTGGTTGCGGGCGGAAGGCACGAGTTCAGCCATGGTCAAACCCTCATCGGACAGCAAAAAAAGCGGATCGTAGCCGAAGCCCGCAGAGCCCCGCGGCACGGCGAGGATTTCACCTTCGACGAAGCCGGCTGCCGTGGCAAGGATCTTCCCATCGCGGGCGAGGGCGAGGGCACAGCGGTAACGCGCGCCGCGCCGGGACTCGGGCGTGCTGGCCAGAGCGTCGAGCAGGCAGAGATTGTTGCGCTGGTCGGGCGGGAGCGGGCGGTTGGTCTGAAAACCATGGTCGTCAGCAAAACGGGCGCTGCGAACGCCGGGAGCACCTTGAAGCGCATCCACCTCCAGGCCGGAGTCGTCAGCCAGGACGAGAAGGTCCGGCCGGGCGAGAGAGTACGCGACAGCTTTCAGGCAGGCGTTACCCTCAAAGGTGTCCGCGGTCTCTTCGGGGACGGGCAGGGTGTCAAGGTCGGGAAGCGGAATGAGCGTATGACCGGGGGTGAGCGCGTGAGCGAAGTCGCGGAGTTTGCCGGCATTGGTGGTGGCAAGATAAAGGTGCATGGCTTGAGGGTAGTTCAGCGGTCGGCTTAAAGGCTTTTTGAACGTATATCAACGAAGTAAGAGTACGAAGAATCCGGGGGCACCCATGAAAGCACATACGGAATACCTGACGTTTACAACGGTAGAGCGATACGAGATGGTGCACATTACGCCACAGGTAGAGGAGATTGTGCGGCGGAGCGGTGTAGTGGACGGGCTTTGCTTTGTGTCGCCGATGCACATCACGGCGGCCATCTACGTCAACGACAACGAAGATGGATTGATCGAAGATATCTCGACCTGGCTGGAAAAGTTGGCTCCGAGCTGGCCAGGGTACAAGCATCATCGAACCGGCGAGGACAACGCGGATGCCCACCTGAAGGCACTACTGTTGCATCACGAAACGACCCTTCCGGTAACGCGGGGGCGGCTGGATTTGGGAACTTGGCAGCGGGTGTTTTACGCGGAGTTCGATGGACAGCGGGCCAAACGGGTGATTGTCAAGGTCTTTGGAGTGACGGGGTAGCGGCAGATCGACGCTTCAGTGAAGTATGCCTTGGATTGAAGATTAAGAATTCTTAATGATCCGTATCAAAAGTGTGGCCACGCACATGCAAGGTTCTCGGCAGAGCGAAAGAAAGGAGAACGCAAGTGAGCGTTGCAAGCCAACACAGAAAGACAGAGTGGAAACAGGAGGAGCCGGTCACGGTTCTACATGAGGCCGCACTGCGGTCGCTTTCGCGAACCAGACAATCAATCCTGGAGGACGATTGCATCGGTCGGGTAATGGAAATGAAGAAGTTCACCGACATTCTGACGTGCCTGCAGACAACGCTGCGCACAAAGTTAGGCAGAAGCGCTGCGGGGTCCCTGTCCGACTTCTACGCCACGATGTTTACCTTGACGCAGGAAGCTTCGCAATGCGAGTCAACCGAAGGGTTGGATGAGGTGATCAATTGCATCACTCGGGTGCGTGATGCTTGGGCGCTCTCAACGTCAAAGGCAAAGATCGGCAAGACGGCACCACAAAGACTGCGACAGCTTCCTGCGTGGACAGGTGCGATGCTTGCGCACATATAGGTCCAAATCAAGGACTTAGGCCTGGAAACTGAGTATTCGAGGAATAGTCAATGTGCCACGGCTAGCTCTTCTTCGAGCTGCTGCTTCTCATACAGGCGCTTGTAGTACCCCCGTCCAGCGATCAGTTGATCGTGGGTTCCGAGCTCCGCAATGCGACCGTCCACAAGCACGGCAATCTGATCTGCATTGCGGGCCGTGCTAGTGCGATGGGAGATAAGAATCGTAGTACGGCCTGCCATGATGCGATTCAGGCCAGAGAGGATCTGTTCTTCGGTGTACGTGTCTACGCTGGCAAGAGCGTCATCAAGGATGAGAATACGGGGGTTACGAAGAACTGCTCGGGCAATGGCGGTGCGTTGCTTTTGGCCGCCGGAGAGCGTGATCCCTCGTTCCCCAACCAGCGTCTCGAATCCGCGGGGAAACTCGAGAATTTCAGTTCGGATGTGGGCAATCGAAGCCGCATCTTCAATGGCCTGAAGGGAGGACTGCGGAGCTCCAAAGCTGATATTGCGAGCAATGGAATCCGAGAAGAGGAACGTTTCCTGAGGAACCACGCCAATATTTGCGCGAAGCTCCTCGAGTGACCAGTCGCGGATCGGCACACCGTCGATCAGCACCATGCCGGGCGCGGCGTCGTACAGCCGAGGGATGAGATTAATGAGGCTTGATTTACCAGAGCCGGTCGGACCCACGATGGCCAGGGACGAGCCGGCAGGAATACGGAGACGAATATTTTCGAGAACGGTTGGACCGGTTTCATACGCGAAGGTGAGGTTACGGAACTCAATGTCTCCCTGAAATCCGGAAGGGATGACGGTACCACCCGGATGGTAGGGCTCGGAGGAAGGAAGCGTTTGTTGGTTAAGGGAGAGGTATGGATTAGTTTCGATCGAGGGCTCGGCTTTGAGCAATTCATCGATGCGCACGATGCTGGCGGTCCCTCGCTGGAAAAGGTTAACTACCCAGCCGATCGCAATCATAGGCCAGGTAAGTTGGACCATGTAGACCATGAACTCGGCGAACTGTCCAACCGAAATGCCATGGTGCACCACCTCGTGTCCACCGATCAGCAACGTGATCATGATCGAGAGGCCGAGCACAAACTCGAGCGTAGGCCAGAGCATCGCCATCAGGCGGACCAGATGCAGAGAGCGGGAGATGTATTCAAGGTTGGCGGTTTCAAAAGAAGCGACTTCGGCCTGTTCCTGGGTGAATGCCCGAATAAGACGCGCGCCAGAGAAATTCTCCTGTGCCTTGGCGGAGATGTCAGAGAACATCGCCTGGATGCGTTCAAAGCGCTTGTGAATGCGCGCGCCAAACTGCTGTACGAGGACCGAGGCGATGGGAAGCGGCACAAACGCCCACAGCAAGAGACGCGGACTGATCCGATACATTACCGGCAAGGCGGCAGCGGTAAAGAAGAGCGCGTTGGCAGAGTAGAGGATTGCGGGACCAAGCAGCTGCCGTACGGCGCTCAAGTCGTTAGTAGAGCGTGCCATGATGTCGCCGGTGCGGTGGGTTTGGAAGAAGCTGGCAGATTGCCGTTCCAGATGAGCGAAGAGGTCGTTCCGGAGATCGAACTCAATTTCTCGCGAGGCACCGATGATGACCTGGCGCTCGACATACAGGAAGACGGCCGATCCGAAGGCAACCGCCAACAAGCGCAAGGCATGAAACAGAATTCTTTGCTGGTTGACGCCGTGCTTCATGTCATCCACGGCATCCCCTACAACGATGGGGACCAAAGCGCGAAGTCCGTTGTAGCAAACAACGGCGACTCCTCCCCAGGCGAAGGGCTTCCAATAACGCCTGAGGTAAGGAGTGAGCGGTTTGAGCTCGTTCAGCATACGAGTGTGATGCCCGGCGACAGGCTAAGGCTTCGACAAAGGTGGCGGGGCGGCGGTCGGCTTGGTTGGGTCGGTCGAAGGCGTTGGCTGGGCTGGCTTGGTTCCGCCCGAGGCAGGCGTGGTTCCAGCACCCAGCACGACGGTCGGCTTCGAAGACTGGGGGACGGCGGATGGAATGGTGGTCTTAGCAGCTGGCGGTGCAGCGTGCGTCTCTTTGGGGACCGGCGCAGTGTCGGACACCTTCACGACTTCTACGTCGAAGATGAGCATGGACTTGGGCGGAATCGTTTGGTGCTGCGTGGGTCCGTAGGCCAGCTGGTAGGGAATAAAGAGACGCCGCTTGCCCCCGACGCGCATGCCGCCGAATCCGGTATCCCAGCCAGGAATTACCTGGTGAGCTCCGTAGGCGATATCAATCGGTTCGCCGCGGTCGACCGAGGAGTCAAACTTTGTACCGTCAACCAGATACCCGGTGTAGTGGATGCTCAGAAATTTGTGCGGGACCACAAGCGCGCCTGTTCCCGCCTTAATATCCACGAAGTCAAGCGAAATCGAAGAGCTCTCGATGCCGAGTTGTTCACGCAGGTCCGGTCCTTCGAGTGGCGAGACATAGGCCAGCTTTACGGTTGGCGGCTCGAGTGTGTACAGCGGCTTGGGACAGGACGCGTCGGCAGGCAAGGCAGGAATCTTCGAAGAGAGTTGCGGAAGCTTGGCGCAGGCTGCGGCGCCGGAAGTGGTGGAACCGCCCGCGCTGGCAGCGTGATGGACGGCAGGGCGCGTGGTCTGGGCGAGCATAGAAGAGGCGGTGACGAACAGCAGCGCAGGGATGAGGTTCATGATTGACCTCATCGTACATGTTTGTGATTGCAATAAGAATGACGGTACGCGTGAGGTGCCGAATACTTTTGACGAGGACGTCTCGATTTACTCCGCGAGCCGACTCCAGCAGGGTGTGACGGTGATTTGGAAGCTTTGCTTGAGCTTATTGGATTTCGTGGCCAGCCTACGGAATGTTGAGGTGAGCGAAGTTCCGTTGGATGCGATTGCTTGTCCGTACAGGTCTTGTCGAAAGATCATTGCACCAGAGGTATGCCGCGCGGTGGGATGACGGCTTTGATGCCCCGTTTTCACCCTCCCGGCCCAACCAGGCAGCAATCAATCAACCCGCCTCCACTGCGCAACCGTCAACTTATAACGATCTGGAGCTGATCTTCAAAGGCGTATAGCAAGGATGAAGAAAAACAACCGCAGATTCCCCTCAGGAAGGACAACAAAGAACAAGAGTCTGTACACGATCAGCTAATCAGCTCTTGGCCCATCTTCAACTGCAACAAATGCGCAGAAACTGGCAAAGTCGGTTCGTTATGAAGCCTTAGTGCCTGTTCCGGACTCTGGCTTGCTGCATTGGCGAGCCTCGCTGTCATTGAGGATGGCGAAGGCGATAGAGTGGAAGCCCTGAGAGTAGGCGTCGAGCCGTTCGTAGTCTCTGGCGAGGCAGAGAAGCGAGCGACGCAGGCGAAGCTGCGTTCAATCACCCAACGACGTGGCAGCAGGACAAACTACGCTTAGCCATCGGGTGCTTGACTACTTTCAGCGGCGGACGCCATGTTGCCTGGCAGCTGCGTTAGGGTTCATTTTCCTCTGTAACTGAGGTTCCCGCGTCAGGTGTGCAATGACCTTAGGTGGCGGTGCGCAGCAGAAACCAGGTGCCTACAAGGGAAAAAAGTATGTCGGGTGTCCAGGCAGCCAGGGCAGCCGGTAAAGTGTTGACGTCGCCCATGGCCTCAAAGAGGCTAGATACACCGAGATACGTCACAGCAAGCAGGATTGCGAGCGCGAAACCGGTGACTCCGGAACGCTTGCCGGTAGACAACGCGAAGGGAATAGCGAGCAGGGCCATGACGAAGGTAGCGAGGGGGTAGGAGAGCTTCTTGTTGAGCTGCACCAGGAGGCGTTGGGTGGCGAAGCCGGACTGCTGTAGGTCAGCGATATAGCTGCGAAGCTCGGAGAAGTTCATCTCCTGCGACTGTCGGTCTTCCTTCTTAAAGTACTGCGGCTGCTCGTGGATCTCGGGAAAGGTCTGGAGGAGGAAGGGCTGGTAAGAGGCGACGGTCTCCCCATCAAAGGTGCGGACCCAACCATTTTCAAAGATCCAGCGATTGACGGTTGCATCCCAGTGCGTGGAAGCGGCGAAGATGCGGCGTCGGAGGTTGAAGGTCGTGGGATCGAACTCGAAGACGGTGAGATTGGCAAAGACGTCGCGGTCGGAATCGAAGAACTGGTAGTAGAAGATGCGAGTGGGCTCGGTGGCGCGGCGGGTGAAAGCTGGTAGGGCCGCCCCTGGGTTTGCCGGCGCAAGATCCTGGGCTGGCTGGAGAAACTGTGGGGAGGTTGGCTGGGCGAACGTCTGCCCCGAGATCCACTGGCGATCGGGACGGAGAAATGTCTGGGCGGGCCTGCCCTTGATGACGGCGCGAAGGGCTTCCTGGCGGCGGTTGGCGGTCGGCAGATAGAAGTTGTCGAAGATGAAGAGACTAGCGGCGATGACGGCGGCCAGGACCAAAACAGGAGCGATGACGCGGTAAAGGGAAAAACCGGCAGCCTTCATGGCCGTAAATTCTGAGGTGCGGACGAGGCCGCCGAAGGTGATCAGGACGGCGACGAGCACGCAGAGCGGCGTGACGTGATAGAGGATGAAGGGCGTCAGGTTGAGCAGGTAGAGGCCGACAGTGACCAGCGGCGTGCGGTTACGGATGATGTCGCCGATGAGCTCGAAGAAGGTAAAGATGAGGAAGATGGTGGAGAACGAGGCGAGGACGAGCACAACGTTGGAGGCGAAGATGCGCATCACGTAGTCGTCGAGGATGAGGGGAAAGCGGATGTGGAGTAGAGAGCGGAGTCTTTGGGTCAGCTGCGGGCTGCGGTCTGGCTCGGGAGTGCGTTCAAGGGTGCGGCGGAAGTTCTTATCGAAGCGGGCCAGGATCTTGGCCAGCGCGACGCCGAGCCCGGAGAAGAGAGAGAGCGCGACACCGCCACGCGACATTTGCTGAAGGAGAAGCAGTCCGGCGACGGCGAAGAGGAAGTTTGCGCCCCAGACTCCGACGATGGGGGAAAGTTTGCCCTGGGAGGCGAGGGCGATGCCGATAGACGAAAAGAAGTAGTAGATGAAGACGAGCAGGATGGTGAGGACGAAGCCGGTGGATTTGCCTCCGCGCTGCGACGAGAGGCCGAGCGGGACGCCAACCAGCATGAGCACGAGGCAGGCGAAGGGGTAGGAGAAGCGTTTGTTGAGCTCAATGCGGTAAGGGCGGGAGGCCTTGAGGCGGTCGGCGGGAGAGAGGGATGGGTTGGGGTTCAGGGCAGGATCGGCCTTGCGCAGCAAATCGCGCATGGGCAGCGCGGTCATGCGGGTGTCGGACCGGGAGAGATGGTTGTCGTCCTGGGCGCCGTTCTGGATGGGCAGGTCGGTCGTGGTGAAGGTGGAGATGTTGTATTGGTTGGGGTCGGTGGAGGAGATCTGGTGCTGGCCTCCGTCGCGCATGAGCATGTGCAGATTGCCGGGGCCGGCAGAGGTGACGAGCGCCTGGTCGGCGGTGGTGACCTTGGGTGAGGCGGGTTCGGTGAGGTCGGCGAGAAAGACGTGGCGCCAGAGGGCGGCTCCGGAGCCGGGGCGGACGTCTTGCACGTAAAGGACCATGTTCTTGAAGTCTTCATCGAAGACGCGAGGCTGGACCTCGAAGGATGCTTGCGCGTATTTGAGTGAGTTTTCGAGCTTGAGCAGGGAGTCGGCGGCGCGCGGGGCAAGTGAGAGGGAGTTCCATAGCCCGGCGGCCAGGGCGACCAGGCTGACCAGCGAGACGATGCGGACGAAGGTGACGACGCCCATGCCGGAGGCGCGCATGGCGGTGATCTCGGAGTCGGCGGCCAGGCGCGAGAGGCCGAGCAGGATGCCCACCAGCACCGCCATGGGGAGGGTGACGATCAGAACTTCCGGCAGCAGATAAAGGATGAGGCGAAGAACGTCGGTGAGCGACGCGGAGTTGCGCGCCCAGATCTCAAGGATGGTGCCGAGCTTGGAGCTGAAGATGATAAAGGTGAAGGCGACTCCGCCGAGAAAGGCGTGGGAGACGACTTCACGGAGGATGTAGCGGGTGAGGATGCGCATTCGTGCCGGTGCAGAGGCCTTCAGCTTTCAGTGTAGCCTGCGGGCCCAGCAGAGACACTACAGCGTTGGTTCGGCGAGGAAGCGGTAGCCGATGCCGCGGACGGTGAGCAGGTGCCGGGGCGCGGAGGGATCGTCTTCGATGTAGCGACGGAGGCGGACGATGAAGTTGTCGATGGCGCGGGTGTCGGTGTCTTCGTGGAGCCGCCAAACGCGCTCGAGAATGTCTTTGCGGGGGACGATCTCGCCCTGGTGGTCCACGAAATAGCGGAGCAGGTCGGCTTCCATGAGGGTGAGTTGGGTGGTGCGATTGGGCGCGACCAGTTGCAGGGTGTCGAACTGGATGGTGCGGCCGTCGAAGGCGTAGAGGTCGGAGGAGGGTTTAGGCAGTGGAAGAACGGCGGAGGCTGGTTGTAGGTGGTCGGGTCGGGTCCAGGAGGCGCGACGCAGCATGGACTTGAGGCGAACAAGGAGGATTTCGAGATCGAAGGGTTTTGGGAGGTAGTCGTCTGCGCCGGCGTTAAGGCCTTCGAGCACGTCCTGCGGGTGGGAGCGTGCGGTGAGCAGGAGGACAGGGAAGTAGAGCTGCTGCGCGCGCAGAGCGCGGACGATCTCGAAGCCATCCTTGCCCGGGAGCATAACGTCGAGAACGATGGCACCAATTTCTTCTTTGCTCTCGAGCAGATAGAGCAGAGCTTCGTTGCCGTCGGCAAAGTGGCGGGTGCGGTAGCCTTCGGCTTCGAGGTTGAAGAGCAGGCCCTGGGCGAGGTGCTCTTCGTCTTCGACGAGGACGATGAGGGGTGTAGTCATCGTCAGTGTTTCGGGGCGTAGGGGCTGCCTGGGAGCCAGTGGGGGCGGTTGGCGCCGTTGGCCAGGGCGAGGGTCAGGTCGCGGTAGAAGTGGTTGAAGGTGACCGCAGCGGCCCAGTCGATGGGGGTGGCGAGGTCGTCCTGCGGCTTGTGGTAGCGGCGGGCGTACCAGTCGCGGTAGATGCGCTCCTCGTCGGTGCCGGGGTTGTAGCCGAAGATGAAGCTGCCGATGGGGACGCCGATACGGACGAAGCTGTAGTTATCGGCGCGGCGGAATAGGTTGCGTTCCTGCTCGTGGTCGGCGCGGAGCTCAATGCCGTAGGTGGCGGCGACGCCTTGGGCGGTTTCGCCGACGGTGGAGTCGGCGATTCCTTCCATGGTGAGGATTTTCAAGGGGAAGATGGGGCGGAGTTGGTCGAGGTTGAGGTCGGCGACGATTTGTGCGGCGGGAACGGTGGGGTGTTGGGTGAAGTAGACCGAGCCGAGCAGGCCCTTTTCTTCCCCGGTGAAGATGCAGAAGAGCAGCGAGCGTTTGGGTGAGTGAGGGGCCTGGTTGTGGGCCAGATCGAGCAACGTGGCGACGTAGGCCGCGTCATCAAGCGCACCGTTGTAAAGTGAGTCGCCGAGGACGGGGGTGCCGAAGCCGTAGCCGTCGAGGTGGGCGGAGAGGGCGACGTACTCGGAGCTTAGCGTGGGGTCGGAGCCGGGCAGAATGGCCAGGATGTTGGGGCTCGAGATGTCCTTCTCGGTCATGGCGAGCCGGATGCGGATGCTGCGGGCGAGCGGCAGGGTAGGGATAGGCAGGCCCTTGCCGGCATCGGCGAGGATTTTGGCGACGTCGACAGAGGTTCCGGCGAAGAGCTTGGGGGCGGCTTCGGCGGAGATCCGGATGCCTACGAGGTTGGTCCCAGCTGGGAGCGGCGGGGTAGGCGTGATCGTAACGGTGCGGGCGTAGGCGGCGGGCCAGTGGGTGGGCTCAATGGCGGCGGGATTGTCGATGGCGATAAGGCCGGCTATGCCTTGTTCGGCGAGCGCGATGACGCGGCCGCCGTTGTAGCTGGCGCGCTGGGCGGGGGTGAGACTGGCGGGGAGGTTGTTGAAGTAGACGGCGATCTTGCCGTGGAGGTCTTGCCCCGGGGTAGGGATGCCGTAGCCGACGAAGACCATGGGGCCTTCGGTGAGGGGGTTGAGGTTGGTGCGGGGAGCGACGGTGGTCTCGTAGAGGAGCTTGAGGGGCTCGGCTTTGCCGTCCGGACTGAGAAGGTCGACTGAGGAGCGGGCGACATCCAAATCCACCTGGTGCATGGGGACGCGCTGGAAGTACGTGCCGTTGTCGCCGGCCGGTTTGAGGTGCGCGGCCTGGAACTGGCTGGCGACGAAGCGGGCGGCGCGCTCGTAGGCTTCGGTGCCGGTGTCGCGGCCCTCCATTTTGTCATTCGAGAGGGCGGAGGTGAGACGCCACCACTCGGCCGCGGCGGGAGAGGGAACTTGCTGGGCTTCGAGAGTGAAGACAAGGGTGAAAATAAAGATGATGGCGAGGGCTGTGCGGCGGTGCAGACGGGGAAGCTGTGCGCCCGTTTCCATGTGCTCTGGATGTCTCTGCATGACCCTCCCCCCACCCGGCACTAAGTAAGCAAAATCTTCAAACGATTGAACTTAGGTCCGGACCTCGGTACGAACGCGGAAGTACTCATTTTGCAGGTCCGGCACGAGACCGGACCTGCTTTTCTCTCCTTTTAGTTTATCGTGCGTGTCAATGAACCGTGATGGTTTCCCGGTGGCGGGAGCGGGCGTGGACGTATACAGGAGATCTGCCTGCGCGCCGTTTGAGGGAGATATAAAAGTCGGTTATTAGCTATCTTGGCAAGGGACTAAACGAAGGATGATCAAGGCGGTTTAGGCTAACGAGGCTCAATCGATAGCGCCTGTCACACATTGTTCGCGCTCAAAAGCAAACGAGCAACAGCAAATGCCGATACGGATTCTGCCTGCGCCAGAACGACGACTGTATTGACCTGCGGCGGGGACGTCGTATGTAGGAGGACCGGGTTTTCTTTATTGGAGCCTGGTCCAGGTCTGGGTGCGGCCCAGCAGCGAGAAGCCTATAAAGCCTCGTACGACCAGTTTTTGGCCGCTATCCTCTAACCGGAACTTGCACCGGTACACCTTGCCGGTATCGGGATCGAGGATGTCGCCACCCTCATAGTCTCCATTGGTTGGAGTCATGTTTCGGAGAACGGTCAGCCCGGTGATCGGCTGGTTTTTGCGCTCGTCGCGGCAATCATCGCAGCGGCTTTGCGCGTCCATGCTGTTGTAGACGCGCGTAATCTGGCCGAACCAGCGGCCATTCTGTTCATAAACGCGGATCTCGCCCTTAGCTTGGCCGGTTTTATCATCGGTTGTCTTCCAGACGCCGGCAGGGGTTTGCGGCTGCATCTGGCTGAAGGCCGTAGATATCAGGGTTGCCGCGGAGAGAAGTCCTACTCCCAAGGCCGCTTGCAGACGGGCTATTCTCATTGACTCTTTGGATGCGACTGCTTTCCGATGCGTGGTTGCGAAGGAATAAGAAGCCGTGCGTTTTCGTTCGAGAACGGTGCCTGAACGCTCGTTCTAACCTCTTGCCGAGAGACGCAAAGCTGGTCGTCTGCATCCAACTTCCGATAGCTTTTGTGTCGTTACTGAAGGAAAGGAGAGTGCATGTCAAACCCTAAAAGCATGGTCTGTGAGAGCGTGTCCCGCAGGAAGATGGTGGCTACGTTGGGTGTGGGACTTGCCGCAGCTGCCATTCCGGGCCTGGGCGCGCAGGCTCAAGTTCCAGTCCAGTTCGCGGCGCAGCCAGGCACCCGTCCTGCGACCGATCCTAATCAACCCGCTTCTTCCAAAGGAGGACAGATGCAAGTCAAGAAGTTCAATGTCACGGTTCATCGCTTCGATCCATCGAACAGCGGTCATGTGGAAGAGTTTGTTCTGCCGGTCGACTGTCCGGATGAGGAGCACGCCGCCTCGGCCGTGCTGTCCAATCTGATTGCCTGGACTCCAAAGCTGGACGGCGGCAAAGTTCTGCCGATCGCCTTTCGATGCATCGCAATTACGGAACGGGCCGGCTAGTTTATTCATTCGCTGGGAGAGGGCCGCCTGGCGAGCGCGAGGGAGAGCCCTGCTAGACTCATATATTGATGGCTCAAGATAAATTACGTATCGTTCCCCTGGGCGGGCTCGGCGAGTTCGGCATGAATTGTATGGCGATTCGCTGGCAGGACGACATCATCGTCGTCGACGCCGGTTTGATGTTTCCTGAGGAAGAGCTCCTCGGCGTGGACATCGTCGTTCCCGACATCTCCTACCTGACCGAAAACCGCGGCAAGGTTAAGGCCATTTTGCTCACGCACGGGCATGAGGATCACGTGGGCGGACTGCCCTGGATTCTGTCCGAGCTGAACGTTCCCGTTTATGGGACAGAGTTTACGCTGGCGCTGGCGGAGGGCAAGCTCGACGAACATCGGCTGCTCGACGATGCCGACCTGATCGAGATGATTCCCGGCCGCCGCTTCACACTGGGGCCGTTCTCGATTATGCCGATCCGCGTGACGCACTCGCTGGTCGATTGCGTGGCGCTGGCGATTCATACGCCGGTCGGCGTCCTGCTGCACACGGGCGATTTCAAGATCGACCTGTCGCCTCCGGACGGGAAACCGTTCGATCTGCAGGCGTTTGCCGACCTCGGCAAGAACGGCGGCGTGCTTGCGCTGCTGCAGGATTCTACCAATGTCGATCGGCGCGGATGGACTCCGAGCGAGCGCGCGGTGCGTCCGCGCCTGGACGAGATCTTTGCGCAAACGAAGAAGAAGCTGTTTTTCTCCTGCTTCTCTTCCTCGATTACTCGTCTGGGGCTGGCTTTTGAACTGGCGCAGAAACACGGCCGCAAGGTCGCGGTGATCGGCCGTTCAATGGACAATGCCACGGAGATCGCGCAGGATCTCGGCTACCTGAAGATTCCGCAGGGTCTGCTCATTCATCCGGGCCAGCTTCGCGACTTCCCGGCGGAGAAGCTGCTGATTTTGATCTCCGGCACCCAGGGCGAGCCGATGTCCGCGCTGAGCCGCGCTGCGGTAAACAATCACAAATTCGCCAAGATTGACGCGGGCGACACGGTGCTGCTGAGCTCTCGCGTGATTCCGGGTAATGAAAAGCCGATCTATCGTGTGATCGATCATCTGGAGCGCCGCGATGCGAACGTGCTGCACGACGACGGCACCAATGGCCTGATTCACGTCTCCGGCCACGGCTCGCAGGAAGAGCTGAAGATGATGATTAACCTGGTGCAGCCGAAGTTCTTTATTCCTGTCCACGGCGACTACCGTCACTTGAAGCGGCATGTGGAGCTGGCGCTCTCGACCGGCGTGCCTCAGAAAGCGATTCTGCTTGAGGATGGCGAGGTTCTGGAGCTCACCGCGGATTCTGCCGTCAAGAACGGCAAGGTAACGACGGGCCGCGTCTGCATCGACTCCGGCGGCAGCATCGACGTGGTTGAGGATGTGATTATCCGCGACCGCCAACACCTGTCGGAGGACGGCATTGTGCTGCCGATCATTGCGTTGAATAAGCGCACGGGACGGGTGGAAGGTCCGATTGAGATCGTCATGCGCGGCTTTGCGGTCGATGATGCCGAGATCGTTGCCGAGGCGCGCGCCAGTGTGCAGCGAACGGTCGAAGGCTCCTCTACAGAAGAGAGGCAGGATTACGGGGTCATCAAGGAGAAGATTCGCAACGATCTGAAGCGGTATATCCAGAAAGCGACCAGCCGTCGGCCGCTGATTATGCCCGTTATTATGGAGATTTGAGGTCTGCTGCGCGTCGCTAGTTAAGACCCAGCTCGCCGACAAGATGTTCGAGGCGGCTGCGCGTGGCAGATGTGACGGGAACCATGGGTAGGCGGAGGGTCTCCGGACCGAGGCCGAGGATGGACATGACGGCCTTGACAGGGGCGGGCGAGGGCTCCCAAAAGTGGGCTTGTAGCAGAGGGAAGAAGCGGCGGTTCAGGCGGCGGGCGGTGGGCCAGTCGTTGGTGAGTGCGGCGTGGGTCAACTCGGTCATCTGGGCGGGGATGACGTTTGAGGCAACGGAGATAAGGCCGACTCCACCGAGGGCGAGGACGGGGAGCGCCAGGGTGTCGTCGCCGGCGAAGATGCGGAAGGTACTGGGAATGAGGTTCAGAAGCTCGGTGATCTGGACGATGTTGCCGGAGGATTCCTTGATGCCGATGATGTTGTCGATCTCCGCGAGGCGAAGAACGGTGGCGGGCTCGAGGTTGGCTCCGGTGCGGGCGGGAATGTTGTAGAGCAGGATAGGCAGGGAAACGGCTTTAGCGATGGCGCGGAAGTGCCGGTACTGACCCTCCTGGCCGGGGCGATTGTAGTAGGGATTGGCGGTGAGCAGTCCGGTAAGGCCGCGGACTTCGGCGAGGCGTTGGGCGCGTTCGACGGCGAGGGCGGTTGCATTGTGGGTGCAGCCGGCGAAGACGGGGACGCGGCCTGCGGCGGTGGCGCAGGTGAGCTCAATGACACGGAGGTACTCGGGGTCGGAGAGGGTGGCGGCTTCGCCTGTCGTTCCGCAGGGGATGAGCAGCTGGATGCCGTGCTCGATCTGGGCGTTGACCTGTTTTTGGAGGGTGGGCTCGTCGAGGGTGCCGTCGGGGCGAAAGGGTGTGACGAGGGCGGTGCCGCAGCCGGAGAGATCCATACCAGGTTGAGTTTATCGGAAAGCGGGGTGTTGGGGGATGAGGACCTATGTCCGGGTTCGAGTTCCCACCTCAGACGGTGAGACTGTCTGAGAGGGGGCACGCGGAAGGTTGGGGTACCCCGAGAGTTTCAGGTGCGGTTTGGGGTGCGGGCACGCCAGGTGAAGAAGAGAAAAGCGGCGAGGAACCAGAAGATGGCGGCGGCTCTGACGACGACTTCAGGGAGGAAGTCATGTGTGCCGGCGGAGACGATGGCGATGAATAAGCCGGGGAGAAGCAGGAGGCTGAGGGGCTCGACACACTCGCTGAGCAGGCGCGGAGCCATGGCGACGAGCATGCCGGAGAGGCCGATGCCCATGATCAAGGCGGCGGTGAGAGCGGCAAGCAGGAGATGCAACACGACCTGGCGCAGCTTCTGAAGGCGGTGGTCGGCGGTTGGATGAGGGAGGCTCAAGCCGCGACTTAGGCCCATTCGCCGGCGCGCATGAGAGGTTCGCTGGAGCCGTCGGCGGCGAGGCCGTCCACGTTCATCTGGCCGGAGCCGATCATCCAGTCGACGTGGATGAGCGAGGAGTTGGCGCCTTTGCCGGCGAGGGTGGCTTCGTCCATGTGCTCGCCTTCGCGGAGGCAGGTGGCGTAAGCCTGGCCGAGCGCGATGTGGCTGGCGGCGTTCTCGTCAAAGAGTGTGTTCCAGAAGAGGATGCCGCTTTGGGCGATAGGGGAGGAGTGCGGCACGAGCGCGACTTCACCAAGGCGGCGGGCACCGTCGTCGGTAGCGATGAGGCGATTGAGGACGTCTTCGCCAGCGGAGGCTGTGGCCTCAACGATGCGGCCGGCTTCGAAGCGGCAGCGGATATTTTCGATGAGGGTGCCCTGGTGGGAGAGGGGTTTCGAGGCCTGGACGACGCCGTCGACGCGATCTTTGTGCGGGGTGGTGAAGCACTCTTCGGTGGGGATGTTGGCATTGCAGAAGACGCCGTTGCCTCCGGTGCCGCCGCCTCCGGCCCAGAGGTGATCGTCAGCGAGGCCTACGGTGAGGTCGGTCGCGCCGTCGTTTGAGTGGAATCTGAGGGAGTGGAAGCGTTTGTCGTTGAGGTAGGCGACGCGCTCGTGGAGGTGCTGGGAGTGGGCCCTCCAGGCGGCGACGGGGTCGTCGGAGGTGGCGCGGGAGGCGGTGAAGATGGCGTCCCAGAGCCTGGCCATGGCCTGCTCTTCGGGGAGTCCGGGGAAGACGAGTTTCGCCCAGGCCGGCGTGGCGTTGGCGAGGATGGACCAATTGATGGCGTGGCGGGTGATGAGCTCCATGGCAGGTTTATTGGCTTTGGAGGCGGCGATGTTGGCGCGGGAGACCTTGGCGGGGTCCTGCCCGGCGAGCAGGGCGGGGTTGGCTCCGGCGAGCGCGAGGCGGGCGGCTCCGCTTTTAAAGGCTGCGGCTACGCCGTCGGCCATCCATTGGGCGGCGTGGTCGAAGGAGGCGTCCTGGGCGAACTGGTAGCGGGCGAGAACGGTCTCGTCGTCGGAGTAGACGGTCGAGACGAGCAGGGCTCCGGCTTTGTAGGCGTGCTCGGTGATGCGGCGGACGAGCGGCACCATCTCCAGGGTGGCGGAGATGAGCAGTTCCTGGCCGGGCTGGAGATTTAGGCCGACGTGCACGGCGACTTTGGCGAAGCGGTCGAGCTTCTCTTCAAAGGGGAGGGAGGCGAAGTCGAAGGCGGGCGCGGCTACGGCGGCGGAGGACATGAGCTTAGGGTAGAGGGTGTACGGGTGAGGTGCAAGGGGCTGCAAGCCGGTCAGGGTTTGTCGGAGGTGGGGGGCTGGCCCGTTTTGTAGGCGGGGACGTGCGGGGTGAGGCGGCGCAGGAGGAACTCGCGAAGGAGCTCGTCGCCGGCGTGTGTGCCGATCTGGAGGAATCCGTTGGTGAAGATGGTGGAGACGCTGCGATCCGACGCGGGATGGAGACCGTAGGCCACGGACCCGGAAGCAAAGGCGCCGATCATGTAGGAGTAGTTCGGCTCTAGGTGGCCGTTGTCGCCGCGTGTGACGAAGGTGGAGCGGATGGCGTAGAGGGCACGCGATTTGTTCGTGCCGGAGCCTTTATAGAAGTAGCGCGGGTCCTGATGAAAGATGGAGGGTAGGATGGCGCTGCCGATGACGCGGGAGGCGGCCTGGGTGGCGTAGGCGGCTCCGAAGCGTTTGCCATAGGCGGCGGGGCCGGAACCATAGCCGGGATAGGTATCTCGTTCCTGCTGCACGCCGGCGACGGCGGCTGCTCCGACAAAGGCGAAGGGGTCCAGGATGGAGTGGAGAGCTAGGCCGTACTTCTGTTTGGTGTCGAGCGGCGCGGCGTCCCAGATATAGCTTGAGTAGAAGCTGGGGAAGATACCGAAGACGCGCTGATGCTCCTGTTCGTGGACCTGCTCGGCGGCAATCTGCTGCGGCGTGGCCATCACCTGGATGTCGGCGTGGGTGGGCCCGACGGCGAGTGCAATCTTGGTGAGCTGGAGGCTCTCTCCGGGCGCGAGGTGGATCTCGGCTGAAACGTAGGTTCCCATGTTGGACGCGGTGGCGGTGACGCGATAGATGCCGGGAGGAAGGTCGCTGAAGTGGAAGGTGCCGGCGGCGTCGGCCGAGAGGGTGCGCTTGGAGGTGGTGCGATCGGGGCCGGCGATGGCGTCGAGCTGGAGCAGGGCTCCAGGGACGGCGGCTGCGGTGAAGTCTTCGATCTGTCCGGAGATGCTGGCGGTGCCGGTCTGGAGGCCGGTTTGACCTGAGGCGGTAGGGAGTGAGGAGGAGCTTTGAGCTGCGCGGAGGGCGCTGGGGCTCTCGGGAAGAGCTGCTACGGTGAGCGCCGCCGGCGATGCTGCCTGGCTTTGCATGGATGCGGGGAGTGCGGTGGAGAGGAGAGCTACAAGCAGAGAGCGTAGAGCCATGGATGCATTGCCTCGGAGGTTCGACCGGCAGGGCTTATGTTTGGAAGAACCGCCGAGCATGCTGAGCGGAGCTTAGAAAAACAGCGGATTGCTCGCGGGTGAAGCATTTTGAGAGCAACGGCTGGCATTCCTGTTCGGCGTTGATCGGAGGACCTTTGCTGTGTAGCGGGCGATCAACGAAACGGGGATTCTGGCACGCCAGAATGACGACTGTGCTTTACAGACGATTGTCTCGACGGCCTTATAGATACGATCCTCCGAAACGACTGCCTACGACGTTCCTCTAAATCTGGGCGAAGACTTCGCGGAAGTCAAAGCAGCCGGTGCGGGTGGCAAGCCACTCGGCGGCGCGGACGGCGCCCTCGGCGAAGCTGCGGCGGGAGAAGCTCTCGTGCTTCAGGATGAGGCGGTCGGCGTCGCTGGTAGCGATGAGCAGGTGCAGGCCGGTCTCGTCGCCCTCGCGATTGGAGGTGATCGGGATGCTACCGGCCTGGATATCGGGGAGGATACCGGGCCGGGTTCCGGCGGCGACAGCCTCGGCCAGAGTGAGCGCGGTGCCGGAGGGCTGGTCGAGCTTTGAGACGTGGTGCGTCTCTTCGATGGCAAAGGTGTAGCCGGCATCGTTCAAGGCTGCGCCCATCTGCCCGGCGAGCTGCAGCATGACCTGCACACCGACCGAGAAGTTAGTGCCGTAGAGCAGGCCGGCCTGTTTGCGCTCGGTAAGGCTGCGCATGTCCTCGAGCTTGTCGTACCAGCCGGTAGTGCCGATGACCATGCGGGCTCCGGTGGCGAGGCAGGCGCGCATGTTTTGGACGGCGGCCTCGGGTGTGGTGAAGTCGATGACGACGTCGAAGCCGGCGACGAAGGGCGGGGTGAGAGCGGCGGCGGCGCGGTTCTCTTTGGCGTCGAGGACGTGGACGCCGTGACCGCGCTCGGCAGCGACATCGGCGACGAGCTTGCCGGTTTTTCCGTGACCTAGGATGAGGACGCGCATAATTTGTACTCTTAGTTTAGAACGAGCGTGGAAGACGAAGCAGAGCGTGCGAAGGATGCTCCGCCGAGGTTTGCAAGGACGGCGACCGGCTTACCCGGCTACCTGGGCAAGCGCGGCTACGTCGAAGATGGACTCGTCCGGGGACTGGAAGAAGGCGCGGTGGAGCGAGCGGATGGCCTCGTCCACGTCGTCCTCCTCGATCATGAAGCTCATGTTGATCTCGCTCGCGCCCTGCGAGATCATACGGACGTTGATGTGGCTGATGGCGGAGAAGACGCGGCCGGAGATGCCGTTCTGTCCTCGGATGTCTTCGCCCACCAGGCAGATGAGGGCTTTGCGGCCTTCGTACTTCACGTCGGCGATTCTGCTGAGTTCGGCGCAGATGGCGGGCACCTGCTCGTTTGAGTCGACGGTGACGGAGATGGAGACCTCCGACGTCGAAACCATGTCGATGGGGCACTTGTAGCGGTCGAAGACCTCAAAGACGGACTTCAGGTAGCCGTGCGACATGAGCATGCGGCTGGCAACGATGTCGATGATGGTGAGGCGTTTCTTCGCGGCGATGCTTTTGAAGGGCGACTTGCAGTGCGGCGCGACGGCGGTGATCCGGGTGCCTTCGTTTGTGGCGTTGCGGGAGTTCAGCACCCAGACGGGGATGTTCTTCTGCACGGCGGGCAGAATGGTCGCGGGATGGAGGACCTTGGCGCCGAAGTAGGCGAGCTCGGCCGCCTCTTCAAAGCTGATGGTCCGGACGCGCAGCGCTTCGGGCACGATGCGGGGGTCGGTGGTCATGATGCCGTTGACGTCGGTCCAGATCTCGATGGCCCCGGCGTGCAGGCCGCCACCGACGAGGGCAGCGGTGTAGTCCGAGCCTCCGCGGCCGAGCGTGGTGGTGATGCCTTCCGCGTTGGCGCCGATGAAGCCTCCGAGGACCGGGATGGCTCCGGCCGCGACTAGGGGCAGGACGTGTTCGCTGAGGCGAGCCTCGATGATGGCCTCCTGCGGCGCGGCTTTGCCGAAGTGGGAGTCGGTGATGATGCAGGTGCGGGCGTCGACGTGGGCGGCGGAGAGGCCGCGATGCTCAAAGGCGTGGGCGACGAGGATGCTGGAGAGGCGCTCGCCGAAGCTGACGACGAGGTCGTTGGTGCGGGGCGTCAGCTCGCCGACAGCGGAGACGCCGCGCAGCAGATCGTCGAGCGCGTCGAACTTCTGGTGGAGCTCATGCGCGACGGTGCCGATGGCGCGGCGGCCGACCAGTTCTTCGGCGGCGTCGAGGTGGCGGCGGCGCAGGTCGAAGGAGAGCGAGAGGGCTTTTTCGCTGTCGTTGTGGCTGGCAGCTGCGGCTGCGGCCAGCAGCGTGTCCGTGACCTTGGCCATGGCGGAGACGACGACGACGGGCTGTAGGCCCTGATCGCGGCGGGTCTTGACGATGGAGAGAGTGCGCTGGATGGCGGCGGCGTCCTCGACCGAGGTTCCGCCAAACTTCATGACGACGATGTTGGGGTGAGGGGTACTCATAGAGTCCTGGGGGAGGGGATAGAGGAAGAGGTCTTCCAGTCGAGCTTGCCGAGCAGAGCGAGCATCTCGGCGTTGAGCAGGGCGGCCCCGGCGGCGCCACGGATGGTGTTGTGCGAGAGCAGGGTGAACTTCCAGTCGAAAAGGGTGCAGGGGCGCAGGCGTCCGACGGTGGTGGCCATGCCGCCGCCGCGCATCAAGTCGAGGCGCGGCTGCGGGCGGTCGATGGCGTCCTCGTACTCGACGGGCTGGTCGGGCGCGGAGGGCAGCGGCTGGCCCTCGTGAATGCCGCGCAGGGGATGGAAGCCTGCCCAGGCTTTGAGGATCTGCTCGCGGGTGGCGGGCTGCCGGAGCTTGATCGAGACGCACTCGGTGTGGCCGTCGAGGACGGGGACGCGATTGCAGTGAGCGCTGAGCGTGAGGCCGGCGGGAGAGACGTGATCCTGCGTGTCGGCAAGGGTTCCGAGCAGCTTGCCGACCTCTTCCTGGAGCTTCTCTTCTTCGTTCTGGATGAAGGGGATGACGTTGCCGAGGATGTCGAGCGAGGCGACGCCGGGGTAGCCTGCGCCCGAGACGGCCTGAAGCGTCGAGACGAAGAGCTTCTCGATGCCGAACGCGGCCTCCAGCGGGGCGAGCGCGAGGACGAGGCCGATGGCGCAGCAGTTAGGGTTGGTGACGATGTAGCCGCCGGGCTGGCCGTTGGCTGAGGGCTGGCCACCGGCTGAGGGCTCCTTCCGCCAGGCCTGCTGCTCGAGCAGGGCGAGATGGTCAGCGTTGACCTCGGGTACGACCAGCGGCACGTCGGAGGTCATGCGGAAGGCGCTCGAATTCGAGATGACGGCGCATCCGGCGGCGGCGAATTTGGGCTCGAGCTCGTGGGCGACGGAGGAGTCAAGCGCGGCAAAGATGATTCTCGGCAGCTCGGGACTGGGGGTGCCCTCGGGGACGTTCGGGCTGAGCGTCATCGAGGCGATAGTTGGAGGGAGCGGTGTCTCGAGTTTCCAGCGACAGGCTTCATCGTACCGTTTGCCTGCGCTGCGTTCGCTGGCGGCAATCCAGGCGATCTCAAACCAGGGATGCTGGCTCAGCAGCTGAATAAATCGCTGGCCGACCATGCCGGTCGCGCCCAGGATGCCCACTCTTCGTCGTTCCATCTAACTTCGGTGCTCCATAGATTAAGCATAGCGCGTGACTTCGTTAAGATTCACGGGGTATTGGCACGTTCTTACTTTGCATAGCTGATGTCGGCTTTGGCGACTTCGCCGGGCTTCACCGTAACGGGCAAGGTCTTTTCACCGAGCTTCTCCTGGGCGAGGCCGAGGACGTAGTCGCCGGGGGGCAGGCCGGCGATCTCGAAATGGCCGCTTGCGTCCGAGACGGTGAAGAAGGGCGTGGCCGAGACGTTGATGAACGCGTTCATCCAGGGATGATTGTTGCAGCGCACGGGCAGCAGAATCTCCGGGTTGGCGAACTGCTTGCGGACGGAGGCGCCGCGAGGACTTTGCGAGATGTCGATCGCCTGGTTGTTGACGCTGGTGGTGTGGATGTTATGCATGGTGGGGTCGGAGTTGCGGAACTCGACCGTGCCTCCGGCGAGCACGCCGACCACATGCGGGACGTAACGGCAGTGCTGCTGGTCCATCACCACGGGCTGCGTGGAGGTGGGCGCGGCGTTCATGGCTTGCGGCGGACCGCTCTTGACGTAGACGAAGACATTCGCGAGCTTGCCGTTTTTGACGGCGATTTGCTCGACGGGGAGGCGGTCCGAGCCTCCACCTATGGCGCAGGCGGGGTCCATGGAGGTGTCGATCGAGGCGGTGGGGGCCGCGCCGTTGTAGGTGACGGTGCCGGCGACGGAGCCGGTGGGGCCGGTGACGGGGGCGCGGCTAGAAGCGGAGCCGGCGGGCTGGCCCGGATTTTTGGCGCCGTCGCCGATGGGCTCGCCCTTGCGGATGGCGGCGTCGGGTTTGCAGCCGGCGAATGAGAGACAGACGAGTGCGAGGGCGGGGATGAGCTTCATGGATAACCTCGTGTGGTTCGATGCGCTGTCCGCCTGGGTGAACCCCACCTCAGACGGTGAGACTGTCTGAGATGGGGCACCCGGACGTTTTTGGCAGAGGGGATGAGGTTAGAGGGCGGCTAGGACGGCTTCGGTGAAGGCGCGGGTTCCGCCGGTGCCGCCTACGTCGCGGGTGAGGGTTTTGCCTTGGCTGTAGACGTGTTCGAGGGCAGTCTGCACGCGTGCGGCGGTGGCGGGCTCGTCGATGTGGTGCAGCATGAGGATGGCGCTTTGCAGCAGGGCGGTGGGGTTGGCGAGATCCTTGCCGGCGATGTCTGGAGCGGAGCCGTGGACGGCTTCAAAGACGGCGCACTCCGTGCCGAGGTTGGCTCCGGGTACGAGCCCAAGGCCGCCGACGAAGGCCGAGCAAAGGTCGGAGAGGATGTCGCCGTAGAGATTTTCGGTCAGGATGACGTCGTACTGATAGGGGTTGAGGACAAGCTGCATGCAGGTGTTGTCGACGATGTGCTCTTTGTACTCGACCTCGGGAAAGGCCTGTGCGATCTTTCGTGCGCAGTCTAAGAACAGCCCGTCGGTGAGCTTCATGATGTTGGCTTTGTGGATCGCGTGGATGCGCTGGCGGCCGTGCTTCTGCGCGTAGTCGAAGGCGAACTTCGCGATGCGGGTCGAGCCTTTTTCGGTGATGACCTTGATGCTCTGAGCGACGCCGGGGGCGGCCATGTACTCGATGCCGGCGTAGAGATCTTCGGTGTTCTCGCGGACGATGATCAGATCGATGTTGGGGTAACGCGTCTCAAGTCCGGGAAGGTTCTTGATGGGGCGAAAGTTTGAGAAGAGGTCGAACTTCTTGCGCAGCGTGACATTGATGGACGCGAAGCCTCCGCCGATGGGCGTGGTGACCGGGCCTTTGAGGCCGACGCGGGTCTGCTCGAGCGAATCGTAGAGCGCCTTGGGGATGTACTCGCCGGTTTGGGCGAAGGCGTCGGCGCCGGCGTTGTGCAGGTGCCAGTCGAAGGTGCAGGCCTCGGGTTTGCCGGCGGCCTCAAGGATGGCGACCACGGCCTGGGTCACCTCGGGGCCGATCCCGTCACCGGGAATGAGGGTGATCGGGTGAGTGCGTGTCTGGTCAGGTTGAGAGGGCAAGCGGAGATTATCCTTTCGGGATGCGTTTCTTGGGTTCGGGCTTGGTCTGGGCGGCGCTCTTCCCGCTTAGCAGATGTTCGAGCTCTGCCTTGAACTCGCGGACGTCTTTGAAGTCGCGGTAGACGCTGGCGAAGCGGATGTAGGCGACTGTGTCGAGGTCCTTGAGGTGCGCCATGATGAGTTCGCCGACTTCGCTGGTGGGGCGTTCGCGCTCAGTCGAGTCGACGATGAAGGCTTCGGTTTCGTCGACGATGGCCTGCATCTGCGCGGCGGAGATGTTGCGTTTTTGGCAGGCCTGCAGCAAGCCGCTGAGGACCTTCTGGCGGTCGAAGCGCTCGCGGCGGCCATCTTTCTTGACAACCATGTAGGGAATTTCGTCGATGCGCTCGTAGGTGGTGAAGCGCTTCTCGCAGCGTTCGCACTCGCGCCGCCGGCGAATGGAATCGGCATCCTTGCTCTCGCGTGAGTCAACGACGCGATCCTGACCGAAACCGCAGTAGGGGCACTTCATGGAGTGTTTCGATTCTAGCAGTGAGGAGCAAGGCTGCTGGTTCTTGAGAGAATCTACCCAGATCGTTGATAGAAAATTTTATGATTGCGCATGGCACCTCCCGTTTATGAGTCGTCGTGCGGCGATCTCCTGGAAGAGCGATTCTGTGGAGGTGCTGCGCAGATGGCCGAAGGCGATCCGCGAGGACTTCGGAGTCGCGCTTGCCCAGATGCAGGAGGGCAGGCCGGCGGCGCTTGCGGTGAGACCGATGCCCTCAATTGCCGCTGGTGTCTTTAATTGAAAGATGCGGATCAGAGCAAGTGGTACCGGCTGATTACCTTGCGCGAAGAAAGGACACGATTCATGGGCTGCACTGCTTTACGAAAGCTTCAGCGAAGACGGACAAGCGCGATTTAGCCACGGCCGAGCAATGGTGGAAACAGGTACAACAACGGTTGCGTGAGGAGGAGAGACGTGAAAAATAAGAGCAGCAACGAATCTGCGGTGTCTCACCGGACACGAGGCAGCGTTCTTGATGATCTCGGCTTTTCTGCTGCCGAGGCGCTTGAGATAAAGGTCAAAGCAGAGATCTACCGGGAGTTGCTCCAGTACATTCAAGAGCGAAAGTTCAGCCAAACAGAATTGGGTGCGTTGCTTGGAGTCCACCAGCCGGACGTAAGCAATCTGTTGACGGGCAGAGTGTCAAAGTTCAGCGTGGGGAAGCTGATCAAGTTTGCCGGCAAATTAAACCTCGATGCTCACGTAAAACTGACGAAGCCGAAACAGATTTCCGCGCATGTCGCTGTCGTCGGTACGTCCCGCCAGCGCGTGCGTGCTGCGGTCAAGGAGTGATTCTCCAGAGAATCAATTTGTATCTTGGTTAATTCGCCGGAATCGGCTCTGCTGAAACGGGATACACTTCGACCTAACACACAACCCTATGCGAAACACTCTCCATGTGCGGGAGAGCGGGAGGCCGGGCCTTCGCTTTCGTGTTACTGGCGGTGAGTTTGGGTAGGGAATGCGATCGTGGATGAACTGTAGAACTTTGCGAACATGCCGACGGCGGCTCCGAACCGGCGAGGCCGTAGATGCTGTCGCTACTCGCGCGGAGTTCGGTTGCTTGGCGAGAGTGTGAGTGGCATGCTGAAGGGATGAAACAGTTCGGTGGATTGGTGACAGTTGCGCTGTTTGGGTCTTTTCTGGCGTTGGCGGCCCAAGAACGAGGGTCTTGGCGGGCGATGAGCACTACGGCGCGGGGGGTGACTGGCGATGTAGGCTTCGGAGGCGAAAAGATTTCGATCAACTTCTCGAGCTTCGCGGTCGCACAGATTCGCGAACTACAGCCGGCAGAGATGGCTGCGGTCTTTGCAAGGGATGGTGTAGTCGGCGGGAGTGGGAACCTGTTTAGGACAAGTATTCCGGCCAACAAAAAGTTTCTGAACAAGAACACGCTGTGTGGGTCGGAAGAGACGCAGTGGATTGCGAGCACCGTGGTTGGCAAGCAGCTGCAACTGGCGTTCTTTTCAGGGGCGGCGATGCCGGTCTTTACGGCGGAGGCGATGGGGAGTTCAGTGAACCTTTGCGGGACATTCTCGTATGTCCGATGAGCGAGCGTTTCCTTAAGGTTCCTGCTTCGGTTTACGTTCCACTTGTTGGCGCATTTCCCTGGGACCACGTCTGCTATGATCTTCGAAGAAAGCGATAATACCTCGATTTGCGAGCCCACTTGAGGGAACTGCTCCCTCTGCATGAATCTCTCCTTATGCCGAGACCAGCGAACGCTATGCTAGCGATGTCTTGCAAGAGCGGCTTACAGGAATCGGCTGCACGCGCGTTTATGGTTTTGGACGGATCGCGATGATCGCTCCCGCAGTTAGTTTGTCCGAGGTGAAGCGGCAGACCGGTTCGACTTCAATCGTGAGGGCCGAAGGTCCTTCCTCAGTCTGGAACACTCCCACGGCCTGGATACTGCTGCTTCCACTTGTATTTCTGGCGTGCGCAGGATTTCCGCTGAGTCAGAACGATCCGGGTGTGTTTTTATCTGGTTCCGCGTCCATCTTCCAGGCTCCCAGCTTCGAGCCATACGGCACCGAACTTCAAATTCTTATGTGGAGCATTCTTGTTGTCATGATGCTCCCGTTAAGCAAGCGTATCTGGAGCTTATTGAAAGAGTCGTACTTAGTTGTCGCTCTTATGTTGCTGGTGCTGCTTTCCAGCTTGTGGGCGCAACATTCCTTCGCCGTCTTTCGCCGGGCTGTTCTTCTCGACCTTACTCTCGTCTTGGGCTTCTACCTTATCGCACGCTTTGACCCGGAAGAGCGGCTAAGCTTGATCCTCGGATTGGGGATCTTCAGCGTCCTTACCAGTTTCCTAACAGCCATTGTTTTGCCTCGTATCAATCAGGGGTTCGGTAACGGCTGGCAGGGAATTTTTGGCAATAAGAATGCATTGGCCATCTTTCTTTTCTTCTTTCTTTCAGCAATGTTTTATACGCGACCGGTCAAGCTCGGCATGCGAATTTTCCGCATTTTTATTCTCTGCGGGGGCGTGGTCCTTGTCGGATTATCGCAATCCAGAGGAGGCTGGTTCGTTGTTGCGATGCTTTTTGTTTACGTCCTCGTGAGTAACTTCGTCAACCTTTTCGAACGACGGAACGCCTTGCTCGTTACCATGCTTGGCTTGCCTCTTACCGGAGGTCTGCTGTGGCTATTTACAAAAAACCTGGGCACGATTGCATATGCCGTCGGCAAAGATCCTGGTCTAAGTAACCGAACAATCATCTGGGCGGCAGTCTGGCCCGCAATCCTCAAACGTCCGATCCTCGGCTACGGATACGGAGGATTCTGGAACGGACTTGAAGGGGAATCTGGGTATGTTCTCCTACGCGTCGGCACCTCACTTGTCCATGCCCACAATGGGCTGCTGAATATCTGGCTCGATATTGGTCTCGTAGGTGTGGTGCTCGCACTGGCAATCACTCTGCGTGGTGTGTGGGACGTATTTTCCTGTCTTGGTAGAGGTTCGGAGCGCTATTTTCTTTGGTACGGCGCGATTCTTCTTATGACTCTTATCGGAAGTATCGATGAGAGCTTTTTCCTGAATCAGAATATGCTTACCACGACTCTTTGGGTTTTGGCATGTGTAGAACTTCGAAGGTTGGCTTCGGGCATCAACGCCGATGCGAGAAGGGCTCCACTGGCGACTTCGTAGATGACACACTTCTGCACCGGGATAGTTTTAGCAACTTGGGTCCTTTCTGCTTCGATCGTATGGATGCGAGGAGCGATCACTCTGAAGACCCATGCTCGCCAGGAAGGACGAACCACTCATGGTAGTTGGGGATAAGTCTCGGGGTTTGAGAGACGCGACTCACGGAACAGGATTCATCTGGCTTGCACCAGTCATGGTGTTTGGTGCCACTCTTTGCCTTATTTTTTTTGTTGGGAACCTTGGATGGGATGACGGCGCGATCACATTGGCGTTTGCTCGTACGCTGGCGCATTCCGGCAGGATTGCGCTTACTCCAGTCTCTGAGACAGTAGAAGGATTCTCGACGCCTTTGTGGTTCTTTCTATTGGCTGCGATGGAGAGAGTCACTGATTTTGATTTCTCTTCCTTTGTTCGCAGCTCTCAGATTGGTGCGGCACTCTGCACCGCACTGGCCGCAGCCGTGTTCTATCGCCTTCTGGATTTTCGTCTGTCGCGCTGGTTTCGCATAGCAGCGGCGCTGCTGCTGGGGCTCTCCTGCCCGTTTCTCAATGAAGCGGTGAATGGGATGGAGATGGCGCTGTTTGCCCTGATGACTGCATTGGTCCTGTTAGCGATCCGAGAGAACCGATCCGTGCTGTTAGTAATAGCCGTCGCGCTTGCCACGGCTACCCGCTTCGAAGCTGTGTTCTATTTTCTTGCAGCGAGTGCTTTTCTTTGGTTGCTGGGAGCGAAGAACGGACGCAAAACAGCCGTACTCACAGTCGTTTCGTCGATGGCTTCGTTTCTAATCTTTGAGATTTGGAGGATCCTATGGTTCAAATTGTGGATTCCAAATACTATTCAGGCGAAGCGCTGGCCACCCTACTCCAACTCAAGTCTTCATCAGGCATGGTCTCTGCGGGCCTTGGGTTTGATTGAGTTACCCATCCTTTTTGCAATCCCTCTTCTCTGGCTTGGCTTTCACCTTTTCCGGAATAGATCCAACCTTCTATTAAAGCGGAACGAGATCAATGACGACAATGGGATGTACCTTTTTGCCGGTGGTTACGTTGTCGGTGTCGTTTTCTTTTCCACCTTAGCTGGACACAATATTGGCTATCTCGGACGCATGCAAATTTCCGCGTTTATTCCCTTGCTTGTTCTTCTTCTTCATGTGGCCAGATCCATTCTTCGACCGTTCCCTGAGCGTATCGCGGTGCTGGTCTTGTTGCTTTGGTGGGCCACTGATCTACGTGCGTTGCGGATGGAGCCCATCCAGCTAAGCCTGCGCGACCGTCATCTTCTGCAGCAAGGGCCGCGGATGCTGCAAGCGCGGGAGCCTGCAAACTGGGATGGGACGACGCCACAGAATTACGCCACTACCGGGGTGGCTGTGGATGCTTTGCGGAGGACGCTTGGCCTCAAAACTCTAGTGTTTGCTACGCCGGATGTGGGTGGAAGCGCCCTTTGTTGTGAGCACTTGCGGATTGTCGACTCAGCTTTGCTGACCAATCAGGAGCTGGCAGGGAAGGGATACTCGAAGGCTGCCGCACTGTTTGAGCGGGAAGACCCGGAGGTGATTGAGACGCATTCCATCTGGGCTAAGTTGAATGGTTTTTACACCATGCCTTTCTTCCAGAACAACTATGTTCCGGCTACGTTTCTTGGCAACTATTTCTGGATGAGAAAAGATGTGGTGCGGCAGCTGTTATCCGGACAGGAGCCGAAATATCTACCTTGCGCGGAGGTTTACCGGGAAGGCCTCCGATATTTCGAACAATACGAACCGACAGACCCTCTCGACGATCTTCAGGCATGTACCCAATTGGCAGGTAAGGTGATTATGCTTCCCTCTTCCGGTCCAAGGAACATGCAGCCTTAGTGGGATCTGGGTGAGATTGCCTCTTCGGCTTCTTCACTGCGGCGTGCTACCTGACCGAGCGAGATGCCTTCGATGCGGGCGTAGAGCAGGCCGGCGGGGATGATGGACAAGGTGAGAATGATCCACAGCATGAGGCCGGTGGAGACGGCGAGCTCTTTCGGAATGCCGAAGAGCTCGGTGAGGGCGAAGACGTTGCCGGCCCAGGCGCCGCTGCCTCCCGGAATGGGCAGCGCCGAACCGGCGATCGAGAAGCCCATCAGCACGATGGTGTGGGCGGCCGTAAGCGCGTGAACGGGTGCAGGAAAGGCCTTCATGACGAGCACGTAGGCGAGGGCGATCGTGCCCCAGAGCGCGAGGCTGAGGCTGGAGATGAGGCCGAAGTCGGCGAGGCTGTCGATGACGTTGAGGCCATCGCGGAAGCTCAGGATCTTCTCGGCCAGGGCAGCACCGGCTGGCTTTGAGACGAGACCGACGAGGTGATTGGCAGCGCGAGCAACAGCGGTGCCGGCGAGTCGAATGGCAGCCACAAAGACCAGCAGCGCGAGGGTAAGGCCGCCAATGGTGAAGGCGGCGCGGTGCAGGTACGGCAGCGTGCGGAGGTTGGGCGAGAGCAGCAGATTTCCGGTGAAGATGAGGGCAAAGGCGGCTAGGTCAAAGACGCGCTCGACGGTGACGACGGCGACCTGCGAGGGGAAGCTGAGACGGGTGCGGCGAGCGACGAGGAGCGGACGGATGAGCTCGCCGATGCGGCCGAAGAGAGCGAGCCCGGTGAAGCCGAGGAACTGCGAGCCGATGAGGCGATACCAGGGGACGGGCGTGAGACCGGAGGCGCGGTAGGCCGGGCGCAGGAAGATGGACCAGCGCAGGGCGCGGAAGAGGTTGTTCGAATAGATGACAAGGGTGGCAAGGAGCAGTAGGCGGCCATCGGCGGTACGGAAGCTGCGGACGAAGCCGGCCCAATCAAAGTGCGAGGTCTGCAGCTTCCAGATGAGGAAGGCGAGGACAAGGACAGCGATGGCCCAGGTGAGGAGACGGCGGGAGTTCACCGGATGGGCTGCGGCGCGCGGGCAAGGGGGACAGCGCTGGCAGCGAGCAGGGCGGACTTTCGCCGGTTGAACTCGCGGATGACGCGGGCGACGTAGGCATGGGTCTCGCGGAAGGGTGGGACGCCGTGGAAGCGATCGACGGCGGCGGGTCCGGCGTTGTAGGCGGCGAGGGCGAGGGCGATGTTGTCGTGGTAGCGGGCGAGCAGGGCGTCCAGGTAGCGGGTTCCGCCGTCGACGTTCTGGTCGGGCAGGAAGGCGTCGTGGACGCCGAGTTCGGCGGCGGTGGCGGGCATGAGCTGCATGAGACCGCGGGCTCCGGTGCGGGAGACGGCACGGGCGAGGCCGCCGCTTTCGGCGTGGACGACGGCGGCGAGGAGCTCGGCGTCGATGTTGTGGGCGGAGCCGGCGTGGCTGAGGAGCTCGCGGAGCCCGGCGGCGGTGGCTTGCGGGATGGAGGGTTTGGCTGTGGGCGGCGGTGGGTCGGGGATACTTTCGACGGTGAGGATGTTGCGCGCGGGGACGTCGAGGTAGTTACTGTCGGTCGTGGTGCTGCGGAGGAAGAGGCGGATGGTGTCGCCCTGGGATTCGTGACGGGTGCAGTCGAACTCAGCTCCGTTGCGGAGGGTGATGCGCTCGCCGGCGCGGGCGAGGGGCGCTGCGAGCAGCAGGGCCGCAGCGGTGAGGATCGGGGTGTGCCGGAGAAAGCGGAGGATCATGAGGATCACTGGGAACAGCCTACCAGAGAGGTTGTGGGACCCACCCCAAACGGTGAGACTGTCTGAGATGGGGCACCCGGGCTTTAGGTACTAAGCTTCTAAGTGGTGAGACTGTTTCATAGGTTCATACCCGGGCTGAGGTACTGAGCTTGCCACAGGTAAGACTGTCTGAGATGGGGCACCCGGACGGTACGGGCGTAGAATCTGGTGCATTCACGTCGTCCTTGAGTTGAGGAGAAATCGATGTCTGGCCATGCCTCCCCGCACCCTGCACAAGAACATTCCGCTGCCACACTTACTGGGTCCGCTACGACCTACACCCTGGTTACGGAGCCTGCGGACGATCTGACTCCCGTCTACAATTTGCTCTCGTCGGCGAAGAAGTCGATCGACATGACGATGTATGAGCTTACCGATATTACGGTTACCTCGCTGCTCGGCAAAGCTGCGGCCGCGGGCGTGGCAGTGCGGGTGGTTCTGGATCAGAACAACGAAAAGAAGAGCAACACGCCCGCGTACAAGTATTTGAAGGAGCACCGGGTGAGTGTGCATTGGGCGAACCCGATTTACCTGGCGACCCACCAGAAGACGATTACCGTCGACCAGACTACGGCGGCGATCCTGACGCTCAATCTAACGCCGCAGGATTACGCTTCTACGCGCGACTTCGCGGTGTTTACGAACAATGTGAACGACATTGCGGCCATCGAGGCGACCTTCAACGCCGATTTTGCGAATCGGTCGATCACGCCGCCAACGGGGGACAACCTGGTGTGGAGTCCTACCAATGCGCTGAGTGCGCTCGAGGGCTTGATTGCCGGCGCGAAGAGCTCCCTGCTGCTGGCGCAGGAGGAGTTTGCCGACCCGGCGCTTGCAGCGGCTTTGGAGGCGGCTTTGCAGCGCGGGGTTGCGGTGACGATGGTGCAAGAGAATCTGGAGGGCAAGTACAGCTCGACGCTGACGGCGCTGAAGGCTGCCGGGGCAAAGATCGCCGTGTATACCTCTTCAACCGGCTACTACATTCACGCCAAGATCGTTTTGGCGGACTATGGCACGGCAACGGCGCGGCTGTTTGTGGGGTCAGAGAACTTTACGACCGAATCGCTGGGCAACAACCGCGAGCTGGGGCTGATCTTCTCCGATGCGGCTTCTATGACCGGCATTTTTGCGGCGGTCACCGCGGATTTTGCGGGAGGAACCGCTTTTTAGGTTCTTTGCTGTCCGTGAGGTGGAGGGAAGATTGCTGTTCGACCGGGGGTACCCCCTTGGTCTATCTGCTAAGTTGCTTCTTTTGAAGGAGATGGACCTGGCAGGGGAGGTAAAGTCGTCATTCTGAATGGGTTGTGAGCAAAGTCCTGTGAACAAAAGAGTTACGGCCTGCCCGTGAATGTTCGGAGGAATGACTTAGAGCTGCTTGGCCGAAGGTTTGTCGCAGGGATGAAGAAAGCAACCGCATTTCCTTCAGGAATGACAACAAAGGAGCAGGACACCGTTCAGGAGATTCGGTGATCTGTCTTAGGATAGCAGGGTGAGAGGGGGAGGTATGCCAAGTTTTTTTGGGAGCTAAGTAGTTTGCGATGATTGAGTTAGCTCAGGTTGGGGAACGGCTGGGGCTTGACAGGTGTCCTGTCGCGACAACCATGTCGTTGGCAAGAGCCCGGTTTTGAGGGATCGCAAATGGAACCGCGGATCAGATTCTAAACTGGCGTGAGCGGCGTTTATGAGGACCGATAGGGCCATGGCTGACCGGTGGGCTTACTGGATGGTGCTAGTCCCGAACGGCGGCTCTGTGCCGCCACGTAGAAACAGCAGTAAACGTGTGATCTCTCGATCTAGCAACTCCGGTCTGTCTTGGTAGATCTTGTGGCCGGAATCCTTGGCGATTACCTCCCAACTGATCGGCGACAACCTCGTGAATGACTGCTGCTCTCTGGACCAGAAAGGATTGTCACGAGCAGTGCTCGCATCGTCAGTTGGCGAAACGGTATCGCGAGAAACTACTAGAAGGGGGACTCTTCCAAAGCTGGTGAGGCGGGCTGCCTCCTTTGCAGAGTCCTCGAAGCCGGAGAACTCGGGCAAATCTGTATCGACATAGGTTGGCCGACAGGCCTGCGCATCGTACTGCCCCTGCCATTTCGCGAGACCCTTTCCAGGGGTCTTCTTGCAATGGCCAGTGATTCGCTGCCAACCCGACCATACGCGCAGTTTGTCGAACATGAGGTCGTGTTGAGAATCTCGAACGTCCTGCTCGAAAGATGTTCTGAAGCCCGGAATCTCGTCGATCTGCTCTGGAGATGTGGAATCGACGAGCACCACCCCGCTTATGTCACCTGGAAATTGACGCGCATATTCGCGAACGAAGAATCCACCAGCGGAATGTCCTAGCAGGACGAGAGGCCTCGGTACGTTGGCGATGGCCAGCAGCCCGTGCAGTTGTCTCGCGATGGTCTCAGCATCTTGGATGTCAGAGCGCGACTGACTCCAGCCAAGGCCTGCACGGTCGTAAGTACAAACCTGCGTGGTTTTCGCCAGTTCCGGTTGCACAACTTGCCACCCTAGCCAGTCACTCCCAAGCCCCGCCTCAACGAGGATTGTGGGCGCACCTGAGCCGGAACAGTACAGGTGCATCTTGCGACCATCGACTAGGTACTGCTGTCCTGGAACCGGATACTTGAGGTGGAGCAAGGCAGACTCAGCGTACGACCATCCTGCGACACTCAAGGAGGCGAAGACCCCCACTCCGAGCATCCACAAAGCTATTCTTGCGGCCCGAACTCGGTATCGCACGGTGCTCCTGTCTGGCGTTGAGAGCTTAGAACAGAATACCAAATCGCTAATTGGCTACCGGTGCGGATTCATCGAAGAGGATTTAATCTTTCCAAGTCGCATCATGAAGTAATGCGGCTGGACCGCTCCTCATCACAAACGAACGTTTTCGCTGACGGCAGATAGTCAGCTCTGAGCCGAACAGGTGCCTTCTCCCGAGCGGTACTGCCAGGCCTCTGTCGCCTTATCGGTGGGCATGAATGAGATCTTCCGCTCCTGCCCTTCGATGCGCACAGTCACTGTTGCTTGCCTTTTTGCATTGCCACGATCAACGTCCCAAGCCACTATCGACTGTCCATCCCGCAACCCAGCTTTGTAAGCCGGTCCGCTCGGGTCCACTCCCGAAACTGCTTTAGCTGTTCGCGAGGCGCTGAAATCGAGTCCTAGATCGAAGGTCGGGAACTCCCCGTGCACCGCGTGATAACAGCTCCCCAGTCCTGGAATTGTGTTTGGTGCTGGAAGGTCGCCACCGTGATCTGCTGCCTTCTTCAAGGCCGAAAGCTGATCCGCTGAAACGTAGGGCTGGATCGTGGCGTAAACGCGCTCCTCGGTCAGTGGCTCCTGGCGATCTCGGACCAACCGAAACATCACGTCGTCTAGGGAGTGCTGCCCATTCGACTGCGCCCGTATAGCCGCATCGAGCCAAAGCGCGATGATACGTCCTCGTACGTACTCGCTCGTCGAAGTAGTAAAAGCGAGCAAATCTCTGTTCGTCGAAGCAATGATCTGCTGCGCGCTTAGCTCACCACCAGCCTGAGTAAGCTTCTGGGCGTAGTACTCGGTAAAGCCCTCCTTAAACCATTTGATTTTGCCGAACTCTGGGGTGGACAGGTATCCCATCTTCAGCGGGTTCCAAGCGTGGAACGACTCGTGGGCCAGTTGGCAGAAGACCGTTGATGTTGTCTTTACGAGAGATGTACATCCAGAATGCGTCCGTGTAGGCCGTTCCGTCGCTGCTACCGTGATCCTGATCGAAAGGCTGTAAGGTCACAAGAAAGCGTGGGAAAGCGTCGTCGTGCCAGAAGTCACGGACGAGCTTGACGGTTTTTCCGATCTCTTCAGCGGCTTCGTCATCTGTGAAGGTCCACGCTCCCCTAATGGCCAGCATTCCGGGCTTACGTCCGATTTGGAACGGGTGCAATCGGAAATCTCCTGCCGCAAAGAGTGCCTGATTCACGCCAGTCCACGGACCCTTGTACGTCTGGCAACGATCCTTCGGTGGAGACGTGTTCTGGCCCTGTGAATCAGTAACCATCGGGTATGCGACACCGAAACTTGTAGCTAAAGCCCACTTTGGGGGTAGCTCCTGCCAATCGAAATTAGCGGTTATCTGCGCATTCTGATCACGCTTCCGCCACGCCAATGCCTTGTCACCCGTAACTTCGGCATACTGGGTGAGGATGACGGGTTGGAATTCGTGGGGGTGAACAAGTGGTCCAGACCAGCCATTGCGAAGCGTGTAGGACAGCGAGACCAAGCCTGACTTCGCAGCCGCTATCGTAACCTCTCCAGAGTTTGGTTCTCGTCTCATATCCGCGCCAGATGTCACGATGCGCAGATCATCAATCAGATCAGACGGGATCTCAACTGTAATTGGCATACCTTCTTCAACGCGGAAGGTCATCGTAATCAGGAAGCGCCGGCCAGAAGAGGACTCGTCCGATGAGAAGCGGTACGTTACAGCATCGTCGGACTGCATGCCCTTGAAGTGGCAGTCAGCGTAGGCTTGGTGAACGCCAGAACCTGAGGTAACCGCCAACGTCCCCCAGAGAGCGCTGTGGCGGGCCCAACGTCTGCTCAGCATCCGAACTCCTTTTATTGACATTCGTTGGCACCGGAATACCGATCTGAACGTGAGCGGTGACGCTCCCACTTCTTTCTACCCGACTCTCATCACAAACGAACGTTTTTGGTAGTTCCTGCAGCTCGCCCAATGATGCGGCGTTTGGGGCCCTATCGAGGCTTCTTGATTCATACCCAAAACGCAACGCGAGAGCCCTGCTGAACAAACTGCTCCACGATGAATGCACCGATTCCCGAGTCACCGCGCGTTACCAGAACCACACGATCCAGCAAACTACCGTAGCGAGCGTAAATGGGCATGATTCCACCCTTTCACGAGCAAGCTACCCTTGCCTTCTCAGGGCGACAGAGATCGGGCGCATACGTTTGATCCAGACTTTCGGGCTTGCAGTGCGACTAATCGCTTTTGCGAGTTCCGCGCCCCACACTCCATAGGCATCTTGCAAAGGCACCTGCCCCTGCGATTGCGCGTGACCGACGACCTTAGTGGACACCGGCTACGCTCAGACCAGGAACTCCCGAATCGCTTGGTGTAAGTCTGCGTTGAACCGGTCGGTAAGCTCGCCTGGGATAAGATTGAAGGCGTGGAACACACCCCGGTACACATGCAGTTCCACCGGAACGCCAGCGCGAGAGAGGCGCAGCGCGTAGTCGCAGTTCTCGTCCACAAAGAGGTCGGCGCTTCCGACCGCGAGGAACGCTGGCGCCACGTTTCCGAGATCGTTCGCGCGTGCGGGTGCGAAATATGTCATCTGCTGCTCATCCAAGGTGCCATTTCCAAGGCGTGCCTGGCGCAGCTGACGAATATATTTTCTTGTCACGACGAACTCACCCGTGGAAGGGTTTTCGACCGGTGCCTGGTCGGTGCCGGTACGATCGTCAAGCGCCGGATACAGGAGGAACTGTGCTTTGAGAGCGATCTTTCCTTCATCCCTGGCGCGAAGCGCAAGTCCGGCTGAGAGGTTCCCACCTGCACTGTCGCCTAGTAAAGCAATGCGCGCGGGATCAATTCCCATCTCGCTCGCCTTGGCATGAAGCCATTCCAACGCGGCGTAGCAGTCATTGTGTGAACCAGGGAACACAGTCTCCGGCGCTCGCCGGTAGTCCACCGACAGCACCACAGCGCCATGCCGCGATGACAGGTCTGCGCAGAACGAAGCCATCATGTCGGCTGTCCCGGCAATCCAGCCGCCACCATGGATGTGCAGAATGCCGGGAACCGGTTCCTTTACGCCTTTCGGGCGGTAGAGGAGCGCACGCACCTGCGGATCGCCGGCCGTCCCAGGGAGGAAAACTTCTTCTTTCGCAACTAGGTCCGCGGGGCCGTACTTCATCTCATACGCCTGCTCAAGCGCTGCACGTATTTCAGTGAGGGGTTGGGCTTCGTAATCAAAAACTGGAATTACGTCTGCGGCGTCTCGATAGCTAGGTGCAATCAGGGGAAGCGTATTCATACTAAGTCTCCAGAGCTCCCGATTGATTTCAGGAGCGACTGCTCCTAAAATAGATCGAGATGGAAAATATTTCAAGATCGAACACTGTGATAAATCGTGACGCCAAACCGAGAGGCCGAGGCCGTCCAAGAAGCTTTGACACTGAAAAGGCGGTGCAGAAGGCTGCACATCTGTTCTGGGAACGCGGCTACGAAGGCACCTCCGTGGAAGACCTGACCACTGCGATGGGGATCACAACGCAAAGCCTGTACGCTGCTTTCGGATCGAAGGCAGAGCTGTACAGGCAGGCACTGGCCTGGTACCAGCAGGAGATCGGCATCCTCGCCCGCCGGCCTTTTGCGGAGGAGCCGGATGTGGCCAAAGCCATCGGACGAAGTATCCGCGAGCTGGCTGCACAGTTCACGCGCTCGGACTTGCCGCATGGCTGTATGCGATCAACTGCGCTGATACGGTGTGCCACGCAGCATGAAGACATTGCGGCACACGCGGCCAGATTGAGAGCGGAAACCGCTCAGGCAATAAAAGCTCGCCTAGACAGAGGGAGGGAGGATGGGCAACTGGCAAGAGACACGGATACTGCTGCCCTTGCCGGTTTCATTCATGCATTAATCGTCGGTATGTCTGTCGCCGCACAAGATGGATCGGCTACAGCCGAACTGCTTCCTCTTGCCGATTTCGCCATGACTGCAATCGACAGATGGAGAACTACACCTAAGAACGGGTCTAGAAGATCACGGTGAGGCTGAAGCTCTACGTTGGCTTGATCCTGATTTGTCCTGCCTAGTCGCAATATGGAAGTAACCCGGCTCGAATCGACCAGTCTTCACAAACGAACGTTTGCGAGAGCGTAGCACCGCCACTTCCCACAACGGCGTTTATCGATACTAATCCGGGTGACTACTCGCCGAACACCTGAATTATTCTGTGCGTGTAGCCCTACTCAGGTCACGCACTGATGAAGAGCAATACGAAGGCGAAAGTGCTGCACGAGCGATATCGTACTGACGTGCGCGCCATCGATGCGCGCAAGGTCTTGCCAGTCCCCCCGGAGACGGAAACAGAAGTTAAATCTCAGCACTTCGTACAGAGGGCTTATCTAGAGGCTTTTTGCAGTGACGTGCCTAGCGCCAAGACCGGTGAACACTTCCTATGGGTTCATACAGCCAAAAAGCGTTGGCAGGCCACGCCATCGGCTTGTGCGACCGAAAACTATATCTATTGTCACGACCCGGGGGATGGAAGCAAAAGCTTTCTAGGCGAGACGTTTTTGTCCGATCTGGAGGCAGCTTCTATGGATGTACTCCGTGCAGCACAAAAGGGTGACTTGCCTGCCAGACTCCAAGACCGCCTCACACTGACCGGCTATGTCGCTATGGCTTTGGCGAGAACTCCTTCAGCCAAAGCCGCAATGCACCACGCGGCGGCAGTGGACGCCATTGATTCGGTGAACGAGCTAATAAACGACTCGGTCCGGCTCGCGGATTACTGCGCTGAATTAGCAAGGATGGGCGAAGTGACTACCCCCGAAAAAGTCAAGGCCGACTTGACCGGTGGCCGTGTTCGGGTCAGTCAGACAGATCGCTCCTTTTCCTTGAAGATGATGGCCGAGCAGATCATGTCCTTTCAATCCATGTTCATGCGAATGAATCTGTGCATCCTGCATGCTACTAAGGGTGCGTTTGTTACGTCGGATCGACCTGTCACGGTAGCCGACCCATCCACTGCACCCGTCTTCACGGATGGCAGAATATCTCACGAGCTGGTGTTCCCACTGTGTAAAGAGTTCTGCCTCATCGGCACGTTCTGCAAGACAGGATGCAGGCTAGAGGTAGGCCCACAGATACTTAAAGCTCTCAACGCCAAACAAGCGCGCGAAGCAGATCGTTTCGTCTACGCTCCCTTTGAAGGTGACTTCCTACAACATGAACTCGCGCGTCAGCCACGACGGAGCTTCCCAGAGGAGATCGTCACGCAGTTCGGATAGCTAAACCAGACAAGGAAGTCTAAGATCACTCCCGGAAAGCTCCTGCAATGCTGAAGTCTAATGGGTGATGATCTGTCCTCATATGTCGCATTGTCGGAAGTGATCTGGACGTCGTCACAAACGAAGGTTTGTGGTGCATAGTGATGAGCGTTTCAGGAAAGACCAAAAGATGGCGCGATGGAGCGACAAACCCACTCAAATTCTCCGTAGATAGTTGAGTGTGTTATGCCCCACTTAGCCAAGTCTTCTCGTATGGCTGGGACACTCTCTTTGTTGACGTAAATTTCAGTAATGCGCTGGTCATGTGGAGGCATTTTCCCAAGGGCAAAGAACTTATAGGTTTCTTCTCCCACGTTGTGAATCGCATGCACGATCTGCCAAGCAGCCTGGGCCTCTGCACGGTGGCTATGAAATGCCACTCTCATCACTTTGGTATGTTCAATGTCGAAGGGCGAGGTTTTTTCCTTATCGGCTTTGTATCCCTCTCAAATCGGATAGTGATAACCACGGGTCGCCTGTTGTCTGTGGGGTTTAGTTCAACCGCAAAGAAGAGAGCTATAAGAGGGTTGGCGCTCCAGTCCGACATTCGTGTCGACATGCCATAGTGTTGACCAAGGCTAAGCCAGTCCCAATCATTGTCGGGTATTGATGGGCGTAGATGAGGGGCTACTTCTTTCAGCATTTTGAGCAATTCACGCTCGTATCTCATCGCCTTCTGTTCAGTGTTGGGAGACCTGAATAGTTTTGGTAGAAGAGGAAAGCTATCAAGCTGCCCCCGGAAGAGATGAGCATCGGTTTCCGGCTGTTGCTCTGTGTTCCACACTTGTTGGAGAAAACTTTCAACCGATTGAACGCCCTGCTTGATCTGTGCCAATAGTTCCTCAATTCTGCTATGGCCTGTTCCTTGCCATAAACGAACCTTCATGACAGCTTGGCACGTTACCGTGTGTTCAGAGGTCCGTCAGTCCCTGAAGTCGCATGGTAAGTATCCTGCTGGCTAGGCCACCATCACGACGAAGGATCCTGGTAGCGTAATAATCCGTCAACTCCTACAACTAACGGTCCATTAGATTATGGAGTGAGCTGTTGCGGCAGGTGCAGCCCCGCGCCTGCAGAGTTTGCCTTTTCGATGAGACGCTGAGCGCCGCTCAAATATTTCTTACGCTCCGGCCAGTCCGAAGGCATTTTGGCAGGAAGGCAGATACTTATCGCCAGCTCACCTGCTTCTTCCTTCGCCATGGTTTCTGGAAGCAGGTGAACTTTCGGGTTGTCTCCTTCCAGGGCGTATATCAATCCACATCGTAGAGCCATCATCTGCAGTCCTGACTGGCGTTGTGATTCTGTCCAGTCCTGGTACCGGTTCGGAAAGCTTGCCGGCAATCCCATGCGGCTGCCAGTCGGGATCGGCCTCGCAAGTAAATCAAGCATCTGCTGCGGAGAAAAGCTGCTTCCCGTTTGGGCTGTCACGGCGTTATTCGGAATACTCAGGTAGACGCAGAGTGCCAAACCCGCCAAAGTTGCTATACGGCACGTCACCATATTCCAATTACCTCCGTGGAGTGCCCGATCTTTTGTGCCGTTGGATGAGTTAGTGTAACGCAGCTATTTCTGAGTTCAGGTAGCCGCCGTCGGGGGTGTGGGGAAGTGGGAAGCGCGTAGCGGTTTCCATTTCTCCACACCCCATGCTGTTTGTCAGCCACGCCTCGGGTGCCGGCGATCGATAGCCCAGCGAAGAGTGTGGCCGGATGGTGTTGTAGTGGACGCGCCAGCGTTCGGCCAGCACCCGCAGTTCTTTGATCGAGTAGAAGATCTCGCCGTTGAGGAACTCATCTCTGAGTTTCGAGTTGAAGCTTTCACAGTAGCCGTTCTCCCACGGCGAACCGGGTTCGATGTACAACGTCTTTGCTCCTGTTTTGGCCAGCCATTTCCGTAGATCCTTCGCGACGAACTCTGGCCCGTTGTCGAACCGAAGATGTTCCGGCACGCCCTTCATCACCATCACATCGGCCAGCGCAGAGATGACCCTGGCGCTGGACCAGCGGCGTTCGGCACGCACCAGCAAGCTCTCGCGCGTGTGTTCGTCGATCAGGTTGAGAAGCCGTACGCTGCGGCCATCATGCGTCCGAGCGCTGACGAAGTCGTAGCTCCATACATGGTTCCGCCGCTCCGGTCTTAGCCGCACGCACGATCCATCGTTGAGCCACAGCCGGCCACGTGGCTTCTGCTTCTGCGGTACCTTCAGCCCCTCGCGACGCCAGATACGCTCCACGCGATCCTTACCGACCCGCCAGCCGGCTCGCTTCAGCAACGCCGTAATCCGGCGATACCCGTAACGGCCGTACTGGCTGGCAAGCTGAACAATCGCCTGCGTAAGCGCATCTTCGTCTTCCCGCCGGATCGCACAGTAGCGCTGCGTGCCGCGAGGCTGGTTGGCCAGCCGGCATGCCCTGCGCTCCGTCATCCCATGCTTCTGCTGCGCATGGTCTGCTGCGATCCGTCGTCGCTCAGGGCTTAGAAGTTTCCCGAGGCGAAGTCCTTCAACACAAGGTTGTCCAGGCTCAAGTTCGCAACCAGACGCTTCAGCTTGGAGTTCTCCTGCTCCAACTCCTTCAGCCGCTTCGCCTGGTCCACCTGCAACCCGCCGTACTCCTTACGCCAGCGGAAGTAGGTCTGCTCCACGATCCCGGCTTCCTTACACGCCAAAGCCGTCGTCTTCCCGTTCGCTACGGCCACTTCGATCTGCCGCAGCAGGTTCACTACCTGCTCAGGCTGGTACTTCATCCCTCGTCCCATATGCTCTCCTTGTCCAGTGTCTCTCTTATCCACTGGCACATTTCAAGCCGGGCACTCCAGTTCCACTCGTGCTTTGCAGGAGAAGGCTTTCTTCGAAAGCCAGAACTATGTCACGGCTGTCTACCAGGCCGAGCTATTCCAAAGGCTGAAGAAACTTGGCTACGAGATGGAGACAGGCAAGAGCGGCGCACCTGAGATCAAGGGCTACTCTGCGGAGTACCTCGAGGCATCCAGCCCCCGGTCCGCGCAGATCAGGGAGCACATGGAAAAGGCTGGCTTTACCGGACCAGGAGCCGCGCAAATTGCCGCTCACGCCACCCGCGAAGCCAAACAAGACCTAACCCCTGCCCAGGTGCTTGCAGCGCATCGCGACCTTGCGGCCACGTATGGCAACCAGCACGAAGCCGTCATCAGCGCAGCCCGGAACCGTTTCAGAGAGAACGCGATTGCTCCAGAGCGTTCCGGCCAGGCGAGGGAGGCAGTCACATACGCGAAAGCCCACGTCTTTGAGCGCGAAGCAGTCGCGGACGAGCGAGTGATCCTGTGGGACGCGCTCCGCCGCGGGATGGGCGATGTGACCTTCGCGGAGGTTCGGACGGAGTTCCAGGTTAGGCAGAAAGCCGGTGAGTTCCGTTCTGTCGAAGGCCCCAAGTACGCCTCCGCCGGCCAGTTCACCACGCCGGAGACGATCGCGCAAAAGCGGGCCAACATCAACCATGTTCTCGAAGGAAAGAATACGGTTTCCTCCATCACCACCGCAGCGATGGCCGAACAACACGCCAACGCCCGCGGCTTTCTGAACGACTCGCAGCGCCGCGTCGTCGAGGATATTCTGACCTCGCGCGACCGGGTACACGGACTGCAGGGTTTAGCCGGAACCGGGAAGACGACCACGCTTGAAACCATTCGCGAAGGCGCTGAAAAAAGCGGGTACACCGTCCAAGGGTTTGCGCCTACGTCGAAGGCCAGCGGCCAGCTCCGCGAGGCCGGAGTCCAGGCCGAAACGCTGCAAAATTTTCTTCGCCGCGCCACGCCGGCCAACCCAAACACCCCCCATCTTTACCTGCTCGATGAATCGAGCCTGGCCAGCTCCAAACAGATGCGGCAGTTCCTCGACAAGGTAGGGCCGAATGACCACATCGTGGTTATCGGAGATGTGCGGCAGCATCAGGGCGTGGAGGCCGGACGGCCGTTCCAGCAAATGCAGGATGCCGGGATGCGAACCGCGCAGTTGGACCAGATCGTGCGCCAGAAAGACCCCGAGCTGCTGCGGGCAGTTCAGCATCTCGCGAGCAATGAAACCGAGCGTGGCGTGGCCCTGCTACGCGAACAGGGCCGGGTGACGGAGCTTCCGAACGGCACGGAACGCATCCAGGCCATTGCCCGCGACTACGCCAGTAAGCCTGAGAGCACCATCATCGTCTCCCCGGACAACAAAAGCCGCCAGCAGCTGAATGAGGCGGTGCGCGTGGAGCTGAAAGAGAAAGGTATCCTCACCGGCGAAGGCCACACGTTCCGCACCCTCACGAACCGCAACGACATGACCGGCGCGGAGCGCACCTGGGCCGCTCGCTATGAGGTGGGAAACATCCTTCAGTACACGACCGGCAGCAAGGCCGCGGGTATCGCCAGGAACAGCTTCGCCACCATCCGCGGCGTCGATACCGCTGCGAACCGGCTTACCGTCGAGCTCGAAAATGGGAAACTCGTTACCTACGATCCGAGGCGCCTGCAGGGCGTGAACGCCTACCGGGAGAGCACCAGGGAGATTGCGGCCGGCGACCGCATCCAGTTCACCACGAACGACAAAAAGCTGGACATCCGGAACCGCGACCTTGCAACCGTGGTGTCTGTCGCACCGAGCAAGGTAACCGTTCTGATGGACGGCAAGAGCGAGCGCATTGTCAGCTTCGATCCGACCAAGCTGCGTCAGTTCGACCATGGCTACGCCGTCACGTCACACAGCTCGCAAGGTCTGACCCAGGAGCGAGTCCTGGCAAACTTCGACACCGGCACCGCCCGTTCGCTGGTGAACACCAGACTCGCCTACGTGGCCATCTCCCGCGCCTCGCAGGACGCACGGATCTACACCAACGATGCCGACTCTTTGGGCAAGCGACTCTCCTTCGAAGTTTCTAAGACCGCCGCCATCGAGATAGCGCGAGCCCAGGTGAAGAGCGAGGTCAGGCAAGCCGTCGAGGGATTCCGCGCAGGCAGAACGGACGCAACTCTAGACAAGCTGAAGGCTCAAGGCAAGGTCCACCAGCACGCCCAACCTGCAGAACGGATCTTCGCAGTCGCCAAGGAGTATGCCAGCACGCGGGATCGGACGGTCGTCCTCTCCGAGAAGCGATCGGATCGGGCGGCGATCACTGCTCAGATTCGGACTGAGCTCCAACAAGCAGGCCGGCTCGCGCCAGACCGGGCGAACGCAGTCGTCATCCTTCGAGAGCAGAAGTTCAGGGAGACGGGCCGGGCGGCCGACTTAAAACCCGGCGATGTGGTGGTGTACGGCAAGGGAAGCCCGAAGCATGGCCTGCTTCCGAAAACCGAAGCTACAATTCAAGCGGTCGACTCCTACCGCAACCTGATTGTTGTCCGCACCGGCCAGGATGACCTCGTAACCTACAATCCGTCACTCCTGAAGACCGCGACCAACGATTCGAAGGTCTACCGCCCGGAGCGGCAAGCCATCTCCCAAGGCGAGCGCATCCGCATCACCCGGAACGACAAAGAAGTGAATGTCCGGGCAGGAGACTTCGCTACGGTAACCCGGCCGACGATAAGGGTGGCCTGAAAGTTCGCCTGGACAGCGGCAAAGAGATAGAGCTGACTGCTAAGCAGGCCCGGCACGTCGAGCATGGCTACGTTGTCGGAAACGGCCGCCGCATTTCGGCCGAGCGATTCATCGTGACCGGCGACACGACTGAAGCCAATACCCTCAAGAGCGTTCCCGCGACCGCGCGGGACCTGTCCATTTACACAATGACCCCAGCGGTTCAGCGGCAGAAGGCATCTGAGTGGGAAAAGACACCTCAGCACGAGCAGGCTCAGAAACCGCCGCAGCGGGAAATCCAGCGCGGTCACGGTATCGGCCTCAACCTCTAAGCTGCAATGACGGAATGGCACAATTGTGCCCAGCCGTCGGAACGATGTGAAGTGTGGGAGGCACCGGCAATTCGGCGCTTTCCAACGTGCTGTGCCGAAAGGTGGGACAGATTCCGCGTTCCAGGCTTTGCACGAACATTCATTTCTACGGCTCAGGCGATTACTTCCGCTAAGGCGACTTCAGGGTAGCGAGGTGATCCGCCAGCCGAATAGAGGTGCGTTCCTGTAACAAGAGTCCATGAGGCCTCCTTCTAACGTCTCATCTGTGATGCTCGCTAATGAGGATGCTTAGGGGAACTTCAGCAACTTCAAGGCCGGTGTGGATGCGGAACAGCACGTTGTTTGCGGCTACGTTCGGAGCCGTTCTTCTCGCCCTTGCATGGTGCATGCTGCTATCGAGTAGGTCCGTATGGCTGTTTTTCCATTGGCAGGCTTGGCGGCACTTCTATTGGGGTCTGCATATGCCTTAAACGCCCGTTTTCAGTCTGGGCGTCTTCTCGGCTTCGGCAGTAAGTACGTTCAGGTCCGCAGCCTGGATGAGTGGACTTCGTATCAGTACGGGACTGCGTTTGAGGAGTCCTCACCCGAGCAGCAGAACGAGGCACTCACACATTACCGGGTGGGTCTTCGTCTCTTCCCGGCTAGACCTGAGGACATGGCCCCGAAGCAAAGTTCCTGGCAGTGGCTACTCTCATTGCTGACGTTTTGCGCATTTATCACATTGTCCGAGGCTGTGCACGGCTGGTACAGGTTTTTACTTCTGTTTGCCTACTATGCATGGATTTTCGGATGTATGCGTCTTTCAAGACGCTTCATTGACACCCCTGCGACCAGCGGCCTCACCAAGCTTCACCTGCAACAATAAAACCCTTGCATGGGACTCTGGGCCAAATGTACCAATCCGATCGAGCTTATTTTGAGCAACGCCGTTGTGGGAAGTTGGGGATAGCCGTTCTGCCCTCGGGAGCTGCCTGCCCGGATCGCTTCCCACAATGCGACATGTAGGGACTAATCCGATTTATACTTTTACGCAGCCGCAGCCACTTGGGTGAAGACCGGCTCTTGTCGATCAGCCGAGGCAAAGGCTGGTACAGGTCTCTCAATACATTGTTCTTGATTTGCAGAAGACGAGGGGCGTTCTCCCCATAGCCATGAGCTGCCTGCTCCGGAAGGTCTGGCCCGAAATAGTTCGGATAGGCGTCCGGCAGAGCGTAGGGCGTCAACGCAGTTTCAGCGGCATTCGCCCAGACCTAATGGGAAGCATCCTCCCCTTCCTGCCAGAAGGCATAGATCCCGACAACAAAATGCTTGCGCCTGAGACCTCCAAGAACTGGAGGCCAGCGGAATGCGCTCACCTGCGCCGTGGAACGGGTGCAGGACGATGTAGCTCAATGGGGAGTTGCGCGTCTCGCTGGCCTTGAGAATGGCATCGATCGCGCCGTCATTGAGATCGCCCAGCGTCACCGTACGGTAGAGCGCGCGGACGTCGTCCACCACGATGGACTGGGTATCCTTCAGCATTTGCACGTAACTCGTTCGAGCGACCTTCACACTGCTCGGCTGGCCAAGGTCCGTGAACTTTTCCAAGAATGCGCTCATCCTCAGACGGCGCGCCGCACCATGCATGAAGCATCGTCACCGTGAGCTTGCCATCCGGGCCTGGAGCGAAGGCCGGTGTCAGGGTCAACCCATCGGGAGCCGTCGCCAGGAGCTCGGCATACGCCGTCGACACGCTCCTGGCCTGCTTCCAGGGAAAGACGACGGTGCCGGCCGATAGCTCAGCCACAGGGTAGAGCTTTACGCGAAGAAAGGTGACGACTCCAAAGTTGCCACCGCCGCCTCTAAGCGCCCAAAGCAGATCGGGTTCATGCGTCTCGTCCGTGTAAACGACCTCACCTCCAGCGGTCACCACCTCTGCGCCGATCAGGCTGTCCGAAGCGATGCCGAACCGCGCTGTAAGAGGACCATAGCCTCCACCGAGCGTGAAGCCGGCTATCCCAACGGCACCCAGGCTGGCGGTCACAGGAGCCAGCCCATAGGGCTGGGCTGCTTCGGCAGCGTCATCGAGGTCGCGCCGCCGCTTACGTTTGCTTGCTGGCCCTCGACTGTGACCTGCCGCATCCGGCTTAGGTCTACAACCATCTGTCCCTGAACGGCACGTCCTGCCCTCAAGCGAGTTATTCGCCTACCCGAGGTTTCAAATCCATGAAGACGGCCTCGGCTACGATCAAGGGCTTCGAAGTGATGCGGATGATCCGCCGAGGTCATTGCCTCTCGTGCAAGTCGCACGCCAAGGACGAGGTGCGTTTCGTCAACAAGCTGTTCGATGTCTACTCAAGCGCCGCTCGATCGTCGCCACCCTATCCGAACTGCGTCACCCCAGAGTTAGTGCAACAGAGCCCTCCGAACTGCGTCACCAGAGTTAGTGCAACAGAGCCGTTGGTGGCAGATGCCCAGTCTTTTTGCGCGAGTTTGGCGCATGCAGAAGCCGGCCTGTGGCGGTCTGCCTCGACAGTCGCAAGTTGCAGTCAAGCCCGAGTAGTTACACGCGTAGGCTACAACGGAGCCAAGCTCGGTAAAACGCGCGTGAGGGAGCATAGGTTCTTGAGCGATGCCGAAGTGAAAAGAGGTGTTCAGATTAGGTTGAGATCACGCGCCGAGGCAGTCAGCTTGTTGCGGAATTCAGGGTGCGCCAGCGCGATCAGCGCTTTGGCTCGCTCGGTTGACGAGAGCCCCTTCATGTCTGTGCAGCCGAACTCTGTCACGATGAACTGAGTGTCGATACGCGGCACCGTGGTTGGACCCTCCAGCTTCGCCACTATGCGCGAAATTGTGCCTTTGGCCGCCGTGGAGCGAGCCGCGATGATCGACTTGCCTCCTTTAGAGGAGTAAGCGCCTCGGACGAAATCCAGCTGACCGCCCGAGGCGCTGTACTGGTGACCTAGCATATGCTCGGAGTTGCAGGCTCCGGTAAGGTCGATCTGCAGCGTTGCATTGATAGAAATAACATTGTCGTTCTGGGCAATAATTCCCGGATCGTTGACATAATCGACCGGCTGACTAATCACGGACGGATTGTCGTCAATGAAGTCATACATCGTCTTCTGCCCCATGGCAAAGGTGAAGACACTTTTACCTCGATCCATCGACTTCTCCCGGTTGTTCACAACTCCGGAGATCATCAAATCCACCATGCCAGGGCAAAGCACTTCACTATGGATGCCAAGGTTCTTATGGCCTTTCAGCTTACCGCAGACCACGTTGGGCAGCGCTCCTACACCCATCTGCAGGCAAGCCCCGTTCACCACCATACCCGCCACAGTTTCTGCTATTTTCTCGTCTTCCTCTGTGGGGGTGCCGAGTGGCAATTCCAGCAAGGGCACATGGTTTTCTACGATTGCGTCCACCTCCGAGATGTGGAGCTCGGATCCGCCGCCGGGAACGCGCGGCATATGCCGGTTCACTTCGACAATCAGACGTTTGGCTGAACGACCAACCTTTGTTGAATAGTCGTTGCTGACGCCGAAGGAAAAAAACCCGTGCTGGTCCATGGGGGAAACCGTGGTCACGAAAGTGTCGATCCCAATGTCCTTGGTCATCAGCCGGATAGATTGATGGAAGTTGTTCGGAACGTAGTTGATGACCTTGCGATTGCCGTCCTCAATACCCCGTTTGATCAGGGCCCGCTCCACGGCGGCAATGAACATGCAATAGGGCCGGATACGGTCAAGGAGCTCATAGCGGAAGATGGTTTTGCCAGCCACCGGGGTCGATTCAAAGTAGTAGACCTTCAGGTCGTCGACCTTGCCGGCCTCAGCTCTGGCCGCAAGCGCCTGAAGCAGCGCCGGCGGCTCAGCGACAGCCATGCCCATAGACAGCTTTGAGCCGGATGCAATGCTCATGACGGCTTGCTCCGACGTGGTCAGCTTGGACTGGTATTCAGCAGCTAAATCCATTCTTGTACTCCTTCTCGAGGAACGATGTTGTTGCTTGGCAAGCTTGACGCACACGGACCGCTAATGGCGAGGGGCATCATGAACGGGTTCCGTGACCCCGGCACCCATTCCCAAGTGTGGTTCTAGTAGTTTGCAGCTTCTTCTGGTGAGTGCCCACGCTTGTAAATGAGCATGGTTCGCTCAAAGGTCATCACTTCCTTGCCGTCCTGATTCAATCCGCGTGTCGCTACAGTAACAATGCCCTGTGTGGGCCTGCTTTTCGATTCACGTTTATTCAGCACCGTAGTTTCCGCATATAGGGTATCGCCGGCAAAGACCGGATGGGTTGCTTTTACTTTGTCCCAGCCCAAATTGGCGACAACCTTCGCGCTGACAGTGCGCACGCTCATGCCGGTAAGAAGCGCCAGCGTGAAGGTGCTATCGACGAGCATCTTCTTCCACTCGGTCTTGGACGCGTAGGCGGCATCGAAATGGACCGGTTGCACGTTGAGCGTCAAGAGGGTGAAGTAGGTGTTATCCACATCAAGCACGGTCCGTCCTGGGCGATGTTCAAAGGTGTCGCCGGGGTCGAAGTCTTCGTAGTACAGGCCAGAGGTTTCGCGGTAACGGCGTTCACCGATCGTTTTGTAAGCTGCGAGAAGTGGTTCCATGGTTTTCTCCTTGTGGGTGGCGGAAAGGTGATTCAGGATTGTTTATCGTCAGGCGAGACGCCCGCGGCGGCGAGGGTACGGTAGGCTTTCCGGGCAACAGCCTCATCGATCATCTGCCCATTGATAACGCCGACGCCGCTCTCGTTCATCTTCAGGATTTCGCGGGCGTGGCTGACGTCTCCGGCGCTCGGCGTGAGTGCCTTATTTATCACTGCAACCTGGTTTGGGTGGATGGCACCTTTGGCTTCGAATCCCAAGTTGACGGCACGGTTTGTCTCATCACTCAAACCCTTTTCGTCGTGGATATCAAAGAACGGCGAATCAATCGTGGCTAACGTTGCAATGCCGGCAGCGGCAATCATCGCCCCGCGAGAATAGGCCAAGGCCGCCCAGTCAGTCGCTGAGCCAAGGTCCGCGGCAAGATCGGCCGCGCCGAGCATCAATCCCCGTAGCCGAGGTGTCGCCTTGACGATCGTTTCAAGGGACGCGACAGCGCGCGCAGTCTCGATGAGTGCAATCAGGCCGCACTTTTTCCCGGCGGCAGTCAGCAAGCGATCCGCAGTCATCAGATCGGCGGCGGCCTCGATCTTGGGCAGCACCAGGAACACCGGATCAATTGAGCTGTCGAGCAGGTCCGTCATGTCGTCCAGGCCAGCCCTTGTAGCGAGAGAGTTGATGCGAAGCGCCAGCCGAACCTTTTCCTGTTTTGTATCGCTGAGCCTTGCAAATGCATTCTTGCGCGCCTGTTGTTTGTCTCCGGGAGCAACGGAATCTTCCAAATCGATAATGAGTACATCAGCACCCACCTCCCCTGCCTTCGCAAACCGTTCCGGACGCGTCCCCGGAGTGAACAACCAACTACGTGCCGCCTGACTAGCTCCATCAGCCACTGTGTACCTCCCTTATCGCAAGCGGGTTGCGCTTGCCCCTTTGAAAATGTCCAAACGTGGAAGCCACATCTCAAGGCAGCAGCGTGCCCTTGGCTACACTCACGATCTCACGCAACAAATTGGTATTTGCCAGGTCAAGCACTTCGTCGCCTCGCCCATTCATCACAGCTCGCATCATGTACAGGCTGAATCCTTTCGCCTGTGCAATGCTGATGCTGGGCGGCATTGAGAGCTCCTGCCGATTCACCATCACCTCGACCAGAGCGGGTCCATCGTAGGCAAAAGCTTGCTCCAGCATGGGGCGCACCTGCTCCGGGGTTTCGGCTCGCAATCCTAGCAGCCCGGCCGCCTCGGCAATTTGTTTGAAATTGGGATTGACCAGCTCTGTACCGTAGTCCAGCTGCCCGGCGGCTTTCATCTCGAGTTCGACGAAGCTGAGTGCGTTGTTCTGGAATAGCACGATTTTGACAGGGAGTTTCAGCTGGCGTAACGAGAGGATCTCGCCCATCAGCATCGCCAATCCTCCATCGCCCGACATGGAGATGACCTGCCGGCCGGGTGCGGCACTTTGCGCACCGATCGCCTGCACCAACGCGTTCGCCATCGAGCCGTGACTGAAGGACCCCAGCAGCCGACGCTTGCCGTTCATCGCGAGATACCGCGCAGCCCAGAGCGTCGGTGTACCGACGTCGCAGGTAAAGATGGCGTCTTCGGATGCAACCTCATTCAACACCGTCGCGAGATACTGCGGGTGAATCGGCTTGCTGCCCGGCGTCCCCGTAGCCAGTTCGTTCAGACCCTTTCGGGTCTCTTTGTAATGGTGGAGAAAACGATTCAAGTGGCTGCTGTCAGTGTTACCCGTCAGCTTCGGTAGAAGCTGACTGAGAGTCGCTTTCACATTACCGACCAAGCCCAGATCGACCTTGGTACGCCGTCCAAGCTGTTCACCACGGATATCGACCTGGATGATCTTTGCCTTTTCCGGGTAGAAGGCACGGTAGGGGAAGTCAGTTCCCAGCATCAGCACCACGTCGGCGTGCATCAGCGCGTGGTAGCCGGACGAGAATCCAAGCAGTCCTGTCAGCCCGACATCGTAGGGATTGTTGGGTTCGACAAATTCCTTACCCCGCAAGGCGTGCACAACCGGCGATTTGAGCTTTTCCGCGACGGCGACCAGTTCATCGTGCGCGCCCTCGCATCCCGCGCCACCAAGGATGGTGATGTTTGCCGCACCGTTCAACATCGCTGCCATTCTGTCGAGTTCATCGTCGGCGGGTCGCGTCACTGGATGGGGCAGGGAGAAGCGTCTGCGTGGCTCGTCCGGCGGTGCAGGTTTGGAGGCGATATCGCCCGGGATCACGAGCGTTGCCACACCGCGAAGGGAGATGGCGGTTTGCATCGCTACCTCGAGCGCCCAGGGCAGCTGGTCCGGTTGCGAAACGAGTTGAGTGTAGTGACTGCACTCGCGAAAGATGATCTCCGGATGGGTTTCCTGGAAGAAATTGCTACCCAGTTCGGCAGACGGAATTTGGGCAGCGATTGCGAGTACGGGAACTCGGCTGCGTTGCGCCTCATACAGGCCATTGATGAGGTGGAGATTGCCTGGGCCGCAGCTGCCGGCGCATACAGCCAGTGTGCCCGTGATTTGCGCTTCCGCCCCAGCGGCAAACGCCGCCGCTTCTTCATTTCGAACGGGACTCCAGGAAATGTCTTTGTTGGTACGGATCACCTCGGTGATCGCGTTCAACGAATCCCCAGCGACGCCGTAGATGCGTCTTACACCGGCCAGCGCCAATGTTTCGATCAACAATGCGGCTACCGTTTTGTTGCTCATGCCATGTCTCCAGTTCTCAAATCAAATGTACTCGCCACCAGGCGCAAGTCCGGTAGACTGCAGACCAAAGAGCTGGCACCATCGCACCAAGTCTTTGGCCAAAGCCGTCGGTTCAAGTCTCTAGAAAGGCAATCCCTCGTTTAGAGGGATCTCGTTCCGTTACAGATCATCTGGGTAGGCGTTCTGTTTGTGATCAGGTATGAAAGCGATCCGGGAGAAGCCGTGCGTGAGGAGACCTGAGGTCCCGTCACTGAGTCCTACCGTTCCGTACCAAATGCTCGCAAGGTTCTGTTGCATTCACCGGAGTGTCATTCCGGGGTCGCTTACGTTCGACGCCACCGTTCCCTCTCTGTCCTGTGTCCATTGGGACTGCAGGACGGGATACGAGCTAAATGCCATGCAGCACTCGATTTTTAGGCTAGCACAAACATTCGGAGTTCTTCGTAATTTGTTGGATCGATCAGACGCCAATCCTAGAGACCGTTTCCGTTCCGCCGCATGTTGATCGAATTGCTCAGCCGGACGACAATAGGTAAGGACAGACCCGAAGCATTGTCACACTCGCCACGCGGACTGCTACACGCGGAATGCTATTTGCCGCGGTTTACAGTTGAAACTGATACCGCCGCGTAGGTACGGCGGCGTGCGATTGTCTTTCCTCTTTATCTGCACCTCGCGCGATAGTCTGTGTGGATGATCGTCACTCCAAGGAAGCCGGCCAGGAGAACAAGGTGCCAAGAGGAAAGGGGTTTGCTCTCGCAGGATGGGTGCTCTACAGTTCAGGCCGTCTCCTTGCCCAGCAAGCTCCGCCGGCGCCAGACCTGCCTTGGGTACCGCCGATGGGAGTCCGTGCAGAACAGGGACAGATTGGCCGTCAGGCACACACACCCATTGACCCTGGTCGTACCTACTCTCTTCCAGATTTGATCGACGTCGCTGAAAGGCACAATCCCACAACGCGCGCCGGATGGGAGAATGCCCGTGCGGCGGCTGCGCGGCTTGGCGTCGCACGCAGCGAGTTGCTGCCTGATCTCACCGCCGTAGCGATGACGAACACAACGCGCGACGGCGTGCTTCTCGGCAACAGTTTCGTTCGACAGACACTGGGCCTGTACCAACCCATGCTGCAGGTGAGCTACCTGGCCTTTGATTTCGGGAATCGTTCTGCGCGCATCGACGAGGTTCGCCAACAGCTTGTGGCTGCCAATCTGAACTTCAATCAATCCCTGCTCGATGTACTCTTTGAAACTTCCCGGCGCTACTACCAGTTGCTGAATGCTCAGGGTCAACGCGAGGCTGCCCAGCTAAACTTTGATAACGCCGAGACGGTGCGGAAGGCGGTGGACGCGCGGCTCGCGGTGGGGCTGGCCACGCTGCCGGATGCTCTTGAAGCGCGCGCGGCCGCGGCACAGGCCGGGTTTACCTTGCAGTCCGTGATCGGCGATGTAGATGTGCGGCGAGGTGATCTACTCGCGCTGCTTGGCGCCGCGCCCACCGAGGCGCTGCAGGTGAAGCCTCTTGGGGAGCTGCCGACACCGGACCACTTCGATCTCGACGTGCATTTCGCAACGGAACGAGGTCTTGCGTTGCGCCCGGAGCTTGGCGCGCGGGTTGCGGAACGTGACGCGGCACGTGACGAGATGCGCAGTGCCCGTTCAGCCTTCCTGCCCACGCTGGATTTTCAGGGACAAGGCGGCGAGGTTCGCGCGTATGGAAGGCAGAACCAGCTGAACGATACCTATGCCGGCCCATTGGAGGAGTGGAACGTCAATCTCAATCTGAGGTGGGAGATCTTCGATGGGGGCCGTCGCACAAGTCAACTTGCCGAAGCGCACGCCGATGAGAAAAGGGCCGAGGCGCAGATCAACGAAACGCGAGACGGGATCGAACAGCAGGTGTGGACAGCCTACGTTGGCGTACGTACGGCGTTCTACCAGCGAGACGCCTCAGCGGTACTGGTTACTGCATCCAAGGCTTCCTACGATGCGGCTTTGAAGAGCTACCAGTATGGCTTGCGCAGTACAGTGGACGTGGTCTCGGCGCAGCGCACGCTGGCCCAGGCCCTCAGCAATGATGTAGCAGCCAGAACCAATCTCCTCACCCAACTTGCCGGCTTCGCGTACCGTACAGGAGACTTGCTCCAGGAAGCATCCAAAAAGGCGCATCCGTGAACAGTATCAATACACTCGCGGTCAGGAACCGCGTTCTGCTTCCAATGATGGGCTGCTTCCCGCTACTGTTGGCGGGTTGCTCACGATCACCGTCCTTCAATGTTCTCGGTTCCTACTTTCCTGGTTGGATCCTTTGCATGGTGCTTGCCATCGGCGCCTCCGCAGCGATCCACGCCATACTGAAGCATCTGCAATGGGAGCGGCACGTACCTGCCTTGCCCTTGTTCTATGCAGGCATGGCGCTGCTGATCGCCTGCAGCCTGTGGCTCATCGCCTTTGAATAACCTCGCAGTACCGGAGCACTGCCGTGAACGAAGATTCTGAAAAGGGACACACACAGCAAACGGCCAGCGAGCAGGAAGGGGAAGCTCGAGCGAAAGAGTCTACGCCGGAATTCGATGCGGGTGCGCAAGAGCGTCAAAAGACGCAACCGCCGCCTGAAGTCGCCAGGCGGCATGGCAAATTCCCGGATCGGCCAGGCACCTCATGGCTCGGGTGGGCGGTTCTGAGCTGCACCCTGGTTCTGGCCTTGATTGTGACGGTTCTGGCGGTCAGCCGAAGTGTCCAAAACCCACGCACGGACGATGCCGAGGTGTTCGCCAATCTAATCGGCATGGCGCCCCAGGTGGAAGGCCCTATCGTGAAGTTGCCGATTCGTGACAATCAAAACGTGAAAACAGGCCAGCTGTTGTTTGTCGTGGACGAGCGGCCCTACAGTTATGCCCTGGAACGCGCCATCTCCGAGCGGGCAGCACTTGAAGGGCAGATTGAGGATAGACAGCGGTACATCCGCTCGCAGGTGAGCGGGGTACATGTCGCACAGGCGGACGTGCACAGCAGCGACGCCAATCGCAATGCGATGAGCGCGATGATCGCCGAGGCGCAGGCGGACGTGGTCGAGGCAACCGCAGCTTTACGCCGATCTGAAGCCGATCGCGACTATGCGGCCGACAACCTGCATCGGCTTGAGCCTCTGCTGGCCCAGCAGTTTGTGACCGTGGACCAGGTGGATCAAGCGCGCACGCTGCTCGAAACACGGAACCGCGCCGTGCAGCAGGCAGCAGCGCAGGTGGCATTTCGCCAGGCGCACGTTCAAACCAATCGTTCCCGCTTCGAGCAATCGAACGCCGACGTCGAGCAACGACAGGCACAGCGTGCCCAGGCAGCCAACGGCGTCGAAACACTGGCGCCGTTGACAGGGCAGCTGGAAGAGCGAGCCGCGGCCATTCGGCTTGCACAGTACAACCTCAACAACTGCCGTGTCTACGCGCCTTTTGACGGGTATGTCACGAATCTGACCACGGCTGTGGGTGATTATGTGCATGTTGGAGCGCAGGTATTTACGATGATCGACTCCCGCACGTGGTGGGTCATTGCAAATTTTCGCGAGACGCAATTGCGTCACGTCGTCCTGGGATCCGGTGCCGATGTCTTCCTGATGGCGCATGAAGGCGCTCCCCTCCACGGAATCGTTGAGAGCATTGGGTACGGGGTCACGCCGGATCCGAGCGTAGTTGGGGTGTTAGCTCCGGGACTGCCCGCGGTACAACGGTCACTCAGCTGGGTGCACCTGGCTTCGCGTTATCCCGTGCGCATACGCATTGAGGCGCCGCCCCCGGCGCTGGTGCGCATCGGTGAAAACGCTGTCGCTGTCATACATCCAACACTCGGTGCAGGGAGATAGACGTGGGAAGCCTGGCGCAACACGGCACGTCCCCGGCTCGCAAGCCGCTGGCCGCCTCCGGGCTGACGCACACTACGACACCCTTCACCACCTGGCTGATCACGTTTCTGCATGAAGAACTCCGGCCCCATCCCGGTCGATTGCTGCTCGCCTTACGCTATACCTTGGCTGCGACGATCACGATGCTGGTCATCGTCACGTTTCGCCTGCCTGGTGCGGCGGTGGGCGGCTTCTATGCGCTTCTGGTTCCACGCAATACACTGCTCACTACCCTGCGCGGCGGCCTCCTTCTGCTGCTCGGGTTCGGCGGGGGGCTGGCCTTCCTTCTGCTCGGCGCCATGCTCTTTGTGAACTACCCTTTGACTCACTTCTTATGGGTCGTCGGCAGCTTCTTCATCGCATTCTATGGCTTGAGTGTTTTTTCCAACTACGGCGCCGCGACGGCGTTTGCCATCGTGATCGTGTTGTCGATCCCAGTATGGGATCAATCGTTGCCGCAGGCAGCGCTCGTCGCTGAGAACCTCTTCACAGCGCTCAGCGTGGCTTTGGCCATCCTTGTCACGATAGCCGTCGAAGTTACGTTCTCTCTATTCAAGACTTCAAATGATTTGCTGGATGGAATTGACGAACGGCTTGCAATCATCCAACAGCTCTTGCAGCCCAGCGTAGCGCCAGCGGATCACGATGCCTTGAAGGGCAAGCTGGATCAACTCGCGTTAGCCGGTGTTTCCAAGTTGAGACAAACGCTCATCGGCGAAGATCTCTCACAAGAGGAGAAGGATCGCTTTAGCGCGGTGATCTCTCTCGTGGATCAGCTGGTGGACCTGCTCGCGGCTTTTGAAGAGGACGGTGCCCTGAGCACGAACGAGGCTTCGCGCCTGCAGGCAATGGCGTCACATCTTGTACTCCTGCGGCAACGGCTAAAACAGAACGACAGAAGTCCTGTAACGCCGTTGCGGCGGCGCCCAGAAGGTCCTCCCCTCCTGGATCTGCTGGAGGCGACCGTCAGCTTACTCGGCACAGCAGTCAGTTCCGCCCCGGGCCATCCACTGGAGCCCGACTACGTGCTGCCCGCCGCTCCCACAACGTTCAAGGCTGACATCTTTTCCAATCCCGAGCATCTCAACTTCGCGCTCCGCGGCTGCGCCGCCTCGGCGCTCTGCTACTTCATCTTCAATGCGGTGTTCTGGCCAGAACTCAGCACCTCGCTCTTCACCGTAGTCGTCGCCGCGCTTCCCAGCACAGGCGCCTCGCGTCAGAAGTCGCTCCTACGCGTGACCGGCGCCCTGGTGGGCGGAGGTTTGCTGGGCATCGGGTCGCAGGTCTTCATCCTGCCCCTCCTCGACACCTTCAGCGGCTTCGCCGTTATGTTCGTCGCTGTCACCTTCCTCGCGGCGTGGATTATTACATCCAGTCCACGACTCTCCTACTTGGGCGCGCAGATGGCGTTGGCCTTTTATCTTATCCAGTTGCGAGGGCCCTCGCCCCAAACGAACCTTGCACTTGCGCGTGACAACCTGATGGGCATCCTGCTGGGATTGCTCATGATGTGGCTTGTCTTTGAGAAGCTCGGCTCCAAGCCGGCCGTGCAGGTCATGCGCGATGTATTGACAAAAAATCTGCACCTTATGGCAGATCTGGCCAGGCCGTGGCGCGGTCAGCCGGCTGACCTCGTCAGGCTGCGTACACTGCGCGCCACGGTCAGCCAGAATTTCGCATCCTTCCATTCACAAGCGGATGCCGTGCTCTTTGAGACTGGCCGCAAACGTCATCCGAACCTGGTAGAACGCGCGCAGCTGCTCGGCTGGGAACCTCAGCTTGTTGCTCTGTTTCTGCTTGAAGTCGCCTGGGTGCACGCCCGTCTGCAACTCTCGACGAATGGTCTGCCTGCGGATCTTCTCCACGCCGCTACGCACTTCGACAACGAGATGAGTCAGCTGCTGGAGGCAATGAGCGTTGACCTGAATGGTAGGGCTGTCGTTTCGTCGTCAGCCGTACAACGGGCACACGCAAGTCTCAGGGATCAAGCCGCGCTGGCCTATCAAGCCGCACCGCCTGCTCCGGTCCTCTACCTGCTCGATATCGCTTCCCGATTCGCCGACGTCGGCCAGGAGCTGTCTCACAGCCTCGGCTGCGCGGCTGCCGGAAGAGCTTAGCTCACGCCTTTTCCGACAGTGAGCTGACTTTCGCCATGAGGAGGTCATCGTGTCCACTGCCAGGAAAACAGCCTCGGTGCAGTTCCCCGCACGACCTGTAGCCGCCTCTGCCACCACGTAGCCCTTATACTTGGCCTAGTCTAGAACTAGTGCTGATCCCGCAAGCTACATCGTCGTAGGCCTTCTATAAAAACAGCAATAAAGTCGCTATGATTTCGGCTCGCTGGTCACCGGACCTCGGAGTCATGACACAAGACGGAGTCGTGCGTCGCCAGTTCATGAAGGCCATGGGTGCCGCCTCCCTAGGCGCGATTGTCGGCTCTGCACGGGCGGCCGTACCGAAGCCGAATGAGGATGCCAGGAAAGAAGCAACCATGAAACGAATCCAAGCGGGCGTACTTGAAATTGCTTACCTGGAGTCAGGATCCGCTGCGGGTCCGCCGGTCGTTCTGCTGCATGGATTTCCCTATGACGTGCATTCTTATGATGTGGCTGCTGCAAAGCTGGTGGTCGCAGGGTACCGGGTCATCGGTCCCTACCTTCGCGGATATGGGCAGACACGGTTTTTACGCGCCGATACACCTCGGGTGGGGCAACAGGCCGCGCTCGGCTCCGATCTACTGGCTTTGCTCGACGCTCTGAGCATCCGCCGCGCAACGCTGGCGGGCTACGATTGGGGCGGTAGAGCGGCCTGCGTCGTAGCCCACACAGACACCACACTGACACGGGTAAATCCCAGTCGCCTAGCGCAACTCCTCTTTTTGAACAATCTCCTAGTTATCTTCTGAGCGCATCAAGCGCGCAAGACAAATAAGCCAACAGCAACCCACATATACTCCCGATGACCTAAAACTTTGGAAGTGATGCCCAATACAGTACCAGATTGAATAGCCGGCGGCTGAGAGCATAAGTAAGTTGCTAGGACGAGTTGGCGACCAATTAGCAAGGTCGGATTGAGCACCCCTTCGAGGATAGGGCAAACAGATCACAAAGAGCACAAGCGTATAAAATACACTTTCCCAAAGAGTCATAGAAATCAACCAAAATGTTCACCTCGGATTACAAGCTGCAGTAGCCCTTCCTAGATCGCTGCCTAGTGCAGCACCAATCCCTGCTTCCGCTTTATAGAAATTGTATACATCGATCGCGTTAGCAGCCATACCCGCCACAGCGAAGCCGCCTTCCACTGTTGTGGGATTCAGGTCTCCAACACCATTCGGAAGGAGGACTGGAGCTCCTGCGGTGATGGCCATAGGATAGCCGTCGAACGGCTTGGGAACGGTCGGTCCCAACGCCAGGGTTCCCAGTCGATCGAAATACGCGCTGACTGCGGCAACGCTGTTGCTGTTTCCGGTTCCGGAGCCCCCACAAGGAGGGTTTGGACCGTCGGGAGGGGATGGACCGTCAGGAGGGTTTGGGCCTGGCGGTGGACTGGAGTTCCCATTGGGAGGAACGTTCGGACCGCTACCATTGGGGTTTTTGGGACTAGATCCACCATCGCCCCAAGGTAATCCAAACCAACCATGGGTTTATTACCGGAGGGATCGGTGAGATTAGAGGGAGTATCTTCGGCGTAGGCGTAAAGGTTCATACCGCCGCCGACACCGATCTGATCTTGGCTAATAAACCTGCCTGTCTGCGGGTTGTAATACCTGGCGCGATAATAGTACAAGCCAGTGCCGTCATTCTCGCGTCCGGTAAACTGGGTCGCATCGCCTGTTGGCGTTCCAGTCACCGTGGTTGAACCGTAGGGATCGTACCAATAAGATGCAGTAAGGTTTCCACTACCGTCCGTAGTAGCGATCGTGCTGCCTAGGGCATCCGATAGAGAAGTGGTTGTGCCGTTACCATCGCTTCGCAGGAAGTATTCATCAACACCGCCGGTAAGGAAGGTTGTCGTCCCGCTGGTAAAGGTTTCCGCGACTCTATTCATACCGTCGTAGACAAAAGATGTTACCGGTCCGCCCAGAGCTTTACTGACCCTTCTGCCGAAGGGGTCGTATGTAAAGGAAGCGTTTGCCGTGCCGCTGATTCCTGTCAATTGATTGCGAGCGTTCCAGACATACTGGTTCCCCGATATGTCGGTTACTGTATTGCCGTTGGCATCGTGACCTGCCCCCTTTTTCTCATCCATTCATAACTGGAGTTTCTCAGTTGTGTTGC
>CAXUNR010000011.1:0-83044 GCA_964252655.1 uncultured Acidobacteriaceae bacterium
GCGGGATTCGAAGTGGTCGCGGTTGAGGATGAGGTGGTCGGTGAAGCCGCGTTGCCAGATGGGGAAGTTCGAGGCGAGACGGAGAGAGAAGGCGCCCTTGATGCGGTTCATGACGTGCGAGAGGGTGTGGGTTTGTGGCGTGAGGAGGAGGTGTACGTGGTCGGGCATGACGACGAAGGCGTGGAGTTTGTAGAGGCCTTCGCGGCGATAGTGTTGGAGGGTTTCAAGGAAGAGTTCGGCGTTGGTGGGGAGTTGGAAGAGGCGTCGGCGGTTGTAGGTGACGGTGGTGAGGAAGAAGGTGCCGGTGGAGGCGGTTCGGGGAGGGATCGCCATGGAGGGATTGTAGGCGGGTGGGGTCGGAAAGGGCACGACATCGGGGTTGTAGGCGGATGGTGCGGAAGGGCTCGCGTTTACGCGTGCCGGGAGAGCAACGCCGAAGGCGTTTCCGCTCTGCCGAAGGCTGGCTTTGGGTGGATGTGGGAGCGGGGTTTGTTGGCGCGACGGGAGAAGGCGAAAGCGGAGAAGCGGGCCTTCGGCAGAGCGGGAGCGCCTATGGCGCGACTGTTTATGGCACGCGTGAACGCGTGCCCTTCCGGTTTAGCAGTCACGATTGAACTTCATACCTTAACTCACCCGCTTATGACATTTAGTCGACAGCCACAGGCGAGAACTTGCGTTTGTACTGAGACGCTAGCCTCCTATACCACGGACTTAGGTCTGTTCTAAATATTCTACCAACGCTATCAACGACGTAATAAGACTCTACGTATTTGAGAAGATGTTGCTCCTCATTAACGAACACTGAAACCTGTTGACCTTCTGTGATTGTGAAAGGAAGGACGGGTTTTGTATCGGAGAGGAGCAATTCGGTTCTAGTGTCGAGGAGTCGAGCCACAAACATTGTTATTGTAACGGGCCGCTTACCCCTATTAGTAGCAGTCACGAGCGTCATCTTGATTCCGGAACGTCTCGCATCATTTTTCGACACCATGTTATTTCTAACTTTCAGATGGACATCTGCGCGATCTCTTAGGTAGGCAGTTAGCTGAAAAACTGAGTTACTAGTAGCCAAAACCGCACCATAGACACCCAAAGTTAGACCAATTCCAGCCACACGCTTCTCCTCTCCGACCGATATACTGAGCCCCGCATTTCTGCGGGGCTCACCTATCCTACTTACTTGTTCCGCGACCTGGATTCGGTATACGAATTTTCTCGACGTTCGCTGCACTGCTCCGGTTGAACGTACTCTGACTGATAAACTTACCAGTCACTGAGCTTCGATGTCCCGGGTGTGATTTTGAGGATCCAGTTGCCAACCCACTCGCCTCCTTTCTTTCGAGGTATCGAACTCCTAGCTGCAGCCGCTGGTGTTGCCGCAGGACATGCAGCGATAGCAGCTGCCGCTGCGGGTCATGATGGCTCCGCAGGTGGCGCAGCTGGGGCTGTCGCCCATCTCGTAGAGATCCTTCATGGCGTCGGCGGCGTGGTAGATGCCTCGGTCTTCGAAGGACAGGTTCTCGGAGAGGCCGCTGCGGGCCTGGAGGTCCGGGGCGATGCCTTCGCGGGGGGCGGTGCGGTCTTCGACGAGGTCGCCGAAGGGGATGGCGGCTGGCTCCGGGTGAGAACTACCGAGATTCCGGACTGCGTCCGGAAGGACGGCGGTGGAGGGGTGCGGGTTGGAATAAGAGCTACCGTTGGTGATATGCACCTGCTGCGGGGGCGTGGTGACGGTGACGTCGGTGGCCAAGGGGCTGGTGGGGTTGAGGTGGATGGTCGGCGCGGGGCCGCTGCCGATGGTGCCGACGACGGGGATGGAGTGGCTGCCGGACGAGTTGCCGGGGGTGAGGCCGGCGAAGAGGTCGAGCTGCTGGCCGGAGAGGAAGCGGATCTCCATCCAGCGGAAGATGTAATCCATGATGGATTTGGCGTAGCCGATCTGCTCGTTGCCGGTCCAGCCGGAGGGCTCGAACCGGGTGTGGGCGAACTTCGAGGCCAGGACCTTCAACGGTACGCCGTGCTGCAGGGCGAGCGAGATGGCGGTCGCGAAGGAGTCCATCAGGCCGGAGACGGTGGAGCCTTCCTTGGCCATGCGGATGAAGATCTCGCCGGGAGATCCGTTGGGGTAGAGCCCGACGGTGATGTAGCCTTCGTGGCCGCCGAGGGCGAACTTGTGGGTGACGGAGGCGCGCTCGGCGGGAAGGCGATGCCGGACGGCGCGGGGCGGGGCCTTCGAGTCGAGGGCGTCGGCGTTCTGGGTGGAGGCGGCGGTGAGCTGCGCGACCTGCTGGTTGAGCTGGGCGATGGTGGCCTGGTGGGCGGTGAGGGCCTGCGAGGCGGCGGCGCGCTCGGCGGCGATGGTTTCGGCGATCTCGAGGGCGGCGGCGTCCTGGCCGGAGACGATTTCGGCTTTTTTGGTGTCGGCGTCCTTCTTCTTGTCGGCGTCGGTGGAGACGTTGAGGGGCTGCGTACCCTTCGACCCATCCCGGTAAATCGCCACCGCCTTAATCCCCAGGCGCCAGGACTGCATGTACGCCTCGGCCACATCCTGCACGGAGCAGTCGTTCGGCAAATTCACCGTCTTCGAGATCGCTCCCGACAGAAAAGGCTGAGCCGCCGCCATCATCTTGATGTGGCCCATATAGTGGATCGAGCGGGTCCCCTTGGCCGGCTTGAAGCTGCAGTCAAAGCACGCCAGGTGCTCAGCCTTAATGCCAGGCGCACCCTCAATGGTGCCAGTGGCGTCGATGTAGCTGACGATCGCGTTCATCTCTTGGTCGGTGTAGCCCAGCTTGATCAGCGCCGAGGGAACGGTCGTGTTGACGATCTTGATCATGCCGCCGCCGACCAGCTTCTTGTACTTCACGAGGGCAAGATCAGGCTCGACGCCGGTGGTGTCGCAGTCCATCATGAAGCCGATGGTGCCGGTCGGGGCCAGGACGGTCACCTGCGAGTTGCGGTAGCCGGACTGCTCGCCCTGGATCAGAGCCGCGTCCCACGCGTTGCGGCTGGCGGCGATCAGCTGGTCGAGCTGCGGAACGTGGAACGGCTCGGCAGAGTGGCGGCTCGCGCCCAGCTTGTTCACCTCCGCCCGGTGCATGCGGATCACGTCCAGGAAAGGCTCGCGGTTGACGTAGAAGCCGGGGCAGGCACCCGAGCCGGACTTTCCGGGGCCAGGAACAGAAGCGCGCTGGCAAAGCTCCGTCGCCGCAGCGAGGGACGGGCAGGTCTCGGCGATCAGGGCAGACTGGTGATACGCATCGCCGCTCAGGATCGCCGTAAGCGTTCCGGCGAAGTCGCGTCCAGCGTCCGAGTCATACGGCAGGCCGAAGGCCATCAGCAGCGCGCCCAGGTTGGCGTAGCCCAAGCCGAGAGGGCGGTAATCGTGCGAGTTCTGGGCGATCTTCTCCGTAGGATAGCCGGCCGAGTCAACAATGATCTCCATCGCCGTGGTCACAATGGCAATCGCGTGGCGGTACGCCGGGATATCGAACTGCCCACCCGCAGAGACGAATTTGAGCAGGTTGAAGCTGGCCAGGTTGCAGGCCGAATCATCCAGAAACATGTACTCGCTGCAGGGGTTTGAGGCGTTGATCCGGGCGCTGTTCTTGCTCGTATGCCAGCGGTTGATGGTGGTGTCGTACTGCATGCCAGGGTCGCCGCAGGCCCAGGTGTTTTCAGCCAGGGTGTGCATGAGTTCACGGGCGGGGAAGGTCGCAACCGGCTTGCGCTCCTTGACGGTGCGGGTCGAGAACTCCTGGTCGCGTTCGACGGCCTGCATGAAATCATCGGTCACGCGGACCGAGTTGTTCGCGTTCTGAAAGAAAATCGAGCTGTAGGCCTCGGAGTCGGGCCCAGACCCGTCGTAGCCCGCGGCAATCAGCGAGTAGGCCTTGGCCTCTTCCTTGGATTTGCACTCAATGAAGTCGACGATGTCCGGGTGGTCCACATTTAGGACGACCATCTTGGCGGCGCGGCGGGTTTTGCCGCCGGACTTGATGACGCCGGCGAAGGCGTCGAAGCCGCGCATGAAGCTCAAGGGGCCGCTGGCGGTGCCGCCGCCCGAGAGGGTCTCCATGGAGCCCCGGATGGACGAAAGGTTCGAACCCGCGCCCGACCCCCACTTGAACAGCATGCCCTCCGTCTTCGCAAGGGTCAGGATCGAGTCAAGCGAGTCCTGGACTGAGTTGATAAAGCAGGCGCTGCACTGCGGCTTACGGTAGCCGGTCGTCGAGTAGATCACCTGCCGCGTATCGGCGTCCCAGTGCCAGTTCTGCGCGTCGGAGTTGGGCTCGAGGCGGTCGCAGCCCACGTTGAACCAGACGGGGGAGTTGAAGGCGACCTTCTGGTTGAGCAGCAGGTGGGCGAGCTCGGCGTAGAAGGTGGCGGCGTCGTCCTCGGACGCGAAATAGCCGGCGTCCATGCCCCAGTCGCGGATGGATTCGGCGACGCGGGTGATGAGCTGGCGGACGCCGGTTTCGCGCTCAGGCGTGCCGACCAGGCCGTGCAGATACTTCGAGGCAACGATATTGGTCGCGGTCATCGACCAGTCCACCGGCGACTCGACGTTCTTCTGCTCGAAGATCAACTTGCCCTTCCAGTCCTGGATGACCGCATCGCGAAGCTCCCAGGCAACCTGGTCGTAGGGGCTCACGCCGGGAGTCGTGAACACACGCTCAAACGACAAGCCGCGGGAAGCAGCAGGAGCAGAGGAGGTGCGGGAGGCGGAGGGCTGTTGGGCGGTTTCGTTCATCTGGGGTGCTCCTTATACGAGGCGAAAATGCGATACGAATGGGTGTCGACCGTGCTGGTCGGCGAGTGCTGAGTGAGCTAAAGAGGACGAAGTGCCCGGACAAAATGTTTACCTGAAAAGAGCAGGACCCCTCTTCTCCATACCTTGTGAGATGCGCCGAGAGGGCACGGCGCGCATCGACTCCAAGTGCAACACTGGTACCCCCTGTGGAATGCTTTGAGTATAAAGCAACTACATCTTGTGCCTATGAAGAACACACGCAACTAAGCGAGATGCAGCGGCTAAGCTAAATTCTGGGTCGAAAATTACGATCGAAGTCGCGCCGGGGTGCCCCACCGAGCAGGCTTGGTATGTTGCTGACGTGTGAATCCACTCCTCTGACGGTACGTGTGCCCCGCCACTACCGCAAGCGCAGAACCCGCCCCCGGAGTGGATTTGCGTTGCAAAAACAGGGACGAAATCTCCGCCCAGAAAAAGTTTCCCGTCCTGCCCTCGGCGCAACCGTCCGCGGCCAGCCACCCCACGCTTGTCACAGACATGCGACCGCAATTTCACCAAAAGTTCAACCGCCGCTCAAACACAATCCCTCCAAGGTGTGATCTCGTGAGACGTACAAACAAGCAATCACCCAGAACAGGATGGAAGCATAATGGTTGGAACAGCAGTGCCGTATCGTCTCTCCCGAGGCAAGGGGTTTTCCTGGTGTCTGGCCGCGGTGGCCGTGGCAAATCTAAGCGTCTCCGCGCGCGCAGCGTCGATCGTGACCGATAGCGGCTTCGAGTCCGCAGGCGCCAACGGAATCTACTTCGCCGGGCAGAGCCTCGACGGCGGAGCATGGAACGTGACCCAGGGCGCGGTCTACATCGACACGCAAGACCCCTACGTCTACGCCGGCAACAACTCCCTGAACCTCACCTACCTCAACCTCTACGTCCCGAACTCCGTCTCCCAGGTGCTGGCGACTGTCGTGGGGCAGACCTATGCCGTGAACTTCTACGCGGATGCCGACACGGCAAACACGTTTTCACTCACCGAAAATGGCCTCACCGTCGCAGGCTCGCCCACCAGCATCGCAGCTAACGGCTTCCCGAACGCGGCCAACAGCGCGCTCTTCACGGACTACCTGAGTTCGTTCACGGCAACCTCCGCCGCGACGACCTTGAACCTGACCGCCACCGCCAACCCCGGCATCGGCTCGCAAGATGGCTCGGTCATGATCGACAACGTAAACGTGCAGGCGGCCGTCACGCCGGAGCCCGCATCGCTGGGCCTGGTGCTCACCGGAATCGCCGGGTTGAGTGCCGTCGTTCGGCGCAGACGCCAGGATACCCGCAGCCAAGCTTAGCCAAATCTTGCACCAGGGTTGAGTCAAACCAGCCATCGTTGCCTTACCTTATCGCGCCACTTATTAAGGAGTCACCATGAATCGTCCTATCTGGTCCGTCGCGCGGACGCAGTCTGTCCTGTGCGTATCTCCCTTTCTTCTCTTAGGCAGTCTGGCCGCGGGAAGCCTCTCCGCGCAAACGGCGCTCACCGCCGGCAATCTCGTGGTGAGCCGATCCGTATACGCCGGCACCGCCAACAGTGTGACGGTCGGCCAGGTCCTGCCTCCGGGCTGTGTGCCGAGCACCGCCAACAAGGTCACCTGCAGCAACGCCGTCGTAAACGGCCTCTACCCGTACGTCTTCAACAACATCTCGGCCGATGCGGCCTTCGGCATCACCGCGCCCCTATACCTCGACCAGCTAACCCCCGGCGGCGCCCTGGTCGGCACACTTCCCGTGCCCAACAACACCACCGGCTCGGGAGATGGCCTCGTCACCAGCTTCAGCTCGAAGTCCGAGGGCGCGCTCCATCTTTCGACCGACGGCCAGACCCTCAGCTTCATGGACTACGTCGCGCCCGCCAACACCATCGACGTGTCGAACTCGAACACACCCGCAGCCAATGACCCCACCAACCCGGTGCCGGGAGCCTACTTCCGCGCCGCAGCCACCGTCAACGCGCAGGGACAGTTCACCTTCACCGAGACCAACGCCTACAGCGGCAACAACGGGCGCGCGGCCATCTACGTCAACACCGCCGGCAACAACTTCTTCTATAGCGTCGGCAACGCCGGCAACGGCGGAACCCCGGAGCCGCAGCAGGTCGTCGCAGGGGCCGGTCTGCAGCTCACCCCAGCGCTCAAGCAAAGTGAAGCTTCGCAAATCGTGCCTCTGCCCATGCCCGCAGGCAGCTTCAGCGTGACCCAACTGGGCGACGCGGCGGACAAAGTAGGCAAGGACGATAACTTCCGCGGCATGACCCTCTACAACAATGTGCTCTACGTCACCAAGGGCAGCGGCGGAAACGGCGTCAACACCGTCTACTTCGTCGACACCACCGGCACGGCCTGCCCCACAACCGGCGTCGGTCTCCCCGTAGCCGGCGCTCCCCTGCTGACCACCAACCTGGCCTCAACCTACACCGCGGCGAACGGCCTGGCCAACAACATGTGCATCCTCGCAGGCTTCCCAACCGTCAGCAACAAGGTCAGCTCGCCCGTCGCCTACCCCTTCGGGCTCTTCTTCGCCAACGCCACCACGCTCTACGTGGCCGACGAAGGCGACGGCGTCAACACCTACAACGCGACCAGCAACACCTACACGAACGCCTCGGCCGCAACCGCCACCGGTGGCTTGCAGAAGTGGCTCTTCAACGCAGCCTCCGGCACCTGGCAGCTGGCCTACACCCTGAAAACCGGCCTGAACCTGGGAACGCCCTACACCGTCCCAGGCTACCCGGCCGGGCTCAACAGCGGCATCGGCGGCTCGGGCCTGCCCTACACACCCGCGACCGACGGCCTGCGCAACATCATCGGCACCGTCGCCGGCAATCGCGTGCAAGGCTACAACGTAGTCATCTGGGCCATCTCTTCAACCGTCAGCGGCAGCGGCGACCAGGGCGCAGATCCCAACAAGATCTTCCTCATTACCGACCGGCTAAGCAACACCTCAGCCGCCTTCGGAGCACAGGAGACCTTCACCGACCTCCGCAACGCCAACGCCGGCGAGGTGCTGCGCGGCATCTCCTTCACCCCGGGAACCCCGGTCACCTCCTACTAAGTCCTTCAATCGCAGCAGGCACACACTGGGCAAGCCGGCACCTTCCGGCTTGCCCATTTCTTCCAGGCGGATCGATCTCGTAAGCAAGCAGCCCCACCACCCCCCAGGCTGCCCCATCTCAGACAGTCCCACCGTCTGAGGATGGGATCCACAAAAGCAAATTCCAGGGAACCTCCAACCAGCGTATGCACTCGTCGCCTCTACCCCTTGTTGTCATTCCCGAAGGGAAGCTGCGTTTCGCCCGTGCCAGCAACCACCACCCCCTGGGTGCCCCATCTCAGACAGTTCCATCGTCTGAGGTGGGACCGTCTGAGATAGAAACCGCAAAACAAACTCAACCGACATTTCACACGCCCAGCCGAAACCGGCCCTTGCATCCGGACGTCTGATCTCATGTGACCTCCGTTCTCGAGCCTCCCTCCGCGGCAGCCTCGCCTGCCCCAAGCTCTGTTGCGCCGGCCCGCAAGCCGCCCCTGCCTGCCTTGACCGGCCTGCGCACCATTCTTGCCGTGAACGTCATGTTCTTCCACTTCACCCCGCCGCACCCGGCCTTCCTCACGCCCGTCATCAGCAATGCGTATGTCTTCGTCGGCTTCTTCTTCCTGATCTCCGGCTTCGTCCTCGCATACAACTACGCAGACCGCCCCAAGCTCGAAAAGCGCCGCTTCTACCTGGCCCGGCTCGCCCGCGTCTATCCAACCTATCTGCTCGTTCTGCTCCTCTCGCTTCCCTTTCTAGCCATCGAGTGGCAGGCCCACACCCATCGCGACTTCTTTTTCGGCCTCCTACTCACTCCCTTGGCTCTCCAGGGCTGGGTTCCTACCCTCGCCACCTTCTGGAACACGGTCGGCTGGACCCTACCGGCCGAGCTCACTCTCTATCTCCTCTTCCCTTTCCTCTTGATGGCCATCGCCCGCCAGTCCACCCGGCTCGCCACACCGCTTCGCCTGGGTTTGGCCATCCTGGTGCTTTGGATCATCGGCATAACGCCGCATACCCTTTACTTCCTCACCAATCCCGACCATCTGCCCGCGCAAGCAGACCGCTTCACCTACGCCTTTTGGCTGCGCGCACTGAAGTACAGTCCGCTTGCTTACCTGTGCACCTTTACTTGCGGGATTCTACTTGCGCGCCTGCATGCCCGGCTTAATCTGCCCGCCTCCCGTCGCTTTTTAGCAGCTGCTACCGCGCTGGCCGGGTTGGCGCTCTTCTTCGCCTTCGCGGCGGACAGGGTACCCTACGTTCTGGTGCACGGGGCATTGCTGTTACCGCTCTTCGCACTGCTTCTACTCGGCCTTGCAGGGCCCAACCCGATTACCTCTGTCCTGGCCTGGAAACCGCTCGTGCTCTTTGGCGAAACCACGTTTGCGCTCTACTTGCTCCACTTCAACGCCTTTCTCCTCATCCACCTCTACAAGCTTCCGGAAAAACTTCACGTGGTCCGCTTTGATCCCTGGATCTCTTTCGCCTTTATCTTGCTGATGGCTTTGTGTGTCACACGCCTGTTTGAGCTGCCGGCCCGGCGCTTCGTCCTGAAGCTGGCATCCCCCAAAGCCTAGACCATCTCCCTAGCTCTCCCAAGAAGAGTCCTTCTACGCATCGCCCACTACCTCCCGGGTGCCCCATCTCACGCAGCTTCACCGCGTGAAGTGGGCGAACACCACCAAACATCCCCGCGGACGAACACGCACGTACTTAGACTGACCATGAGATCAACGACAGCCGTCATTCTGGCGAAGCCAGATTCCCCGTATGAGCCTTTGCTATTGCTTGTTCCCTTTCTACCTAGCCTCATCCGCAAAACCCGCTGTCAAGCCCCCAACCTTACAAAAACTCACGTATCTAGTTCAAACGAAAAGACTTTAGCCCCTCAAAAAGTTGGCACAATCACCCCAGGCGGCCTGCTATCCTCAGAACAACAAAAGAATTGGCACGACACCGCTCCGGGATTGATCGCTCACCCCTGGTAAGTCTTTTGCTTTGAGGACTTTGCCTGTAAGTCCAATCAAAAGAAGACTTTAGCTATACCCTTCACGGGAACTCGTTCATTCGACCGAACTTACCAGAGAAGAGAGGGGGTACACCCCGGTCCCCCAAGACCCGCAACACAAAGAGCCTCGCCGCAGCGAGGCTCTTTTTGCGCTTAGCCCCTACTCAACGATCTGCGTAGCATGTGCACCGTTGGTCACCGCGGCGGCACAGGTAGGCTGCCCTTGAGACGTAAACGGCGTGTTCTGCACCGCCGTCAGAGCCCCGGTATTCGGATTCAGCTGCTGCGCCGTAACCGTATTGTCGGTGTGGTTCGACGTATAAAGATAAATCCCCAGCGCGGGTTCAATCACCACACACATCGGCCCCGTACCGGTCGCGGCAACGCCACCTGCGCCGGAAAGTGCACCTGTGGCCGTGTTGATCACGTACGCGCTCACCGTGCTCGACGTAAAGTTGGCGACATACACGAAGGTTCCACGTGGATCGACCGTCACGCTGACCGGAAATGAACCAGTCGTGAAAGGTGAGGAGATATTCGGCACCGGAAGCCCGCTTGCCTGAATGTTGTACGCATACATCTGATTGGTCAACGAATCGGTGACGTAAAGAAAACGTCCCGTCGGATCCGCAGCCACAGCGCTCGGTTGTGTGCCGGCTGCAAAACCACCGGAAACCGTACCTGCTACCGGGGTCAGCGCACCCGTAGACGTGTTTTCATTGAACGCTAACAATACACCAAACGGTGAGGCGTTGAGCGGTTTCTCATCGTCGATGACGTACACGTTGTTCCCCTTCTGGGTCGCAACGATAGCAGTCGGATTATCCCCAAGCGGGATATACGGCAGCGGATTGGCCGACGTCGTACCAACGGTCGTGTTCGTAAGAGGTGCACCCAGCGTTCCATCGCTGTGAATCGGAAAAGTTGCGACGCCGCCCGGCCCAGGGCTAAGGGTCGTAAAGCCGTTCTGGTACGTAAACGCTACGTACAGGTACGCTCCGGCCGCATCGATCGCCGCAGCAACCGGGAACGTCCCAATCACGTTGTTCGCACCCTGAACGACGTTATACGTGTTCGCGGCATAAATCTTGCCGTCCGTGCCGATCGTGTATTCGACCACCGTCGAGTCATCGTGGTTCAAGACATAAAGGTACTGCCCGTTCGGAGCGGTGACCAGGGTAACCGGATTTCTACCCGCAGGAATCGGAGAGTCGGCAAGCTGCGAGAGCGCGCCAGACTGGTAATCGATAGCGTAGGCCGTAATGTTGCCAGGATTATTCTTGGCATTCGTCACATACAGATAACCCTCGGTGTAGTCACGGCTGCAAGCCGTCATTCCCATCCCAAGTGCCAACGTCGCTGCGAGAGCCTTCAAACCTCGGCTCGTGTCATTCCACGTCATGCTCTTCCTTACTCCCAGACCCTTGCCGGCCTGTGCTTCGTCTATCCACCAAATCACTTGTTAAAACTTCCTGCGAATTCGTTCAACATTACAGATTGCCGCTAACTGCCATACAGGTCGGCGTCTGAGTCGTCGGAAAGACAGTACCGCGTGTCAAATTCGACAGGAATCCTTCGTTCTGGTTGATCAGCTTTCCGGTCACCGTATTGTCAAAGTGATTGGAGGTATAAAGATACTGATTGGTCGGATCCTGAACGGCGCAGGTTGGGCCGGAACCTACAGAGTACGGATTGCTGCTCGGATCAGGTACTGCCTGTAGCTGTCCTAATGAATTAATATTGAAGGCCGAGATCGAACTGTTCGCCGTAGAGATGGTGCCTGTCTGGTTGTAATTCATCACGTAGAGGTACTTCCCATTGCTGCTCGTGATGGAGAACATCGGGTTAGAGGTGCCTGCCAGATTCGTCATTTGGCTCTGACTCACCGGATTTAGAGAGCAACTGGACGTTCCCGCTTGTTCGGTATAGATGAAGTTATTCGCGCTGTCAGTGATATAGGTGAAAGCGCTTGCCGAAGTATTCGTACCGGTATTGATCGAAGTAAAATTCGGAGTGACGCCGCCAGTCGGAGCCGAGACGACCAAGGATCCGGTAGTGGCAACCGTAAGCTGGCCGGTTGAGCTATTAACCAGATACGGATACACGGAGTTTGCCGACAAAGTAAACAGGCAGCCACCGGAACCGACACGCGACATAATTGGACTCTGACCCACGTCGAAGTAGGTCTGCGCAATCCCGTTAGTCAGAATTGCATTGTTCGTCACAAGGGTAAGCCGTCCAGTATTCGGATCAACCGCAAAAGCAGTGATGGAGCCGTTGCCAGTCTGTGCGTAATCCGGAGAATACTTGTCTAGTACGTAGAGAAAGTTGCCACTCGAATCGAACGTAGCCCAAATCGGATTCACGCCCTGGCTGAAGAAGGTCTGCTCCAGCGTCAGAATGCCTCCTGTGCCTACCGAATACTCGGCAATGGAAGCGCCTGGGGAATTGAAGGCAGGAGTTCCCGGAGTACCTGTCGCGCCGGAGCCGCTATTAACGACATAGACGTATCGTCCGCCCGTCTTCACCACGATGTCTACAGGGTTGGTTCCTCCGGAGGTGAAGGGAGAGTGAGCGATCGCGGTCAGATTGCCCGTGTAGTCGTCGATCAGAAAACCGGAAATCTGGTTGTAAAACGTACCCAAAACCCACATGTAGCCGATGGTACCGCCGCCACATGCCGTCATACCCAGTCCAAGCGCCGCCGATGCTACCAGGGCCGTAAGCATCCGACCAATCTTGCTAAACGTCATCTGTTCCTTACTCCACGCCCGCATACAGGGACGCCCGTCGTGAACTTGTATTCAGGGGTTGTCTTGCTCCCGTTTATTGTAGAAGCACCAGAGACTTAAAGCCACTTTCCACTGCATGAATCAAACTGAGTTTTAGAAGAGCGTCCGTTGGACGTGCCTATCTCGTGCGCGTTAGCACGTGATAGGCGTAATCCAACAAGGAGCGTGCGGAGTCATCACCAGACCCGGCACGACTTCTCCGGCATCATCGGTTGACCGACCTTGCAGCCAAAAGCCTTGCCGAACTCGTCGAAGTTCTGCACGCTTCCGTCAGTCCGCCATTTGCCTGAGCTGTGCGGATCAGTCTTAGCCTGGTTGCGCGCGGCCTGCTCCGTACGGTTTTCGCACCAGACCTGGCCGAAACTGATGAAGAATCGCTGTGCCGGCGTGTAGCCGTCCTGGACATCTTTCTGCGCGTCCAGGTCGGTGATGCCCTTGGGCGCAAGCGTCTCCTGCAAGGCACGGAAAGCGATCCGCAATCCACCGTTATCCGCCGCATTCTCGCCAAGTGTCAGCCTTCCGTTCAGGTTCTGGCCATCCGCGACTGGAAACTGTGAGTATTCGTCAGCCAGGCACTGCGTACGCTGCTTGAATTTGGTGAGGTCGTCCGGTGTAAACCAGCTGCCCATGGAACCATCAGCGTTGTACTTGACGTTGCCGGTAGGTCCGTAGTTCGAGCCCTGGTCATCAAAGCCATGCGTCATCTCATGCCCGATCACCACGCCGATTCCACCGAAGTTGACCGCTGGATCCTTGGCCACGTCGTAGAAAGGAGGCTGCAGAATACCGGCCGGAAAATTGATATTATTCTGCGGTGGGTTGTAGTACGCGTTGACCGTTGGCGGCGTCATGCCCCACTCGCTCTCGTCCACCGGCTTGCCAAGCTTGGTCAGGTTGCGATTGCGTTCAAAGACAGCATTCCGGGAAAGATCGCCGAGGAAGTCTGTGCGACTTACCTCCAGTCTGCTGTAATCGCGCCAATGAGCCGGATAACCGATCTTGTCGCGGAAGGTGGCAAGCTTCTTCTCGGCCTCATTCTTCGTGGCGTCGCTCATCCATGGAAGCGTCCGGATATCTTCACCGAGCGCCTTCTCAAGCGCCGCAACCAGCTTCTCCATATTGTCCTTGGCCGCGGGAGGAAAATTCTGCAGCACCCAGTCCTGACCGACGGCTTCACCGAGCGCAGCGTCGGTAAGGCGTGTGCAGCGTTTCCAGCGAGGCTGCTGCTCCTTCTGACCGGTGAGCGTCTTCCCGAAGAACTCAAAGTTGCTGTCAACAAATTTTTTGGAAAGATAAGGCGCGGCGCGATGCAGGACCTGCCAGCGCATGTAGGACTTCAGCACGGGAAGCGGCTCACTCTCCAGCTGTTGGTTGACCGTCTTGACGAAGCCAGGAGAAGACACATTCAGCGTCTTGACCTGGCCCACACCGGAACCATCAAGCAGGATGTGCCAGTCGAAGTCCGGGCTAAGCTGCTGAACCTCGGCCACCGTCATCATGTGATACACGTTTGCAGGATTGCGCATCTCCACACGCGGCATGGAGCCTTGTGCAAGGGCGGTTTCGACCTTCAAGACAGCAGCGGCCTCCGCAGCTGCCCGTTCCGGTGAGTCGCCGAGCAGGCTAAACATCGCCGTGACATGCGCGACGTATTGCTCCCGCAGTTTGGTGCTCCGTGCGTCCTGGTTTAGATAATAATCACGGTCGGGAAGCGTCAAGCCGCCCTGGCCAGTCTCCAAAATCTGCTGCGAGGCATCCTTCTGGTCCTGCCCCACACGTACATTCATCAGAAAACCCTGGCCGTACTTCGCTTCGTACTGGCCATCCAATTGAGCGACCTTCCTAGTGCTGTCGAGCGCGTCAATCATGGCCAGCTGCGTCGCGATGGCGCGCGCTCCAAGCTTCTCTGCCTGGTCGACATCCATGCAGGCTGCATAGTAGTTGCCATACTTGGTCTGAAGCGGGCTTGAGGGATGTTTTGAGGCTGCGTCCAGATCCTTCCACAGCAGATAGTTGTTTGTGTCCGCAAGCGTATTGAAGCTGCCCCAGCGCGATTCAGTCGCAGGAATGGGATTGTTCTTCATCCAGTTCCCGCAGGTGTACTGGTAGAAGTCAGTGCAGGGATCGGTCGTCTTATCGATCGAGGTCAGGTCGAACATGACCGGCTTCTTCGGAGGCTCGATGGGTCCTGCGTCCTCCGTGCCAGAAACAGCTTGTGCCGCTGCACCGAGCAGGCTGCTTGAAAGAAGAAGAGCAGGAATAGCTTTCGAGACGCGCATAGGACTCCCGGACAGGCTAGTGAGGTGAAGCAAGGTCGTAGTCTAGAAAATCTTCAGGTGAATGGTCAGGTACTTCTTCGGATCCTGACGAATCGTATCCGTCAGCAAGGTAGCCGAGGTGAGCAGCTTGTTCAAGTTCGTGTAGGCCTGGTCGTCCGTCGCCAGCTTGCCGAGCGTTCCCTTGCCCTGAGCCACGCCGGCAATCAGCATATCCGTCTGGTCAATCGTATCCCGCAGCTTCTGCGCGAAGGCAGGATCGTGGATCAGCATGCCCGCGGCACCGTTGCCATTCTGCACGTCGTTCAGCAGAGAATTGGTGCGGGTGAGTGTCTGGTTTAGATTGTTGTACAGCGTCTCGTCGGTCAGCAGCTTGCCCGCCGTGCCTTTGCCGCTTTGCAGAGAGGTGGCAATCTGGTCCAGTTTACCCGCGGCTAAGTTCAGCCGGTTGTACATGGTGTCATCGGTCATCAGCTTTCCGATTGAGCCGCGTCCGTTGTTCAGGCCGACCTCAAGCGTGTGGAGTTCGTCGACGGTAGCGTTGGCTTTGTTGTAAAGATCAGGATTGTTGATTAGCTGACCGATGGAGCCTTTACCTGTCTCAAGATTGTCAACAATCGTGTTCATCTTGGCGAGGATCACGTTGAGCTGTTCAATGGTTCCCTGGCTCGCCTTGACTACGTCGGTGATGGTCGGTGTTTCAAGCGTATGCAGCTCGTCTCCGTCCTTCAACTCAGGGCCGGTGGCGGTTTGACTGTTGATGTCGACGACTGTGTCGCCGAGCACACCTACGGTCGTCAGCGCCGCTTTAGAGTCCACATGCAGTCGGTTCTGGAACTTGCTGTCGATCTTCATCAAAACCCTTACAGGCGTCAGTTTGCGCGCCGGATCGGCCGTGACTGTAACGGACTTCACGGAACCGATGGTGACACCTTCAAGATTGACCGCGCCGCCCTCTTTCAAGCCAGCGGCGTTCTCAAAGTAGGTCGTGACAGTAAGCTTTTTTGAAAGAACACCGAGGCCTGAGGAGCTCGTCATGAGGAAGAGCAAGGTGACAAGAATAATCGATGCCACCAGGACAATTGCCCCAATCTTCACCTGCGACCATCGAACCTCCTGTTGACTGGGCATAGCTCTCCTGAGCGCTTGAAGCAACTGCTTGCTCTTCTTATCGGCTCATTGTGAGAATACATGAGCATTTTGACGCAGACACATTCTCCTAATCGCCAGGCTCCCCCGGATAGGGGAATAGACTGCCGCTTTCGAGTGAGAACAAACGTCGAGCTTACTCAACGGATCGCTTACCGGCGACTTGTTCGGCTACCACGAACGCCATGGCCAGGTCTCGCGTGTGCGTCAAGCTGAGCGAGAGGCGATCAATCCCAAGATCGGCGGCGAGCTCGGCAGCGCGTCCGCTTAGCCAAAGCCCCGGTCTGCCCCCGGGTTCCCGCCTTACCTCAAACTCCTGCCAGCTGACGCCGCGGCTGATGCCTGTGCCGAGAGCCTTCGCAGCTGCCTCCTTGGCGGCGAACCGGGCGGCGAGGCTCTCGGCTGCGTCTTTCTTCCGCATGCAATAAGCAATCTCGCCGGGGGTGTAAATGCGATCCAGAAAGCGGCTGCCGAAGCGCTCGACAGAGCGCTTGACCCGCTCGATCTCAGTCAGATCCGTTCCCACTCCTACAATCATCGACGCCCTCCCCGGATTCCATGAGCGCGGTTTCGCCTATTGGTCACGTGACCTTCGTGCGCGAAGTATGCACAAATCGATCATGATGCTGCGCAATCGACCGATGAGGACTTGGAAGGCGCAAGTGCCGCACCTAAATTTTAGCGGGAAAGAGTCACACTATGCACAACATGATGGAAATTCCTACGGTCGAGTTAGAGGCCTTTACCGATGATCACCGCCAGGGCGTGCTGCCCGAGCTGAACATGTGCCTGGACGACTGCGGCGGCTGGGTTCTGGAGCGGAGAGCAAGCTCGGCGACGGCGATGGAGTTCCGCATTGAGCTGCGGCGGGAGAGCGTGCTCGAGCTATACGGCTCGCTGATGAGTACAGGCATTGAGTTGACCTGTAACGCCCACGCCATGCTGACTGACCTGTGCACGTGTCGAAGAAACGCGGATCAGCTACACACGGTGGGCGACACCGTGGTCCTTCGCCTGGTGCTGCACTTTTGCGAGCAGCTTACTGTTCCCATGCTGCTGGCGACGGGCTCCGCGGCGGCATGACGGGGATGCGTAACGCAGCCCCGAACGCGGGAAGTAAACCTCTGTAGCCCGCTGCACGGGTAACCTTCGGTCGAACGGACCGAGTTGGGTTCAGAGAACAAAGTGGCGTGGAGGCCAAAGAATTTTTCTGCCGTTGAAGCGCTTTCCAGCATCTCTCCACATACAGCGGCAAAGCCGCATAAGGAGAAGCTGTTCATGACCGACTATCGCGTAGCTCCGGGCGAAGCACAGGAAGACCAAGTTACGGCCGCCATTGAGAAATTCACCAGCAAGATACCCTCCAGCATTTATCTAGGCGCTGCAATCGCTTCTATCCTCGCCTCGGTATCGTTTCAGGCTGCGGGCAAGAAGCATGAGGCTTTATTTGTTGGACAGTGGGTTGCTCCCTTCCTCATCCTGGGGATGTACAACAAGATGGTGAAACAGCACGGCTCGGATGCTACGTCCAAGGGCTAGTTTCATGGCTTGAAGAGCAGCTGAATACGGTTGAAGGCGATCCAAACAGGACTCCTAGGAAGGGCAGCTTAACGGATCAGGACCGTAAGCTGCCTTTACTATTGGCGAAAACTTACACTTTTTCAAAGCTCGACGAGCCGTCCGGGCACAGACTAACCTGGCCCAAAGCGATGTCATACACCCAACCCGAAAGTTTCAGCTTTCCCTGGGTCAGTGCGTCCGCCACGGTTGGATAAGAACGTAAACGGTCCATCTGCAAGAGAACGTTTTGCTCGGTGACAGTGCCCAGTAGATGTTCCTCTGGACTTGCTAGGGCCTGCGCCGCAGTCAGGGCGGCCTTAGCATTTTCTAGCCAAGCCTTCACGGCGGGTAATTCCACAATGGATTCCGGCTTCAGCAGGGCCTTCATTGCGCCGCAGTCAGTATGTCCGCAAACTGCAATGTGTTGCACCCCCAGGGCGGTGACCGCGTATTCGATGACCGCGCCGATGCCGTCACGGCTACTCTCCCCGAACGGAGGAACGGCGTTGCCGATGTTGCGCGCGACGAAGATCTCGCCGGGGGCGGCCTGGGTGAGGAGGTCAGGCTGAAGGCGGGAGTCAGCACAGGTAATCATCAGCGTGTGCGGACGCTGCGGCTCGTTCATCACACGCTCGTACAGCTCTGCCCGAGTCGGGTAAATGTCCACCTGAAAGCGGCGGATGCCCTGCTTGAGGCGATCTAGGACTTCGTCCAACCGTGGCCTCCTTGCCCGGTACAAAGACTCCGGCTCTACCGCGACGACAACGGCGAGCAGAGAACTATGATTCCCGCCACTTGATATTGCAACCGAGGCTGGTGCGCTGCTCAGGGTCGGGCTGCCGTCCAGCGACTACCCTGTCCATGGCACGGCGCAGATCCGTCCCGGTGACCGGCTCATCATTGCCGAAGTCACCGCGGCGGGGACGGCTGCCATCGAGTTGGCCGCGATAAACCAGTTTGCGTTCAGCGTCAAAAAGAAAGAAATCGGGGGTGCAGGCGGCGCCGTAGCTGCGCGCAACCTCCTGCGTCTGGTCCAGGAGATAAGGGAAGCGCCAACCGAGACGCTGCGCCTGCAGCTTCATCTCGACGGGGCCGTCCTGGGGATAGGCCTCGATGTCGTTCGAGCTGATCGCCGCGATTGCAACGCGTCCCTCGTAATCCATGCCGATGCGGGCGAGCTGCTCTTCCACGTGCTTTACGTAGGGGCAATGGACGCACACAAACATGACGAGGAGTCCGCGGCTCCGGCCCTGAGAAGCACCCTCGGCGGGAGCCGGGCTGGTCACAGAGGCATCGTCGTTCCAGGTTGAGGCGAGCACGTCCTCGCGGCCCAGCACTCGCCCGCTGACCACGTCCGTCAGCTGAAAAGGCGGCGCAACGGTGCCTAGCTCCACCATGGTCGACTGGGTTCTGGACATGGCTTTTCTCCTCTTGGTCTCCTCATCATAATGTGCTGTGACCACCGGAGCGCATCTTCGTAGCCACTTTCGCGAGGACGGGCTCTGGTCTTATGCTGAACCCACGCATGATGCTTCCCCGCACCCTTGCCGGCGGCCGCACCGAACGCAGACTGCTTCCTACCGGTCCGCACGGCCTGCCGCTCTGTCGCTGGTGCGAGTTGGAGATTCTGGCGCGCCGGCGCAGAACCTTTTGCTCGGACTTCTGCGTGCACCAGTGGCGTCTGCGCACCGATCCAGGTTACCTGCGCGACCAGGTGTTTGCGCGGGACCACGGAATCTGCGCGCTTTGTCAGGCCGATACTGTGCGCATCTTCACGGCGCTCAAGCGGGCGCGAGGGTCGGCGCGCGCGGCAGGACTCTCGCTTTACGGGATGGCCTCGATCTCCGCACGGCGGTCTCTTTGGGATGCGGACCACATCCGGCCTGTGGCGGAGGGCGGTGGCCAGTGCGACCTCGACAACCTCCGCACCCTATGCCTTCCCTGTCACCGGGAGGTTACTCGCGCGTTGCGGGTGCGTTTGCGATCGGCGTCGGAGCGGGTGCAGGCGCAGTCCGAGAAGTTTGTGGAACCATCACCAGCTTCGCAACCGCAAATCCCTGAGTCGCAGCCTGCGAGGTAATCTGCGCCATGACGTCAGGGGCAAGTGTGGTCGTGCGTGAGAGCACGGCAAGGGTTTTATGGTTGGGCGCGCCCACCAGGAGCCACTCATAGTTCGGTCCGGCGGCCAACACCCAAAGTTTTCGGGAGAGTGGCCAGACGGTCCAAACCTTCAGCTGACCGGTCCAGTTTTTCTTCACTTTGGTGATGCCGGTATAGTTGCGGGCGTCGGTAGTCCCGTCCTTGAGGCGACAGGAGTCTACCTGCGCGAAACGGAAGGGCTTATCCATCAACGTAAAGAGCGTGAGTGCGTCGGCGATGCAGGCCTTTTCTTTTTTATTAGGGAAGTGCGCAAGCTCAAACCACGATCCGACGAATTGTGTCGGGGCGAGTTGCGGGATGGCTGCAGCGGTTCCCTGAGCCAGGGACACACCGGATGCAGCCAGCAACGCGGCAGCGATAAGGCCTGGAAACACACGGCCCAAACTTCGTCTTTGCGACCACTTTACCATTGACGCTTTGGCCTCGCTGCCTCTCGATAGTATCCGCTTGTCTCAGACCAGCGGCGCACCTCAGTTGTACCAAACCTTCTAGCCAAAGCGACTTTCTAGGTACATAATTGGACCGCTCCGCATTCGCCCGGAGACATCTTCTTGGGAGGCGCCTTCTCTATGCCAGCTCTAAAGCAGTTTGTCCCTCGTCTTGGCTCGGAACACGAGGCTATCTGTTCCAACTGCTGCCAGATCGTTCGCCCGGATCAAAAGGCTCCCACGCTTGAGAAAGCTCAGGCGCAGCACCGCTGTGGAGAGTTCTCGCTGAATACTGTCACCCGCTGATAGGCGCATCCGCGACCACGCATTCCACCAGTAGAGAGGCCAGCAGCTATACCAACTCTCATCGCTTTGGTCGTGCTAGCCTCGGAAAGAGCCTTGCGGGGCTGAGGAAAGTGCATGACCGGAACCGGCTTCGCCATTGAAACGCATGGTCTTCAGAAATCTTATCGGCACACCGAGGCACTCGCGCCCTTGACGTTGAGTGTCCCGCGAGGCGCGGTGTTCGCGCTGGTCGGACATAACGGCGCGGGCAAGACCACCCTAATCAAGCTGCTGATGAACATGATTCATCCTTCTTCCGGCAGCGCAACTCTTCTGGGACGAGACATCACGCACCTGACCGGCGAAGATTTTACGCGGATCGCGTATGCGAGCGAAAACCAGGAGCTTCCCGACTGGATGACCGTAGGGCAATTTCTGGACTATCTGCGCGGCTTTTACCCGCGCTGGGATCACGACGCGCTGGTCCGGCAGCTGGAGCTGCCCTTGAATCGCAAGCTCAAGCATCTCTCGCGCGGCATGCTGATGAAAGCGGCGCTCGCTTCGATTCTGGCGTTTTCTCCAGAGGTGATCCTGCTTGACGAGCCTTTTTCCGGGCTTGATCCGTTAGTGCGCGATGAGCTGATCGAAGCCTTGATGTCGCGGGTGAAGCCGCGCTCCCTAGCCGACCAGGCGGCGTTCGATCCAGCCACGCGTCCGACGATTCTGATCTCTTCGCACGATCTGGCGGAGGTCGAGTCCTTCGCAACGCACATCGGCTTTCTTCACCAAGGAAAGCTGCTGTTTGCCGAAGAGCTGGGCACGTTGACGGCGCGGTTTCGCGAGGTCACGCTGACTCTGCCGCCGCCCTCGGCCGGCGTTGCGGCGGCCACGCTGACGCGTACCTCGGCAACCGTGCCGGAATCGTGGCTGCTGCTTGAACAGACGCCGACGGCTGCGCGGTTTGTGCATACGCATGCAGACTCTGAGCCGTTGACGGATCAGCTTGCGGCGGTTTTCACGGCGACCGATACGCCTTCAGTGCAGATTGCGCCGATGACGCTGCGAGGGATCTTCCTAGCATTGGCAAAGTCGGGTCGGGCTCCGGCTGCCCCGACTTCCTAAGCACCAAGGTTTGAGGCATGTGCGGTACCCTTTAGGTATGGCCCTGCCTCAGCCGCTCCATATCTTTCGCAAAGACCTGCTCCATCTCTGGCCCGAAACTCTGGTCGTGTTGCTTCTGTTTGCCGCGTTCTGCTGGGCCGCACCCTCGGGTTGGTCGGGAAGCCAGTATGCCGGGGTGGCCATGTTGCTGGCCGCGTTTCTCAAATATTTTCTGATGCCGATCTCGTGGCTTGTCCTGATCTCGCGGCTCATCCACGATGAGCCCCTGGTGGGCGATCGTCAGTTCTGGACTTCGCGGCCTTATCACTGGGCAAAGCTGCTGGCGGCCAAAGCCATCTTCCTGGGCGTCTTCCTCTATCTTCCGTTTCTGCTGATGCAGATCTTTCTGCTGAAGCGTGCCGGCCTGTATCCGACCACGGTCATCCCCGCGCTGCTGCACAACCTGCTGCTGCTGACTGCGATTCTCGTGGTCCCGCTGGCGGCGATCGCGGCAGTGACGGCGACGTTTGCGCGCATGCTGCTCACGACGATCGGAGCCGTCATTTACCTGCTCGTCGTCGGTCTGGGTTTGCTCTACCTGATCTTCCGGCGCATGCCGCCCCCTGGCTTTGAATACCTGGTTCTGGCGCTGATTGTGGTGCTTCCTTTGGCCGCGCTGATCTATCAATACGCCACCCGCCGCACGCCGATTACCCAGATCCTGCTGCTGGGAACGCCGCTGCTGGTGGCTCTGCTGCTGGTGATCGTGCCGGCGACTGCGCTGATCCAGAGAGCGTATCCGGTAGCCAACGCTGCCTCCGATCCCAAGCTGGCGCCTGTGCCGGCACAGCTTCTGCCGAAGACGGCCCCGGCTGGAGCTCTACGGGTGCTCAACAATATGGTTGAGGTAGGCATGCCGGTGGCGACCTCCGGAATCGATGAGCAGTCTAACTATACGATCAAGGGCGGCGCGGTGACGTTGAATGCGCCGGGGCTGCATTGGGTTTCGCCTTACCTGAACGAGTTTGGAACCGAGATCAATGCGTATCGGCCGGGGCTGCTGGTTCCGGTGGCGATTCCAGTCGATCTCTTCAATCGGGTGAAATCTACGCCGACAGAGGTGCATCTATCGCTGGCGGCGGATCACTTGAAGCTGGATCCGCCTTCGACATGGAAGGCCTCCGCGGAGGGCTTTGCAGTCCCGGGACATGGGCGCTGCACGTGGCCTGCGGACGATCCGGAGGCAGCGCCGGTGTGCCGCTTCCCGTTTGCGGCGCCGGAGCCCAACTTTGTCTCGGCCCGGCTGCCGGCAAGCTCCTGCAACGATCCTGAGTCGACGCGGACGCCGCATCAGATGAATCTCACGGCAGGTTCTTCCACGCTTGATTTTGACCCGGTAGTCACGGCTCCGCTGAGCTTCCCGAACCGGGGTCAAGGGCCGGCGTCGCACGCGCTTTGTGCGGGGACGCCGCTTGAGTTCAGTCAGGCGAAGGCGCTGGGCAGAGTACGGATGGAGGTTGATCTGCACGGACTGCTACTAGATCCGCTGGCGGCCCGAGTTGAAGCGCGGGGTGCGGGGACTAGGCAGTAGATTGTTATTTCCCTGAAGAACCGTCCGCGCGAAGCTTGCGGCGGACGGTTCCTCTCCAGGAGAGGATCTAAGGCGTTACGAGCGTGCCGAGGGGTTCGCCGGCGACGACGCGTGTGATGTTGCCTTGCTCGCGCATAGAGAAGACCATCATGGGCATGTGGTTATCCCGGCAGAGCGAGACGGCGGAGGTGTCCATGACCTTCAGGTTTTTCTGCAAAATCTCGGTGTAGGAGACCGTCTCGTAGCGGGTCGCGTGGGGGTCACGCTTGGGGTCGGCGGAGTAAATTCCATCAACCGACGTAGCCTTCAGCAGGATATCGGCCTTGATCTCCATTGCCCGCAAGGCAGCAGCGGTGTCGGTCGAGAAGTAAGGATTGCCGGTGCCGGCGGCAAAGATAATGATGCGGCCTTTTTCAAGGTGACGCATGGCGCGACGGCGAATGTAAGGTTCGGCAACCTGGTGCATCTCGATTGCCGACATGACCCGACAGAACAGCCCGCATTTCTCGATGGCATCCTGGAGAGCGATGGCGTTGATGACGGTGGAGAGCATGCCCATGTGGTCGGCCGCGACGCGGTCCATATCGATGGCCTGCTGGGCGACGCCGCGGAAGAAGTTTCCTCCGCCGACGACGATGGCGATCTGGCAGCCGAGAGCATGAACGTCAGCAATCTCGGAGGCGACTTTATGGATAAAGACGGCGTCGATGCCGAAGCCAGCGCCGGCGGCGAGAGCTTCGCCTGAGATCTTGAGCAGCACTCGTTTGTACATGTCGACCTAGTATCGCATGGGGTTTGCCTTCTCCGCGATCCTTTGTGTGGGTCAACCGGAGCAAACAGATGCCGCAGAGAGACCAAGACGCCCATCAGTGGCAGCGCGGCGCAGACTCTCACTACGGCGTTTGCCTTATGCGGAGCATAGAGAGCAAGCGCGCTGGGTTGCATCGCGCTTATCCAGGGCATAGTTTCATCGGAAATCCTTGCCGCACTTCGCAGTACGCACGTTTGCCTTTTGGGAGCAGTGCTTGCCCTTGGTTTTGCCTGGCCATTCACTCCAACCCGCATCCGCGCGAGCCAGCGGAGGGCGGCTCCGTTCTATAGAACCCGGGAGTCAACGATGATGCGTTCACCGATTCAGCGCGTTGTTCTTGTAGCGATGGCGGCTTCGAGCTCTGTGGCACTGGCCCAGAACTTCCGTGGCGGCATCAATGGCTTGGTAACCGACGCAACGGGCGCGGTAATTGCAAACGCCTCCGTGGTGGCCACGAATGTGGACACGCAAGCTGTGCGGACCACCGAGAGCTCCTCAGGCGGCGAGTTCGTCTTTCAGGATTTGCCGCTGGGCAACTACACGGTAATGGTCACCTCGACCGGATTTGCGACCACCAAGATCGACAATGTGGCCGTGTCAGCGGGCACGACCTACACGCTTCCTGTGAAAATGGGCGTGACGAGTACGTCGTCTGAAGTGGAAGTCAGTGCGGCGGGCGTGGCGCTCGATACGACTTCGATTACACAGACGACGGATCTGCCGTCGATTGTGGTGAATGATATTCCGGCCAATGGGAGGGATTTCACGCAGATGATCCAGTACACGCCGGGCTTTGCCGGTTATTCGATCGGCGGCGGGGGAGGCGTAGGTTCGGTGAATGGAACGCGGTCCAACCAGGTGAACTGGCAGATTGAGGGAACGGACAACAATGACCTTTGGTGGAACATTCCGGCGGTGAACCAGGGCGGCGTTTCGGGCATCGCGGGTATCGTGCTGCCGCTCGATTCGATTGAGCAGTTCTCGTTTGTTACCAGTGGCACTCCCGAGAGTGGGCGCAACGCCGGCGGCACGGTAAACCTAGCGATCAGGTCCGGAACCAACACCGTGCATGGAACGGGCTACTACTTCAACCGCAATGAGGCGCTCGCGGCAAACTCCCCCTTTGCTATTCCAGGGACGAAGAAGAACGAAACGCGCTTTATCATCTATGGCGGTTCGCTGGGCGGTCCTCTAATTAAGGACAAGCTCTTTTTATTTGGTAACTACGAGCATCAGAACTTTGTCATTGGTGCGGCGAACGCGAAGACGGAACCCTCGGCGGCCTATCAGACGCTCGCGACCAACGTTCTGGGGTTCTATGGGGTGCCGGTCAACCCGGTCTCGACGGCGCTGCTGAATGGATTGTGGCCGGCCTCGTCGCTAACAGGTGCGGCCCAACCCGAGAACTACTTCAACCCTGGTACGGAGAACGGACATAGCTTTAATGGATTGGTAAAGCTGGACTATAACCTAAATGCAAACAATACAGTTTCCGTGAAGGGCTATCTGGGAACTGGAAATCAGACTGCACCTACCACCTCGGAACTAAGCCCCTATTTTGAAGTGGCACCGATCCATGTGGAGAATTATTCGGTGGTTTATAACCACATTTTTTCTCCGCGCATTGCAAACCAGGTGTTTTTTGGAGTGAGTTACTTCGACCAGATTTTCTCGGATGCCAACCACTCTTATAATCCGGTAGCGCTGGGATTGAATACCGGAGTAACAGACCCAACACTGCTGGGAGCTCCGCATATTAGCATCGCTCCTCCAGCCGCCGGTTCCGGCTTGACGACAGGAGCAAGCGGCTTTGACACAGTAGGTGCGACAGCTCCGGCAGGCAGGCAGGATATCACCGGGCATGTGGACGATACGCTCTCTTACACGGTGGGCAAGCATGAGTTCCGGTTTGGCGGGGAGTTTCGCAAAGCTCAGGTATACGACTTTTACCAGACCGGCGCACGCGGAACGTTCTCCTTCGATGGCTCGCAGGGACCGTGGGCGGCCGGAGGAGGCGTGGGGCCATGCGCACAACTAGCAACGAAGAACAAGGGCGTGGCGGTACCGGGAGTGACGGACGGCAATGTGCTTCTACTGGCGGACTTTCTGGCAGGATGCGTATCCACTTCCTCCATCGTTGAAGGAAACCAGAAGCGCACCGTATATGAAAATACCTGGAGTCTTTTTGCGCAGGATGCCTGGCAGCTTACTCCCAAGTTGAACTTGAACTATGGACTGCGTTACGACTATGCGCAATCCTTGCACAACAGCGATAAGAACCTGGCAAGCTTCGATCCGGCTCAGGCCACGGGCTTTGATGTGCAAGGCATGAACGTAGATCATCTGTACACGCCATACAAGGGGGCCATTAGTCCGCGGGCAGGCTTTGCGTATGCAGCGGCACCGAAGACCGTTGTACGTGGAGGCTTCGGCATGTATTTCGATTCAATCTATATTCTGCCATTGCTCAATCTACGAGGCACGACGGACAGCGGTGCGTTGGGGTTGGGGAATAATCCAAGTGGGAGTGATCCAGTCGTTGACAATGCGGCGAATAGCTATGTGATTCAACAGGGCGTACCTGTGTTTCAGCCACTGACCAGTGCGCTTGCAGGCGCAGGCGTTGTCAATGCTTACTCCGTCAATCCGCATTATCGGCCTTCTTACACATATAGCTACAACATAAATCTGCAGCAGAGCATCGGCAGCAGCGCACTGTTTCAAATTGGATATTTGGGAACATTGTCCCGCGCGTTGACGGAGGTGCTGGATATTAATGCGGCGGCGGTGGGCAGTGGAGGCGCGCAAGCGACGCGACCGTACCACAACCAGTTTCCGAACATCGGTACGGTCAACCAGTTAGAAAGTAACTTGAACGCAAACTATAATTCGCTGCAGACTCTGATCCGTAGCTCGAACTATCACGGATTGACGGCGCAGGCGACTTACACGTGGTCGCATGCACTGGACTATGAAACAGGCATAGTGCCGTACCTGCCGCCGAACAGCTTGAATGTGAAATCGGAATATGGGAACAGCGACTTCGATACACGGAATACTTTTACGACCTTTGTGAACTATCAAATCCCCAAGTTCAAGGGGCCGGAGCGGCTAAGCAAAGGTTGGGAGGTGAACAGCGGTATCTCACTGCATGGTGGACAGCCGTTCTCGGTGGTGGCGAACTCGAACGCAAGCGGGAACGGAGACTATGCCGATCGGGCGAACCTACTGCCGGGGGTAAATCCGTTTGCGGGCGTGTCGCATAGCCTTGTCACGTCGCCCGGCAATCCCGGATATGTGCAGTGGTTCAATCCGGCAGCCTTCGTTGATCCAGCGCCGGGAACGTTTGCGACCACGCGGCGCAATCAGTTTTATAACCCCGGCTTTGAGGATGTAGACATCTCGGTATTCAAGAACACCAAGCTGACGGAGCGGGCCACGCTGCAGCTGCGCGTAGAGATGTTCAACGTAGCCAACCACCTCAACCTGGCTCCCGTTGGGGCTCCGCAGACAAGCGAACAAGGCACGGCCATCGGGTCGACGATCGGAGCGTTCTTCGGCGCTCCGGGCATCGGGCCGGGGGAGCCGTTCAACACGCAGCTTGCGGGAAAGATCATCTTTTAGAGTTGGGGGAGATCCGTTTCCCCCTCTCCCAAGCGGCGGAGCAAGCATCTGGCCTCCTGCTTATCGCAGGAGGTCTTCCAGGGCAAGCGAGAGCTCGGTTTTCTCGTCACGATATTTGACGATGACGGGAGTCGCGACGGAGAGGCCCCAGTCCTTGCCCGGGCCGTGCGAGATCGCTCGCGCCCCGGGGACGACGACGGCACCGGACGGGATGACGAGCGGGGTCTCGGCAGACGCGCGGTAAATCTCGTTGCGGACGAGATCGTAGACAGGGGTGCCGCGGGTGAGGATGGTTCCGGCGGCCAGCACGGCGCGGGTGCGCACGATGGTTCCTTCGTAGACGCCGGTGTTGCCGCCGATGAGGCAGTCGTCCTCAATGATGACCGGGGAGGCATTGACCGGCTCCAACACGCCTCCGATTTGCGCGGCGGCACTGAGATGGACGCGGCGGCCGACCTGTGCGCAGGAGCCGACGAGTGCGTGCGAGTCGACCATGGTGCCCTCGCCCACATACGCGCCCACGTTCATGTACGCGGGAGGCATGACGACGACTCCAGCGGCGAGGAACGCCCCGGCACGCACGGATGAGCCCCCGGGGACGACGCGGATGTTCTGGCCCGGGAAAAAGCGGCGGGCGGGATAGGTGTTTTTGTCGATATAGGCTCCTTCGGCGTGACTTTCCAGAGAACCGAGGCGAAAGCCGAGAAGGATGCCGCGCTTGACCCAAGCGTTGACGGTCCAGCCGAGAGAGGCAGCGGGGTCAGGAGAGGCAGCGCGGAGAGAGCCGGCTTCGAGAGCGTCACGGAGGGCGTGGAAGGCAGCAAGGGCTTCAGGGTCGGGTGTGCCGGAGGCGTCAAGGACGGCGGAGCCCTGGGCAAAGTGATATTCGATGGAGGTCTGCAGCATGGTCATATCTGTGGGAGTCATGGAACTTAGCTTAGCTGGTCCGGCAGAAGAGAGCGCATGCGGAGAGGGTAGGATAGCGGTGGAGGTGAGGCATGGAATCTCGTGAGGTGCGTTTAGTACGGCGGCCAGTAGGCATGCCCGTTGCGGATGACTTTGAACTGGCAACCATGACCTTGCCGGAGCCCGGAGCGGGCGCGGTGCAGGTACGCAATCACTGGATGAGCGTCGATCCTTATATGCGCGGCAGAATGCGGGACGTAGCCAGCTATATGCCGCCGTACGCGCTGGGAGAAGCCATGCAGGGCGGCGCTGTGGGCGTGGTCATCTCGTCAAACGACCCGCGCCTCAAGGAGGGGGATACAGTCGTTTCCATGTTCGGCTGGCGAGAGGCCTTCAACGCGCAGGCGGATGCTCCCGGAATGATGAAGGTGGATACCACGGCGCTGGCACCGGAGATGTACCTGGGGGTCGCCGGGCTGACTGGGTTGACGGCATACCTGGGAGTGCAGGAGGTCGCCAAGGTGAAGCAGGGGGATGTAGTGTTTGTCTCGGCTGCGGCTGGGGCGGTCGGCTCAGTGGCCTGCCAGGTCGCCAAGATCCAGGAAGCGACGGTGATCGGATCAGCGGGTGGGGTGGAAAAAGGTGAGTTTGTGCGCTCGCTGGGGGTGGATGCGGTCATCGACTATAAGGCAGAGCCGGACCTGACGGCGGCACTCCAGAGAGCGGCTCCGCAGGGCATTAGTGTCTACTTCGATAACGTGGGCGGCACGCATCTGGAGGCGGCGCTGGCCGTGGCCAAGCCTCATGCGCGTTTTGCGTTGTGCGGCATGATTGGTGGCGCCAACGAGGAAGCACCTGCCGTGCAAGGACTTATCTCCATCGTGAGAAAACGGCTGCGACTGGAAGGATTCATCGTGAGCGATCGGTTCGACCAGATCCCAAGTTTCCTGGAAGAGATGGTACCGTGGATCGCGTCGGGGAAGGTCAAATCGGCGCAGACGGTCGATCAGGGCATCGAGCACGCAGTGGAAGCATTTCTGAAGCTGTTCCGCGGGGGGAACGTAGGCAAGATGCTGGTAAAACTGTAAGCGGCTTTCGCGCGCAGAACCTTCGGTGGACGGCGAAGGTGTATGATCTTAGGGATTCAAGAAGGCCCGGCACCGTACCGGGCCTTCCTATTCTAAGAACGACGTTTGCCTAAGCGCGCAGCACCCGGCGTACGCCCTCGGTCACTGCGCCATAGACGACATTCCCGGATAAGCCGCCAAAGTGTTGCACCGGCGTCCGATCCTGCGGCATAGCTACCATGCCGAGCGCCGGAAGCACGACCTCGCTGGCCCCGCCAAAGAGCACCGCGCCGTAGGTCGTGCCAAAGCCAGCCGTCGCCGCTGGAAGGTACTCGGCGATAAGGCCGTAGACACCGCCGCAAAGAATTCCGAAGGCATATTCGACGACCGGTGCCACCTTTTCTTTTTGAGCAGACGACAGCGGAAGGCTGAGGGCTCCGGCTATTGCCAAGCCTGTTTGCGTATGCGCTTTTTCAAAGCCCTGCAGCAACGCTTCCTGCTGTTGCGTGTAGGTATACCCATTGTCCAACTTGTTTTCGATGTGCCTGGTCCCCAGGAGCGAACCTTTTTGAAAAACATTTAGCACCAGCGTACCGAGAGCGCCGCCAATCGCTCCCGCAGCAAACCCCTTCCAAGCCGATCGTTCCATCGCTTCCGCTCCTCCGCTTCAGATGAACATATTTGATCCTAAGCTCACCTTTCTGCAGAGGAGAGGATCATGAAGCTTATGTCGGATGAAACAGCTAGCTATTGCTCATGCTGTGTAAGAACTCCGAGTTGTTGCGAGTCTTTTCCAATCGGCTGGTAAGTAGTTCCATCGCCTCTGTAGGCGAAAGCGGATTCAGCACTTTACGGAGGATCCAGATGCGCTGCAGATCGTCCTTTGGGATTAGCAGCTCCTCTTTTCGCGTTCCGGAGCGCTGAATGTCGATCGCCGGGAAGACTCGCTTATCAACCAGCTTGCGATCCAAAATGACTTCCATATTGCCTGTACCTTTGAACTCCTCGAAGATGACCTCGTCCATGCGCGAGCCGGTGTCTACCAGCGCCGTGGCAATGATGGTCAGCGAACCACCCTCTTCAATGTTGCGCGCCGCACCGAAGAACCGCTTCGGACGCTGCAGAGCGTTTGAGTCCACGCCGCCTGAGAGTACTTTGCCAGACGGCGGCACGATCGTGTTGTAGGCCCGCGCCAGACGCGTGATCGAATCGAGCAGAATGACGACGTCGCGCTTATGCTCAACCAATCGTTTGGCCTTCTCGATCACCATCTCCGCCACCTGTACGTGGCGCGCGGCCGGCTCATCGAAGGTACTGCTAATCACCTCGCCGCGTACCGACCGCTGCATGTCGGTTACTTCTTCCGGCCGCTCATCGATCAGCAACACGATCAGCACGACCTCTGGATGATTGGAGGTAATTGAGTTCGCGATCGATTGCAACAGCATGGTCTTACCGGTACGTGGCGGGGCGACGATCAGCCCACGCTGGCCCTTGCCCACCGGTGTCAGCAGATCCATCACACGCCCGGAGATGTGATCGCGCACTGTCTCCATCTTGACGCGTTCCTGAGCATAAAGCGGCGTCAGATTGTCAAACAAAATTTTGTTCCGCGTCTCCTCAGGAGACTCAAAGTTGATCGCTTCAATCTTCACAAGCGCAAAATATTTCTCACCCTCGTGCGGCGAGCGAACATTGCCGGAGATTGTATCGCCGGTTTTCAGGTCAAACTTGCGGATCTGCGATGGAGATACGTAGATATCGTCCGGACCTGGAAGGTAGTTATAGTCGGGCGAACGAAGAAAGCCATAGCCATCAGGAAGGATCTCCAGCACGCCTTCCGCGAAGATATGTCCCTCTTTTTCGCTTTGCGCTTGCAGAATCTTGAAGATCAGGTCTTGTTTCCGCAGTCCGCTGGTGCCACCGATATCAAGGCCTCGAGCCAACTTGCCTAACTCGGCGATGTTATGTTCTTTCAACTCTGAAATAGTCATGGATATGTGTTCTTTTCTTGGAAAGAATGGATTTGGAGGGAGGAGAAAATAGAGTTGCGGAGAATGGGATCGTGCGGAGGCGGATCAGTGCAGAAGCAAAAGGCTTGACGCAACCAGGCGATTAGGCTGCCAATTCAAGCGGTTCTAAGACTGGAAAGGGCGGGGGCTACTGCAGGAACATTATCGTATAACGGGCTATGGAAAATGCCACTTATGTTGTAGAAAAGGTAGACCGCCACGCGACTAAGCCGCGCGGCGTTCCCGGTGATCCACCATGGAAACCTTTTCTACTTTGGATTCCGATCCGTCATCCATCGGAACGGTATCCTTGAAGCGGTCCAACACTTCGTTCGTTGTATCCTGCAGGCGGGTATTTGGTTTGTGCAGCTTACGAGTTGCTTTTGCGGCCAGCTGACACAACTGATACCGATTGGTCACATGCGTAAGTGCTCCAAAAATCAGATCCGAGCGCATAGGTATTTTCCTCATCTTTCTTGTCAGGTAGCTTTTGATCGCCAAAGGCCATCGCAGCTCTAGATTTCAGTAATCTTACAGTTTTGAAGAGTTGCGCAGACTCGATTGTCTCTACTTAGCCACCCGTTGCGGTCTAATCGCACTTGCTAATGCGTTAGACGCGCATGTAACGCTCAGGATGCCATCCAGACAGTATTTTCGTCATGGTCTGTGGAAGTTCATCTCCGCGTTCAACTCAAAGCGAGTTTATAGTGGCCCAGCCACTGGTCCGTCGAATGTAACTGAGACACGGAAACAACCCTTTTGGCACAGTAAACGCTGCTCAGTGTCGAGTCAATTCTTTTTTTGGAAGTTTTTGGTTCTCGGTGCTATTGGAAAGCGGAGACCGCATCGCAAGCTCGCGTCCAAGGACCAATTTAGGACCAATAGCTGCGATCCAGTGTCCGGTATTGAATTGCCTCTGCAATGTGCTTCACCACGATCTCCGGCGCACCCTCCAGGTCCGCGATCGTCCGCGCCACCTTCAAAATGCGATCGTGCGCCCGCGCGCTTAGCCCTTGTTGCTGCATTGCCCGCTCCAGAAGACGCTCCGCATCACTCGCCAACTCGCAGAAGAGGCGGATCTGCTGGGTCGACATCTGGGCGTTGGCATACACCGTCTGCGAGGCGCTCCGTCCGGAGGGCCGCGTGCGCGTCTCCCCGCCAGCCTCCACAAAGCGTGCGTGCTGCCGCTCCCGTGCGGCCAGAACCCGCGCCCGGATCTCCGCAGAGCCTTCCGCCGAAGCGCCGCCCCGCAGCTCCTTGTACTGCACCGCGGGCACCTCAATGTGGATGTCGATCCGGTCCAGCAGCGGCCCCGAGACCTTTGAGACGTAGCGCTGGATCATCGGCGGCGTGCACATGCACTCCCGGCTCTTGTCGTTGAAGTAGCCGCATGGACATGGATTCATGGCCGCCGCCAGCATGAATCGCGCCGGAAAGCTGAGGCTCATCGCCGCCCGCGCGATCGTCACATGGCCATCCTCAAGCGGCTGCCGCAGCACCTCCAACACGTTGCGCGGGAACTCCGGAAGCTCATCGAGAAACAACATGCCGTTGTGCGCCAGCGACACCTCTCCCGGTCGCGGCACAGCACCTCCGCCAATCAGCCCGGCATCCGAGATCGTATGGTGCGGGGCACGGAAGGGCCGATGCATGACAAGCCCCTCATCCGCGTTCAGCACCCCGGCCACCGAATGAATCTTGGTCGTCTCGAGCGCCTCTTCAAAGCGCAGCGGAGCCAAAATCGACGGTAACCGCTTCGCCAGCATGGTCTTGCCCGACCCCGGCGGCCCGATCATCAGGATGTTGTGCCCTCCCGCCGCGGCCACCTCGAGCGCCCGCTTCGCCACCTGCTGCCCGCGCACATCCTTGAAGTCATGCGGAAAATGCTGCAGCTCCTGCAGCAGTTCCTCCGTATGCGACTCGAGCGGCTGCACCAGCAGGTTGCCCTTCGCGAACGCATTCAGCAGGTCGCGCACCTCCAGCAGCGTGCGCACCGGATACACCTTCACACCTTCAACCACGGCGGCTTCGCGCGCATTTTCGGCCGGGATGATCAGGTTCCGGATCCCACGCGCACGCGCCGCAATCGCGATCGGCAGCATGCCATGGACCGAACGCAGTGCGCCATCGAGGCCCAGTTCGCCGATCAGCAAAAAGTCCGAGAGCTCCTTGATATGGAGCGCGCCGTACGCTCCCAGGATGCCGATCGCGATCGGCAAGTCAAAGCCCGAGCCCTCCTTCTTCAGGTCCGCCGGAGCCAGGTTGATCGTGATCCGCGTCGGTGGAATGTCGAAGCCGCAGTTGCGGATTGCCGAGCGCACCCGATCGCGGCTCTCGCGCACTGCCGCATCCGGGAGCCCGACCGTGTTGAACTCGGGCCGCTCAAGAATCACGCCCGAGAAGTCGATTTCTACATCGATGATGTGCGCGTCAATCCCATACACCGCAGCGCTGAAAGCCTTAAAGAGCATGTTTGCCTGAGAACCCGAGTACGGCAGAATGCCCGAAGTCTAGCATTGGCCATAGCACCTCCCTATGCAACTTTCAGGTATCGCCACCCCTACAATGAAACGTGCAAGCTTGCATGCGATTCCTATGAACACCAGCCTCTTCGAACTCTTCAAGATCGGCATCGGCCCCTCGAGCTCGCACACGGTGGGTCCGATGCGTGCCGCTTTGCGCTTCGCCCAGACCCTTGTTGCGAACTCCCACGCTGCCCCGGTCGCCCGCGTGTGCGCTGAACTCTACGGCTCGCTCGCTCTCACCGGAGTGGGCCATGGAACCGACCGCGCCATTCTGTTAGGGCTCAGCGGCGAAGCGCCGGACACCGTCGATCCGGAAGCCATCCAGCACTTGCTGGACCGCATCCGCGTCTCACGCGAACTTCTCCTCGACGGCATTCTTGCAATCGAGTTCCACGAAGAAACGGACCTTCTGTTTCATCACGCCGAGATGTACCCTCCAGGTGCCCGCGCCGCCATCTCCCATCCCAACGGCATGCGCTTCCGCGCCTTCGACGCCGCAGACACCCTCCTGATCGAGCAGATCTTCTACTCCGTCGGCGGGGGCTTCATCCTTACTGCGGCCGAGCTCGCGCCCGATCCGCTTGAAAAAGAGCTCTCCCCGCGTCGGGTCCCATACCCCTTTTCGAGCGCCGCAGAACTTCTCCTCTCCGGCGCGCGAAGTGGCCTCTCGATCGCCGAACAAGTGCTGGCCAATGAAGCCGCGCTGCTTACTGCCGAGCGCGCAAACCCGCTCGCACCCTCCCTGTTGCGGCCTCCCACCCACGCCGACGATCTCTCGCCCGAAGCAGCCATCCGCGGCGGCATTCTTGCCCTCTGGCGAGCCATGCGCAGCTGTATGGAACGCGGCCTGGCGACCGAAGGCATCCTCCCTGGTGGCCTCAACGTCCGCCGCCGCGCACCCCGTCTCTACCAGCGCATCCGGGAGCTCGAAGTCTCCGGCAAGCCCCGCGATCCGCTCGCCCCGCTGGATTGGGTCTCGCTGTTCGCCATCGCCGTCAACGAAGAGAACGCTGCCGGAGGACGCGTCGTCACCGCGCCCACCAACGGGGCCGCCGGCGTGATCCCCGCCATCGCCCAGTACTATCTCCAATTCATCGACACCGATCAGTCCTCACAAGCCAAAGAAGAAGGCCTCATCCGTTTCTTCCTCACCGCCGCCGCTATCGGCATTCTTTATAAAGAGAACGCCTCCATCTCCGGCGCTGAGGTCGGCTGCCAGGGCGAGGTGGGCGTGGCCTGCTCGATGGCCGCCGGAGGTCTGGTTGCCGCGCTCGGCGGCACCGACGCCCAGGTGGAGCACGCCGCAGAGATCGCCATGGAGCACAACCTGGGCATGACCTGCGACCCCATCGGCGGCCTCGTCCAGATTCCCTGCATCGAACGCAACGCCATGGGCGCCATCAAGGCAGTCAACGCCTGCCGCATGGCCATGCACGAGACCGAAGGCCACAAGCTCTCGCTCGACCAAGTGATCGAAACGATGTACCGCACCGGGATGGACATGCAATCGCGCTACAAGGAAACGTCGCTCGCGGGCCTGGCCCTGAACGTTATTGAGTGTTAAGCCTGCGCTTTGGGCCGTTTACACTTGGCGTATGGAACTTCACCTCACTCCCGCCCTTGGGCAAAGACTCGATCACCTCGCCGCGCTCACTCAACGAACTCCGGAAGAGTTGGCTCAAGCAGGGATGGAAACACTCCTCGATTTCGAGGAGCGCAGCCCGGCGATTGTTACACGGGGTCGCGCGGAGATCACCGCTGGTCAAACCGTCGAACATGAAGAAGTGGTTACTCGGATCCGGCAACTGCTCAAAAACCGATGAAGCTTATCTGGACCGATGGGGCTGTCGAGGACCTCACACAAGCTGTAACCTTCCTTGCGCAGTCCAATGTGGAGGTCTCAGCGCGATTAGCTGAAGCGGTTCTATCTCGCGTGGAGCTTTGCAATCGATGCCCTATACAGGCCGCAGGCGACGGTCTGACAGTGCCTATGAACTTCTCGTTAGTCCTTGGCCATACATCGTGATCTACGAAGTAAACGGCGAGGCCGTATACGTCAGGGACTCATGCACACCGCACGGGACAGGGCGTTGTAGCAGCAGGAGCCAGCCAGTTCCAACCGCACGCAGCTAAGCCCCCGCTCAGACATCTTCCCAATGCTTTTCTGAAAAATCTTCAAGCTGTAAGCTGGCCGCAACCTTTCCGTGACAAGGTGATGCGATGCGCCTCAGCTTTGTGGTTCCCGCCTACAACGAAGAAGTCTACCTCGCCGCCTGCCTCAACTCGATTCTGGCTCAAACCCATGCGGTCGGCATCCCGGCTGAGATCATCGTGGTCAACAATGCCAGCACCGATCGAACCCGCGAGATCGCTCTGAGTTACAGCGGCGTCCTGCTGGTGGACGAACCGCGCAAAGGCCTCACCTTCGCGCGCCAGGCAGGACTGAACGCGTCCACCGGAGAACTCATCGCCAACATCGACGCCGACTCCCGCCTGCCGGAGGGTTGGCTTGAGCAAGTCCTTGTCACCTTTGCTTCCAGACCCGCCATGCTCGCGCTCAGCGGCCCGCTCGTCTACTACGATCTCACCCCAAGACAATGCTTGCTGGTCCGCGTCTTCTACGCGACCGCATTCCTCACCTACGCCATCAACCGCTTCGTCCTGCGCGTCGGATCGATGGTCCAGGGCGGCAACTTTATCGTTCGGCGTCATGCCCTTGAGGACATCGGCGGCTTCAATCTTGCGATCTCCTTCTATGGCGAAGACACGGACCTTGCCCGACGTCTAAACGCAATTGGCGAAGTACGCTTCACCTTCCACTTGAAGATGCTCTCCTCCGGCAGACGCCTCCACAAGGAAGGCATCTTCACCATGGCGATGCGCTACTCGATCAATTACCTTTGGACAATCTTTCGCGAGCGCCCGTTCACCCGCGAGCACACCGACATCCGAGAGACGTTCCAACCGTAAGGCTCTCCCTGCACGCTCACGCTCCCTCTCGCACACTCAGCTCATCGCGCTCCGCCAAGGTGACGCGTGAGAAGACGAGGCTCAACGCTCTTGACAACCTTCTGGAGCGAAACAGCCGTACCACATACAACAAGCTAAGCAGCGCCCGGGGTGCATGGCCGTTCGGCCAGAGCTGCGCGAGCGGCCGCATCACACCCTCCGCATCGGCATGGAAGCTGCGCTCGTCCCAGCGCTGCCAGCCCGGGCTGAACTCCGGATGATCGCAGATCGCATCCAGGGTCGAATCCAGAATGCGCTGCTCCCAGGGTTCGCCGTACTGCTCCAGAAACAGCACATGACTTTGACGGTTCACGCGAATTTCGTGCACGAACTCGGTAAAGCTGCTTGCGTTGGTCAGGTTGATGTTGGCGTTCGCCTCGAGGCCATGCCGGTCTCCACCGGAGATCAGCGTCTGCGACCAACAACGTGCCAGCGCCAAGACTTTGCCGTTCTCCCGCGTAGGCCGCAAGCCATTCAACTCAAACGCATGCAGAAAGCGATTGTTCCGAATCAGAAAACGATCGAGCGCCTCAGCATGCGACGACTCGCCGATCTTGTACAAATCCCAGAGCGGGTGATTGAACACAATCAGTGTCTGGGGAATGGCATCGAGCTCCTGCAGCAAGCCATGCAGCTGATCCTCCTGAGGCGATGCCGTAAATTGCGCAAGCCGCTCCATCCACTCCACGCCCACAGCGCTGGGAAGGTTGTGGATGCCAAGATGGAACGCAGTCTGGCCAAAGGGAGCCGTCCACTCCACCGACACCGGAATGCCGCGCGCCACGGGAACCGTTCGCAGTAACAAAGGCGCCTGTATGTTGTCGTGATCGGTGATGGAAACCAGCGCCTCAAGACCCAACTTTAGAATCTGTCCCCGTTCCAACTCATACGCCATCCAGGGAACCAGCGGCGGACGCCAGTGCGCAGCCTCGAAGTCCAGCGTCAGCCGATGCCTCTGCTTGGCTCGCTTCGCGTAGTGGGCCACTATCTTGCCAAAGAAAGGCACTCCCTCGCACGCGGCGTGCACAAAGGTCAGGCTTTCAAGGGACTGACTTGTATGACTATGAAGGGACACGCCGGTCCGGTACGTCTCGGTCGCGTGTGGCTCCTGCCGAAGATGAGATACCTGTGAGTGTGTCAGCATGATCGTAGCTCCTGAAAGCCTGGTGCGATGCAAACGCCTTCAGTCTCTCCGCGCTTGCTTAACAGACCATGACCGGCTGGAGAACAGACGCTGAATTCTGCACTACATCTGGTTCTCCGCACGAGCCTCCTTGCCTCGCTTTTCTCAAGCTGCATGGCGCTCAGAGAGCGCCGCCCCGGAGCGCATGCCGGTTGCTACGCGCGGGCGTTCCGGTCAAAAAACCTCGGCAAACGCCGTAAGATAAAGCCATGTCTCCCGGAGCGACGCCGCTCACTGATCCCACCGCACCTCCGCCTCCGCCGCGGCCCGGCACGCCCTCTGCTCCCATCGCTCCATGGCTGCACACCGCTGCGCTCTTCGTGCTGCTTACGCTTACCACGCTCTTCGGCCGAGCCCGCGCCTCGGCTCCTCACCTGCATCCCACCGCGCTTGCCTCGCATTACGGCATGACCATGCTGCTCGAGTGGCTGCTGCTCGCGCTCGTCCTCGCCGGTATCCGGCAACGTCGCGCGTTTCTGGCCACAGCTCTTCGCAATCGCGCTACCACGCTTGCGCAAAGCTTCAGCCTCGGCGTTGCCGTCTATTTCTGCGGCTTCGTTGCAATTGCAATGGTCTCCCTCGCGCTGCTCAAGACGCCGTTGGCCCAACATCGCAATGAAGCTTTTGTGCTCGCCATGCTGCCCCATACGCGCCTTGAGTTTCTGCTGTGGTTCGGCGTCTCGCTCAGCGCCGGTATCTGCGAGGAACTCATCTTCCGCGGCTATCTGCTGCAGCAGCTCACCGCATGGACGCGCCGCCCTGCACTCGCAATCGTGCTCGCCGCGGCGCTCTTCGGCTCTGTCCATCTCTATGAAGGTCTGGGCGCCATCCTGCCGCTTGCAGCGCTCGCCGTCGTATACGGCTTCGTCGCGCATCGCTTGCATGGTGACCTTCGCGCGGTCATCGTCGCACATACGCTCCAGGATTTTCTCGTCGGCTTCCTTGGGCTCGCGCGTCCTTTTCTTGAGCGCACCCACCATCTCTCGTGATGTTGCTTGAAGGACAAAGCAAAGCCTGGTTACAAAGATAACGCGTGGCACTTCGTTTTTTTCTTGACACTTTTTTTAGGCGAAACTATACCTGCGTTAGCTGCAGAGTCGCACTCGCAGCCGCAGGGAGAATAGGCAACGCGGCAACCGCGAGGAAGCTGTGGACAAAGGCAAACAAGGCAAACGCAAAGGGGTGCTCACAGAGCACCCCTTTGCTGCATCCTGCGGTATGCAAGCCTTGGCTCTCGATGCTCCAGCTAGTTCGAAGGCGGAGCACTCATCGGCTGCACCGCACTTTTCGGCGTCGAAAGATAGCCCGAGATCTGATTCTTTGCAATCATGTTGATGACGATCTCGTACAGCACCGGATCCTTGCCTGTATAAAACTGCACCGGCTCATCCAGGCTCTTATCCTTCTTCTCGATGTTGCGATCGTCGGCACTCACCATCAGGGTGTACTTCGAGTGTTTGTCATCGACCTTTTTGGCCTGCAGCTTTACCGTCGAGAGCAGCGTCGGCTTGGCGCCCTTCTGCAACGTGAATTCATAGTAGTTGCGATCGCCTTTGTGTTTGAGCGTCTCGAGCTCATCGTGTGTGCGCGCAATCAATCCGCTCATCACGCCCTGGTCGCCCATCGTGCGCTGCAGCTGTGCCTTGGTCGAAGCGAGATCGCTCTGCGTATCGGCGATGCTTGTCTTGGCACCGCTCACGTCCGTCTTCACGCTTGACACATCCGAAGCCACGGCACCCAGCTGTTTGGCAGACGCCTCCTGCTGCTCGGCCAGCCGGGTCGTCTGCAGTGTCTGCGACTTGACCACCTGCAGCTGGGCCGCCTGAGCAGCCAGGATATTTTGCGTCTTCGCATCTATCTGCTTTTGCGTCAGACCTACGCTTCTGCCCAGCGTCTCGGCCGTAGCACTCAGCCGGGCGCTCAATGCATCCTGCTTTCGAGCCAGCTCCGCATTCTGCGCCTGTGCCGCCGCCAGCTGCTTCTCCGCGGTTGAGAGATGATTGCTCAAGCCAAAACACCAGAGCAGCGCCCCCATTACAAGCAGCAAGACTAAACCCGCGCCGGCCAGCAGCGGCGTAGACGACTGACTGTGGACTGCGGCTTCCCGTTCGCTCATGGCTTCCTCTTTTCAGTCACTCACAGGCAACACACCTTACGGTAACTAACGAATATACCTTCTTCTATTTCGCGCACGCATTCGGTAACCGCACAAATCCGTGACAACCATTTCCGCATTCCGCTATAACTCAAGGTACCGCGCCGGCCGTCAGTCTTGCAGGAGATCGTCCCTATGTCCACCGCTAACGCCACCAAAGGCCTTGAAGGCATCGTCGCCACCACCTCTTCCATTTGCTGGATCGATGGCGACGCGGGCGTCCTCTCTTACCGCGGCATCGACATTCACGCACTGGCGCAACATTCGACCTTTGAAGAGACGACCTATCTGCTCTGGAACGGCAAGCTCCCCACACAAGCCGAACTGACCGCGTTTACGGCTGACCTTGCGGCTGCTCGCGAGCTCTCTCCCAAGCTCATCGAGCTGCTGCAGGCTTTACCCACCTCCGCCTCGCCCATGGAGATGCTGCGCACCGCTGTCTCGCTGCTCTCGATCTATGACGCCGACGAGAAAGACTCAAGCCGCGCCGCGAACCTGCGCAAGAGCTTCCGGCTCACTTCGCAAATTGCCATGCTGGTCGCCATCTTCGACCGCATCCGTAAGGGCAAGCCGGTCGTCGAGGCCGACCGATCTCTCTCGCACGCCGGCAACTTCCTGTGGATGCTGAACGGCGAGAAGCCCTCCGAAACGGCTACCCGCGCCTTTGACATCGCTTTGATCCTCCATGCCGATCACGAGCTGAATGCCAGCACCTTTGCCGCGCGCGTCATCGCCGCCACCCTTTCGGATATGCACTCGGCCATCACCGGAGCGATCGGTGCACTCAAAGGGCCACTCCATGGAGGAGCGAACGAAGCCACCATGAAGCTGCTCTACGCCATCGACGAGGCGGGAGCCGACCCGGTGGAGTACGTGCGCGAGATGTTTGCGCGTAAGCAAAAGATCTCCGGCTTCGGCCACCGCGTGTACCACACCGAAGATCCCCGCGCGACTCACCTTCGCCGCATGTCGGAAGAGCTCGGCAAAGCCGCCGGCATAACCAAGTGGTTTGAGCTCTCCCGCAAAATCGAAGCCTTCGTGAAAAACGAGAAGAAACTCAATGCCAACGTCGACTTTTACTCCGCCAGCACCTACACCACGCTTGGCATCGACATCGACCTCTTCACGCCCATTTTCGCCATCTCTCGCGTCTCCGGCTGGGCCGCGCATGTGCTGGAGCAGCACGATGACAATCGCCTGATCCGTCCGCGCGCCGAGTACACGGGCGCGTCCTATCCTGAGTCCTATACTCTCCTCGACGCGCGCTAATCACCTTTGCCGGCTGCCGCAGTTGGCTTGCGCTTCATCCTTCCGGAAGCTGTAAAAAGATGGGGGGCGTACCCCGAAGAGCGTAAACTGACTCTGATGCGCGCACCTCTGCCCCAGCGCCGGATTTACATGGATGCGAACGCCACCACACCTCTGCTGCCGGAGGTCTTTGAGGCGATGCGCCCTTATCTGCTGGAGCAATTCGGCAATGCCAGCTCGATCCATCAGCAAGGCCAACGCGCCCGATCCGGGGTGGAACAGGCACGTTCCGCGATGGCCCGCCTGCTCAGCGCCAAACCGCAGGAGATCGTGTTCACCTGCGGAGGCACCGAAAGCGACAATCTTGCGCTCTTCGGCGTCGTCGAGCCCGGCCAGCACCTCATCACCTCCACCATCGAGCATCATGCCGTGCTCCACGCCGCACAGGCGCTTGAGAAGCGTGGCGTCGAAGTGACCTATTTGCCCTGCGACCATGACGGCGTTGTCACTCCCGAGTCACTTCTGGCCGCGCTTCGGCCAAACACTCGCCTGGTGTCCATCATGTTCGCCAACAACGAGACCGGGACCATTCAGCCGATTCCGCAGCTTGCGCAAATAGCCAAAACCCACGGCGCCCTCTTCCATACCGATGCCGTCCAGGGCGCAGGCAAGCTGCCCATCGACCTCAGTCTTAGCTGTGTGGAAGGCAAGCCCAGCGGATCGCTCAAAGACGTCGACCTGCTCTCCCTCTCCGGTCACAAAATGTATGCCCCGCAAGGTACCGGCGTGCTCTTCGTCCGGAAAACAGTTCGCCTTTCGCCCTTGTTCCACGGCGGCACACACGAGCGCCAGCGCCGCGCCGGCACTGAGAACGTCGCAGGCATCGTCGCTCTTGGCACAGCCTCTACCCTCGCTGCAGAGTGGTTGACGCCAACACCACGTCCTGATTCTGAGACGAGGGTTTCCACCCCCCAAACCCTTACCGCCCTTCGCGACCGCCTGGAACAGTCCGTCCTCGCCCAGGTTTCCGCATCGGGAGTAAATGGCGGATCCGCCGCACGTACGGCCAACACCTCCAATCTCTTCTTCGACCACATCGATGCCGAATCGCTCGTCATTACGCTTGACCTGAACGGCCTCTCGGTCTCTGGAGGCAGCGCCTGCCAGTCCGGAGCAGCCGAGCCCTCGCATGTGCTCTCCGCCATGGGTCTCAGCCCGGAGCGCGCTCGCTCCAGCATCCGCATCTCGCTCTCGCGCATGACCACCGAGGAGGAAGTGGATGAGGCCGTGAGCCTGATCGTCTCCTCCGTCGCACAGCTTCGCTCCCACTCGAAGACCTGGACCGCGCAGCACACGCTCGCATCGGCTTAGCCCCGCAACACATCTAAACGATGTGAGCCAACCGATCCGTCTCTCTGTACTCGATCAGTCTCCGGTGTCTACCGGTTCTACGCCCGCGCAGGCCCTCGCCAACTCCGTCTCGCTTGCGCAACACGTAGAAGCGCGTGGTTTCCATCGCTTCTGGATGTCCGAGCACCATGCTATGGAGACGCTCGCCTGTACGGCGCCAGAGATCATGCTCGCTCGCATCGGTGCCGCGACCTCTACGATTCGCTTAGGCTCCGGCGGCGTCATGCTCCCGCACTACACCGCGCTCAAAGTGGCCGAAACCTTTCAGACGCTAGAGGCCCTGTACCCCGGGCGCATCGATCTCGGCATCGGCCGCGCACCGGGAGGCGGACCCATCGAAGCCACCGCTCTCCGCCGTTACCGCGCTGCGCCCGCCAACGCCCTGCAGGTAGATGATTTCCCTGACCAGCTCTCGGAGCTGCTCGCGTTCCTGCATCATGACTTTCCCGCCAGTCATCCTTTTTCGCGCATCCTGCTCGCCCCGGCAACACCGCATGTACCTCGTGTATGGCTACTTGGCTCCAGCCTGTGGAGCGCCGAGGCCGCGGCCCAGTTCGGCTTGCCTTATACCTTCGCCCACTTCTTCTCGGGCGACGCCACGCGTGCCGCAATCAGCCACTATCAGCGCGCCTTCCAGCCCAATCCTGAACTCGGCCCGGACGCCCTGCAGCGACCCGAAGCCATGGCTGCCGTTGGCGTCATCTGCGCAGACACGGACGCCGAAGCCCAACGTCTGGCGCAAAGCGTTCGTCTGCTGCAGCTGCGCATTCGCCAGAACGATCGACGACCGATCGCGGACCCTTTCGAAGCCACCCTTGAACTGGCCAGCTTCGGAGCACTGCCTCCCGAATCCGGAGAGTTTCCCCGCTACTTTGTAGGGACTCCGGAGCTTATACGCAAATCCCTAAGCGCCATGGCTGAGTCCCTCGGCATTGGCGAGCTGGTCGTCAACACCATCGTGCACGACCATCAGGCACGCCTGCGGAGCTATACCTTGCTGGCCGAAGCGTTCGGCCTTCAAGCGATGGCTCTGCAGCAGCCCACAGCTTCGCGGCGCGTCCTGGTTCAAGCGGCTTCCACGGCCTGAGGTCGGACTAAAGATCGTCGAAGCGCTACAGGTACCAGGGAATATTTACCACGACGATCCGCTGATTACCGCGCACCAGCAAAAGTAACTTCAGCAGCTGCACCCGCTGATTGTGCAGTAGGTTCTCCCACCAGTGCCGCACCACCAACTCCGGCAGCAGCACGGCCACTTTGCGGCCCGGGTTTTCTGCTTCCAGCTGCAGAATGTAATCCATCAAGGGGGAGATGATGAAGCGGAACTTGGAGGCAATCGTCACCAGCTCCGGCTCGTGCATCTGCTTGCCGCGCAGAGGCTCCAGCACCTTCCCGCGCCACTCATCCTCGATCCCATGATCCTCGTCTTCCGAGTGCACATGAACCACCTTGATGTCCTTCGACATCAGGAGTCCAAAGCGCAGCGCCTTCTCTGAGATCCGGTTCCACCCAGCCATTGGAATCACCACCAGTGGCTCTTCCAGATTGTCCAGGTTGATGGGGGTCATGTCCTTCATCTCGCCCGCAACCCGCGTGTAGTGTTTCTTGATCGAGTGCATCAGCAGGATCAACGTTGGCACGAGCAATGCCGTTACCCAGGCACCAGCAAGAAACTTCGAAGCCAGCACGATGATGGTCGTTAACCCTGTTGCCACCGCGCCGATGCCGTTGACGAACATGTGCCAGCCGCGATCCTTATGTTCTCCCTCCTGCTTCCTCCAGTGAACGACCATGCCGGCTTGCGAGAGGGTAAACGCGAGGAAGGCCCCGATGGCGTACAGCGGAATCAGCTTGTCCGTTACACCCCGGAAGATGATCAAAATAATCGCCGTGAAGCCGGTCAGCGCGTACACGCCATGCGAAAACAGCAGCCGGCGCCCGCGCAGAATAAAGACATGCGGGAGGTTGTCACGCATCGCAATGGCACGGGTGAGCCGTGGAAAATCCGCAAAGGCCGTATTCGCGCTCAGCGCCAGCGCCAGAAACACGCTCCCCATGGTCAGCAGGTAGAACCAGTTCCTTCCAAAGACCGCTTTGACGAGCAGGCTCAACAGGCTTTGATAATGCGGATCGTCCGGCTCCATCGCCATAATGCCGTAATGCTTGGCCAGCCACGAGGTACCGAACAAAAGCACAATCAGGATGCTGATGATGACGGTGAGCGTCCACTGCGCTTTTTTCGCGCGCGGCTCTCCAAACGCCATCACGCCGTTCGAGACGGCTTCCACGCCCGTCATGGCCGCGCAGCCGCTGGAGAACGCCTTCATGATTAGCCACACAAAGGCCAGCCCAACAAATTGGCCGTGCGGAGCAGTCGGCGGAGGCATGTCGGCCAGTGCCTGAGGATGGCCGCCGGACGCAATCGTCTTGAACACACCCACGCCTACCAGAATCAATAACGTACCGATGAAAAGAAACGTCGGCAGGATAAACGCCGCGCCGGTGTCTTTTACGCCGCGCAGATTGATCACTGTCAGCATTGCCAGGATGATCAAGCACATGGGCAGGGTATAGGGAATCAGCCGCGACTCGACCGAAGTTACCGCCGTGACACCTGCCGATATTCCAACGGCTGCTGTCAGGATGTAGTCGATCATCAGCGCAGCCGCCGCCAACAGCCCCGCACCCTCGCCGAGGTTCTCCGTCGCGACCGTGTAGCTGCCGCCCCCGTTCGGATACGCCGCGATCGTCTGCCGGTAGCTGAAAAATACAATGACCAGCAGGATCAGAATCGAGCTGATAATCGGAATCAGAAAATGTATCCCCAGCAGGCCTAGCGGGATCAGATACAACAAAGCTTGCTCCGGCCCGTACGCCGCACTCGTCAGCGCGTCCAATCCAAAAATAGGAATTCCCGCCGAAACACCGATGTGCTCGGCCCGCTCATCGCTGGTCGCGAGTGGCTTGCCAAATATTTTGTCTTGAATTGCCATGTAGCCTGATCTTACCCGAGTCTTTCCACATTGACTTTTTACAATCTGCATCAAAAAGTCGCATCCAAATGGAAAATGACACGTATCGGCAAAGTTTCTGAGGGTCAAACGCGCCTCCAGGCACAGCAGCCCTTCGAGGCAAAGCGGTGACCATCCTCGTCCTCAACAGCGGCTCCTCTTCTATCAAATTTTCTTTTTACCGCGCTTCTTTCGGAGCAAACGCCCTCGAAACTCTCGCCGACGGCGAACTAAGCGGCATCGGTACGCCGGAATCTAAACTCGAGCTCAACACCTCCAGTGCCGCACCGGCGCAGCCACTCCACTCCGTCCAGGCCGAGTCTCCGGAGCAGGCCATCGACTTCGTGCTTAACGCCGCAACCGGCTCCGGCTTGCCAACCATCGACGCCATCGGCTACCGCGTCGTTCATCCCGGCCCCAAACTTCGCGACCACGCCAAAATCACTCCGGAAGTACTCGACGATCTCGAGCAAGCCGTCCCTTTTGCCCCGCTGCACGATCCCGAAACGATCGCACTCATCCGAAAAGCCATGGCCCGCTTCCCGCACATAAATCATTTCGCCTGCTTCGACACAATCTTTCACCAGACCATGCCGCCCGCAGCGACCACCTACCCCCTCCCCGAGCCGCTCCGCCAGGCGGGTGCTCATCGCTACGGCTTCCACGGCCTTTCCTGCGAGTCGGTCGTCTACCAGCTTCACCTGCAAGCGGGCCTGCCCTTCCCACGCCGCCTCATCATCGCGCACCTTGGCAGCGGATCCAGTGTCACCGCCGTTGTCGACGGCCGCTCCGCCGACACCACCATGGGCCTTACGCCTACAGGCGGCGTTCTCATGGGCACACGTCCCGGCGATCTCGATCCCGGCCTCCTCTTCTATCTACTGCGTCAGCCCGGAGCCTCCGTCGACTCCGTCGAACGCATGCTCAACCATGATTCCGGCCTCAAAGCCCTTGCCGGTTCGAGCGACGTCCGGAAACTCCGCAAATCCAGCTCCCAAGACCCCAAGGCAGCGCTCGCCCTCGAAATTTTTTGCCGCCGCGTCCGCATGGCGATCGGCGGCTTCGCGGCCGTACATGGTATAGATGCCCTCGTCTTCACCGGCGGCATCGGCGAGCATGATGCCGTCAGTCGCCTCCAGATCGGCAGCGGCCTCTTCGGCGAAACTCCCAAACTGGAGCCTGCTGCCAACCAATCTACCCAGAGCGGCCTGCGCAGGATCAGTGAGGAAGACTCCCACGTTCCCGTCTACATCGTTCCCGCCGAAGAAGACCTCATAATCGCCCGTCATGTCGTCAGAATGGCGGCACTGTAGAAGACGTAACCTGCCACCGCGCCAAGACGTCACTGCGCGCGGTCCCTTCCGCAGCGAGAGAAATGCGTTGGGTGCAACGGCAAAGACTTTTCGTTACCTTGCTCTAACCTCCGTCCTGCATCGTAGAAAGCGAGGTGTCTCATGCCCAGCACGCCGCTCAGCTCCGCTCCCGATCCGGCCGTCACTCCGCTCAGCCCCGACGAACTCCGTCTGACCAACGCCTACTGGCGCGCCTGCAACTATGTCTGCGCGGGCATGCTCTACCTGGTCACCAATCCCCTTCTTCGCGAGCCGCTCAAGCCTGAGCACATTAAGAATCGCCTGCTCGGCCACTGGGGCACCGACCCTGGCCAGACCTTTACCTGGGTCCACCTCAACCGGCTGATCAAGAAGTACGACCTAGACATGATCTACATCGCCGGACCGGGCCACGGCGCGCCCGCTACGCTCTCTAACTGCTACCTCGAAGGCGTCTACTCCGAGGTCTACCCGGACAAGAGTCAAGACCTCGCCGGACTACAGCGCTTCTTCAAGCAGTTTTCCTTTCCCGGCGGCATCGGCAGCCACTGCACTCCGGAAACCCCGGGCTCCATCCACGAGGGCGGCGAGCTCGGCTACTCGCTCACCCACGGCTTCGGCGCGGCGTTTGACAACCCTGACCTCATCGTTACGGTCGTCGTCGGCGATGGCGAATCCGAGACCGGCCCGCTTGCTACCTCCTGGCACTCGAACAAATTCCTGAACCCGATCCGCGACGGCGCCGTCCTGCCCATCCTGCACCTCAACGGCTACAAGATCGCCAACCCCACCATCCTCTCCCGCATCCCGCATGAGGAGCTGGAGATGCTGTTCCGCGGCATGGGTTGGGAGCCGCACTTCGTCGAAGGCGACGAGCCCGAGCTCATGCATCAGCGCATGGCCGCTGTGACCGAGCACTGCGTCACCGAAATCCGCGACATCCAGCAGCGCGCCCGCAGCGCGGATTCTTCCGTCGTCCAGACCCGTCCGCGCTGGCCCATGATCGTTCTCCGTTCGCCCAAGGGCTGGACCGGTCCGAAGGAAGTGGACGGGCACAAGGTCGAGGGCTTCTGGCGCGCGCACCAGATCCCCATCCTCGACCCCAAGACGAACCCCGAGAACCTCGCCAAGCTGGAAGCCTGGATGCGCAGCTACAAGCCAGAAGAGCTCTTCGACGAGAACGGCACGCTCATCCCTGAACTCAAGGCCCTACCGCCCACAGGCCTTCGCCGCATCACGGCCAACCCTCACGCGAACGGTGGCCTTCTGCGCAAGCCGCTCGATCTGCCCGACTATCGCGCCAGCGCCATTGACGTCCAGCAACCCGGCCAGATCAGCGTCTCCTCGACTGAATCTCTCGGAAAATATCTGGGCGACGTCATGAAGCGCAACATGACCAGCTTCCGCGTCTTCGGCCCCGACGAAACCGCCTCCAACAAACTCCAGGAAATTTACAAAACCAGCAAGAAGACGTGGGAAGAGCCGATCCTTCCCGTGGACGCTGACGGCACCGAGATTGCTCCTCTCGGCCGTGTCATGGAGATGCTCTCCGAGACCACTCTCGAGGGCTGGTTCGAGGGTTACGTCCTCACCGGCCGCCACGGCCTGCTCAGCTCCTACGAAGCCTTCATCCACATCATCGACTCCATGTTCAACCAGCACGCCAAGTGGCTCGAAAAGTCCAAGCTCGAGCTCCGCTGGCGCGCGCCCATCTCTTCCATCAACCTGCTCATCAGCTCTCTGGTTTGGCGGCAGGATCACAACGGCTTCACCCACCAGGACCCCGGCTTCCTCGACCTCGTCACCAACAAGAGCCCCGAAGTCACCCGCATCTACCTGCCTCCCGACGCCAACTGCCTGCTCTCGGTCGCCGACCACTGCCTGCGCTCAACCGACTACATCAACGTGATCGTTGCCGACAAGGCCCAGCACCTCCAGTACCTCTCTATGCCGGACGCCGCGAACCACTGCACCAAGGGCATCGGCATCTGGGACTTTGCCTCGAACGACCAAGGGGCCGAACCGGACGTCGTCATGGCCTGCGCCGGAGACATCCCCACCGCCGAATCACTCGCCGCCGTCGCCATCTTGCGGGAGCGCTGCCCCAGTCTCAAAATCCGCTTCGTCAACGTCGTTGACCTCTTCCGCTTGCTGGATGAGCACGCCCACCCGCACGGCCTCTCCTCAGTCGAATTCGATTCGCTCTTCACGCTCGACAAGCCGGTCATCTTCAACTTCCACGCCTATCCGTCGCTCATCCACAAGCTCACCTACCATCGCCACAACCACGACAACCTACACGTCCACGGCTACAACGAGAAAGGCAATATCAACACCCCGCTGCAGCTCGCCATCATCAACGGCGTCGATCGCTTCCACCTCGCCATCGACGTGATCGATCGCGTGCCCTCACTGCAGGCCGCCGCAGCGCACACCAAGGAGTGGCTCAAAGACCAGATCATCGACTCGCTGAACTACGCCGACGAGCACGGCATCGATCGGCCCGAAATCAGCGACTGGAAGTGGCCGCTCTAGAAGTAGCTCTAGTTTCTCTTATTGGTCATTCCGAACGGAAATCTGCGTTTGTCCTGTTGTTGTCTGCCTCTCCACCGATCTTCGGGGTGCTCCACCTCAGGCAGCTTCACCGCCTGAGGTGGGATAGCAAGCTAATCTATCGTTACTTCCCCTTGTCTGTACGCTTTCTTCGACCAGTATCCATGGGTTATCCTTGTATGATGGCCACTCTATTCGACGTTCCCGTTACCTCCATTACTGGCGAGTCCGCGACCCTCGCGCCCTTTCAGGGTCATGTCCTGCTCATCGTGAACACCGCCTCCAAGTGCGGCCTAACTCCGCAATACGAAGGCCTCGAAAAGCTCTACGGCACCTACAAGCACTGCGGCTTCGACGTCCTCGGCTTCCCGACCAACGATTTCGCCGGCCAGGAGCCTGGAACGAACGAGGAAATCCAGAAGTTCTGTGACCTGAGCTACAACATCTCGTTTCCGATGTTCGAAAAAGTCACCGCTACCGGTTCCGCCAAGCATCCACTCTATGCCATGCTCACTGAGTTGCAGCCCGTCGCGCGTACCGCTGACCCCGAGTTCAAAAACAAGCTTCGCGGTTACGGCATGAACGTCAACGACGCCCCTGAACTTACCTGGAACTTCGAAAAATTCCTGGTCAATCGCCGAGGCCAGGTCGTCGCCCGCTACGCCCCAGACACCCTGCCCACCGATCCGGCTCTCATTCAGGCAATTGAACGCGAATTGCCACCCCTTGCGGGCTCCGTCCCTACCCACGCCTGACCTTACCAAGTTCCAAACACTGCCCTACCTTCATGCCCGGACGGAGTTTCCTTGATGCAAAAATTCCCTCGCCTTCTCGCCGCAGCAGCCTCGTTTGGCCTCACCGCCTCTTTCGCCGCCGCTCAGAAGACTCCCATCCGCATCACCGCCGACCTCTCCGAGGCCCCACGCCGCCTCTTCCACGCTGACATCGATCTCCCCGTAGAGCCCGGCCCCGTCACCCTTATCACTCCGCAGTGGATCCCCGGCAACCACGGTCCTACCGGCGAGGCCGCCGCCATCGTCGGCGTTATCTTCACCGCCAACACCGCCGACGGACAGAAGCTTATCTGGCGTCGCGATGACGTCGACCTCTACGAGTTCCACGTCGATGTTCCGGCCGGCATCTCCAATCTGCACGCCCACCTCGACGCCATCGTCACCTCCCGCGTCTCGAAGCAGATGGCCTGCCTGGAGTGGGAGCGCCTGATGCTCTATCCCGCTCACGTTCCGGTCAAAGACATCGCCATCCAGCCCTCGATCACTGTCCCTGCCGGCTGGGGCATCGGCACCGCGCTCACGCCGCAGGGCGCACCGACCCCCGCGCAGCCCATCGGCGGTATCCTCGAGCAAGCCCACCAACCCTCCGCCGGCTCAATGACCACCCTTTACGCTTCCACCACGGTCGAGCAACTCGAGGACTCCCCCGTCATCGCCGGGCATTACTTCCACGAGTTTCCCTTGGCCCCCGAGGTCACCCCCAAGCACTTCATCGATGTCGTCTCCGACCAGCCCGAAGACTCGAATCTCCGCCCCGAGCTCCTTGCTGAAATCTCAACGCTCGTCCGTGAAGCCGGCGTCGCTTACGGCTCGCATCACTACAACAGCTATCACTTCCTGCTCACCTTGTCCGACGTCGCCGGCGGCGAAGGTCTCGAGCACGGCCAATCCTCCGACAATGGCGTCGGCGAAAAGGGCTTCTCCGACGAAGCGCACCAGCTCTCTGAAGCCGATCTGCTGCCGCACGAGTTCACCCACTCCTGGAATGGCAAGTACCGCCGCCCCGAGAAGCTCTACCAGCCCGATTTCGCCACCCCACAGCAAGGGCAACTCCTCTGGGTCTACGAGGGCATGACGCAGTACATGGGCAACGTCCTCGCCGCGCGCTCCGGCCTGCGCTCGCAGGAACAATACCGCGATTTCCTCGCCAGCTCCGCCGCCGCGCTCGACTATGAGCCCGGCCGCAACTGGCGGTCGACTGAAGACACAGCGATCTCCAGCTCCATCGATCGTCGCCCCACCGTTTGGGCCAACTGGGAGCGCGGCCAGGCCTACTACCCGGAAGGCGAGCTCCTTTGGCTTGACGCCGACACCCTCATCCGCCAGAAAACCGGAGAGAAAAAATCCCTAACCGACTTCCAGCGCATCTTCCTCGGCAAAGGCGGTGACACCGGCCCGCTCATCGTCACCTACGATCGCGCCGAGCTCATCCGCGACCTCAACCAGGTCATGCCGTATGACTGGGCCGGCTTCTTCCACGAGCACATCGACGTGCCCACCCCGCACGCCGATTTCGCTGGCATCGAGCGCGGTGGCTACAAGCTCATCTACGTTGATAAGCCGACGAAGACCGCCCGCACCCTCTCCGCTATCGGAAGTCGGCGCGGCGGGGGCATCAACGTCTGGTACTCGCTCGGCTTCCGCGTCGGCGCAGACGGCACCCTCGGCGACATCCGCTACAACGGCATCGCCGACCAGGCACAGCTCACCGCCGGCCAGAAGATCATCGGCGTCAACGGTTCCGTGTTCTCGGGCGACGCCCTCCTCCAGGCCCTCGACGATACCAAGGGCAACACCAAACCCCTCCACCTCCTCGTCCAGTCCGACGCTTCTCTGACAGACGTCACGCTCAACTACCACGACGGCCAGCGCTACCCAGTGCTCCAGCGCGTCGGCAGCAGCCCAGCCCTGCTCGACGACATCATCAAACCAGTCTCCACTCCTCCCGCCAAATAACTGGTACCCAGGTCTCGCGTCGGAGACCTGGATTTCACCCAACCACTTACTCAATGCCATATCTGCCACGGCACCATCGTCTTAGACAAGCCTTGCCCAATTGCCATACAGCTACTATCGGTGGAGATGCCAGGCCGGCAGCAGGTCGTCACACCGAATCGTCGCGCTCAGCCCGATGTGCGGCAGCACATAAATCGCCCAAATTGCTGGATAAGCCATCGCCATCCTGCGGGGTGTCCGCATCACGTACCACAGCATCGCAAAATCTACTGGCAGCGGTGCTGCAATAACTCCCCATGCCGGAGCTCCAAAGCTCACGACACTATAGCCTATCAGGCACACAAAGCAGCCCGTCGCTAAGGAATTCACCCGATAAACTCGATGGCTCACCAGGTAAAAGCCCGATCCCCACGCCAATGAAGTGAACAGTATCGCGACCTCCAATTGGGTGATCGCAGGCAACGACTTAACATGACACCTCCCTTTGGCTGAGGCCATCCGAACCCTTCCGCTCCTGGGCGCGACAGACAATTGCAAGTGATCTGATGTCCCGTGCCGAATCTGCCGGCCGCAGCGCTGCATATACTGACCTGCATGCCTCGTATCCTGGTTGCACTCCTTCTATTTGCTGCTGCCGCCGCCCAGCAAACACCCCTCCAACCCACCGTGCCAACTACCCACTGGCCTATCCACGACGCTTCCTACGACCTCCCCAACTTCCGCTTCGGTACCGGCGAAACTCTCCCCTCGCTCCACCTCCATTACCTCACGCTCGGCACCCCACACACGAACGCCGCCGGCCACACGGACAACGCCGTCCTGCTCCTCCACGGCACCGGCGGCAATGCCAGTTCCCTCCTCAACCCCATCTTTTCGAACGTCCTCTTCGGCCCGGGCCAACCTCTCGACATCACCAAATACTTCCTCATCCTCCCCGACGACATCGGCCACGGCCAGTCCTCCAAGCCCTCTGACGGCCTCCACGCCCACTTTCCTGCCTACGACTACGACGACATGGTCCGCTCGCAGAAACTCATGCTTGAGCAAGGCCTCCACGTCGACCATCTCCGCCTCATCCTCGGCACCTCCATGGGCTGCATGCAGAGCTTCGTCTGGGGCGAAACCTACCCCGGCTTCGCCGACGCGCTCGCCCCCTTCGCCTGCCTTCCTGTCCCGCTCGCCGGCCGCAACCGCGAGTGGCGCTACATGGCGATCAAGGCGATTCAGACCGACCCCGCCTACCTCGGCGGCGACTACAAATCCGAACCCACGGAGGGCCTGACCTTCGCCAACGATCTCCTGCTTCTCGCCGGCGGAGCACCTCTCCAACTCCAGAAAAACTATCCCTCTCGCGCCTTAGTCGAGAAGTACGTTGACGCCTCCATTGCCCGCTCCGATGCCTCTACTGACGCGAACAACATGATCTTCTACCTCAACGCGAGCCGGAACTATGACCCCTCCGCCGCGCTCGCCAGGATCACCGTCCCCGTGCTCTGGATCAACTCCGCCGACGACTTCATCAATCCACCCGAGCTCGGCATCGCGCAGCGCATGGTCACCGAAATGCCGCACGCCCGCTTCGTCCTCATCCCCATCTCCGACACCACCCGCGGCCATGGCTCCCACACCATCGCCGCCCTCTGGAAAGACGACCTCGCCCGGCTCATGGCCGAGTCCGAAACTCACTGAACCAAAGCACCTCCTTTTCCTCGATCTTCCTTCGGAGTAACCATGTCTACCTTCATGCGGACGCACGTTCTCGCTCTGATCTTTAGCTGTCCATGCCTTCTGCGGGCGCAGAGCACGGATACAGTCGTGTATCCGGCAGCCACAGGCGCGCAGACTGAGACCGATGAATACACGCGCTACGAGCTTCTCGCTCCGGAGACGGCGAGCTTCCGGATCTACTACGAAGTCGCCGCCACGACAGCCGGCGCGAAGTACTTCTACAACCCCATCCGTAAAGGCAGCGTTGCCTCCGATGAGTCGGTGCAGGATGCCATGACGGGCAAGCCGCTGGTCTTCGAAGTTGTTCACGGAGCCGACGCGCGCAAGGACCCGCTGATGCCCAAGGCGGATTTAGATACGGACTACATCAAGGTGACCCTGGCGCGGCCGGTGCCGGAGCATGGGCAGGGACGGGTGATCATCCTGAAAACGTACAAGGATGCGGTGAGCTACTTCAGCGATGCGCACGGTATTGTGTTTCACCGGCCGCTGGGAATCCCGCGGAACAAGATTGTGCTGCCGGCCGGATACGAGGTAACCGGCCTGACCGTGCCGTCGCAGATCCTGACGGAGCCGGACGGTCGCATCGCCATCAACTTCATGCATGCCGGCACGGGCGAGGCTCCACTGCTGCTCCATGCAGCGAAGGACGCCCAGATCGGATCAGCGGCCGCGCCGCACACGCCCACCAAAGACAAGAGCTGGGAGTCGCCCTATCAAGGGCTGCCGGAGCAGGCTCGGTTGAGTGAGCGGGCGCACCAGGATCGGGACATCGTCTACTTCTTGCAGCAGCCGGAGACGCACTCCTTCTCGCTCTATCACGACTACACGGAGAGCCGGCCGGGCATCAACGCGTACGCAAACGTGGTGCGAGAAGGCAGCAAAGCTTCGAATCCGAGCGCTTACATACTCGACACAGGCGAGCAGCTATCGCCCAAGGCAATGAGCGGCGCAGAGATGACGGCAGCGAACTATAACGCGGGCGAAGAGGTGGAGCCGAAAGCAGAGGTGGTGGTGATCCCGTTTGCGGCGGTAAAGGCCGGCGAGTCCCTGCGCCTGCGCATCGCCGAGACCTATACAGCTCCGGTAAGCTACCGCCTGAACGGAGAGGAACTCGTCTTCGACCGTAGTCTCGGCCGTCCGAGAAACGCCGTGGTGCTGCCGAGTGGCTGGTACGTGACTGCAAGCGCCGAGCCGGCCACAGTCACGCAGATGCCGGATGGACGAGTGCGGCTAGACTTCTGGGATCAGCAGCCAGAGGCGGTAGATGTGCAGGTAAAGGGACGAAAGCGGGCGAAGCGGTAGGTGCTGCTCAGAGGTTCAGCTTCTTGAAGATGCGCTCCGGAATATGTTGGATTACAAACATGATCGGCCCCCACTGGAAGGGAACGTACAGCACGTCATAACGCTTATCGACGGCCTTGACGATCGCCTTTGCCACCACGTTCACGTCGGCGAACTTCTCCGAACCCTTCATGTGAGAGGTCATACCGGTCTTCACTGGGCCTGGTTTGATGTTGAGGATCGTTACTCCCTCACGGTCAACCCGGTTGCGCAAGCCACCTAGAAAAGCATTCAGCCCAGCCTTTGAAGCTCCGTAAAGATAGTTCGACTTACGACCGCGATCTCCGGCCACCGAAGACAGTACGGCAAGCACACCGGAGTGGCGCTGCACACAGTAATTGGCAAGCCAGGTTAAAAGCGAGACTACAGAAATGAAATTTGTATGCAGGATCTGCTCCGCCACCACAAAATCCTGCTCGGCACGGGGCTGGTCGCCGAGAATGCCGTGCGCAAGATAGGCCACATCCATCCCGGTAAGCGAATTGATAGCGTGGGTCAGCAACGCCGGATGGCTGCTGGTGTCATCGAGGTCGGCAACGACCGTCTCCACATAGGCCGCACCGCGGGTCCGAAGATCGGCAGCAACCGCTGCCAGCTTTTCACTGTTCCGGGCAACCAGAAACAGGCTTGCTCCCTGCGACGCCCACAGGCGGCACGTCGCTTCCGCAATGCCGGAAGTAGCTCCAAGCACAAGAATCTTCTTTGGCTCGCCCTGCATGCGGGCGGCTCCGCTGCCGTTCTGGCTCGTGGCATTGCTCATAGATTCGGTCGATCTCCGGTGACGCGCTCCCAAAAGCTGGAGGTAAGGACGGGGTCTTTAAAACGCTCAAGCTGCCGCCACTGTGGATAAAAAGTCTGGAACTGATCGGCAGTCATCGCGGCATCCTTGGCTGGATAGAGACGTCCGCCAAAGTCACGCGTCATGTCGGCAAGCCGCTCGACCAACGGAAAGGTAAGCCCGGCTTTGATGGGGAAATCAAGCGCCAGCGTGATGCCCGGTTGCGGAAAGCTGAGCAAACCAGGCGAAGGGACATCGCCAAAAGCCTTCAGCACCGCAAGAAAGCTGGCTAAACCCGACTTCGCCACTTCAGTAAGAATGGCGATCGTGCCCTCGCGCGCCGACTCCCACGGAATTGCGTACTGAAACTGCAGCAGGCCGGACTTGCCATAGAGCCGATTCCAACGCAGCACAGCATCGAGCGGATAGAAAAACGGCTCGTAGTCCTGTACCGTCTTCACGCGGGGCTTACCTTGCTTATGAAAGAAGATCGTGTTGAACATCGAGACTGTTGTGTGATTCAAGGCAAAGCCGGGAGCCTCCACGGGGAACACAAGCTTCGGATCCGACGAAGGCTGCAAATTGCCGGGCACCTGCGCATGTTCGCCAAGCATAAAGATGCCGCGCGCAAAGTTCTTACCGGTCGAGGCGCAGTCGATCCAGCTGACGGTGTATTCGACATGCTTGTACTGCTCAGTTAGCGCCAGAAACTCATCGATACCGTGAAACTGGATCCCCTCATAATCGATCGCCCGAGAGACGATGGGACGCATCCGTAAGGACACCCAGGTCAGCACCCCGGTCAGGCCCAACCCACCAATCGTTGCGCCAAACCAATCAGGATTTTCGGTCCGGGAACAGCGGCGATGCGAACCATCCGAGCGCACCAGCTCAAATTCGGTCACGTGGTTGCCAAACGTTCCCGCAATATGGTGGTTCTTTCCGTGAATGTCGTTGGCGATCGCTCCACCCAGGGTCACGTATTTTGTGCCCGGAGTAACAGGCAGGAAGAAGCCGCGCGGCACTGCGAAATCGAGAATCTGCGCAAGCGTCATTCCGGCTTCGGCGGTCAGGATGCCGGACTCCGGATTGAAGCTGAGCAGGCGGTTCATCGCTGTCGTAACGATCAGGTTGCCGTCTTTCAACAGACAGGAGTCACCATAGCTGCGGCCCATCCCCACCGGAAGCGCCCCGTTATGCAGCCCTTGAATGTTGGCCGGAAACTCTTGCTGCCAATGCATTGGAACAAGGTGCGCCGGGTATTTGGGGAAGCGCCCCCAACTCTCGAACGACGTATCGAGCCCGCGGGCAGCGTTTGCCGGAGCAGAGGACGACGTTCCATGCACAGCAGGACGAGTTGTAGTGGTCGGCATATGCTTCAGAATACCTTCTGCCCGCAAAAGAAAACAGGCCTGATCATGGATTAGGCCTGCTCGGTGTTGTCAAAACCAAACTGTTCTCGATTTTAAGCGGCAGCCTTCTGGTTCTCGGTACGGGTGGACACAGCTTTGAGGCGTGCATCTCTCGCGGCAGTTGCGAGCGCGCTAAAACCCGCAGCGTCGTTGGCGGCAATATCAGCCAAAATCTTGCGATCCAGGGTATTGCCCGCAAGCTTCAAGCCGTTCATAAAGGTTGAATAGCTCATGCCGTGCTGTAAAGCTGCCGCGCCAATGCGCACAATCCAAAGCGAACGATATTGACGCTTCTTCTGTTTGCGGCCGGTGTAGGCAAACTTCAGTCCACGCTCGACAGCCTCTTGGGCTGCCTGGTAGAGCTTCGATTTTGTAAGAAAATAACCACTGGCCCGCTTGAGAATCTTGCGGCGGCGGTCGGCCCGCTTGGTACTCCGTTTAACACGAGGCATCTAAAACTCCTTTTTTTGCGTGAAGCGTGAATGCGGCTGGTGGAAAGGGATCCACTTCACTCGCCTGGGACTCGTTCCAATCTCGATGGAGTTCGCTTACGCTGATTCCAGGGCCGGTCGACGCGTGCGGGCCGCTTGATCAGAACAACGATTACCTTTTAACTTGGTCCTTGAAAACGGAGACCAGACCTCAGGCGTAGGGCAGCATGCGCGCCACATTGTACGAGTCCGCCTCAGAGATCAAGCCCGACTTGCCGAGGCGGCTCTTGGTCTTATTGTTCTTTGAGGTAAGGATGTGGCGCATCTTCGAGTGACCGCGCTTGAACTTGCCGGTGCCGGTCTTCTTGAAGCGCTTGGCTGCGCCGGAGTGAGTTTTCAACTTTGGCATGATTTTCCTAGAGGCGTCCCGAAGAGGCTAAACGCTCCCTTTAGCTTACATCAAATAGCTCTCAGAGCTGAATCGTCGCAAGCGGCTCGGATTGCCTGGCCAGCAAGATCCGATTGCCCAGCAGAGTCATGCGATCGCCAATCGCTCGCTCGGCCGTAATCCGCGCCAATTCCGGAGCATTGTTGGCCTCAGATAGGTGCCCGAGCACAATGTACGCCGCTCCCCCATCGTAGTCGCGCTCCAAAAACTCGGCTGTCGCATCGTTCGAGAGATGGCCCACCCGCGAGAGCACACGCTGCTTGACCGACCACGGATACGGACCGTCGCGCAACATCTCAAGATCGTGGTTCGACTCAAGCAAAAGCACATCAATGCGCTTCAGCGCGGACTTCACATTGTTCGGCACGTACCCCAAGTCGGTCGCCACCGCCATCCGGATTCCTTCGGCCTCAAACACAAATCCGCATGGATCGGCCGCATCGTGCGGAATTGTGAAGGGACAAACCTCAAAGTCACCGATCGCAAACTGCCGTCCGGCTTCGAAGTATTCGACTGCTGGCAGGAACGTCGGCTCCACCTTCGGTCGTCCCGGCGTGGCCGGCTCGCACTCCTCTTCGACCGGAAGCTCGGCGATAGCATGTGTGTCCTCCGCCCGGCTGGGGAGCTCCCGCTCCAGCTGTGCGTCGAAGGCACCAGCCTCGGCTGAGATTGAGACCACCGATTCCAGCTCCTCCGGCGTAAGCCTTCCTGCCGCGTCCGCAGTCAGGCAACCACCCTTGTACGTCGGCACCTTGGCCGCCAGCGCCTCTGCCCGAGTCTGCTTTTCCGCCTGCAGATGGTCCAGCCACTTTGCATACGTCATCGTCGTGCGCGGCGTCAGCATTCGCACCCAGGCGCGATGCGTCTGCTCGGTAAAGTACACCGGAATGCCCAGCCGGCGCGCCAGCACAGCCAGCCCCGCAACGTGATCCTGATGCTCATGCGTAATCACAATCGCGTCGAGCATGGCCGGCTCCTCGCCTGCCAGCTGCATCCGCCGCAGTAGTTCCCGGCAGGAGAGCCCGGCATCGACCAGCACACGCGTGCGGCTGCTCGCAATCACCACCGCATTGCCCTTGGACCCCGACGCCAGCACCGTCATCCGCATCTTCTCTAAGATACGCGTTTTGTTCGCCGTCGGGGAGTCCTCTCACGCAGGAAAAAATGAGTGGGAATCGCATCCGGTTTCGCCGGCCCGCGGACTCTCCGGACCGATCCCGTAAGCAAGCCGGACACGCCGTATGATGGAAAAAACATTTCAAGGAGACCGGATGCGCAAGAAGGTAACGATCGTCGGGGCGGGCAATGTTGGAGCCACAGCGGCCCACTGGATGGCTGCGAAGGAACTGGCGAATATCGTGTTGCTGGACGTCGTCGAGGGCGTGCCGCAAGGCAAGGCGCTCGACCTGCTGCAGGCCATGCCCGTCGAGAAGCGCGACGTAACCATTCTGGGCACCAACGACTACGCAGACACAGCAAACTCGGACGTTGTTGTGATTACCGCAGGCATCGCGCGGAAGCCCGGCATGAGCCGCGACGATCTGCTGTCCACCAACTTCAAGATCATGAGCGACGTGGTCGAGAAGGTCGTAGCGGCATCTCCTGAAACGATTCTGATCATCGTCTCAAACCCGCTCGATGCGATGGCGCAGACCGCCTTCAAGAAAGCCAGGCTGCCTCGCGAGCGCGTGATCGGCATGGCCGGGGTGCTCGATTCGGCCCGCTTCCGCACCTTCATCGCCGAGGAGCTGCAAGTATCGGTTGAAAATGTGACGGCCTTTGTGCTGGGTGGCCATGGCGACACGATGGTGCCGTTGTCGCGCTACTCGGCCATGGCAGGCATCCCGATTACGGAGCTCATCGAGCCTGCGCGCTTGAAGGAGCTCGAGACGCGCACCGCCAACGGGGGCGCGGAGATCGTGAAATTCCTCAAGACAGGCTCAGCGTACTATGCACCAAGCGCGGCAGCGGTCGAGATGGTCGAGGCGATCCTGAAGGATAAGAAGAAGATCCTACCGTGCGCGGCCTATCTTGAGGGCGAGTACGGAATCCGCGGCCTTTACGTCGGAGTGCCGTGCAAGCTGGGCGCGAAAGGGATCGAGAAGATCATCGAGATCAAGCTGACGGAGCAGGAACAGGCTGCCTTGAACAAAAGCGCGGAGGCCGTGAAGGAGCTTTGCACAGTCATTGGGGTCGCCTGAGCCAGCTGTGCCGAAGCTATGCGCTCGAAAGCCGGTCATGCACGTACAGGCCGGCGATCAGCGCCAGGCGCTTCTACTCCACCCAATCTGACCCACGGCTTCACCTCGCGAGCGATCAGGCTGCTGGCGCGCTTGCTCGCCTGGATAAGCTACCGCCAATCGACTTCCTTACTCACCGGCGGACGCTCGCTTTCGCCTTCGGGATAGCATAAACGCATGCGATCCCCCACGCGCAGCCTGCCCGGCTGGAGCAGGTTCCTGGAACTCTACTGCATTGCTCTTTTTCTGCTGTATGTCCTGGTCATTCTTGTACATCCTACGATCCCCAGCCTGACGGATTATGCCAACTGGACCTATCAGGGTGTGTTGCTGCGGGATCATCTGCGCGGCCTGCCCGATCCAGCGCACGCATTGAAACCTTACCCGGTTCCAAACAGTGCCGCCACCTGGGGCATTGGCCTGCTCGCTCTGCGGATGCCCTGGCAACTGGCCGCGAAACTTTGGTTGGCGGCGCAACTTGTTCTTGCCCTAGTGTCGATGCGTGTCTTCCTACGAGCGATGCATGCGGATGCGGGCGCAAGCATTCTGGGCGCGGCGTTATTTCTAAACCTCAATCTTTGGGACGGCTTCATCAACTTCCAGATGGGCATGAGCTGGGTCTTGATCCTTGCGGCCGTGCTTCTGCGCAAACAACCGGAGTCCCGGGCACGACAGGACTGGATCCTTGGCGCTCTGCTTTTATTCACCTTCTTTACCCACATGCTGCCCTTTGCGCTGGCGGGTCTGCTGGTGATCTTGTACTGCTTTCAAACCGGCCGTTTTCGCCTGCTTCTGCAGTTGGTTCCATCCGGACTACTCTGCGTCTGGTACATCGCCGGACGCTACCTGTTAGGCGCCGACGTGGATGGGCAGGCAGGCATGGCGGAGTCTGTGCGCAACTACTCGGCGGCCTTCTGGGCCTTTAAAGCAAACTCATATCTAAAGTCGCTCGGTTTCGTCAATCCAACCTATGCGGGCAGGTCGGCACTGGCTGCATGGGTCGGGCAAGGAGGGTTCCTGCTGCTTCTGTTCGTGAACCTTACGCTTGCCGTTGCCCTTGCATGGTGTGTCGTTGCTGCGCTGCGAACAGCCTTTTCTGAAAAGAAAGCAGAGCGCTTTCTATGGGTAGGCACGGTGGCCTTGCTGCCGCTCTATCTTGTAGCGCCGGTCTCGTTGCTGGGCGTCTCGGATCCGGGATCAAGGCTCCTGCAGCTAAGTCTGATGTTTGGCGTTCTGCTTTGTGCGGCAACGCCTCGTAAGTCACTTACGCTTGCGAAAGGATGTGCCCTGGTCCTGATGACTGTCGGTTTGCCCATGTTCATCTACTTCGCCTACGGACCGGAAAAGTTAGGTGCACAAGCTTCTTCGCTGCCCCGCACGGTTGTCTCTTTTGCGCACGTGTCCAACCACAATCAGGACTATCTCGTGCAAGCCCTGACACGCGGCGACCAAGCAGAGCCGGTCTTCGCAACAGGCATTTTTTTAAATAAACAGTGAACTCTTTTATTACGAATGTGAATGACGACCGGAGAGACATTTCTAGCTCGCCCGAAGAACGAGTGTTACAGGACTGATCGTAGTCAATCAAAAAGCCCGAGACCAAGCTCGGGCTTTTAGATCCAAGAAATAATTTACGACACGCGGTCAACAGTGACCGATTCCAAAACGACTGGCGTCTTCGGACGGTCCTGACCATCGCGCGGAAGCTTGCTAATCTTCTCGACGACGTCGTAGCCCTCAACCACCTCTCCAAAGATGGTGTGTTTGCCGGTAAGCCAGCTGGTATCGGTAACGGTAATAAAGAACTGGCTACCATTGGTGTTAGGGCCGGAGTTGGCCATGGCGAGCTTGCCGGGCTGTTTGAAGCTGTGCGTACTGCCCTTGGTCTCGTCGGCAAACTTGTAGCCTGGACCGCCCATGCCGGTACCTTCGGGGTCGCCGCCCTGGATCATAAACTGAGGAATGACACGGTGGAAGATGGTTCCGTCAAAGAGCCTGTCACCCTTCTTGGAGCGGGAGTTCCACTCGCGCGAGCCTTCCGCAAGATCGATAAAGTTTTTGACCGTGATCGGTGCGTCGGTCTCGAAGAGCTCACAGGTGATCGTGCCTTCGCTGGTCTTGAAAGTGGCGTAGGTGCCGGGCTTGGTAGGCATAGGTACAGGTTGCTCCTTGCGGGTTGAACGTACGTGAACGACTTTGCTTTCGATGCGCTGCGGAGTGCGACGGTGCGTCGCAGCAAGTTAGCGATTCGATTTTGGCGCGAGGGGCGGCGGCGCCAGCGGGGTATCCATCGGTGCGGAGCCAGGTGAACCGGGAACGGGAGCGGCAGCAGGCTGCGCCGGTAGTGCCGGAATGGGCTGGCCCTCGCGCACGATACTCACCTTGTCGATCGTGACCGGTGTCGACGGTTTGTCGTTGCGATCGCGCTCAACGCGAGCGATGGTGGATACGATCAGCACGGAATGCGCGTCGCACTGGCCGAAGATCGTGTATTTGCCGTCGAGGTCGGGCTGTGGCTGCTCGGTGATGAAGAACTGGGTGCCGTTCGTGTTAGGGCCGGCGTTGGCCATGGCAAGGCGCCCGGGAACGTCAAAGGTAAGGCTCGAAACACTTTCATTCTCAAAGTAATAACCGGCATCGCCGGTGCCGTCGCCGCGGCGGTCTCCACCCTGGATCATAAAGCCCGGGATGACGCGATGGAAGGTCGTGCCGTTGTAATAAGACCTGCCATGGATCTTCTGCTGAGTCACGGGGTCGGTCCAGTCCTTCGTGCCGTCGGCGAGGCCGATAAAGTTTGCCGAGGCAATCGGAGCCTCCTTGTCGAAGAGCTTGCACGTCAGCCGGCCCATCGAGGTATCCAGCACGACAGTAGGTCCGGTGGGCACAGGCGAAGGCTTGGGAGCAGCCACGGCCCCTGGGGCATCCGGGAGAGCAGCAGGAGGGGTCGTCTGGGCGACGGATAGGATCGCGCCGAAAACAGAGGCGGCAGGCAGAAGGGCGTAGCGAAGGCGCATCATCACAGCCTAAGACTATTCCATGGGGAAGATGGGGAGCAAAAACGCACCGAAAGACCTGTCTGCGCATCCAAGCGCAGGGAGGACCAAAACGATGAGCAAGCTTGCATTGTATGGACGAATGAAGGCAAAGCCTGGGAAAGAGGCCGATGTTGAGGCTTTTTTGAAGCAGGGCGCGACGATGGCAAACGCAGAACAAGGAACGGTTGATTGGTTTGCAATCAAGGAAGATGACGGCGCCTACAGCATCTTTGACACGTTTGAGACTGAAGCAGCGCGGGATGCTCACCTGAATGGAGAGATCGCAAAGGCGCTGATGGCGAAAGCTGATGAGCTGTTTACCGAGCCACCGCAAATCCACAAAATCTCTGTACTCGCAGAGAAGTAAGGGCAACGGGCATCATAGAGAGTAACCGGACAACTCCGCAGAGCTGGCAGTCATCCAGGTAGGAGAGGTGCACGATGGCACAGGGAATAGACGCAACCAAGATTCCAGGACGGCCTTCACATGAAGCAATCGAGTCGACTGGGGAAGAGTCCAAGGAGAGCAGGTTGGACAAGGACGCGATGGAGGGTGCAAAGCGTGCCGAAAATCGAATCACTTCCGATGAAACCAAGATTCCAGGCAGCAGCATCTTTACAAAGTAAGTTATGTGGAGGCAAAAATCCCGTCCATGGACGGGATTTTTCGTGGGCAGGGAATAAGGGCCGATCAAGCTTTCTCTGTCAGCGCCTCGACGCCCGGTAAAACTTTTCCTTCCAAGAACTCAAGCGAAGCACCGCCGCCGGTCGAGATATGCGTGATCTTGTCCGCAAAGCCAGACTGATGGATAGCCGAGACGGAATCTCCTCCTCCGACGATCGTCGTAGCGTCCACGTTTTCGGCAACCGCTTGAGCGACGGCATTGGTACCCACGGCGAACGCCGGAAATTCAAACACACCCATAGGACCGTTCCAGAGTACAGTGTGCGCGTTTCCGATCTCACGGGAGAACAGCTCAATCGTCTTCGGGCCGATGTCCAGGGCCATCTTGTCTTCCGGAAAAGGACCGCTGCCTTCAAACATCTCTTGTTGCGCATCCGCGTTAAAGCTGCCCGCGAGCACATGATCAATCGGCAGGAGGAAGCGAACGCCTTTGGACTTCGCTTGTTCGAGCGTGGCGCGGGCAACTTCGATTTTGTCTTCTTCGACTAGCGACTTGCCGGTAGACTGCCCCTGTGCACGGAGGAACGTGTAGGCCATGCCGCCGCCGATGAGGATGGCGTCTGCCTTCTGAATCAGGCTTTCAATCACGCCGATCTTATCGGACACCTTGGCTCCCCCGATAATGGCGACGAAGGGTTTGTCAGGAGCGTTGAGTGCCTTGCCGAGATGAATCAGCTCGGACTTCATCAGTAGGCCGCTGGCGGATTTCTGGACGAAGTGAGTAATGCCCTCCGTGGAAGCATGGGCGCGGTGGGCGCTGCCGAAGGCGTCGTTGACATACACATCGCAGAGTTGCGCAAGCTGCTGGGCGAAAGCCGGATCATTGGCCTCTTCTTCGGCATGGAAGCGAAGATTTTCAAGCAGCAGGGTCTGCCCGGAGCCCAGCTGCGTGACGAGTTCGGTGGCGATTTCTCCAACGCAGTCTGGGCTAAAGCCGACGTTCTCCTGCGGGCCGAGCAGGTGGTCAAGCAACTCGCGCAGACGATCCACGATCGGCCGCAAGCTAAGGGCCGGAACGACTTGACCCTTGGGGCGGCCAAGATGCGAGCAGAGGATTACCTTGGCTTTACGGCGCAGCGCATATTCAAGTGTGGGGATGGTTTCGCGAATGCGGGTGTCGTCGAGGATGCGCGGAACGGCGTCTTTTGAGAGTGGGACATTAAAGTCCACGCGGATGAGCACGCGCTTGCCGTGGAGCTCGCTATCGTCGAGGTCGTGAAGAGAAAGTTTTGCCATAAAGCTTCAGATGCTTTCTTCAGGGAGGATCGCGTCGACTTCGATCTCCACCTTCCAGCGCGGATCGAGCAGGCCGGCGACGATGACCATGGTAGCCGCAGGCCGGATGAGCGAAAAGAACTTGCCATGGATGCGGGCGGCGCGCTCCCAGTCTTCGCGGCTGGTGAGATAAATGCGGCTGCGGACGACATGCTCGAAGCTCGTGCCGGCCTCCTTTAGGATAGAGGCGATGATCATGAGGCACTGGTCAGTTTGCCCAGCGATGTCGGCGTCGTCGCAGCCGACGGGGCCGGTGCCGGACACCATGACGTGGCGGCCAACGCGGACTGCGCGAGAGAAGCCGATGACGTCTTCGTAGGGAGAGGTGCCGGGGATGTTCTGCCGTTGGGTCATAAGGCTCTCTTCTTGAGTTGCTGCGCTCTCACAACAGCTTCCGGGTCGGCAAGATCCTGCAACTGTCTTGCTGTCTGCTTGTTGAGGACGGATGTTCAGCCGATATATATCGAGCTGGAATGTCGTCGTCTACCAAATGTTCTTCGCTTCCGAGATACGCCGTGTCAAAGCTTGAAAGGATGTGAATCTCCGAAGAGTCTTTTCCATAGGCATAACGTTACTATATGCGGCTTCGATAGCCGGTTAGCGGGAGCTTTTGACAGAGGTGTTCCTAGCAACGCTTTAGCGTGATGGCGTAGTCAAACGTTTTAAGAGTGCAAGGCCGGTTTGTCGGAGCTTTGCACGAAACCAAAACCTACCCAGATCACGACTCTAATTGCATCCACGGCAACATAAATGCAAGAACCGAAAGAATAGCGAAAAGCAATACGACCGAAAGCTTGGATTCGGTGTCGGATACATAACTTGTCCATTCTCTTTTCAATGGATTCGATGGTGAGATTCTTCGTCCAGTGAATTTATTTGGGATCGTCATCATTTTCATGGGATAAGCCTGATAGATCCGTAGACACAGGAACAGCGTCGAGCGGAAGGCGTATGGCTGAAAGTACTCTTTTGTCTTTCACAACTGCGTCCGAGGATGCAGCTCACTCCAAAGACACACGCCATGCGTGGGTCTCTCGTATATTGTGATCATGAGGTAGGACCCGAAACGCCAAACCCAGACCAATCATTCCGAAAAGCAGTCCCAAACGCCGAACGTCTTCTCGTAAGTTCATGAGACTGCTTCACGGATCGAACCGCTTACAACCCCTTGGCGACCAGGAAGAGGATCAGGTCCTTCACCCGGCTCGAGTACCCCCACTCGTTGTCGTACCAACTGATCACCTTGCCGGATTGGCCGACAACCTTCGTAAGCTTGCTATCCACAATAGAAGACAACGGATTGCCGCGGAAATCGGTCGAGACGAGTTCCTCGTCCGTGTAGCCGAGGATACCTTTTAGCTCGCCCTCGGACGCTTTTTTCAGCGCTTCGTTGACGCTGGCAGCCGAGATCGGCTTTTCGGCGACGAAGGTCAGATCGACCACGGAGACGTTAGGGGTCGGAACGCGAATCGCGAAGCCGTCAAGCTTGCCGTCCATCTCCGGGATGACGAGCTTCAGAGCCTTGGCGGCGCCGGTCGAGCTGGGAATCATACTCAGCGCGGCGGCGCGGGCGCGGCGAAGGTCCTTGTGCGGAGTATCGAGGATGACCTGGTCGTTGGTGTAGCTGTGGATTGTAGTCATGATGCCGGAGACAATGCCGAAGGTGTCGTTGAGCACTTTGACAAGAGGAGCAAGGCAGTTGGTGGTACAGCTCGCGTTCGAGAGGACGTTATGCTTGGCCGCGTCGTATTTATCGTCGTTCACGCCAAGGACGACAGTAAGATCCTCGTTGGTGGCAGGGGCGGAGATGATCACCTTCTTCACCGTTGCCCCAAGATGCGCCTTGGCTTTGATTGCGTCAGTGAAGAAACCGGTCGATTCAACGACGATCTCCGCACCCACGGAGGCCCAGTCGAGCTTGGCCGGGTCGCGCTCGGCAAACACTTTCACTCTCTTACCGTCGACGGTGATCGAATCCGCATCCGCGGAGATAGTCTGCTTCAAGTTGCCGAGGATGGAATCGTACTTCAGCAAATGAGCCAGGGTCGCAGGAGTGGTGAGGTCGTTGACGGCGACGAACTCGATATCGGAATTGCCGAGTGCGGTGCGAAAGACGTTGCGGCCAATGCGTCCGAAACCGTTGATGCCAACTTTTACTGCCATGCGCGCGTGCTCCTCGTCGTGCCTTGTTCGTCTATGGGGCTCACCCGGAGGCTACCAAAGGATGAGAGGAGGCGCAATGAAGCGGGGCACCTGGGCGGCGACACCGAAGCCCCTGGGGGTTTGCGGCCAGAGAAGCGCTGTGTTACAAGCGTGTTTAGATGCTGTGGGTTGACCTGGTTGGCTGCAGGGTCGCATCGCCGGTCGAACCCTGTGCTCAAGCCCGGCGAGCCACCCAGAGAGAGTAAGCGCGAGATGCGCGATTGGATACGAGAGCAGATGAGAAGACGTTCCAGGCGTGGGCCGAATGAGTCGGAGTCCACCGGAAAGAGTGGTCAGGAGCTGCCTTCGGGACAGCTGGCGCCGTTGCGGCCGTCCTATCCTGAGCCGGTTCAACCGCCAAGCGAGGAGCGTGCGCCGACGGTTGCAACACCGGTGACAGCACAGGCCTACGAGCCATCGTTGGAGAGTCCGCCGCCGCAAGCGCCGGTAGTGACTCCCACACCGGAGACAGAGTCGGCGGATGCAGCCGCGATTGCGGATTTTGCACCTGCCGCAGAAGGCAAGGTGGTGGTCGAGACGCAGCCTGACCTGCTGTCGACTCCTCCGGCGGAGCAGGTAGCAGCTAAAAGTCCGCGCGGCTACGTGGTACTGACAATCGGGCTGCCGGGCTCCGGCAAGACGACCTGGTACAAGCGCCGCGGAGTGTCTCCGTTATCGAGCGACATGCTGCGGACCATCCTGTTCGACGACATCACCGACCAGCGTTACCAGGGCCTCGTCTTCTCAACACTGCGCAGCCTCCTGCGGGCGCGGCTGATCGCCAAGATGCCTTGGAACTATGTCGATGCGACCAACCTCAGTCCGCATGAGCGCCGGCAGTGGATCAAGATGGCCAAGAGCTTCGGGTATGAGGTTCAGGCGGTGTTCTTCGACGTGCCGCTGGCGGTGTGTCTTGAGCGGAACTCCAAGCGCGACCGCCAGGTGACCGACGAGGTCATGCACAAGATGGCCGAACGTCTGCGGCCACCGGTCTTCAAGGAAGGCTTCGACAAAATCACGGTAGTCCGAGTGAAGTCGTCCGCTGGCGAGCCGGCTGATGGGAGCGAAGGTGCGGCGGTGGCGGAGCCTTCGGTCGAGCCTCCCGCGGCTGAACCGATCAGCGAAGCAATCAGCTAAAGCGAGATGAGGGTGCCTGCATGACTGAGGCCGGGGTGGAGTTCGCGCAGGTGAGCTTCACCCCGGCCTCGGGTGCGTCTGTACTCGGGGGCGTCACGCTCAATCTCGCGCCCGGCACGACCACGGCCTTGCTGGGCCGCAGCGGCAGCGGCAAGACGACGCTGATGCGGATGGTCAACGCGCTGGTGATGCCGACGGGCGGGTCGGTAAAGGTGGGCGGACGACCCGTTTCAGAGTGGGATCAGCTGGAACTGCGGCGCGGCGTGGGCTATGTGATCCAGGAGACAGGGCTCTTTCCGCATTGGACGGTCGAGCGCAATGTGGGCTTGGCGCTGGAGCTGCTCGGCAAGCAGGATCGAGGGCCGCGGGTGACGGAGATGCTGCGCCTGGCCGGGCTCGATCCGGCGCTGCGATCCCGGCTGCCATGGCAGCTCAGCGGCGGGCAGCGGCAGCGGGTCGGCCTGGCCCGGGCGCTGGCCGGGGACCCGGGCGTGCTGCTGATGGATGAGCCCTTTGGGGCGCTCGACCCGATGACCCGCGCGGAGATCCAGACAACGCTCAAAGAGCTGCTGGGGCGCCTGCGCAAGACGGTGCTGCTGGTAACCCACGATCTGGATGAGGCCCTCTATCTGGCCGGAAGAGTGATCTTCCTCGAAGGTGGCAAGGTCGTCGCCGATCTGCGGTCGGACGAGGTCCTGGGCAGCGAGCTCGCATACGTGCAGCGCTACGTGGCGGCGGTGCGGCGCGGAGATCGCGCGTGACGGCCTTCCTGCGAGCGCATGCGGCCGAGATCGGAAGGCTAACCTTTGAGCATCTCTGGCTCACGCTCTTTGCCATGGGTCTGGCAGCGGCGATCGGGCTGCCGCTGGGCGTCTGGCTGACCCGCCATGAACGTTGGGCCAAGCCGGTGATTGCATTGACGAATGTCATCCAGGTAATCCCAAGCCTGGCGCTGTTTGGCCTGCTGCTGCCAGTGCCGTGGCTGGGCCAGGATGCGGCGCGGCTGGCCATCCTGGCGCTAACGGGCTATGCGCTGCTACCCATTGTGCGCAATACGTACGCAGGAATCCGCAGTGTCGACCCGGCGCTGATCGACGTGGCCGAAGCCATGGGCATGACGGCTGGCCAAAGACTGTGGAAGGTGGAACTGCCGCTGAGCGCAAGCGTCCTCCTGGCCGGGCTGCGCACAGCGACCGTAACCTGCGTGGGCGTAGCCACGATTGCGGCGGCCATCGGCGCGGGAGGCCTGGGCGAACTGATCTTTCGCGGAGTCGCTTCGGTCGACAATGGACTGGTGCTGGCAGGGGCAATCCCCGCGGCGCTGCTGGCGCTCGCGGCCGATGCCGGGCTGGGTGGCCTCGAGCAGCGGCTTTCGGTGCGGCGGGATGGTTAGGCTGCGCTCGTGCTGGCTCGTCCCACTAGCGTTCCTGCTAGGCTGCGCGCCGCCGCGTGGCTCACAGGTGACGGTCGGGGCGAAGAACTTCACCGAGCAGGTCGTGCTCGGCGAGCTGCTCGCGCAGGAGATCGAGGCCGTCTTCGCTCACGAAGGCAAGCATCAGCGCGTGGAGCGCCGCTTCTACCTCGCGGGAAGTTATCTGTGTCAGCAAGCCTTGGTCAGCGGGCGCATCGACGCCTACGTGGAGTACACAGGCACGGCGCTCACGGCGATCCTCAAGCAGCCGCTCCCGCAGGACCGCAATCCGGAGGCAGTCTTCGCTACCGTAAAGTCGATGTACGAGTCGCGCTTTCACGTGCGGGTGGAGCCGGGGCTGGGCTTCAACGATACCTTTGCCATGGTAATGCGCGGGGCGGATGGGGACCGGATGCACGTGAGCAGGATCTCCGACCTTGAAGGGCGCACGGCGGCGATGCGGCTGGGCGTAGGGTATGAGTTTCAGGCGCGTCCGGATGGCTTGACGGGGCTCGAGAAAGCCTACGTACTTCAGTTCGGTCCGCCCCGCTTGATGGATCTCGGGCTGCTGTATCGCGCGCTGAACGGCGGCCAGATCGACATCGCCGCCGGCAACTCGACTGACGGGCCCATCCGCGCGTTCGGCTTGCGCGTGCTGGCCGATGACCGCCACTTCTTCCCTCCGTACGAGGCTGTGCCGCTGGTACGGGAGGACTCGCTGCGCAGACATCCGGAGATACAGACGGCGATGGAGCGGCTCGCCGGCAAGGTGACCGCGGACGAAATGCAAACCATGAACGACGCCGTAGATGGAAAGCACGAAGAGGTCGGGGATGTAGTACGCCGCTTCAGGAAAGAGAAGGGTCTGTGATGGTAGAGCCATGGTTGCGCGGAACGTTGACCGAGTTCGACGCGGTGCGCCGGCAGGTGCTGCATGCGCTGCAACTAGCCGCAGAAGACATAGACCGCTGGTGCGCGGGGCTGAGTGACGCGGAGATGGCGGAGCGTCCGTTCGGCATCGCTCCCGTAGCGTTTCACCTGCGGCACATGGCGCGAAGCCTGAATCGCCTGCTGACCTACGCGGAGGGCCGGCAGCTGACGGAGCCGCAGCTGGAGGCACTCCGCAGTGAGCTTGCCGAAGCTGTGAATGCGGCAGAGGTCATGGAGGAGTTCCGGTCAGGGCTGCTCCAGGCGATGAAGCGTGTCCAGGCAATCGCGCCGGGAACATTCGAGCAAGCTCGCGAAGTGGGTCGAGGACGGCTTCCCTCCACCGTGGCCGGCCTACTGGTGCACTGCGCGGAGCACACGCAGCGTCATGCGGGGCAGGCGATTACAACGGCCAAAGTGACGCGTGGTTTGCACACGATCTCTGAAAGCGGCTTTGTGCGCAGCGCATAGCGGGCATTCCGTTAGGGGTGTCGCAAGTCAATAGCCGTTCGCCAGCAGGTAGCTTTCCGTAACGGTCCACTTCTGAGCTTGCAAGTCGCCCCGTCGCGCTTCGGTCTGTTTTTCGGCGTATTTGGCCAATGCATCGACCTCGATATTGAGCGAGCTCCCAGGCTGCAAAGCATGTAATGACGTAACGGCATACGTGTGCGGAATGACCGCCACCGAGACAACATCGCCCAAGATCGCAGCGACCGTGAGCGAGATGCCTTCGACCGTAATCGAGCCCTGCGGCGCAATATAGCGGCTTAAACCAGACGGAACGGCGAAGCGCAGACGCCAGTCGCTCGCAGCTTCATCCGATGGATCGATGGCTTCAAGGGAGATAAGCGTACCCACACCGTCCACGTGGCCTTGCACCACGTGACCGCCCAGCGGGGCGCCGGCAGGAGTGGGAAGCTCAAGATTCACGACGTCGCCGGGCTTCAGTTTCGCAAGCTTGGTCCGCTCGACGGTCTCTTGCGCAAGATCGGCCGAGAACTGCGTGTGAGTGATGTCGAGCGCGGTTAGGCAGACACCGGAAACAGCTACAGAATCGCCCACATTCAGCCGCGAAGCCAGATCCGGAGCAGAGACCGTGAAGCGCGTCGGACCTGCGGCATTCCGGGTGGAAATGACCGAGACAATAACACCAGTGGCTGCGACAAGGCCGGTAAACATCTCTCCAGCTTAGTGCAGAGACGGCAAACTCTGCCACGGGTCGCGAAGTAGGCCCGAGACTTCAACATCGGCACCGATCTCTCGCTTCTGCACCCGCCGAAGACTCTCCTCCAGAGTGAAAGAGGACGGGCCATCGCAAGCGAAGGGGAGTGCCTTTACGCCAAGTTCCCTCTCGGAGTAGAAGAGAACGACGCGATCGACCAGCTGCTCGCGGAGGAACGCGCCGTTCAGGATGGAACCAGTCTCCAGCAGAACACTCAGAATCTTGGCTTGATGAAGCTCGGTGAGGACTGTGCGCAAGCTGAGCGAAGGTGCGGCAGGAAGCTGCGTCACGCGAACTCCCCGCGCTTCAAGGGCGCGCAGCTTGCCTGCAGGGGCGCCCTGGCCGCAAAAGAGCCACAGATCCTCGGCCGCGGTCTGGACAAGCTTCGCTTCCATCGGCACCCGCAGATACGTATCAAGCACGATCCGCTGCAAAGCACGGCGACGCGGCAGGCCGGAGCGGTCCGTCAGCAGCGGATCATCGGCGAGCACGGTCCCAATGCCGACCAGGACCGCGTCCACGGCGTGACGAAGCCCTTGGACCTCCGTCAGGGCCGGCGGGCCAGTGAGCCAAAACGGTTCGGTCGCGGTGCGCGCGGCAGGGGGTGGGGCGAGCTTGCCGTCGACCGAGAGAGCCGCTTTCAAAGTCACAAACGGTCGGTGCTGCGTGATGGAGCAGGCGAAGGCATCGTTGAGCGTACGAGCTCGGCTTTTGAGCGTGCCGACGACGACCTCGACTCCGGCGGCGCGCAGCTTCTGCACTCCCCGATCGCTGACCTGAGGATTGGCGTCAAGCGTGGCTATGACGCAGCGGGAGATCCCGGCGGCGACCAGAGCGTCAGCGCACGGCCCGGTACGCCCATGGTGACTGCAAGGCTCAAGTGTGACATAAGCCGTGGCACCCCGAACATCGTGTCCGGCAGCGGCGGCTTGCTTGAGAGCAACGATCTCGGCGTGGTCGAGGCGGTGATAGACGTGCGCGCCTTCACCAAGGAGTTGGTCGTCGCGGACCAGCACGCAGCCTACCTGCGGGTTCGGTGAGGCGAGACCGATAGACGCTTCGGCCAGGGCAAGCGCGCGGGCCATCCATTGTTCCTCCTCTGCCATGGCTGCTCCTTTTGTATGCGCAGTGCACATGCCTATACTGGGCCGATGCGTCCTGTCTTCTTGCTGCTGTTTGCGACGGTGCCGGCGCTCGCACAGAATACGCTGCCGTCCCGCATTCGGGCGATCGCGGCGGAGGCTCAGGGCAAGGTGTCCGTAGCGTGCGCATTGCCTGGCTCGGAGTTCAACTGCGATCTGGACGCGCACACGCATCCTCCGATGCAATCGGTCTTCAAGCTGCCGCTCGCCATGGCGGCGCTGCACGCGGTCGAGCAGGGCAAGCTGACACTCGCACAGCCGGTGCGTTTTCTGCCGGAAGACCGCATTCTGCCGCATGTGTATAGCCCGTTACAGGAGAAGTATCCGCAGGCTGGCGTGGAGATCCCGTTGCGCGAGTTGCTGCGACTCTCAGTCTCGCTGAGCGACAACGTAGCGGCAGACATTGTGCTGCGCATCCTAGGTGGCCCGAAAAATGTAGACGCGTATGTGGCGGCGATCGGGGCAACGGGGTTTCATCTTGAAGATGGAGAGGATGTGCTGCATCGAGAAGCTGCGGCACAATATCGCAACTGGTTTGCACCCGCAGCGGCGGTAGAGCTGCTGCGCCGAATCGCTGATCGTCCGCCGTTTTCTAGAGAGCACACGGAACTGTTGCTGGGGTGGATGACGGTTGGGACGAACACCAAGCGTCTCGGGGCGGACCTGCCGGCCGGGACGCAGGTGGCGCATAAGTCGGGCACATCGGATGTCGATAACGGATTGGCACACGCGACCAACGACATCGGCCTCATCACGCTGCCGGATGGACGGCGGCTGGCCGTGGCAGTGTTTGTGACGGACTCGACCGCAGAGCTGGCAGTGCGGGAAGGCGTGATAGCGAGGATTGGCAAGGCGGCGTACGAGGCAGCTGTCGAGACCAAGCGCTAAGCACAACAATCAAGGTTGCCCCATCTCAGGCAGCTACACCGTCTGAGGTGGGGAAGCACAACTCTGCTCTAACCTCGAACCGCTCTTGCCGAAGCACGTCCGCTTGCCCCAAAAAAACTCATCCACCCTCAGACCGGGATGGAGCACTCGCTCTACTCAGGGGCGCGGCTTCGCCCCAGACAGAGCGTTCCATCCGATAGAAGGGGTGATCCAGGTTGAGCGGCCCCTAGGGCTGCAAGTGGGTGTAAGTAAAGCCAAGTCGCTCGATCAGCGCTTTTGAGTGTGAATTGCCGGAATTGTGGCCGGCCGTGACAGCTTCGAGCTGAAGCTCGTCGAAGGCATACCCGATCACGGCACGGGCGGCCTCTTCGCCGAGGCGCTCGCTCCAGAAAGGGCGGGCGATGTGAACACCAAGCTCGCGGACACGGCTCTCGTCACGAAAGGGACGCAGCCCGCAGCACCCGGCAAACTGGCCGGTGGGACGATAAAAGATCGGCCAGTACTGAACGCCAAAGCGCTGCGGACGATCCATCTCCACCTGAAGTTTGTCACGAGTCGCGTCAAGCGAAAAGGAACACCGCCAAGATAGTACGCCACCTCCGGGTCGCCCCAAAGAGAGAAGGCAAGCGGGAGGTCGGCCTCGGTCCAGTAGCGAAAAGTCAGACGGGCAGAGGTAAGAAAGAGTGGCGTAGCACTCATGGAAGCGACTAACTCCGAAGATGAACTCAGCCTATCGTCAGTCGATCAAAGAGTCGATAAACGATTTGCTATCGAAAGGAATCAGATCCTCCAACTTTTCACCGGTGCCGGCATAAACCACGGGCAGGCCCAGCTCCGTAGCAATGGCAAGCACAATGCCGCCTTTGGCCGTTCCGTCCAGCTTGGTCAGCACGATCCCGGTCACGCGGGCCGCCTCCGTGAAAAGCCGCGCCTGGGTAAGCCCGTTCTGGCCGGTGGTGGCGTCCATGACGAGCAGCGTCTGGTGTGGCGCGCCGGGCACCAGCTTGTCAGCCGTCCGGCGCATCTTGTCCAGCTCCTTCATCAGGTCCGTCTTGGTGTGAAGGCGGCCGGCTGTGTCGACAATCAGCACCTGGGACCCCCGAGCCTTGGCTGCAGAGCAGGCGTCATAAAGCGCCGCGGAGGGATCGCCGCCCTGCTTGGTCTTGATCAGCGGCACGCCGGAGCGCGTGGCCCACACCTCCAGCTGCTCGATGGCAGCGGCGCGGAAGGTGTCCGCAGCGCAAAGCAGCACGGTACGGTGCTGCGCGGTGAAATACGCGGCAAGCTTGCCTGTGGTCGTAGTTTTTCCAGTGCCGTTTACGCCGACCATCATGATCACTTCAGGCGGGACCCCGGGGTGAATCACAGGCCGGGCTACCCCGTCGAGAACCTTTTGCAGCTCAGCTTTGAGCAGCGTCTTGAGTTGCCCGCCACCTTCAATGCCTACGCGGAGAGCGCGCTGACGTAGCCCCTCGAGCACCATGGCCGTAGTAACCGCACCGACATCGGCGGCGAGCAAAAGCGGCTCGAGCGAGACAAGGGTAGACTCGTCCACCTCCCGGGTGAGTGCAATAATACCGCCGATGGATTCCGAGAAGGTCTCGCGGGTGCGCGTAACCGCCTGCCGCATGCGATCAAAAAGACCGCGTCGCGGCTCCTCTGGAGACTGAGGCGTGATTGGCGGCGCGAGCGTCGCTTCTTCTGCCTTCTGTTCTTCAAGAGTTGGGGGAGCCTCATCAGACCGAGGGTTCTTACGTCCAAAAAACGAAAAGGCCATACTAGGGTAAGTTTACCAACCGGAGATACGCTCTGCCCAGAATCAGTACGACAGGCACGGCTAGACACTCGCGAACGGTCAAGCGAAACGTCAGGAAGCGAGCATGTTGGAAGACGGCAACAGTGGCCGAACGTAGGAATTCGGTTCATTCGTATGCGCGTGTGGAATTACCTTCGACGCGTTGTGTTTTAAGAAAAAAAGGCTAGCAACGATGACAATGAGAATCACTACGCAGGAACCAATGACAATGCCCAAAAAGTTTGGGCCTTTCGGATACTTGCGGTAGTCCGCGGTGGGATCTTGTGCGCTCATAACTGTTTGATGCAGAATCGTCTCTTGAGGCAAAGAATGCAAGTGAGCCATGCGCAGAAACCCAGAAAACAGTTTGGACTCTATCCCAAAATGACCTGTCCGAGAACATGCAGCCTTAGCCATACCGCAGCGCCGTAGCCGTTCCGTTTGCGCATTCCCTCATTCTTCGCGCCATATACAAACAGGCCACTGCCAGAACTTATAGCGACACATCTACTTTGCATCTTGCATAATAATTTTCACTCAATCACGCGGTGATTGCGGAAAAGGAGCTCATTCAATGCTGATCTTGGTCATCGTTCTAATTCTTCTGTTTGGTTTTGGTGGCTATCGCATGGGCCCTGGCCTGGGCTACTATGGGGGCGGCGGACTTTCGCTTGTTCTTACCATCGTTCTTATTCTCCTTCTGCTCAAAATCATCTAGCGTCGAGCCTCCTTCCCTCATCCTGTATGCTTCCCCTGGAAGTCTCAAGGGGAGCACTATGCGGGTCGGCCTTATCACACGGGAATATCCACCCAACGTCTACGGCGGAGCCGGCGTCCACGTCGAATACCTGGCGCGCGAGCTGGCGCGCGAGCTGGCGCGCAGCTCGGCAGCAGGTCAGCCGGTTGACGTCGAGGTGCACTGCTGGGGCGAGCAGCACGAAGACCTTCCTAACCTTCAAGTTCGCGGAGATGTTCCCCCGCCTGAAATCACCGGCGACTCCAAAGCCAAATTCAAAGCCGCCGTCGACGCGCTCGCCCTCAATCTCTCCACCATGAAAGAGCTCGGTGCCCTCGACATCGTCCACACGCACACGTGGTACGCCTCGATGACCGGCTTCCTGGCCAAAAAGCTCTACAACATTCCCTTCGTCCTCACCACCCACTCGCTTGAGCCATTGCGCGCCTGGAAGGCTGAACAACTCGGCTCCGGCTACGCCATGAGCTCCTGGATGGAACGGACCGCCATCCTCGATGCCGATGCCATCGTCGCCGTCTCAAACGGCACCAAAGCCGACATCCTGCGCGCCTACCCCGACGTCGACCCCGCCCGCATCCACGTCATCTACAACGGCATCGATCTCGAGGAATATCAGTACACCGAGGCCACCGACGCCCTCTCAAAATACGGCGTCGATCCCACCCGGCCCTACGTCCTCTTCGTCGGCCGCATCACGCGTCAGAAAGGCGTCGTCCACCTCGTAGACGCCGTCCGCCATCTCCCCCCCGGCACCCAGGTCGTGCTCTGCGCCGGCGCGCCCGATACCCCCGAGATCGCCACTGAAATGCGCGAAAAAGTTGAAGCCCTGCGCAAATCCACGCCCGGCTCAAAGCCCGCGCATCTCGACGACATCACGACTCCGGAAGGTGGTCACGCCTTTCACACCGACGATCCCACCGGCACCGGCCACAACGTCGTCTGGATCGAGCAGATGGTCTCCAAACTTGAAGCCATCCAGCTCTACTCTCACTGTGCCGTCTTCTGCTGCCCCTCCGTCTACGAGCCTTTCGGCATCATCAACCTCGAAGCCATGGCCTGCGGCGCGCCCGTCGTCGCCTCTGCGGTCGGAGGCATCCTCGAGGTAGTCGTTCCCGGCGAAACGGACGAGCCGCAAACCGGCCACCTGGTCCCCTTCACCGCCGATCCAGTCACCACCTTCCCCGATAACCCCAAGCAGTTCGCCCGCGACCTCGCCGACCCCATCCAGGCTCTACTCGCCGACCCCGCCCGCGCCAAAGCTCTCGGCCAGGCCGGCCGCAAGCGGGTTGAGAAGATGTTTGCCTGGCAGACCATCGCCAAGCAAACCATCGAGCTCTATACCCGGTTGCTCGCCGAAACCGCGGAAAAGTCCAGGAACCAGTAATCCATGACCACCACCGCAAGTCTGCTGCTCGGCGTCTTCATCGGCATCATCTCCGGGCTGGTCGGCATTGGTGGCGGCGCACTTCTTGTCCCCGTGCTGGTCCTCTTCTACGGCATGAGCCAGCACAAGGCCCAGGGAACCTCGCTCGGCGCATTGCTGCTGCCCATCGGCGTCTTTGCCTTCTGGCGCTACTGGAAGGATGGCAATGTCGATCTTCGGCTCGCCATTCTTGTTTCTATAGGATTCGCCGTCGGGGGTTGGATCGGCGGAGGCTGGGCTCAGCGCCTCTCGGACGTCACCCTGCGCAGAAGTTTTGCCGCCGTGCTCATTGTGATCGCCATCAAAATGCTTTGGCCGTAGTCCCACGCGCAGCGTCCAGAACCGTGCAAAGCACCGCCCGCCCGGCGTCAGGGCGCACTTGCTTTGCCTCTACAATAAAGAGTGATGTCCGAAGCCCTTCTGGAACCCGCAACCTCCGCCCCCGTCAAGCCCAAAGTAGGCTTCGTCTCTCTCGGCTGCCCCAAAAACCTGGTCGACTCTGAAGTCATGATGGGGCTACTTCACCACAACGGCGCCGAGCTTACCCAGCGCGCGGAAGACGCCGAGATCATCGTCATCAACACCTGCAGCTTCATCGACTCCGCCAAGCAGGAGTCCGTCAACACCATCCTCGAGATGGTGCAGCACAAGCAGGCGCACGGCGGCAAGGCGACCCGCATCGTCGTCGCCGGCTGCCTCGTCGAGCGCTACCGCGACGAAATCCGGAAGAACATCCCGGAGGTTGACGCGGTGGTCGGCACCGGCGAGCTCGAAGCCATCCTCTCTGCCGCCGGCCTCTCTCCCGCGGGTTTCCCGAAGAGCGACTCCCCCTTCCAGATCCTCCCCCAGGACTTCGGCCAGCCCTCAATCGACGCCCACACCCAGCACGACCTGGCGCTCCTCGAAGGCTCCCTGGTCAACGAAACCACGGTAGCCCGCGACACCCACCAAAACATCCCGAGCCAGAACATCTCGGGTGGTTCGCGCACCGCCGATGCTGCGGAGTCTACCCTCATCCATCGAGCCCCGTCCGCGGTGAACCAGCACTCCCGCCCCCTGGTGGACACCATCGCGCCGCAGCTGCAAATCGTGGAATCGCTGGCAGACTTCGGCACCACTACACCTGTCTCCACCACACCTCCGGAGACCCCGATTGGACCAGCACAGCCTTTACAAGGACGTCCTGAAGGCCTGGCCCGCGAGCAGGCTGGCCGCTTCTCCCGCGAGTCCTGGGACGGCGCCTCTGCCACGCTCCCCAGTTATCTCTACTCGGACGAGACCCCGCGCATTCTCGCCACTCCGCGTGCCTCGGCTTACATCAAGATTGCCGAGGGCTGCGACCATCCCTGCAGCTTCTGCATCATCCCGCAGCTGCGCGGCAAGTTCCGCTCGCGCCGCATGGGTTCGATTCTGTCCGAAGCGCAGAACCTGATCGCGCAGGGCGTGCGCGAGATCACGCTGATCGGCCAGGACACCACCTGCTACGGAGAGGACTTGGGCCTGGCGGACGGCCTTGCGCAGCTGCTTGATGCGCTCGCCGTTCTTCCCGGACTTAAGTGGCTGCGCTTCCTCTACACCTATCCCAACAAGGTGACCACGCGCCTGCTCGAGACCATGGCGCGCCACGAGACCATCGCCAAGTACCTCGACGTGCCGTTGCAGCATGCCTCGGCCTCGGTGCTTAAGACCATGAAGCGCGGCGGCACCGCGCAGATCTTTCTTGACCTGATCGCCCGCGCCCGCGAGCTCGTTCCCGGCATCGTCATCCGCACCAGCTTCATCGTCGGCTTCCCCGGCGAGACCGAAGCCGACTTCAGCGAGCTGCTCGCCTTCGTCCAGGCAGCCAAGATCGACTGGCTCGGCGTCTTCACCTACTCCGACGAAGAGGGTGCAAAAGCGTTTGATCTACCCGCCGAGCACAAGCTGCCCAGGCGCATCATCCAGGCGCGCCACCGCAAGCTGATGAAGCTTCAGCAGCGCATCTCGACCGCGGCGAAAACGGCCTGGGTTGGCCGTGTTGTCGACGTGCTCGTTGAGGGTCCGAGCGAAGAAACCGACCTACTCTGGGAAGGCCGCACCATGCTGCACGCCCCGGAGATTGACGGCAAGGTGCTGATTAATGATTTCGGCCCGCATGAGGCGCTGGTTCCGGGTACGTTTTATCGTGCGGAGATTACGGAGTCGCATGATTACGACGTTGTGGCCCGCATTTTGGAGTAACTGCTGCCTGTCTTTTGAGAGTAATGACTAAAACACGAGTTCAGCCAGGCGACTTCCCCCCACTGGAGTTGCGAATGGCTACATCAACAGTACATGGGCTGAGTCCGCGGAACCCACCTGTAAACGCTTGGCACACTACATCACAGTTTCGGCTCGCGATCGTCGAGGTCAATCCTGTGATTTCGGTGAACGATCTGATCGAGTGCAGCCCGGAGATGGAAGACATGATTGCCGTGCACAAGACAGCTCACTCGCGATCATGAACATAACCTGACCCTTGTGACTCGCGACACCAGAGACTTCACAAGCATCCGGACCTCAAAGCTCTTCAATCCCCGGGATTCGTAGCCCAACCACGCTGCCCCAGAAGCCTATAATCCATACATGCCCACCCATACCAACCAATCCGACCAGGCCCTCACCTCCGGGGCCGAGCAGGTCGAAGAGTCCGAGCATCTGGCCGCCAGCCTTGAGTCGCCGAAAGATCCCTCGATCGACGAAGTCGAAGAGCAGAATGGCCCCGATGGCGCACCCCTCAAGACCGCCCTGGCCGAACTCACCCTAAGCATGTTCCAGCAGGGTGCCAGCACACGCGTCCGCGTCGGCAACGCGCACAACAGCTCCGAGCTCTACGAGTACGCCTTCGCCTCCACCGACGAAGCCAACAACGCCATGCTCGACGCTGGCATACTCACTCCTGAGCAGGTTCCAGATCCATCCGCCCTCGCCGGCACTTCGATCCCGCTCAACAACATCACCGTCCAGCAGCTCGAAGCGGCCGGCCTCAAGCGCCACGGTTCTTCAACCCTCTAAAGCGCAAAGCCATGGCCTCTCCGAAAGCTCTCTTCTGTCCCACTTGCCGTAAGGTCGTCCTCGCCGCCGACCCCGACTTTCCCTTCTGCTCGGACCGCTGCCGCATCCTCGACCTCGGCAAGTGGGCCTCCGGCGGCTACGTCATCAGCTCCCCCATCCACGACCCCGACCTGCTCGACGAACTCGAAGGCCTGCGCGACCGTCAGAGCCGCAGCACCAACGATAGCGATGGCTAAGCAGCCCCGCATCGACCTTCGGCAACTTCCGCACAAAACTCCCTGGGCCTGGACCGTCGCTACATTTTTCGGCGCAGGCCTCTTGCGTCCCGGCCCGGGTACCTACGGCTCCGTGGCCGCCGTGCTGCTCTGGTACGGGGCCGCTCACGCCCTGCATCCGCAGCACCTTGCCGCCTGGACGCTTGCCGCGGCTGTCCTCGCCACGCTCGTCGGTATCCCGGCCGCCACGGTCGTGGCCCGCGAATCGCTCCGTGAAGACCCCGGGCACGTCGTCATCGACGAGGTCGCCGGCCAGCTCGTCGCCCTGATCGCCATCCCCGCCAACTGGCCGCACGCCCTGCTCGCCCTGCTGCTCTTCCGCCTCTTCGACATCACCAAGCCCCCACCCATCCGACAGCTCGAGCGTCTCCCCACCGGCACGGGCATCATGCTGGATGACCTGGCCGCAGGGCTCTTCGCCTTTGGCTGTGGGCACCTCGCCCTGACCCTGGGCCACCTCATCCTCGTCCGCTTCTAAGCCAAACGCGAAGCGTCCAACACCCCACGAAGTGGCGCCCGTCCGGCGTCAGGACGCCTTTGCCGTTGTCTTTCATTTACCTTTGAAGCAGCATGCCGACCCTCACCCATCTCCGCCCCGCCGCCGTCCTCCCCGGAGGCGAAGTCGAGCTCCTCGGCTCCGGCCTGAACTCCACCCCCAGCTCCGCCCTCTCG